>NZ_DAHVYG010000019.1 GCF_027327745.1 Geobacter sp.
CTGGCGGACCGGCCGGTGCCGGCGGGACAGCTTAATCTCTACATCATCATGCTCAGGGCGCTCCGCCACATGGTGGACCTCTATGCAGACGCCCGCCACCCGGCCCTCCTGACGGATTCCATCTCTGCCAGCGGTTACGCCTACGAAGCCGGAGAGCTTGGCGACACCATTGCCCGGTTCGTGGAATTCTTCCCTCCCGGAGCGGTCCTCGATGGCGCGGCGACTCCGGCGGAATTCCTGGCGGGAGACACCGCTGACCGCCGGCGGCGCCAGCGGGTGGTGAAAGAGCTGCTCCTGCTGCGGGTGGCGGCGGACAACCGGGCGCTCGATCCCTTTCGCCTCCTGTTCGACGACCGGGAGCTGGAGCGCCGCTCCCCCTACCGGCGGGTGATGGCGAACCTGGAACTGCAGATCGGGAACGCTCCCGCCGACCAGGTATTCGGGCTTACCCTTCCCGAGCTCCTCCGTGCCCCCCTCAAGGCGTCGCCCGATTCCCTCGCCGGCCAGCTGGCGTATATCCGCAGTCGCTGGGCGCCGTTCCTTCCCCCGGAGATCCTGGCCGAGGTGACGACCGCCTTCGACATCGTGGCCGAGGAAACGCGGCCGCGGTGGGAAGGGGCCGGACCGCCCCAGGTCCTGGAGTTCGCCCCGCGGGGCGGTTTTCCCGCTCCCGACGACCACTATCCGGAGCCGGAGCGCTTCTCCCCCGATGTCGACTGGATGCCGAACGTGGTCCTCATGGCCAAGATGGTCTACGTCTGGCTCGGCCAACTGGCCAAACAATACGGACGGGAGGTCACCCGCCTCGACCAGATCCCCGACGAGGAGCTCGATCTCCTTGCCCGCCGGGGCTTCACCGGCCTGTGGCTCATCGGCATCTGGGAGCGTTCCTCCGCCTCCCAGCGGATCAAGCGGCTCTGCGGCAACCCCGAGGCGATCTCCTCCGCCTACTCCCTCTTCGACTACGCCATCGCCGTCGACCTCGGCGGCTGGGAGGCCCTCGGCAATCTCCGGGACCGGGCGCTGCGGCGCGGCATCCGGCTGGCGAGCGACATGGTGCCGAACCATACCGGCATCTATTCGAAGTGGACCATCGAGCACCCCGGCTGGTTCGTCCAGCTCGACTATCCGCCGTATCCCACCTACACCTTCAACGGCCCCGATCTCTCCTCCTCCCCCGAGATAAGCCTGCACATCGAGGACGGTTACTGGAACAAGAGCGATGCCGCCGTGGTCTTCAAGCATTACGACCACCGTGACGGCCGGACCCGCTACATCTACCACGGCAACGACGGGACGAGCACCCCGTGGAACGACACCGCCCAGCTCGACTACCTCAACCCCGAGGTGCGGGAGGCGGTGGTTCGGACCATCCTCCATGTGGCGCACAATTTCCCGATCATCCGCTTCGACGCCGCCATGACCCTGGCCAAGAAGCACTACCAGCGCCTCTGGTTCCCCCAGCCGGGAATGGGGAGCGGCGTCCCCTCCCGGGCCGAGCACGGCATGACCCGGGGGGCCTTCGACGCCGCCATGCCCGAGGAGTTCTGGCGCCAGGTGGTGGACCGGGTGGCGGCGGAGGCGCCGGATACGCTCCTGCTGGCGGAGGCGTTCTGGCTCATGGAGGGATACTTCGTCCGGACCCTGGGGATGCACCGGGTCTACAACAGCGCCTTCATGAACATGCTCAAGCTGGAGGAGAACGCCAAGTACCGCCAGACCATCAAGAACGTCCTGGAGTTCAACCCCGAGATCCTCAAGCGCTTCGTCAACTTCATGAACAACCCCGACGAGCGGACCGCCATGGAGCAGTTCGGCAAGGAGAAGAAGTACTTCGGCGCCTGCGTGCTCCTGGTGACCATGCCGGGGCTCCCGATGTTCGGCCACGGGCAGATCGAGGGATTCCACGAGAAGTACGGGATGGAGTACCGGCGGGCCTACTGGGACGAACCGGTGGACGAGCACCTGGTGGCGGAGCACGAGCGCCGGATCTTCCCCCTCGTGCGGCGCCGCCGTCTCTTTTCGGGCTCCGAGAGCTTCGTTCTCTACGACTTCTTCGTGGACGGGGTGGTGAACGAGAATGTCTTCGCCTATTCCAACCGTTTCGGCGAGGAGCGGGGGGTGGTCCTCTATCACAACTGCTACGCCGAAACCGCCGGCTGGATCCGGAGCTCCACCGCCCGGGCCGCCACCATCGACTCCGGCGAAACGGTGCTTGTCCAGACCACCCTCGGCGAGGCCCTCGGATTCAACGCCGACGGCAGGTATTACTACGTCTTCCGCGACTACGCCACGGGGCTCGAATATATCCGCCACGGCCGGGAGCTCTGCGAGAAAGGGATGTACGTGGAGCTGGATGCGTACGAGTACCACGTCTTCCTCGATTTCCGGGAGATCCGCGACGATGACTACGGCACCTGGGGAGCCCTCTGCTTCGGCCTCGGAGGGAAGGGGGTGCCGAGCATCGACGAGGAAGTGAAGCTCGTCCGCTTCGCCCCCCTGGTGGAGGCGTTCCGGGCGCTCTGCGCCGATCTTCCGGTTCTCGTCGCGCCCCTTCCTCCGACCACCGTCCCGGCCGCCCCGGAGACCGGCCGGCTCAAGGACCTGGGCGGGGAGGTGAAGCGCTTCGCGGAACTGCTTGCCGAAACCGCCGGTTCTCCGGCGGAGGCACAGGCCATGGCCGATGCCATCAATATCCGGCTTGAGCGGGCGTCTGCCCTCGTCGCCAGACCGGTAACGGGGATCGAACCGCCGCCTCCCTGGCGCGGGGTCGTCGATACCCCGGCCGGCCGGCTGCTGCTCTTCATTGCGGCGGTGCTGCGGGGAGCGGCGGAGGGAGTCGCCGCGGGCAAGGAGCAGGAAGAGATGACGGAGCGGCTCGGCACCTTCGGGCTTCTGCGTGCCCTGTTCGACGTGATCTCCGATGCGGCGCTCAAAATAGATATCCCCTGGTCTCCGGCCGGGGCGTCGGCCCTTGTGACGGTGCTCCTGCGCCACCGGCTGCGTGGTCCCGACGGGGAAGCGGTGCAGCTGCGCCAGCTCGTAGCGGACCGCGATGCGGCGCGGTTCCTGGGGGTCCACAGGAGCGGCGGTTTCGAGTGGTTCGTCAAGGAACGCCTGGAAGAGCTTCTCGCCTGGCTGGTGCCGGCAGACCTTCTGGAGCGCCCCGGGGCCGAGGCCGTCCGGCGGGAGGAGGTGCTGTCGACTTTAATGGCGGACCTCCTGGCCCGGGCCGCCGGGGCGGGGTACCGGGTTGACCGGTTGCCGCAGGCCGCAAAGGGCGACGCTGCGGCGGAGAAGAAGAGTGAAGCGGGGACGAACCGCAGCGGAAGCGAGCCTTGAGGTAGGGCGGTGTTCTTCCTGAAGCGCCTGCGGCGCACCCGCCTCTCCCGGCAGGAGTTCCCTCCCCCCTGGCGTGCCATTGTCGAACGTAACGTCCCCTTCTACCATCTCCTCCCACAGCGGGACCGGGAGGAGCTTCTGCGCCACACGCGGATACTCCTTGCGGAAAAGCACTTCGAGGGGTGCGGCGGCATCGCGGTAACCGACGAGATCCGGGTGACCGTGGCGGCCCTCGCATCCATTCTCCTTCTTCATCGCCAGACCGATTACTATCCCTTTCTCTCTTCGATAGTCATCTATCCCGACGAGTATGTCGGCGAGCGCCGCCGCTGGGACGAGACGGGGGTCGTCACCGAAGGGGAGGAGCTTCGGGTCGGGGAGTCGTGGGAGCAGGGGACGGTGGTCCTGTCGTGGCGCGACGTGCTTCTGGACGCAGAGACCCCCGACGACGGCTTCAACGTGGTTTTTCACGAATTTGCCCACCAGCTCGATCACGAGGCCCGGATCACGGGGGACGACGGCTTTCTGCCGGCAGCTCCCCCGGCATCGCCGTGGCGGGAGATCTGGGAGCGGGAATTTGAACGGCTGCGGGCGGATGACGAGGCGGGGAGGCGGACGTTTCTCGACCCCTACGGGGCCGAGAGTCCGGCCGAGTTCTTTGCCGTGGCGGTGGAGGCCTTCTTCGAGATGCCGGCCGGCCTGCGGGAGCACCATCCGGAGCTCTACGGCATGCTCCGGGAGTTCTTCCGGCAGGACCCGGCGGCGTGGGGGAGAGGGGGCTAGTTCTCCGTTACCTCCACCTCCACGTAGGGGGCGAGGTTCGCGTCGCTGGCGCGCTTGAGGGTTACCTCGGTGCTGGAGAGTTTCCTGGTTGCGGCATGGAAGGTGTACCCCGAGAGCACGATCATCTGGGCGGGGGTCTTGATGCCGAAGATTTCCGTGGGTGCCGGCTCATCCGTCTCGTTACCCGTCACGATGACGGTGCGGTGGAGATCCTTGAGCCGCTCTTCGAAGTACCGTTCAACGTCGGCCAGGTTCCCCTTCACCGAGTAGAAAACGTCCTTCCGGTCGGGATCGTTCTCCCGCACGGCGCGAACCCGGGAGCCGGGATAACGGCCGGTCTTCGGGTCGGTGACGGCAGGCTCCCGGTCGGGGATGAGATGCACTTTCCGCCACGACGTTCCAAAATCGTCCCGCAGCGGAATCGAGATCTCGTCCACCGAGACGGTGAGCGGCATGAGCGGCTCACCGCTTTGCGGGTCCCGGGCGATTCCCTCCGAAACCTCGATGGTATCCGCTTCGCCGGCCACTTTCCTCGTTGCGGTAATGGCGGCATCCACCACGGTCCGTCCCCACGAAAAGTCGCCGTAGTACGCGGCGCCGAAAACGCTGATCCCCTTCGACCGGAGATTTTCGTTGAACTTTCGCACCGCCCGTCCGTTGAGTATCCGGTCCGACGTTATGGTGACGAGCTTGCGGGCGTTGCTCCCCGTTGTCACCTTTATCTCCCGATAGCCGAAGGGGGGAGTGAACAGTTCCGCCAGGTGCGCGTCCGCCGGGGAGGGGGCCGTTGCTTCCACCGGCAGATATCCCTTGTCCGGTCCGGCGGACGATGCCCGAACGGGGGCCGCGACGGCGAGCGTCATGAACCCCAGGAGAGATAGGGCGGCGAGCCCGGCGGCTCTACGGTTCGGCTGGGTGGTCAACACGGGAAGGTCTCCTTTCAGTTCCTATGCCCGGAGGGGCAGATTTTGCAGTGGATTGGTATGCGTTAGTTGTATGCAGTTTGGTCTAAACTGCCAGAATTATCATGGGTTGAGTCATTGCATCGTCTTAGCTCTTGCCGCCGAGGAGGGCGTTGGCGATGGTGATCCGTCGAGGTGCCTGTTCGCCGTCGGCAACCCGGCCGAGGAAGAGGCTGTTGACGGCTGCCAGGATTTCGTTGAGCCGATCGAGGTCGATCACCGCATCACCGGGGAGCGAGGGGATCCCCTGGAAATTCTGCGGGCAGAAGTCGACGCGCCGTTCGCCGTCGGCCATCATGATGAGTGGCATCCCATGGGTTCGACAGATGAGGGGGCGCGCCCCATAGAGAAGGCAGGCTCCGTCTTCGAGAAGGGGACAGGGGCCGTCGGGGGCGCTCTCGCGGGCCCGACACCGGATCCGGTCTGCCTCGGCGGCCGGCAGCGTCTCCACGGCCTCCGCGAGGGCAGCCCCCTCGACCGGGAAAAGGGAGAGATGACGACAGCAGTCCGAGCACCCCTTGCGGCATGCGATCCGGTCGGGGAAACGCTCCCCGATCCGCCGGCACATCGCATCGACCCGTTCGATGAGTGCGCGGTAATTGTTCAGTTTTTTCGATTCCTCTCCAGCCACGGGGAGCAAAGATACCCTCTCGGTTGCCCCGTCGTCAAGGCATAATCTGGGGATACACTACACCTAGAAACGAAAAAAGCACCTACAAGATTACTTGTAAGTGCTTGATCTTTCTGGAGCCACCTGCCGGAATCGAACCGGCGACCTATTGATTACGAATCAATTGCTCTACCGACTGAGCTAAGGTGGCGTGAAGAACAAAAAACTTAACCCAATTTGATCCCATAGTCAACCCCCGGAACAGCGGCGTTTGTTGTCCGGTGCTTGACCCGGCCCGAAATTCTGGAATACTTGAAATAATGCCTGCAGATAACCTGCTATAGGGATAGTCGATAAAGCTAAACCTTCCGCGAGGTTGGGACAGAAAACCCAGAGGGTCTCACCGAGACAGCCGGGTTGTCGAGATATCCATGGATATGGCGGCTCCCGGCTTTTTTCATTTTTATCTGCCGCATGAATGGAACCGGCAGGCGGAAAGGGGGTGGGATCGCTTTTCGGAGAACTGGCCGCTGTCGAAGAAAAGGACTTTCGGAGACGACAAGGAGGTTTGCGTATGCGAGTCAAGCAATGGTTCTTCGTTTTGTTTGCAACAATCTTCGTCCTGTCACTGGCCGGCTGCGGTGGCGGTGGCGGGGGAACTGCTCCGGCCGCCGGCACGCCGGTGGTCAGCAGAGGGGCGATTACCCAACTGGGAAGCGTTTATGTCAACGGGATCAAGTTCAACGTAGATAAGGCAACTATCAGCATGGAGGATCCCGCCGATGTCTCGGGGGGACTCAAGGTCGGGATGGTCGTCACGGTCAAGGGAACCCTCGATGATGCCTCCAACGGAACGGCAACCAGTGTCGACTTCGCCGACAACCTGGAGGGGCCGATTTCGACGTTCAGCAATGTCTCCAGCTCCATGACGGTTCTAGGGCAGAAGATCAAGTTCGACCCCGCCAGGACCGTATTCGACGACTTCTCCGGGGCCGGAACGGTCGGCGTCAAACCGGGTCAGATGGTGCAGGTGAGTGGCATGCCCGATGCGAGCGGTACGATCATGGCGACCCGCATTGAGCGGCATCTTCCCGACTGGACCCCAAGCTCCGTCGTCGAGCTGAAGGGGGCCATAAGCACTATCTCCGGTACCACCTTTACCATCAACGGTTTGCAGGTGGACGCCTCCGGCGTGACCATGCCGGCGGGAGTGACCACCGGTACCTTCGTGCGGGTGGAAGGGACGCTCCCGGCGCTTACCGGTGCACCGCTCAAGGCCACGGAGGTGAAGCTGTACACCGAAGGAGTGCAGGCGGAGGAAGGGGAGCACGCGGAGGTCGAAGGGTTGGTCAGCGGCCTCACCGGCACAACGTTCATGGTCGGAGGAACCCTCGTCGACGCCGGCACCCTCTCGCTTGCCGGGGTCGCCAACGGCGTCAAGGTGGAAGTGGAGGGGACCTTCAGCAACAATGTCCTGAAGGCGACCAAGATATCGATCGAGGAAACTACGTCACCTCCAACGACGGCTCCGGCCGCCCCGAGCGTGGTGAGCGCCGTCGGCGGGTTCAACCAGGTGACCATCTCCTGGAACGCTGTCAGCGGGGCAACCTCCTACAACATCTACTGGTCGACGACCTCCGGCGTCACCACCGCCACGGGGACCAAGATCACCGGCGCCACCTCGCCCTATGTCCAGACGGGGCTGACGGCCAATACCACCTACTACTACATTGTCACGGCGGTCAATTCCGTGGGCGAGAGCCCGCCGTCGTCCCAGGTCTCGGCTACCACCACCAGCGCGGCAACCATCCCCGCCGCACCGATCGGGGTGGGGGCCATGGGGGGCGTCAATCAGGTGACCGTATCGTGGGCCGCCGTCGCCGACGCCACCTCCTACAACCTCTACTGGTCGACGACGAGCGGCGTCACCACCGCCACGGGGACCAAGATCACCGGCGCCACCTCGCCTTACCGCCAGACGCTCCTTAGCGCCAACACCCCCTACTTCTATATCGTGACGGCGGTGAATGCCGTCGGCGAGAGCGCCGCCTCGAACCAGGTCTCGGCGACCACCTCGGCGACCGACGGCGTGGCCCTCTACGGCACCAACTGCGCCGGCTGCCATAACCCGCTGGCGACCTCCAACAAGAAGAACCGGACCGCCGCCCAGATCCAGGCCGCAATCAACGGCAACGTCGGCGGGATGGGGTTCCTCTCCACCCTGACGCCGGCCCAGGTCCAGGCCATTGCCGACGTCCTGACCTTCTGATTGCGGTCCGCCGCAAACGGCTTTCTTTCAGGTGCTCTTGATCCCGCTTCGGCGGGATTTCTTTTTGTCGGAAGAAGCGGAAATGCCCGCGGGTGCGCGGGCATCGGGAGGCAGCAGGGAATCCCGCCGCGGGAAACGACTGCGGCCGCCCGGGGGAGGGGCGGCCGCACGTTCTGCTCTGCCGGATGGTTCGGGGGGTTACCCCTGCGCCGCCTGCTTCTCCATGGCGTCGTCCATCACCTTGTAGGCGCAGAACTCGCCGCACATGGTGCAGGCGCCGTGGTCGGCCACCCCGGACTCGGAGCGCAGCCGCCGAGCCTTCTCCGGGTCGAGGGCGAGGCTGAACTGCCCCTCCCAGTCGAGCTTCTTGCGGCACCTGGCCATCCGGATGTCCTTGTCGATGGCCCCCTTCACCCCTTTGGCGATGTCGGCGGCGTGGGCGGCGATGCGGGAGGCGATGACCCCTTCGCGGACATCCTCCACGGTCGGGAGTCGCAGGTGCTCGCTGGGGGTGACGTAGCAGAGGAAGTCGGCGCCGGCCGCCGCAGCGATGGCCCCGCCGATGGCGCAGGTGATGTGGTCGTAGCCGGGGGCGATGTCGGTCACCAGCGGACCCAGGACGTAGAAAGGGGCGCCGTGGCAGAGCCGCTTCTGGAGGAGGATGTTCGCCTCGATCTGGTTGAGCGGCACGTGTCCCGGCCCCTCGATCATCACCTGGACCCCGGCTTCTCTCGCCCGCTGGGTCAGCTCTCCCAGGATGATCAGCTCGTGGATCTGGGCCCGGTCGGTGGCGTCGGCGAGGCAGCCGGGGCGGAAGCCGTCCCCCAGCGACAGGACCATGTCGTACGCCTTCGTGATTTCCAGAAGCCGGTCGAAGTGCTCGAAGAGGGGGTTCTCCCGGCGGTTGTGCGCCATCCATTCCACGGTGAAGGCGCCACCGCGGGAGACCACGTCCATGAGGCGCCCCTCGTTCTTCATCCGCTCCACGGTGGCGCGGGTCACGCCGCAGTGGACGGTGATGAAGTCGACCCCGTCCTCGGCGTGCTTGACGATCCCCTCGAAGATGTCGTCCACGGTCATGTCGACGATGGCCTTCTTCTTGGTCCGCACGGCGTCGAGGGCCGCCTGGTAGAGGGGGACCGAGCCGATGCAGGCGTTGGTCTCGGCGATGATGGCGCGGCGGATCTCGTCCACCGGACCGCCGGTGGAGAGGTCCATGATGGCGTCGGCCCCGTGGCGCACCGCCACCCGGGCCTTTTCCAGCTCCTTGGTGATGTCGGTGTCGTCGGCCGAGGTGCCGATGTTGGCATTCACCTTGGTCCGCAGCCCCTTCCCCACGGCCAGGGGGCGGCCGTTGCCGTGCCTGATGTTATGGCAGATGATGATGGTGCCGTCGGCGATGCCGTCACGGATGAATTCGGGGGCGACCCCTTCGGCCAGGGCGGCCTCCTTCATCTTGTCGGTGATGATCCCCCTGCGGGCGTATTCCAGTTGCGTTGTGGCCATGCGGTGTATGCTCCTTGGGTTGAATTGGCGGTTGATGGTTACCGGTCCCTGAACTCCTGCGCCGCGAGATAATGGTTTACCGGTCCGTGCCCCTTTCCGAGGGGCTGGCCGTGCCTGATGGCGGCGGTGATGAACTGCTTGGCGCGGCTGATCGCCTCGCGCAGCGGCTCCCCCCGGGCCAGGAAGGTGGCGATGGCCGAGGCGTAGGTGCAGCCGGTGCCGTGGGTGTTCTTGCTGAGGATCCGCGGGGCGGCGTAACGGTGGAAGGCGGAGCCGTCGAAGAGGATGTCGACCGAATCCCCGGAGAGGAGGTGTCCCCCCTTGACCAGGACGTTCCGGGTCCCGAGCCGGTGGAGGCGCCGGGCCGCCTCCTGCATCCCCTCCTCGTCGGCGATGGTCATGCCGGTCAGCCGTTCCGCTTCCGGGATGTTGGGGGTGAGGAGGTAGGTGCGCGGCAGGAGCCGTTCCTTCAGGATCTCCACCGCATGCCGGTCGATGAGCGGAGCGCCCCCCTTGGCGATCATTACCGGATCGACCACCACGATCCGCCGACGGTACTCGGCAAGCATGTCGGCGACGGCCGCGATGATCCCGGCCGAGAAGAGCATGCCGGTTTTCACCGTGTCGACGGGGATGTCCGAGAGAACGGCATCGAGCTGCTCCGCCACGAACTCGGGAGGGAGTCCGTGGATGCCGCTCACCCCGCGCGTGTTCTGGGCGGTGAGGGCGGTGAGAACCGATGAACCGTAACTCCCGAGGAGGGTGATGGTTTTCAGGTCGGCCTGGATGCCGGCACCACCACCAGAGTCGCTCCCCGCCACGGTGAGGACGGAACCCTGCGGCGGGGCGGCGCGGCGGTTGAAGAGCAGAGAGAGTTCCGCGGCCGCCAGGGCGGGGTCGGGGGCGGAGAGGACCGCCGAGATGACCGCCAGGGCATCGGCGCCGGCGTCGATGACCGTGCCGCCGTTGTCCCGGGAGATGCCGCCGATGGCGACGACCGGGATGGTGATCTGCTCGCGGATGGCGGCGAGGGTCTGCGGTCCCGGCAGGTGCTCGATATCCTTGCTGGCGGTCGGGTACATGGCGCCGAAGCCGATGTAGTCGGCCCCCGCCGCCTGGGCCTCCAGGGCCTCGCGGAGAGTGTGGGTGGAGACGCCGATGATCCTGCCGGGCCCGAGGATGCGCCGGGCCTCCCGGGGATCGCCATCCTCCTGCCCCAGGTGGAGGCCGTCGGCCTTGAGGGCCTTGGCCAGCTCCAGGTCGTCATTGATGATGAACGGCACGCCCCGCTTTGCGCAGAGCTCCCTCAGCTCCCGGCCGAGGGCGAGGCGACGGCCGCCGGCCCCCGCCTTGTCCCGGTACTGGACTGCCCGTGCGCCGCCGTCGATGGCCGCTTCCACCCGCTCCGCGAGGCGCTCCCCCCCGTCGGTGACGAGGTAGAGCCCCCGGATGACCGAGTCCTGCTTTTCGCGGCTGACGACAAGCCGGAGGGGATGGCCGTTGGTATTCATGAAGATTCTCCCGAAACAAAAAAACCGTGACGACGGTCACGGTTCCAGAAAAGAGAAGAGGGGTGCGAGGTTTCTGGCCGCTTCCCTACGCCGGTGCGAACCGGATCAGGTTCAAAGGGTTCGGGCGCCGCCCGTCTCAGTTCTGCGCGAACTCCCCCAGCAGACATTTTGTGTAAACAGGCTAAACGAATTCGTACGCCAAGTCAATGTGTTTTAACCCCTTGAGCCGTGCGGGTTTTCATCTTTACAGCATGGGGGAGAAGTGATAGTTGTTATTCAGAGCTGAATTGCAATCCACCGCCGCCTGCCGGCGGATAGCCCCGGATGCCCCGATGGACAGTAGACCTACCGTTGCAGAAATAGACCTGGCTGCGCTTCGCCACAACTTCGACCTCGTGAGGCGGACTATTCCCGCCGACTGCGGCGTGCTGGCGGTGGTCAAGGCCGATGCCTACGGCCACGGCTTCATGGATATCTCCCGCGAGCTCGAAGCCCTCGGGGTGACCGCCTTCGGCGTCGCCTTCCTGGCCGAGGGGATTCAGTTGCGCAAGAGCGGCATCGACCGGCCGGTGCTGATCCTCGGCGGGGTCTACCCGGGACAGGAACGCAAGTGCGTCGGCTACAATCTCTCAACGGCCCTTTTCGGTCTCGAACAGGCGCGGGTCCTGGATGAAGCGGCCGCCCGGCTCTACCGCAAGGCCAAGGTCCACGTCAAGATCGACACCGGCATGGGGCGGCTCGGGGTCGCCGCCGCGGAGGCTCCCGACTTTTTCCGCAAGTTGCGGGAGCTGCGGCACATCGAGTTGGAGGGGATCATCTCCCACTTCGCCTCGGCGGACGAACTGGACGACGAGGGGCGACGCTATACCGACCGGCAGGCGGCGCTCTTTGCCGAGGCGGTGGCCGAGGCCCGTTCCCTGGGGCTGTCGCCCCGTTACGTCCACATCGCCAACAGTGCCGCCGCCTTCGGGATGAAGCTGCCGTTCTGCAACATGGTCCGGCCGGGGATTGTCCTGTACGGGGCGCTCCCGTCGCAGGAGTTCGAGGGGCGGATGGCGCTGCGGCCGGTCATGCGTCTGAGGAGCACGGTGGCGATGCTGAAGGAGGTGGCGCCGGGAACGAGCATCAGCTACGCCCGCCGTTACACCGCCCCCGACCGGCGGCTCATCGCCAGCATTCCCGTGGGGTATGCTGACGGCTACGACCGCGCCCTCACCAACCGGGGGGAGGTGCTGGTCCGGGGGGGGCGGGCCCGGGTGACGGGGACGGTCTGCATGGACTGGATCATGGCCGATGTGACGGATATCCCGGGCGTCGGGGTCGGGGACGAGGTGACGCTGCTTGGCTGCGACCGGGACGGCGCCTGTGTCCGGGCGGAGGAGCTGGCCGCCTGGGCCGGAACCATCCCCTACGAAATATTCTGCGGCATCAGCAAGCGGGTGCCGCGGATCTATCTCAACGCCTCGCGTTGATGCCACTTCACGGACGGGGGCTCTTCTCCCCGCAAGACGACACCTATGACCAACACGAAAATCAAACTGACCGGCATGGTGAAAGCCGCCGGCTGAGCGGCCAAGCTGGGCCCGGCGGGCCTGGAAGACGCGCTGAGCGGCATCCTGGGAGGGGGAGGGGACCCGAACCTTCTCGTGGGGCCGGAGACCGCCGACGATGCGGGGGTCTTCCGGATCGGGGAGGGGCTTGCCCTGGTGGAGACGGTGGATATCATCACGCCGCTGGTGGATGACCCCTTCACCTTCGGCCGGATCGCCGCGGCCAATGCCCTTTCGGACGTCTACGCCATGGGGGGACGGCCGGTGACGGCCATGAACCTGGCCTTTTTCCCCTCCTGTACCCTGCCGGCGGAGGTGCTGAGGGAGATCCTCGCCGGGGGGCTCGATGCCGTGCGCGAGGCGGGTGCCTCCCTCGTGGGGGGGCATACCGTGGAGGACCATGAGCTGAAGTACGGCCTTGCCGTAACCGGCCTCATCTGCCCGGAGAGGGTCGTGCGCAACTCCACCGCCCGCCCCGGCGACCGGTTGGTCCTCACCAAACCGCTTGGCACCGGGATCGTCGCCACGGCCCTCAAGGTTGACATGGCGCCCGAAGCGGTGGTTGCGGAGGCGACCCGCTGGATGTCGGGGCTAAACGCCGCCGCCGGCGCGCTGATGCTTGAGTGCGAAGCCTCCGCCTGCACCGACGTGACCGGCTTCGGTCTCATCGGACATGCCTGCGAGATGGCCCGGGGGGGAGGGGTGACCCTGCGGTTCGACCGCGCCGCCGTGCCGATCCTGCCGGGCGTTGCGGAACTCATCGCCGACGGGCTCGTGCCGGCCGGATGCTACCGCAACCGCGACCATTACTCCCCACGGGTCGCCGCCACCGTGACCCCCGACCTCCTGCTCCCTCTCTTCGACCCCCAGACTTCGGGGGGACTACTGATCTCCCTTTCTCCCGCTGCCTGTGACCGGTTTATTGCTACGGCTGCGGACCGGGGGCTCTTCGCGGTGCCGGTGGGAGAGGTCCTCCCGCCGCGGGAGCAGGCCGTTGAGATCCGCTGATTCCCTGGCCATCGCAGTCGACCTGGGGACTACGACCATTGCCGTGTCCCTGGTCAACCTGGTCTCGGGGGAGCGCCTCGCTTCCGCCGGCTGCCTCAATCCCCAGCGGGAATTGGGGGCGGATGTGGTTTCCCGCCTGGACGCCGCCTGCCGTTCGGAAGAGGCGGCGCGGCGGATGGCCGATCTGGTCCGCACGGAACTCCACCGCCTCGCGGAGGAGCTCCTGGCGCAGTCCGGCGCTTCCCGCGGGAGCCTCCGCACCATTGCCGTAGCCGGCAATCCCGCCATGGAGCACCTCCTCCTCGGCCTGCCGGTGCGCTCCCTCGCCTTTCCTCCACACCGCCCCCTCTTTACCGACGGGCGCCATCTTTCCGCGCGGGAACTCGGTTGGGAGCTGTCCGCGGATGTCTTCCTTTTTCCGCTGCCGGGCGGCTTCGTGGGGGGAGACACCGTCGCCTTCCTTTATGGGGTTGCCGATCCCCCGTCCCCGGCTCCCGCTCCCACTCTCTACCTCGACCTCGGCACCAATGGCGAGATCGCCCTGACGGCCGGCGACCGGTTCCTTGCCACTTCTGCAGCTGCCGGTCCCGCCTTCGAGGGGGGAAACCTCGCCTGCGGCATGGCGGCCCTTCCCGGTGCCATCAGCAGGGTCTTCCTGGAAGGGGAGCGCCTTGCCGTCGCCACCATCGGCGGGAGACCTGCCGTCGGCATCTGCGGCTCCGGGGTTCTGGACACCATTTCACTGCTGCGGGAGCACGGGGTGATCGACGTCACGGGACGGCTCCTCCCGCCGGCGGAGATCCCGTCGAGTCTCGGCAACCGGGTGACGGAGGTGGAAGGGGCTCCGGCGTTCATTCTCCACCGGGATGCGGCGCGCACGGTCTGGCTCAGCCAGGAAGACATCCGCCAGGTGCAGCTTGCCAAGGGGGCGATCCGGGCAGGGATGGAGGTCCTCTTCCAGCGGGCCGGCATCCTGGCTGACGAGGTGAACTCAGTGATCCTGACCGGCTCCTTCGGGGCGGTCCTCGATCCCCGGAGCCTAAAAAACGTTGGAATTTTCACGGAAAAGATGGTACAAACGTCCCTCTTTGTCCGGGAAGGGGCGCTTCACGGCGTCGAGAAGGCGCTTTTCGCCCCCGAAGGGGTGACGCGTCTGGCCGGCGCCATCCGGGTCATCCCGCTTTCCGGAACCCCTGCCTTCGAGAAGAATTTTCTGGCGCACATCAATTTCCCTCAACCACGCTGAACATCCACCACGGAGCAGGTTTTTTCCTGTGTCTCCGTGTCTCCGCGGTTAATTACGTTTTCAAGGAGCAAGCAAACAATGGCAAAAATTACCCGTGCGCTCATCAGCCTCTCCGACAAGACCGGCATCGTCGGGTTCGCGACGGAGCTGGCCGGCTACGGCGTCGAGATCCTCTCCACCGGCGGCACCGCCAAGCTCCTCCGGGAGGCGGGGCTTGCCGTCAAGGACGTCTCCGAATTCACCGGCTTTCCCGAGATGCTCGACGGGCGGGTGAAGACCCTCCACCCGAAGGTCCACGGCGGTCTCCTCGGGATGCGTTCCAATCCCGGGCACGTGGCGACCATGAAGGAGCACGGCATCGAGCCGATCGACATGGTGGTGGTGAACCTTTACCCCTTCGAGGCGACGGTGGCAAATCCCGCCTGCACTTTGGAGGATGCCATCGAGAACATCGACATCGGCGGCCCGGCCATGCTCCGCTCCGCGGCGAAGAACAACGCCGATGTGACCGTCGTCGTCGACCCGGCGGACTACCGCACCGTCCTCGACGAGATGCGGGCCTCGGGGGGCTCCGTCTCGAAGGAGACCAACTTCCGGCTGGCGGTGAAGGTCTACCAGCACACCGCCGCCTATGACGGCGCCATCTCCAACTGGCTGGGGAGCAGAACCGGCGGGGGGGTGGCTCCCTGGCCCGATACTATCACCCTCCAGTTCAGGAAGTCCCAGGAAATGCGCTACGGGGAGAACCCCCACCAGGGTGCCGCTTTCTACGTGGAGCGCGACGTGACGGAGGCGTCCGTCGCCACGGCCCGCCAGCTCCAGGGGAAGGAGCTCTCCTACAACAACATCGCCGACACCGATGCCGCGCTGGAGTGCGTGAAACAGTTTGCCGAAGGGGCCGCCTGCGTCATCGTCAAGCATGCAAACCCCTGCGGCGTCGCCGTCGGCGCGACGCTTCGCGAGGCGTACGACCGGGCCTACGCCACCGACCCCGAGTCGGCGTTCGGCGGTATCATCGCCTTCAACCGCGAGCTGGATGCCGAAACGGCGCAGGCGATCTGCGACCGGCAGTTCGTGGAGGTGGTCATCGCGCCCCTGGTCTCCCCGGCAGCCGTGGAGATTGTGGCCGCCAAGAAGAACGTGCGGCTGCTGGAGTGCGGCACCTGGCCGGAGAAGCCGGCCCGGCGCCTGGATCTCAAGCGGGTGAACGGCGGCATCCTGGTGCAGGACGCCGATCTCGATCTCCATGCCGAGTTGAAGGTGGTGAGCAGGCGCCCCCCCACCGAACAGGAGATGAAGGACCTCCTCTTCGCCTGGCGGGTGGCAAAGTTCGTGAAGTCCAACGCCATCGTCTACGGCAAGGGGAACATGACCATCGGCGTCGGCGCCGGCCAGATGAGCCGCGTCAACTCCGCCCGGATCGCCGCCATCAAGGCCGAGCACGCGGGGCTTGAGGTCAGGGGGGCCGTCATGGCTTCGGATGCCTTCTTCCCGTTCCGGGACGGGATCGACAGCGCCGCCGCCGCCGGCATCACCGCCGTCATCCAGCCGGGGGGAAGCATGCGCGACGCCGAGGTGATTGCCGCTGCCGACGAGCACGGCATGGCGATGGTGTTCACCGGGATGCGGCATTTCAGGCATTGAAGTGAGAAGTGAGATGTCTATTTGTCTTTAGTCCGGAGGTTTATTTATGAAAGTTCTCGTAGTCGGCGGCGGCGGCAGGGAGCACGCCCTGGTCTGGAAGATCGCCCGGTCCCCCCTGGTGACCAAGGTCTACTGTGCGCCGGGGAATCCCGGCATCGGCCTCATCGCGGAGAATGTGCCGGTTAAGGTGGACGACCTCGACGGGCTCCTGGCCTTTGCCAGGGCGAAGGCCATCGACCTCACCGTCGTCGGGCCGGAGCTCCCCCTCTCCCTCGGCATCGTGGACCGCTTCGAGGAGAACGGTCTCACCATCTTCGGCGCGCGGCAGAACGCGGCGATCATCGAGGCGAGCAAGGCGTTCTCCAAGGACCTGATGCATAAGTACGGCGTCCCGACCGCCGCCTACGGCGTCTTCACCGACGTGGAGCCGGCGGTGGCCTTCATCGACAGGACGGGGATCCCCATCGTCATCAAGGCCGACGGCCTGGCCGCCGGCAAGGGGGTCATCATCGCCCGGAGCCGCGACGAGGCGGTGGCGACGGTCCGGGACATGCTCTCGGGCAACGCCTTCGGCTCCGCCGGTTCCCGGGTGGTGATCGAGGAGTTCCTCGTGGGGGAGGAGGCGTCGTTTCTTGCCTTTACCGACGGGAAGAACATCATCCCCCTCGCCTCGGCCCAGGACCACAAGGCGGTCTACGACGGGGACCGGGGACCCAATACTGGCGGGATGGGGGCCTACTCCCCGGCCCCGGTGGTGACCCCCGTCATCCACGAGAAGGCCATGACCGAGGTGATGCGCCAGACCGTGGACGGCATGGCGGCGGAGGGGCGTCCCTACCGAGGTGTCCTCTATGCCGGGCTCATGATCAACGGCGAAGAGGTGAAGACGCTGGAGTTCAACGCCCGTTTCGGCGACCCGGAGTGCCAGCCGCTCCTCATGCGGATGAAGTCGGACATCGTCCCGGTCCTTATGGCCGTGGCCAAAGGTGATCTCTCGGGCATTTCCATCGAATGGCACGACAAGGCGGCCGTCTGCGTCGTCATGGCCGCCGGCGGCTATCCCGGCGACTACCGGAAGGGAGACGAGATCAGGGGGCTCGATGCTGCCGCCGCCCTGGACGATCTCTTTGTCTTCCACGCCGGGACCGCCGAGGCGAACGGAAAGATCGTCACCGGCGGGGGGCGGGTCCTCGGCGTCACCGCCCTCGGTGCCACGGTGCAGGATGCCATTGACCGGGCCTATCAAGGTGTGGCGGCGATTACCTGGGAGGGGGTTCACTTCCGCCGCGACATCGGCGCCAAGGCGCTAAAGCGTTAGTGGGGAGGAAAAGGCTGATGGAAAATCCACAGGTGTTGATCGTCATGGGGAGCGACTCCGACATCCCCATCATGGAGGAGGTCGCCAAGATTCTCGACCAGTTCGGGATCGCGTGGGAAATGCGGATCGCCTCGGCCCACCGCTCACCCAAGAAGGCAGCCGCCCTGGCCTCCGGCGCCGCCGGCCGCGGCATCAGGGTGATCGTTGCCGGAGCCGGGATGGCCGCCCATCTGGCCGGTATGATCGCTGCCGACACCATCCTGCCGGTCATCGCCGTTCCGATCCCCGGCGGAGCCCTCAACGGGCTCGATGCCCTCTATGCCATGGTGCAGATGCCCGGCGGAATCCCGGTGGCGACCATGGCCATCGGAAAGGCGGGGGCGAAGAATGCGGGGCTCCTGGCAGTGCAGATCATCGCCCTGGGAGACCCCGCCCTGAGCGCGAAGCTCCACGCCTACAAGGAGGCCATGGCCGAAGAGGTGGAAGCCAAGGACCGTGCCCTCCAGGCACGCGCCCGGGGGGCGTAGTATCCCCCGCCGTGCCCCGGTAATTGCGGTGTTGCGGCGGTTTTTTGCGGGCGGATTTTTCCTTGACAAAACGAAATGGTGTTGTATAAGTTTCAGACGGTTTTGTTCCATTCCATTGAAAAGGGGTACACCAATGAAAAAGATTGTCGCTGCTCTCGCTCTCTCCGTCTTTGCTGCCAGCCTTGCCTTTGCCGCTGACGAGATCGTTCTCAAGGCGAAGAACGGGAACATCACCTTCCCGCACAAGAAGCACCAGGAGCTCCTCAAGGACTGCAAGAAGTGCCATGAGAAGGGTCCGGGCAAGATCGAAGGGTTCGGCAAGGATTGGGCCCACAAGACCTGCAAAGGGTGCCACGAAGAAATGAAGAAGGGGCCGACCAAGTGCGGTGAGTGCCACAAGAGGTAATCTCCATGCCGCGCTAGCGGTCTGAGGCAAATGGACGGGAAAAGGGGTAACAGTCACTTGTTATCCCTTTTTCTTATTTGAGGGACCAGGATTGGAACAAACAACCATTTGTCTTTCACGGTCAATCCGCTTATAATGAGTGGCTCGTGACGCTTGAGTAAAATCCATCGCAATCCGGGAGAGTTACGTTGACAACCAGTAATCGAGGCTTTTTGCAGGCGCTGTGGGACTTCTTCTGTTCCCTCAAGCTCGCCATCTTCCTTCTCATCCTCCTTGCTGCCACGTCGATCATCGGGACCATCATCCCGCAGGGGCAGTTGAGGCCGGAGTACCTTCAGACCATTAGCGAGACCAAGCTCAAGCTTTACAGCACCCTTGGTTTCTTCGACATGTACCACTCCTGGTGGTTCATGCTTCTGCTGTATCTCTTCACGGTCAATATCGTCGCCTGCTCCATCAAGCGGCTGCCGAGGGTCTGGAAGATAATCTCCGAGCCGACCCTCATTATGACCGACAGCTTCGAGAAGAGTCTGTCAGTCACCCACGATCTCAGGCTTGAGGGGGATACGGTCACCCTGCGGGACAGGATGGTGGCTTTCCTGAAGGCGGAGTTCGCTGCGCCGGTGGTGACCGAACATGACGGGGAGTTTCACCTCTTCGCCCAGAAGGCCCCGTACAGCCGCCTCGGTGTCTATGTGGTCCACCTGAGCATCGTCGTGATATTCATCGGGGCCCTCATCGGCTCGTTCCTGGGATTCAAGGGGTATGTGAACATTACCGAGGGAGGAAGCGTCTCTTCAGTCCAGACCTTCTCCGGCCAGCGCATCGATCTCGGCTTTACCGTCAAGTGTGACGACTTCAAGGTCAGCTTCTACGACACCGGGGCCCCGAAGGAGTTCAAGAGTCTGCTGACGGTCATGGACAACGGTCGCGTCGTCATCGACAAGCGTCCGGTGATCGTGAACGACCCCCTCACGTACAAGGGGATCACCTTCTACCAGTCGAGCTACGGACAGGACGAAGCAGGGGGAATCTTCTATTTTACGGTTCGCGACCGCAAGGGGGGGACGCCGGTCAAGGTTTCGGCCGGCTATGGCGAGAAGAAGCTTCTCCCCGACGGTTCGACGATGCAGGTGCTGGAGGCGACCCAGGAGGTAAGTCAGTTCGTTCCGCAGTTCAGCGGGCCGGCGGCACGAATCGAGGTGACTCCCAAGGGGGGGGAGCCCGTTTCCTTCATCGTCTTCAAGAACTTCCCCGCCTTCGACGAGCAGCGTGGGGGGGCCCTGGTGTTCACCTACGACGGGTCGGACGAGAAGATGTATACCGGCCTGCAGGTGGCTAAGGACCCGGGGGTATGGGTCGTCTGGACCGGTTGCTTCATGATGGTGGCCGGCTGCTGCATGGCGTTCTTCATGTCCCATAAGCGGATCTGGGTGCGGGTGCGGAAGGGGCACGTCACCATCGGGGGAGGCGCCAGCAAGAACCCGGCGGGATTCCAGCTCATGTTTGACGAGATCGTCGACAAACTGAAAAAACAGTAACGGCGGAGGTTCTATCTAATGACCAGTTCCATGATGTTCAATATAGCGACGTTTTCCTACCTGGTTTCCATGCTGATCTTCTTCGCCTTCCTGGCGACCAGGGTCAAGGGGGTCGGCCTGGCCGGAAGCCTTGTCTCGTACTTCGGATTTATCGTCCATACGGCGGCCATCATCCTCCGCTGGAAGGAGTCGTACGATATCGGCCACGGACATGCCCCTCTTTCCAATCTCTACGAGTCGGTGACCTTCTTCGCCTGGACGATCATCCTGATCTTCGGAATTATCGACCTGAAGTACAAATACCGCGTCGTCGGCGCCTTCGTGGTCCCCTTCGCCCTCTTTGGCATGGCGTGGGCCCAGCTCGGACTCAGCAGCGGTATCGAGCCCCTGGTGCCGGCGCTTCAGAGCAACTGGCTCCTCTATCACGTCATTACCTGCTTCCTCGGCTATGCCGCATTTGCCGTCGCCTGCGGCCTATCGATCATGTATCTGATCAAGGCGGGGCAGGAGGGGGCCGCTGGCACCGCCCAGGCCGGCGGGATCATTTCCATGTTCCCCTCCATCAAGATTCTCGACGACCTGAACTACAAGGCGATCATGATCGGCTTCCCGCTTCTCACCCTCGGGATCATCACGGGGGCCGCCTGGGCCAACTATGCCTGGGGGACTTACTGGAGCTGGGACCCGAAGGAGACCTGGTCGTTGATCGTCTGGTTCATCTATGCGGCGTTTCTTCACGCTAGGATCACCCGCGGCTGGGTCGGCAAGAGGGCGGCGATCCTTTCCATCGTAGGGTTTGCCGCCACCATCTTCTGCTATCTCGGCGTGAACCTCGTTCTGTCGGGCCTCCATAGCTACGGGGGACGGTAGGAAGAGGCAAGAATCTTGCATGGTTAGTGGGTAGGCGACGCGCGCCAAGTGCGTACCATATCCCATTCTACCGATATCCCGGCTCTTTCCGCTTTGGCAGAGCCGGGATCTACGTGTCTATGCCATGAACAGATCGCCGTTTCGCGGTATGTGCCTCGGCACACTCATCACCCTTCTCCTTTTGTCGGCCGGAGCATCCGCCTCCAAGATCCCCGGAATCCCCGATGGCTGCAGTACCCGCTGCCACCAGAGCAAGGTGCGGGAGCAGTTTGTTCACGGCCCCGTGAAGGCTGACGACTGCATTGCCTGCCATCAGCCCGTGGGGGGGGAACATCCGAAGGACCGTGGCGTTTTCAGGTTGGCGGGGGAGCGGGAGAAGCTCTGCTATCTCTGCCACGAGGGAAAGGGAGTCAAGCGGGTCGTTCACCCCCCTGTTGCCGAAGGTGACTGCCTCGCCTGCCACGACCCCCACCAATCCCCGTATGCCAAACAGCTGAAGGCGCTGGGGAGCGAGCTCTGCTTCAAGTGTCACGATCCGGCAGCGTTCAGGCATAAGCATGGCCACGCTCCGGTCGCTTCCGGCAACTGTCTGGGGTGCCATGATCCGCACCAATCCGACAATCGTTCTCTCCTCAAGGCTGACGGGGCCGGGCTCTGTTTTCGCTGCCACGACAAAAAATTGGCAGCCGGCGCGTCAATTCACAAGCCCGTCGCCGAGGGGAAGTGTGTCCGCTGCCATGCCCCCCACGGCTCCGACTGGCCCAAGCTTCTCAGGAGCACATTTCCCGAGCCGTATTATCTCCCCTACGCCCGGGACAACTTTGCGCTTTGCTTTGACTGTCACAACAAAAATCTGGCACAGGATCGGAGAACTGACACCCTTACCGGTTTTCGAAACGGGGATTTCAATCTTCACTATCGCCATGTCAATAAATCGGACAGGGGGCGCTCCTGCAAGACCTGTCATGATCCGCACGCGGCGTCTCAGCCCCGATTGATCAAGGAGCAGATTCCCGGTTTCGGGGACTGGGAGATTCCGATCCGCTACACGAAGACGGAAACGGGGGGGACCTGCGTCGTGGGGTGTCACAAACCCAAGTCATACGACAGGGTCCGTCCGGTGACGAATCCCTGATGGGTGGAGGAGGCTGTATGTCCCGCAGAGGGATAACCGGAGTGGTTGCCGCACTCCTTTTGCTCGGTTCAACGACCGCCATGGCCGCCGTTTCGTTCGTCTATCCGGCGCCCAACAGTTGGGTCGAGCGTTCGAACTACCTGATCCTGAAGCTCAATAATCCCGAGATCACCGGCGTCAGGATCAACGTGAACGGCGTGGTCGGCGATATCCTGCAGGTGTCATCGCCGGAATACCGCAAGGCGTTCCAGGATCTTCTCATCGTGCAGCCGGTCTGGGACCGGGGGCGCAATGAGGTAAACGTTGAAGCGTACGTCGGGAAGGTGCGAGCTGAAACCGCCCAGGCACTGATCTACTATGCCCCCGAGGGAGGGCAGTCGGCGGTGCCGCCCGAATTCACGCACTACCTCTTCCACCGTCCAGACTCGGAGATTCGCTGCGTTGCCTGCCACACCATGGAGCCGACCTCGACTCAGGCGTTGAGCACCCGGGAAAAGGAAAACCCCTGCATCGGTTGCCACAAGAGGATGCTGAACGTGAAGTTCGTGCACGGCCCCGCGGGGACCTATTCCTGTGTCTATTGCCACAAGGAAAAGGCGACGCCGAAGTACGCGGTGGTCAAGCGGGATGCGGCGCTCTGCAACGAATGCCACGAGGACAAGGCGGCCGAGTTCGCCAAGAGGAAGTACGTCCACGGCCCCATCGCCGGCGGGATGTGCGAGGTCTGCCATGATCCCCATGGTAGCGCCAACTACGCGCAACTCAAGGCGCCGGTCAACGAGCTCTGTCTGTCGTGTCACGAGTCGGTGCGGAAGATTCCCCACGTCGTGAGGACCACTACCGGCGAGGGGCATCCGGTGAGCGGGCGCAAGGATCCCTCGTCTCCCAAGTCCGGCCGGGAGATGTCATGCATCTCCTGCCATAACCCCCACGCGGGGGACGTGCGCTACTACTTCCAGAATAATGCGGAAGACCGGATGCAGCTCTGCCAGATGTGTCACAACAAGTAAGAAAAATGACGACAGCTGCCGGTTGCGAGGCGGCACTGAAGCACCTCTCTGCCCGAGCAGCGAGGAATCGAGGAGAACTGAACGAATGAACCCGATGTCCCTGTCCAGAAAATTTGCCGCAGTACTCTGTGCGATCGTACTTCTGTCCGGCTGCGCCACCCAGCAGGCCGGCAATCAGCGTCGCTATTTCTGGCCTCCCCTTCCCGAACGGCCCCGGATCGAATGGATCAAGGCATACAGCAGCCAGCTCGACTTCCCGAAGGAAGGGTTCAGTGCCTTTCTCTCCGCCATTGCCGGCGACGAAGAGCCTATGCGCTTTTCCAAGCCCCTCGACATCAGATCGAACGGAAAGGGGCAGATCTACGTCACCGATGTCGGTTACGGCACGGTCCTGGTTTATGATCTGGTGAAGAAGCAGGTCCGGGTCATGGGGGGGGATGAGGCGGCCCAGTTCAGCAAGCCGGTTTCCCTGGCCATCGACGATGATGGCTCGATCTACGTTTCCGAGATCGACAAGGGAATGGTCCTGGTTTTCGACAAGAATGAAAAACCGCTTCGCGCCATGAAGCTGAGCGATACGGTCCAGAAAATCGGCGGACTTGCCATCGATCGCGAAAAGAAGCGGCTTCTCGTCACCGATGCCCGGGGCCACAAGGTCTCCGTCTTTACCCTTGACGGGAAGCATCTCTTCAGTTTCGGGAGGCGGGGCGAAAATGAAGGGGAATTCAACTTCCCGATCGCCATTACGGTGAACCATAAGGGGGAGATCATCGTCGGTGACGCCATGAATGCCCGGATACAGATATTCGATGGGGAAGGGAAGTTCCTGCGGGCATTTGGCAGCCGCGGCGACGGGCCGGCCGATTTCCAGCTGATCAAGGGGGTGGCCGTCGACTCGGACGACAACATCTACGTTACCGAAGGGAAAGGGCACAAGCTGATGGTGTTCAGCCGCCAGGGAGACTATCTGATCACCATCGGCGGATTGTACTCCATCCTGCAGACCAACAAAGAGGCCCCCGGCGGGTTCGTCATACCGCAGGGAATCGATATCGACGCCACGGACCGGATCTACGTGGTGGATCAATTGAACCAGCGTTTTCAGGTGTTTCAGTATATTTCGGACCGTTTCCTCAAGGAGAACCCCATCCCCGGCGTGAGCGTCCCGCAGTAGCGATTCTGCTCATCCGGTTATTTCGCGAAATCTTCTGCCATTTTTTCGGTTCCGCGCCATCGGTGTCCGGCATGGCCTGGGGATGGCGGCCGATGACGGATAAAGTGTTCCGGCAACCGGCATCTTCTTCAGGCGCTGGAATTGAAGTGAAAATAACAGGATATGGGAGTTTGTGGGGCAAGAATGCTGTTCTCGCCCCATTTTTTTTGCCTTTGATGCGATGGTGGTGCGGGAAAGGCACAGCGTTTGCTATATGTCGGTTGTGTACAGTTTGGAATGTTCTACCGTGGTCTTTTGACCAGAAAACGAAAGGAGAAGTATCATGAAAGCACGCCTCACCCTTGCAGTCGTAGCCGCCTCCCTGGCTGCTGCAACCGTCGCCTCGGCCGGTCTCATCACCGGCAGCAAACACGACCTGAGCGCCGCGACGGGGGGCGGCGGGAAGACCACCCAGATCTGCGTCTTCTGCCATACCCCGCACAACCCGAAGGCCCAGATTCCGCTCTGGAACCGTTCGGGGCAGAATGCCAATACCGTCTTCAAGCTCTACACCTCTTCGGCGACCCTCAACATGTACGGGGCGACCAAGCCGAGCGGCTTCTCCAGCGACAGTATCTCGCTCTTCTGCATGAGCTGCCACGACGGCAGCCCCCTTGGCGGCGGCGTCCATAACCTTCCTTCGGACTCCGGCGGGACCCTGACGGCCGACCCGCGGTACTCCCGTGGCGGTGTTGGTGTTTCCGGCGACAAAATCGTGGCCGGCAAGACGAACTTCGGGACCGACCTCACCAAGAGCCACCCGGTCAATATCCCGTACAACCCGAGCCTTGACGCCAATGGCGGGTTCCGCCCCGTCGGTGGCGCGAACAGCAACGAGGTTAACGTATCGGGCTCGGGGGCCACTAACAACCTCCCCCTCTTCAAGGCGACCATCAACGGGTCGACGGTCTACGCCGTCGAGTGTGCCTCCTGTCACGCGGTTCACGGATCGAAGTATGTGGGGCAATCTGTAAACTTCCTCCGCACCACCATGAAGGGAAGTCTGCTCTGCCTTGCCTGCCATAACAAGTAACGATTCTTTTCGGCTGCAATTCGAGGGGTGGGAAGCCACCCCTCTTTTTTTGCCGAATCAGTGATCTCCGGCTTTTCACGCAATAATTCCGGCCAAATAGCCGCGGGTGGCGGGGTGGATTTCGCCGCCGGCCTTGGGTCAGGATATTGCGCGCATAATCAGGTGGTTGCCGGGTAACAGCGGCTGGAGCCGTGATCGCCGGGCGAGGTACGTTACTTGCAGGCTATTGTTGCAGAGGTCGTACGGGCGCAGCTGGAATTGAAAGTTTATTGTCATTTAGCGTATGTCAATTAAACGACACATCATACTGCATGCACTCATCCTGACGGCGCTTGGGAGTTTTTTCCTGCGCGAAGCCGGCGCCAGGGTGTCTGGCGAAGCCGAGTTGGGCTACGTCGGCTACGACGCGGAGGCCAACGGGAAGAAGGTCGTCAGCGCCCACTCCTTCGAGCAGCGCTATTCGCTCCTCTACCAGAACGACGGGCTGCTCTATGGTGGCCGTGTCGGCAGCTATGATGTCAATCTCGGCTACGAGTGGGGGTCGTTCGACACCAGGATCAAGAATCCCAGCGACCCGACCGACCCCGCCGGCAACATCAATCCCTCCATCAGCGCCGGTCATCTCCTCTATCGGGGCGAGATAATCGTCGATCCCCTCGAACTTCCCATGAAGCTCAAGGCATACAGCTATGAGCTTAACCGCATTTCTTTCATCCAGAATTCCGTTGGCACCGTTTCGGGGGGAAGTTCGCTGATCGGCCCGGGGCTGACGACGGATCTCCTGGATGGCCTCAGCATCAATAGCGGCGTAACCATGCTGTTCGGGGTCAAGAACGGCCTCACCAACGGCTACAACGCGATTTTCCAGCATATCCCGCTGGTGATGGTCGACTACCGCGACGAGCTGCGCAAGGATACGAAAAGCGCAACTCCTGTCGATACCCGGCTGCGGCGTCTGGCGTTCGTGAGCCTCAACAAGCGGGACAACTGGTTCCATTACCGCACCACCCGTTTCGAGGACCATCTCAATCCCACCCTCTCGTTCACCGAAAGCCAGTTCCAGCTGGGCACCATCGACCACATGCTTACCCGGCGCTGGATCGACCTGACCAACTGGCTCAAGATCTCCACCGACGGCCAGTTCACGAAACATTCGAGCGTCGATCCGACGAACTCCTACGAAGCCTACGATCTCAATTTTTTTGCTGCCGCTGCGCGGCAGACGTGGGAGGCGCGGACCTTCTCGTCCTTCACCCGCCTGCAGGACAGGAACGGATTGACCCTGGAGCGGACGGTGCCGCTGTATGCTAACGGCGTTCTGAAAAGCGACGTCGAATGGAAGGGTACCTTCTACACCCGGGACCGCCGGCTCAGGCGGCTCGACGGCAGCGAATCCCAGAAGAGCGACCGCAACGGAACGTTGCGGCTCGATATGTTCTCGCGGGCCCTTTTCACCCTCGGTACCTTTGCGAAGGTGGAACATTCCGAGAATGACGGCGCCAGGCTCCTGTCGTTCGAGGGAGGGGTGGAGACGGCGAGCACCAGGCGGTTCTCCCGCGTCTATTCATTGTTCGCCAGCTACAACGTCAAGTACTTCGATGCCTCCAACGGCCTGGTCAGTGATTCGACCTACCTCAACCAGAATGCGGTTGTTCGCGGAACCTACGCACCTTCCCAGACGCTGCGCTTCGATCTCGAAGAGAACGTTTCAGCCGGTTCCGGTACAAATCCCCGCGATTTTTCCAACCAGACGATCATTGTAAACAGCGGACTGTCGAGCAATTCCGGGGTCAGCAGCACCTTCGACCGCCGTGACGAGAATATAAACGACTACCTCCGCTCGGTGACCACCCTGGCCGGGTACTGGACGCCGCGGCCCCGCCTGAGGGTGTCGGCGGCGCTGTCGGAGGATATCCTGGTCCCCTCCGGCGCTCCCACCGATTCCGTGACGACCGTGCGCGGCGATGTCGACTACTCGCTGTCCGATTTCACCATGAGGTTGCGGGGAAGCTACCGGTACCGCAATCAGGGGGGGGAGGTGACGGACCTCTTCGACGGCCAGGGGGTGGTGGAGTACAAGCCCAACAGGAACCTCGAAGCGTCGCTCTACTACATCTACAGTTTCGGCCATGATACCCCGACCACCAGGACCGAGGTTGCCGACATCCGGCAGCGGCTCAGCTATTCGTTCTATTCGACGCGGGGGCTTGCCAGGAAAGTGTTGGAAATCAGCGAAGAGTATGATTATAATCGCACCCAGAACTTCGGTACGACGGTCACTGCGCTGACCACGACCCAGCGGCTCACCCTTGGGGCCCGCTATTACCCGATCAGCAGGCTGTACGTGGGGGGGAACGCCCGATTCTCGCTTCTTGAGCCCAACAGCGTGACCGAGCAGGTTTACAATGCCACGGTGGGGGTGACGTTCAGCAAGCTCCAGGCGAGCCTCGACTACTCCTACGGCAAGCGTGACGGCAACGACAACCGGATCGAGAAGCGGATTGCCGCCAATGTGAGGAAATTCTTCTGAGCGAGTAGCGGCAGCTGCCGCCGTCTCACACGAAAGAACAGGTTGCGAAAGCCGGGGTCAAGCCCGGTTTTTGTTTTGGAAGAGATGCCGGCAACTCCCGCATTCACAATCATAATTCCAGTCAAACCAGGTGGCCGGGTTGCCGCCCTCGACCGCTTGCGCGCAGTCGACTACCCCGCCGATCGCTACGAGGTCCTCGTTGCCGAGGGGAGGCGCCCGAGTTGCCAGCGCAACCGTGCCGCCGCCCGGGCGCGGGGGGAGTATCTCTATTTCCTCGATGACGATTCCCTCACCTCCTCCGATTTCCTCCGCCGAGCCGCCCGCCATTGCGAGGCCCCGGCCGTCGCCGCCGTGGGGGGCCCCTCCCTTACCCCCCCATCGGATTCCGTCCCCCAGCGGGCGTTCGGTGCCGCCTTCGCATCCCTGCTCGGGGGGGGGAGTGTGCGCAACCGCTATCGCCGCACCGGCGCGGTGCGGGAGACCGATGACTCGGAACTTATCCTCTGCAACCTCGCTTTCCGCAAGGATCTGTTCCTGGCGGCCGGCGGCCTCGACGAGCGTCTCTACCCGAACGAGGAGAACGAGCTCATGGCGCGACTCCGACGGCAGGGGCTCAGGCTTGTCCACGATCCCGCCCTGGCGGTCTTTCGGAGCCAGCGGCCGAATATCCGGGCATTCGTGCGTCAGCTTTTCACCTACGGCCGGGGGAGGGCCGAGCAGATCCATCTCGGAGGGGGGGGCGGCGTCTCCAACTTCGTTCCGTCACTGTTTCTGCTCTACCTCTGCGCGCTCCCCTTCCTGGGCGGGCCATGGGCGATCCCTCTCGGGGGGTATCTGGCGGCGGTCCTCCTCTCGTCCCTCATGGAAGGGGCAAGGTCCGGCGACGGCAGAGTTTCCCTCTTTCTTCTGCTGGTCTATCCGGCCCTGCACCTCTCCTACGGCGCGGGGGTCATCCGGGGGCTTCTCTCCCCCCGCTTCCGGGGGAGGCGGTGCGAAGGCGAGGTGGTAACAGTCCGTGTGGTAAAGAGTCTGGAGGCTGGATGGTGACGATCGGGCGCCTTGGGCGAAGATACCTGTTTGCGGCGATGATTCTTGCCACCTTCGTGGCCTACGGCAACACGTTCCGAAACGGCTGGTCCTATGACGATATCCCGGTCGTGGTCCAGAATTCCGACGCCCACAGCCTTGCGGGTTTCGTGGAAAACAGGCGCCCGGGGCGGCCGCTGCGAGAGCTCTCCTATATCCCGGAGTACAAGCTCTTCGGGGACAAGCCCGCCGGCTATCGGGTCCAGCAGCTTCTCTGGCACGGCACCAACGGCTTCCTGCTGGTTCTCCTGCTGCAGGCCCTGGGGGTCGAGACGGTTGCCGCCATCCTCGCCGGGCTCTTTTTCCTGGTGCATCCGCTCCAGGTGGAGTCCGTGGCCAACATCTCCCACCGCAAGGAGCTCCTGGCGCTCTTTTTCTGCCTTACCACCCTGTTCCTGCATCGACGGCTGCTGGCGGCGGAAGGGAAAAAGCGGTTTCTCTTCGCCGCCAGTGAGGCCGGGACCTTTGGCCTTGCCCTTCTCGCCAACCAGACCGCCATCACGTTCCCGGGGGTTCTGGTGCTCTATGAGCTCCTCTTCGTGCCGAAGGAGCGGCGGTTCCTGATCCGTCGTCCCCTCCTTGCCGGGGCCAGCGGGGCGGTTGCCGCGGGTGGGTTTTGTTACCTCTTCCGGGGACTCTTCACCGCCGACCAGGTGCTCTCCGTCTACTCCAAGAACAACTTCATCGCCTCCAAGAGTTACTATCCGCTCTTCATGGGGGTGATGAAGTCGTTCGGGTTCTACTTTTCCAGGTTCTTCGTACCCGTCGGCCTTGCGCCCGAGTATGCGGTGAGGCTCTCGGAGGATCTGATCCAGCCATGGGCCCTGTCGGGGATGGCACTTCTGCTGGGTCTTGCGGCAGGGGCGATTGCTTTCGCCCGAAAGGAGCCGCTTCTCTCCTTCGGAATCGGCTGGTTCCTCTTCCTCTACCTGCCGGTATCCGATCTGGTGCCGGCAGGGTACCTGATTGCCGACCGCTACATGTACATGCCGCTGGCAGGGGTTGCGATCGCAGCCGCCTGGGCACTGCAGAGGGTGCGGCTGCGGGCCGTTTACGCGGCTGTGGGGGCCATCCTCATCCTGTTCACCGGCCTCACCATGGTGCAGAATACCTACTGGTACGACGAGCACACCCTCTGGCGGCATGCCGCGGAGGTCAATCCCGGCTCCACCTGGGCGCAGGAGTCGGCCGCCTACAGCTACTATGAAAAGGGGGAGTACGACAAGGCGCGGGAGCATGCCCGGCAGGCTCTGGCAATCAACCGCTTCAACACCAAGGCGTATCTGGTCCTGGCAAAGATCGAGGAGGGGCGGGGTGACATCGCCGAGGCGGTGCGCAACTACGAGATGTTTTCCGATGTGGGGGAGACGGAGTATCCGGCCCTCGTCGCCGAGGTGCGGGAGCATCTCCCGGAACTGCAGGAACGTTTGCGGCAGATCGAACTCTACAAGAAGGGGAACCGGTGAACCTGAGCATCGTCGTACCGATCTATAACGAAGAAGAGAACATCGTTGCGCTCCACGAGCGGGTGACCGCGGCCCTGGCGGGGACCGGACTCGACTACGAGCTGATCCTCGTGGACGACGGCTCCAGCGACGGCTCCTTTTCTCTGCTGCGGGAGATTGCCGGCCGCGACCCGCGGGTGAAGGTGATCCGCTTCCGGCGCAACTTCGGCCAGACCGCCGCCATGGCGGCCGGCTTCGATGCCGCCCGGGGGGAGGTGATCGTCCCGATGGACGGCGACCTCCAGAACGATCCGGCCGACATCCCGATGCTTCTGGCGAAGATCGACGAGGGGTACGACGTGGTTTCCGGCTGGCGCAGGGACCGCCAGGACACCTTCATCAACCGGCGGCTGCCGTCGATCATAGCCAACGGCCTCATCTCCCGGATGACGGGGGTCCACCTCCACGACTACGGCTGCACCCTCAAGGCCTACCGGCGCGAGGTGCTGGAAGGGGTGAACCTCTACGGGGAACTGCACCGCTTCGTGCCGGCGCTGGCCTCCCAGGTGGGGGCCCGGGTGGCGGAGCTGCCGGTGCGACACCACCCGCGGCTCCACGGCACGAGCAAGTACGGCATCTCCCGCACCACCCGCGTGGTGCTCGACCTGATGACGGTCAAGTTCCTCCTCACCTATTCCACCAAGCCGATCCAGCTCTTCGGCAAATGGGGGATCTACACGATGGCGGCCGGCTGCCTGGCCGGCGGGCTTACCCTCTACATGAAGTTCTTCGAGGGGATGAGCATGAACCGCAACCCCCTTCTCATCCTCACGGCATTCCTTCTCTTCAGTGGGGTCCAGTTCATCGCCCTGGGGCTTCTGGGGGAGCTCAACGCCCGGACCTACTACGAGGCGCAGGCAAAGCCGATCTACGCAGTGCGCGAGCGGATCAACTTCCGGGACCGGGGACCGGGGACCGGGGACTAGAACGGAAATGCCTGCGCTTTCGCGTTTCAGTCCCGAGTCCCGAGTCCCGAGGACGCTTCGCATCCTGATGCTGGCTCCGACCCCGTTCTTTGCCGACCGGGGGTGCCACGTCCGGATCTACGAGGAGGCCCGGGCCCTCATCGCCCGGGGGCACGACGTGCGGATCGTCACCTACCACCTGGGGCGCGACATGCCGGGGATCCCGACCCACCGCACCATCCGCGTTCCCTGGTACTCCAGGCTCGCCGCCGGCCCCTCCTGGCACAAGCCGTACCTCGACATCCTCCTCCTCTTCACGGCCATGAGGGTGGCCCGCTCCTTCCGTCCGCAGCTGATCCACGCCCATCTCCACGAAGGGGCTTTCCTCGGTGCGTTCCTCAAGAAGGTCCTCGGCGTGCCGCTCGTCTTCGACTGCCAGGGGAGCCTCACCGGCGAGCTGGCCGACCACGGCTTCGCCCGGGAGGGCTCGCTCCTCTTTCGCTTCTTCGCCCTGCTGGAGCGGTGGATCAACCGGAGCGCCGACGCCGTTATCACCAGTTCCACCGCCGGGCGCGCCGACCTCGTGAAACGGTGGGGGGTGGCGGGGGAGAAGGTCACCGCGCTCATCGACGGGGTCGACACGGCGGTCTTTCGCCCCTATCCCCGGGACGAGGTGCGCCGCCGGCTCGGGATCGCACCCGATGTGCCCCTCGTGGTCTTTCTCGGGGTGCTCAACCGTTACCAGGGGATCGACACCCTCCTCTCGGCTGCCGTCCTTCTCAAGTCGCAGGGGATCGGAATCCGTTTCCTCGTCATGGGATTTCCCGACGAAGCGTACCGGGAGAAGGCCCGGGAGCTCGGGGTGGGCGCCATGGTCACCTTCACCGGGCGGATCGACTACGCCAAGGCCCCCGCCTGCCTCTCGGCAGGGGATATGGCCGTCTCTCCCAAGATCTCCCTCACCGAAGCCAACGGCAAGCTCTTCAACTACATGGCCTGCGGGCTCCCGACGGTCGTCTTCGATACCCCTGTCAACCGGGAGATCCTGGGCGATGCCGGGGTCTACGCCCGGTTCGGCGATGCCGCGGACCTGGCGGAGCGGCTGGCCGAACTGGCCGCCGATCCGCAGCGGCGGGCGTCCCTTGCGCTCCGCGTGCGGGAGAAGGCGGAGCGCGAGCATGGGTGGCGAAGCCGGGGCGAGGCGCTCGAACAGCTCTATCGGCGGATCGTGCGGGGTAAGGCCCCGTAAAGGCGGACTTTTCCCTTGCGCTTTTGCCGGAAGTCGTTTACTGTTCATCGCATGAACGATACCCCTGACAAAGGGGGCGATTCCTACCGGTCGTTTCTCCTGCTGAATGAGATCGCCACCGAGGAATCCCTCTCCCAGCGGGACTTGGCCCGCCGCCTCGGCATTGCCCTGGGGCTCGTCAACTCCTATCTCAGGAACCTGGTGGCCAAGGGATACGTGCGGGTGAAGGAATTTCCCCCCAACCGCTATGCCTACCTCCTCACCCCCCAGGGGATTGCCGAAAAGAGCCGCCTCGCCTACCAGCACCTGAGTTCGTTCACGACCCTCTACCGGGTTGCCCGGCAGGATTTTCTCCACCTCTTCCGCCGGCTGAAGGAGGAGGGGGTGACCCGGGTCGCCTTCTGCGGGGTGGACGAGGTGGCGGAGATCGCCTTTCTCTCGCTCCGTGAAACCGGGATCGAGCTCGCACTGGTCATGGATACGGAGGGTGGCGGGGAGTTCTTCGGCAAGCCGGTGGTGTCGATTCCCCACGGGCTCCTTGCGGGAAACCACCGCATCATCATCACGTCGTTCAAGCGGTACGGGCCGCTGCGCGACGAACTCGTCCGGCGGGGGGTTCCCGCCGCAACCATCCACTGCGCCGTCAGTGACGATACCACGATGACTTTACCTACGGAGGGATTGTGATGAAAAAAGCGCTCATTACGGGAATTACCGGCCAGGACGGCTCGTACCTGGCGGAACTGCTTCTCGCCAAGGGTTACGAGGTCCACGGCATGATCCGCCGCTCCTCCTCGTTCAACACCGGCCGGATCGACCACCTCTACCACGACCCCCACGAACCTGGAGTGCGGCTCTTTCTCCACTACGGCGACCTGAACGACGCCAGCTCCATCAACAGGCTGCTGCGCGACATCCGCCCCGACGAGATCTATAACCTGGGGGCCCAGAGCCATGTGCGGGTCTCCTTCGACGTCCCGGAATACACCGGCGAGGTCGACGCCCTGGGGGCGGTCCGGATCCTCGAAGGGATCAGGGAGACCGGGATCTCGCCGAAGTTCTACCAGGCCTCTTCCTCCGAGCTCTACGGCAAGGTGGTGGAGACCCCGCAAAGGGAGACCACCCCCTTCTACCCCCGCTCCCCTTACGCCTGCGCCAAGGCGTACGCCTACTACATCACCCTCAACTACCGGGAGAGCTACGGGATGTTCGCCTGCAACGGCATCCTCTTCAACCACGAGTCCCCCCGCCGCGGCGAAACCTTCGTGACGAGAAAGATCACCCGCGCCGCCGGCCGGATCAAGACGGGTCTCCAGGAGCGGCTCTATCTCGGCAACCTGGAGGCGAAGCGCGACTGGGGCTTTGCCGGCGACTACGTGGAGGCGATGTGGCTCATGCTCCAGCAGAACGAGCCGGACGATTACGTGATCGCCACCGGCGAGACCTACTCGGTGCGGCTTTTCGCCGAAAAGGTCTTTGCCCGCCTCGGGATGCCGCTGGAGTGGCGGGGGAGCGGCGTGGACGAGAAGGGGGTCGATGCCAATACCGGCAGGGTCCTCGTCGAGATCGACCCCCGCTACTTCCGCCCCGCCGAGGTGGACCTCCTCCTGGGGGACCCCGCCAAGGCGAAGGCCAGCCTCGGCTGGCAGCCGAAGACCGACTTCGAAGGGCTCGTGGCGATGATGACCGATGCCGATCTGGCGCTGGCCGAGCGGGAGAAGCGGGCCAATGGATAAGAACGCGCGCATCTTTGTCGCCGGCCACCGGGGGCTCGTCGGTTCGGCCATCGTCAGAAGGCTGCAAGCCGAAGGGTACGACAATCTCCTTCTGCGCACGAGCAACGAGCTCGACCTGCGCGACCAGGCCGCCGTTGTCTCCTTTTTCGAGCAGGAGCGGCCGGAGTATGTCTTTCTCGCCGCGGCCAAGGTCGGGGGGATCGTCGCCAACAACAGCTATCCGGCCGATTTCATCTACGACAACCTGATGATCGAGGCGAACGTCATCCACAGCGCCTGGCGCTCCGGGGTGACGAAGCTCCTCTTCCTCGGCAGCACCTGCATCTACCCGAAGCTCGCCCCCCAGCCGATCAGGGAGGAGTATCTCCTCACCGGTCCCCTGGAGCCGACCAACGAGCCGTACGCGGTGGCGAAGATCGCCGGGATCACCATGTGCCGCTCCTACAACCGGCAGTTTGGGACTCGCTTCATCTCCGCCATGCCGACCAATCTCTACGGTCCGGGCGACAACTTCGACCTCCAGAACTCCCACGTCCTGCCGGCGCTCATCCGCAAGTTCCACGAGGCGAAGATTGCGGCTGCGCCGACGGTCACCATCTGGGGGACCGGAAGCCCGTACCGCGAGTTCGTCCACGTCGACGACGTGGCCGACGCCTCTCTCTTCCTGATGCGCAACCACGAGGGGAACGATATCGTCAACATCGGCAGCGGCGAGGAGATCACCATCCGCGACCTGGCGCTCCTGGTGAAGAAGGCGATCGGCTTCGAGGGGGAGCTCGTCTTCGACACCTCCAAGCCCGACGGCACCCCCCGCAAGCTCTCCGACGTCTCGCGGCTTCACTCCCTGGGATGGCGGCATCGGATCGGGCTGGAGGAGGGTGTGCGGGCGACGTATGGGTGGTATATGGATAATAATATGAGCCGTTGAATTGCAGTCGCTGCGGGATAGCCGGATTTGAACGGCAATTTTAAAGGAGACTTCTTGGAAGACACTGGCACCCATGCAGAGCTGAAAAAGAAATCGCTTTCTGGTATCTATGCGCTCATGGTGAGGCAGGTATTCGTCAAAGCGATTTTTTTTGCAGGCAATATCATCCTTGCCAGAATTTTGGTTCCTGAAGTGTTCGGCATATATGCGATCGTGAATTTTGTCATACAATTTTTTTCCACCTTCGGCGATGTTGGCATTGGGGCCGCGTTGATTCAGAAGAAAGGGGAATTGACTCGAGAGGAGCTTTCCACCACCTTCTGGCTTCAACAGATCCTGGCCTGTTTTGTTGCGGGTATAGCGATATTTGCGGCTCCTTTGGCGCTAAAGGTCTATCCATCGCTGCCAACGGTGGGAGTATGGTTGATACGGGCAATGGCGGCCAGCTTTCTATTTTCGTCCTTAAAGACCATCCCTGCGATTCTCATGGAGCGTAATATAGATTTTAATCGTATTGCCTGGGTAGATGTTGGGGAAAACCTGGTCTTTCAATTAGTGGCCATCTCTTGCGGTTTGATGGGGTTTGCGGCATGGAGCTTTGTCTTTGCTGCAATTACTCGGTCATTGTGTGGAGCAGTGCTGATTTATGCATTGTCACCGTGGCGTCCAAGTTTTCACTGCCGCATAGGTACGGTAAAGGATTTGGTAAAATTCGGTCTTCCTTACCAAGGAAACCAGATACTGAGTTTTGTCAAGGATGCGGTTACCCCGCTATTTGTGGGAGCCTTTGCGGGGGCTGCGGCGGTGGGATATGTGAACTGGGCGAGAAATTTCGCCTTCACACCGCTTATGATCTCTGAAGGTTTCGGCCGGGTGGCGTTCCCGGCGTTTTCGCGGCTTCAGGATAACAAGGTGCTTTTGACGAGAACGATTGAACGATCCATTCGGATGATGACGGTGGTCATGTTTCCTGTTACCGCAATCATGTTCGCACTGGGGGCAGAGATAACGCACGTGGTGTTCACTGATAAGTGGATGCCGGGCATGGCAGCTTTTTATTTTTATTGCACCTCTCCGCTTCTCATTGGAGTTATGCTCCCTATGTACAGTGCCATTTTATCCCTTGGAAGATCTGATCTGTTACTGAAGATGACGGCGGGCCTCATCATCCTGGAGTGGAGTCTGGGCGTTCCTTTCGTGCTGAAATTCGGTTTTAACGGGATATCGTTTAGCCAGCCGATCATCGTGGCAATATTCTATTTCGTATACAAACATCTGCTGACAACGGAAGGGGTGAGACTAACTCTGTTTTGCAACGTCAGGTCCCAGCTCGCTGCTGCCTTGGTGTCAGCAGTTACGGTCAAGGCGACGGCTTCGACTATTAATGCCAGCGTGGCGGTCTTGTTCCTGTTGCTGGTGGCAGGCTTCTTCGTGTATGCGATACTGCTTTTTCTCCTTAATAAGGGGATAGTGAATGAGTTCCGCGAATACCTGGCCAAAATGCTGGGCAAGGGTGTGGAGAGAGTATGAAGAGAGTGTTGCTCGTCAATCCCTTTGGGACGGAGCAGGGGGGGTTTTCCAACCCTCCCCTGGGGCTCCTCTATATAGCAGGGACATTGCTGAAGCATGGTTTCGACGTGAGGGTCGTGGACGGCTGCCTCGTGGGGGAGGAAGGGGTTGAAACAGCGCTTGCTGAATTTCGGCCAGAGCTTGTGGGGATAACTTGTCTTACACCCGGACGCAAGAAGGCCCTGCGAGTCGCACAGATGGCCAAGGAACTCGATCGGAACATAGTGGTTGTTATGGGGGGTGCTCATCCAACAATCATGCACAAGCAGATCATGGAGCATTACCCTTTTGTTGATTTCGTTGTCCTTGGGGAAGGTGAAGATACCTGTCTTGAGATAGCGCAGGGAAAAGACCCGGCTCTGATAAACGGATTGGTTTACAGAGACGGGGAGAAAGTGGTGAAAAATCCACCGCGGAAATATGCTGAAAACCTCGATGACCTTCCATTTCCGGCGTGGCATCTCGTTGATCTGAAAAAGTATCCTGCGTGTGGCGAAGGGATGTTCCGGGGGATAGATCTAGCGCGCGAAACGCGCGTGTCGGTGGTTTTTTCACGGGGGTGCCCGGGTCATTGTGATTTTTGTTCCACCTGGTGGATTTGGAAGGGCTGGCGCCATCGGTCAGCTCGCAACATGGCCGATGAACTTGAATGGCTCTGGAGGGATTTGGGAGTTCGTCATTTTTGCTTTGCCGATGATGCTATGACGGTTGATCGCCAGGCAACACTGGAACTTTGTGACGAAATAATTGCCAGGAAGCTCGACATCGCATTTTTTGCAACCACGAGAACTGACTGCGTGGATGAGGAGCTCCTCTTGAAAATGAAGGAGGCCGGCTGCTATAACATATCTTTTGGTATCGAAACTGGATCTGCTCGGCTCTTGAAACAGATGGGGAAGGAAAACGACATTGCCAGGTCGGAAGAGGCCATTACCATTTGCAAGAGAATAGGGCTGCGAGTAACAGCCCTCTTGATAATCGGGAACGTGGGAGAGACTGAAGAGACTCTCCGGGAGACCGTTGCGTTCCTGAAAAGAACGCAACCTGATGAGATTGGCTGTGTTGGTGGATTGTGGGTTCTTCCCGGAACAAAGCTTTACCAGCAGTGCCGGCGCCGGGGGATCATCGACGATGATTTCTGGCTCACTGACGAACCGTATATGATTTACACGCAGGAGTATTCCCTTGATGAACTTGCCCGGATGCAGCAACGGGTGACGAATTACCGGCCGATTTGGAAAAAAGTGGTTAGCAGAATCCGGAAACTGTCTGCCAGCCACAAAAACCGGCCGCACCAAGGCCATAACTGAGCGTATCAATCGCTTCCTGCGTCCTCACTAACTTGGCGTTCTTTTAGATCTAGTTTTACAAGGCTGGGATTTTATGAAGTATTCAAGAGCTCTCGATGGCCTTCGTGGCATCGCCATTCTGACGGTATGCTTCTTTCATTGGGGACTACCCTGGATTCCCGGAGGTTTCTTCGGGGTCGATATCTTCTTTGTGGTCAGCGGCTACCTGATAACGTCCATACTGCTCCAGGAACTCCGTACGACCAGCAACATCAACTTCCGCGATTTCTATCTGCGTCGTATCCTCCGGCTCTTTCCGGCCCTTTGTTTCATGCTGCTGCTGTATGGCCTCCTTGCCACCTTTGTTGCTGTAAATCCTGCGCGTCACTATCTTGATATCTTGATTGTATTTTTCTACATGGCCAACTGGGCCAGAGCCCTCGATTTCGGTCATCCGATGGAAATGGGACACACGTGGTCGCTTTCGATCGAGGAACAATTTTACCTCGTGTGGCCCTTCATAATGTATCGTTCCGTTCGAAAGCTTGGGCCGAAAGGCCTTTTTGCGGTTACACTTTTCCTGGCAGCTGGCTCGACATTGGAGCGGGTTGTACTTCTGCCCATCGCCTCGGTTGATCGCCTTTACAATGGGTTCGATACGAGAATGGATACCCTTCTGTATGGGTGCATTCTGGCGATCGTGTTGCACTTTCGTCCCAATTGGTCATTGCCCCCCAAGCTCTGCCGGATACTCCTTCCTGCCATTGGTTGGGGGGGCATAATGTGTTCGCTGGGTTTGGGTCATGTGTATGATCCGTTCACGTATTTCTATGGGATACTCCTTGTTGCGATCTTTTCCATGGCGCTCGTCGTATCCGCTGTATCGACGTGGGCGCCCAGAACGCAGGCAGTTCTTTCTTCCCCGGTTTTCGTGTGGTTCGGAAAAAGGTCTTATGGTCTTTACCTCTGGCATTACACCATCAATATGCTCCTCAAGATCGAGCACCACGGCATTGGGAGAACCTTGCTTTCTGCCGGCATTGCTCTGGTAATGACGGAGGTTTCGTACCGATGTGTCGAACGGCCCTTCCTCGCGCTGAAAAGGAAGTTCGGCGCAACCGCATCCGCCGATGTTCCCGCTGTGGCACACGGAATTGCTCGGTGACAGAATAGCCGGTCATGACCGTGGAAATGACCGGCCACATATTGGGAAAACGAGAAGTGTCATGGCAAAGATAGCGGCAGTTATAAATACCAGGAATGAAGAGACAAATATTGCGTATTGTCTCGAATCAGTCAAATGGTGCGACGAGATTGTCGTCGTCGATATGGAAAGTGAAGACAGGACCGTTCAGATTGCACAACAATACACCGACAGGGTTTTTAACCACGACAGGATCCTCGCGTTCGATGCCGCCCGTAAATTTGCCGTGGAACGGGCGCAGTGCGAATGGATACTGCTGGTCGATGCCGATGAGTTGATACCGAGAACTCTGGCTGAGCGGCTTAAGGAGGTCTGCCGAACCGATGAAGCCGACGCAGTGTTCATGCCATTCATGAATTACCTTTTCGGTAAAAGGAATCGCCACACGGGCTGGTGGCCCGACTACCACTGTCGTTTTTTCAAGAAAGAGGTCATGTCGTTCAGTGAGAAGATCCATGCCTACCAACGTCTGCGGGACGACGCACGCACCATTACTCTCCCCGCCGAAGAACGTTACGCAGTGCAACACTTTGCCTACCGTGACGCGGAGCAGTTCATAGCGAAGCTCAACCGTTACACCTCAATCGAGGCCAGTGCATACTTTGCCAAAGGCGTGACATTCTCCCGTACGAAGTTGCTCAAAGGTTTTATTGGAGAATTTCTCACCCGTTACGTCGGGATGAAGGGATACCGGGACGGCATCAGGGGCCTTTTTGTGAGCCTGTTGATGGGGACGTACCGGATGGTTTCCTACATAAAGCTTTGGGAACTCTACGAGTACCGCGATGCTTCGGTTTCCGACCTGTATAACGGGTACAAGAGCGCCATCATTGATGAATACCGGAATACTCTCTCCAGGGATTGATTTCATCTACTCAGACCACTGAGGATTTTTAAATATGCTGACCAAGTTGAAAGCGGGAGTGCTCAAGTGGCTCGAGAAAACGTTTTTCAGCGGCCGCGCTGGGATTGAGAATGCCGATGAGGCGTTGCGATACCTCCCCATTTCAGACGAAATCCTTGCAGATGCTTCAAATATGCCGCGAATCCTTGAAGTTGGCTCCGGCATCAAAGGGATAACCCCGTACATCCCGTTTAGAATAACCGGGGTGGATGTTGCCTTCAACGGTCAGGTGGCCGAGAATCTGGAGCCGGTCTGTCTGTCGGGAACGAGTCTCCCCTTTCCCGACGACTCTTTCGATTACGTAATTTCGGTGGACATGCTCGAACATGTTTCTGCAGAGGAGCGATGCGGGGTTGTCTCAGAACTGGTCCGGGTCGCTGTCAGGAAGGTGTTTCTTGCGGTTCCTTGCGGTTCGGGTGCAGAGGCTCAGGACAGAGTACTGGACGCACTGTATCTGAGCGAAAAGGGGGAGCGGGATCGGTTCCTGGCGGAACATGTGGAGAACGGACTGCCGACAGAGAAAGAGCTCGAGCGCTGTTTGCGTACGGCGTCAGAGCGAACGGGCAGAAAGACAACAATCAGAGTCGTCCCCAATGTGAATCTTAGGGTGCGTGGTTTCTTCATGCGTCTGTGGATAAAGGGCCGACCGGCAAAGTTATATCTATGGCTGTCCCCATTTTTCTGCCTTATCCGACGCTTCTTGAATACTGGGGAGTGTTATCGGCAAATATTTATCCTGGACTTTGGGGCCGGCGACAAGTGAGATCCGGTTTGACAACCTCAGTCTACATCATTGTCGTAAATTGGAACAATTGGAAGGATACAGTCGAATGTGTCGAATCCTGCCGGCGACTGGCGTATCCCGAGGTGCGTCTCCTCGTTGTCGATAACGGTTCGACCGACGACTCTGTAGAAAAACTGCGTCGGCGCTTTCCCGACCTCGAATTGATCCTGACAGGAATGAACCTCGGTTTTGCTGGGGGCAACAACGTCGGAATCCGTTACGCGTTGGAACATGGTGCCGATTACATATGGTTGCTGAATAATGACGCGATTGTCGACCCAAACGCTCTTACTGCTTTGGTATGTGTGGCGGAAGAAAACGAACTGGTTGGCATGGTGGGGAGTAAAATCCCCTTCTTTGAAAAGCCGCATCTCCTCTGGTACGCAGGTGCGGTGCTCGACACAGAAAAGCCTTACCGCTCCGGACACCGGGGTCTTGGAGAAGAGGATCGGGGTCAGTACGATGTGCCAGAACAAACCGGCTATGTCACTGGTTGCAGTCTTCTCGTCCGGCGGCAGGTTGTGGAAGAGATTGGTCTGCTGGATGAAGGACTATTCCTCTATTTCGAGGATTCTGATTGGTGTGCCCGCGCGAGGCGGGCGGGCTGGAAGCTGTTCTACGCGCCCCAATCGGTGGTGCTGCACAAGGTCTCATCAAGCATCGGCGGCGCTGGATCACCCTTCATGAGATACTATCTTGCACGCAACCTTCTTTACTTCGTGGCCAAGAACTATCCTGGCACGTTGTTCCGTACGGTTCTGTTTGATGTTTACGCCAATGTTCTTGTCCCCATAAAGAAAGGTAAGTTCTCTTCTGCGCTCTGGGCCATTCGCGGCATGCGGGATTTTTTCCTGAAGCGGAAAGGAATGGCGCCACTTCTGCGGCCGCGGAGTGCGTCATGAAGGTCACGTTTCTCCTCCCGGGCAGCTCTCCTTTTCCCTCAGGTGGGGTCAAGGTCGTGTACGAGCACGCCAACAGGTTCGTTGATCGAGGACATGCCGTTTCTGTGGTCCATGCAGCGTTTGTAGAAAAAGGCAACTTCAGGCTGCGGGCACGTGGCGTTGCCAGTTACTTTCTGAACACGGTGGGAGTCTTGCACTGGCGGCCCGACCGTTGGTTCAGAATAGACGAACGAGTCGCCATGGGCTGGGTGCCGAGTCTTGCGCCCCAATGGATTTCGGCTGGAGATGCGGTCGTTGCGACATCCTGGCAAACGGCCGAGTGGGTTCGTGACTATCCGCAGGTCAAAGGACGAAAATTTTATTTTGTGCAGGACTACGAGCGCTATATGGAGGCTGGTCCCGATTTGCGCACTCGGATGGCGGCCACCTATAACGCCGGCCTCAAGAACATAGTAATTTCTCCCGCCTGTCGCCAGATGGTCGAATCTCATGGGGGGATGGTGGCCTGCCAAGTGCCAAACGGGCTCGATTTAGGGGTATTGGGCCTGAAGGCCGCTATTGATGCACCGACCCGATGTCTGGTAGGGTTTCCCACTCGGCCCGAGTGGTTCAAAGGGACGAGAGACGCGGTCAAGGCGCTGGAACTTGCGAGATCGCACTTCAATTTCCCTTTTGAGGTCTGGTCGTTCGGCGGTCCCCGCCCCGATTATCTTCCTGCCTGGGTTAACTATTATGAGAGGCCAACCGACAGTGAGTTGGCCGATTTGTATAATCGGACCACCATCTTTGTGGTTCCTTCTCTCTATGAGGGGTGGGGGTTGCCGGGTTCCGAGGCGATGGCCTGCGGGGCGGCGCTTGTTTCCACCGACAATGGCGGCGTGAGGGCCTATGCCGATCATGAAAAGACAGCACTCCTTTCGCCCCCTGGCGAGCCGGAGGCACTCGCCGCCAATATTATGCGGCTGGTGACTGCCCAAGACCTTCGTGCCCGGCTGGCCCAAAGCGGGTATGAAGCCATTCGGCAGTTTACCTGGGAAAATGCGAATGCCGCTCTGGAGAACTGCCTGCTCAAGGGTGGATAGTCTCCACTGCACACACAAGGAACTTTCATGTACATAGCGCTCAAAAGATGGTGGATTAGGCTTTACGCCTCCTATGTCGCGTTCCGGCATCGAAGCATGCTTGCGGTCATCAGGCACGTGGTTGCAGACAAATATCTGCGGGGGGAAGGGATCGAGATCGGTGCTCTCCATAATCCGCTGATCGTGCCGAAGCACGCCAGGGTAAGATATGTTGATAAATGGCCCACTTCCTATCTCAAGGAACATTATCCTGAACTGAGAACTCGCAAACTCGTTCCTGTAGACATAGTTGCCGACGGTGAGACCCTGGATACGGTATGCGACGCATCACTGGATTTCGTCATAGCGAACCATTTCATTGAGCATTGCAAGAATTCTCTTAAAACACTGGAACAGATGTTCCGCGTTCTTCGCCCTGGTGGGATTCTGTTTGTTTCGCTTCCGGACAAACGTTTCACATTCGATGTGAACCGGCAAACAACCCAAATTGACCATCTCCTCAAGGATTACGCGGATGGACCGGAGTGGTCGATGCGTGAACATGCGGAGGAGTGGGTCACTAAAGTTCTCGAGGTAAAGGACAGTGCGGAGGCGGAACGACAAGTCAAGCAATTGTCCGAGGCTTTCGACGATACTACCATGCATTTCCATGCGTGGACCCAAGATGAGATACTCGAAATCATTCTCGCGCTGAAACGACAGCTTCGGCTCAATTTCGAAACGGAGCTTTTCTTCAGAAATGGTGATTTCGAGGTGATCTTCGTATTACGCAAGACTGCCTGAACAGGCGCTGAAAACATGAAGCCGAAGAAACCATCTGCCCTATTCCCGCGTACTGCGGCCGTTGTCGTTCTCTATCACCCGGGAGACGATATTTTCGATACCATTGCGTCTTATGCCGGTCAGGTGGATTGTGTAATTGCCGTCGATAACACGGACGAGGCGCCGCTTGGCATGGCAGAAAACATGGCAGGCAGAGGAATTGTCTACTTGCAGAACCATGCCAATTGGGGAGTGGCGAGGGGCTTGAACATCGGCGCCGAAAAAGCCGCTGAACTCAGCTGCAGCTTCCTCCTCACCATGGACCAGGACAGCACTGCCGCACCCGACATGGTCGGGAAGATGCTGGAATGCCTCTCCGGTTTGAAGTGGGAGGAGGTAGGGCTCATCTCCCCTTTTCACGTGACGAGGGCATCGAAGCCCCCGGTGGGGGGAGAACCGTGCAGCGAGGTGATGACCCCCATGACCTCGGGCTGTCTCCTCAGTCTCGCCGCGTACCGGGGGGTGGGACCTTTCCGGGATGATTTCTTCATCGATTTCGTCGATAACGAGTACTGCCTGCGGCTCAGGCGGCATGGCTTCCGGGTGATCCGGGCCAATCAGGCGCATCTTACGCACAATGTCGGTGACATTCGCAAGTACGGTCCCTTCATTGCCACCAACCATTCGCCGCTGCGCCGCTATTACAAGACGCGGAACCGATTCTGGGTTTTTCGGGAATACCTTCGGGATTTCCCCGGCCACTGTCTTTTCGATCTAGTGCGGCTGTCAAAGGAGATCGCTAGCATCGTTCTTTTCGAAGAGGAGAAGGGGGCGAAGCTTCGGATGATGTGGCGGGGATGGCGCGATTTCCGTCAGGGAAGGTTCGGCAGATATGAAGGGTGAGTTGCGATGAAGATTGTCTTCCTTGCACCTTTCGGCATCCGTCCCAAAGGAACGGTGCTTGCCCGGATGGTTCCGCTGGCGGCGGAATTGCAAGCGCTTGGCCACGAGGTAGTGATCGTCGCTCCTCCCTATACGAATCCGGAGGACTCGGGGAAAATCGAGATGGTGCGCGGCGTCACGGTCCGCAACGTGAGGCTCGCCGGCGGTGGCAGGGCGCTCGGGGCACCGGCGATGGCGTGGCGGATGTTCCGGGCAGCGTGCGACGAGCGCCCCGATCTTGTCCATCTCTTCAAGCCGAAGGGGTACGGAGGCCTTGCGGCCATGCTTCATTCTCTCCTTCGGAGGGGAATCCCCCTGTTCGTCGATACGGACGACTGGGAGGGGCGTGGGGGGATGGAGACCCTCCATGATTACTCCTTCCTCGAGCGCCGTGTCTACCGGTTTCAGGAGCAGTGGCTCCCCCGTCGGGCCGCGGGGGTGACCGTGGCAAGCCGGATGCTCGAAACCCTCGTTCGGGAGATGGGGGTGCCGCCGGAGCGGTTACTCTACCTCCCGAACTGCGTGGTGGATGTGCCGGCTGGGGACGGGGAGGCGGTCCGGCGAAAGGTCGGCATCCCGGCCGGGGCGCCGGTGCTCCTCCTCTACACTCGTTTCTTCGAGTTTGATCAGGTGAAGCTGCACACGGTCTTTGCGGAGCTTGCCCGGAGGGTTCCCGGTGTACGCTTCCTCGTGGTGGGGAAGGGGCGGCATCGGGAGGAGGAGCTCCTTGCGGCGGTGGCGGAGAAAAACGGCTTTGCCGATTCTCTCACCGTTGCCGGGTGGGTGGAGCCGAATGAACTTCCCGACTGGCTTGCCGCCGGCGACCTGGCCCTCTATCCCTTCGCCGATACCCTGGTGAACCGGACCAAGTGCCCCGCCAAGCTGACGGAGCTGATGCGCGCCGGGGTGCCGGTGGTGGCCGACCGGGTGGGGGAGATCGCCGAGTATGTCGTCTCCGGTGAATCGGGGGTGCTCTGCAATCCTGACGACTGGCGGGAGATGGCGTTGCGGGCCGCGGAACTCATTGCCACCCCCGATCTTCGGAAAAGAATCGGCGCAGCGGGAAGAGAGCGGGTCATGACTCGCTTCGCCTGGCGGGACGCCGCGGTGCGGCTCAACGGATTTTACTCTGCACAAATCGGGAAAGGTACCTTCACGAGATGACAGAACGGAAAAAGGACCTCGCATACCTCGGGGCGCTGCTGGCGCTTCTGATCCTCTTTTTTACCAAGATCCTCTTCACTGACAAGGTCATCCGGGCCCCGGACATCACCAACGAGTTCTACTGGACGGTGAAGCATTTCAAGGAGATGGGTTTCCTGGACCTGTTCCGGACCCAGCTGCAGGCAAGTTGGGACATGTATACGAACGGCGGAGGGACCGAAGGGGGAGGGACCCTCTCGATGCAGTTCCTCTATTACCGGAGCCTGCTCTTCTGGCTCATTCCGGCCCCCGCCAACGTGGCGTGGTTCATCGTCTTTCATCTTTTCGTCGGGGGGGCGGGGACCTACTTCTGCTGCCGGGCGATCGGCGCGGGACGCTGGGCGGCGTTTCTCGGTGGGGTGATCTTCGCCCTTGCGCCGGAGATCGCCTCCCTCATCAATGCCGGCCATGTGCAGAAGATCGCCACCATCAGCTTCGCCCCGTGGGCATTTTACCTCTTCGAGCGGGGATTCCAGGCGCGACGGGTGATCTGGTTCCTTGCCACCGGTTTTGTCCTCGCCTTCCAGTTCTTCAACATGCACTGGCAGATCGCCTTCTATACCTGTCTCGGGATTGGCGCGTACGGCGTGCTTCGGACGGCGGGGATCCTGTTCCGGGAACGGGAGGGGCGGGGGAGGGCCGCAACACGCCTGATGGGGCTGAACCTGGTGACGATGTTCTTCTTCCTCTCCACGGTTGCCATCTCTCTCATCCCCCTGGCCGACTGGTCCAGGGAGACGACCCGCGGCGTCCAGAGCGGCGCGAACCAGGGACAGGGGGGAATGCAGGTGGAGGAGGCGATGTCGTGGTCGCTGCCGCCGGAGGAACTGGTGACGTTCGTCGTCCCAGGTTTTTTCGGGCTTTCGCGGCAGGAGGGGGCCTACGACAACCCGGCCAACGGCGCCTACTACTGGGGGCGGATGGTCTTTACCCAGACCACGGACTACCTCGGGCTTCTGCCGTGGCTTCTCGCCCCCCTGCCGCTCATCTTCCGCCGCGACCGCTATACCTGGCTTGCGGTGGCGGCCGTGGTGGGGGGGATTCTCTTTTCCTTCGGCAAGTACACGCCGTTTTACTGGTTTCTCTATGAGCACTTCCCGGGAATCAACCACTTCCGGGTCCCCAAGATGATGATGTTCATCCCTGTGCTCGGGATGGCGATTCTTGCCGCCCGGGGACTCGACCTCCTCCTTGATCGCGAGATCCGCGGCCGGCGCGGTTTCCAGCGCTACCTTCTGGGAGTATTCTCCCTGGCCCCCCTGTTGCTTGCGGCGCTTGGGTGCTCGGTTCTCGGCAGGAATTTCTGGATTAACCTCCTCATGCCGCAGATCGCCCAGCCGACCCGGTTCGAGGAAGGTGGGCAGTTGGTCATGCAGCGCTGGCATACCATCGAGAAGGAACTCGGTTTCGCCGCCTTCTTCGCGGTCGCCTACGCCGGGGTGATCGGGGCCGCTGCCCGGCAGTGGCTGTCGAGCAAGGCCGTGCCGTTCGTCCTTGCGGCGCTTTTTCTGGCCGACGTGGGGCGGGTGGATGCCAAGTTCATGCTGCTCCAGGATCCTCCGCAAAGCGTCAAGGGAGTAATCACCCCGGCCATCGACTACCTTTCCCGGAAGTCGAAGGAGTACCGCGTCCTGCCGATGGACGGGAGCGATCCGATGCAGTACGTGAGCCACGGCATTCCGGTCATGTTCACCTCGAACCCGGTACAGGTGCAACGGTGGCAGGATTTCCTCGACGGGTTCAATTTCGCTTCGGCCATGCCGGACATGATGAATGTACGCTATCTCGTGTACGGCGCGGCGCAGTACCAGCAGGAGCGGCCGTCGATTCCTCCCAGGTTCCGGCCGGTGTTCACCTCGCCGGACGGAACGCAGATCGTGCTCGAAAACACGGAGGTTCTCCCCAAGGGGTGGCTGGCCCCCCAGGCGCTACTCGTTGAGCCCCGTCAGGCCCTCGGCATCATCCAGAATCCGGCCTTCAACCCGACACGGCTCGCCCTTGTGGAGGAGCCTCTTCCGTTGCCCCTCGCCCCGCCGACCACCACCGCCGCGCCGTCGGCGGGAACGGTGAAGATTGCCTCCTACGGGGGGGACCGGATCACGGGGGAGGCGGAGGTTGCCGCCAATGCCATGCTCGTTCTCGGGGAGAAGTTCCACAAGGGGTGGCGCGCCACGGTCGACGGGGCTCCGGTCGGGATCCGGCGGGTGGATTACGTCCTGCGGGGAATATGCCTTTCTCCCGGACGGCACCGGTTCGAGTTCGTCTTCGATCCGCTCCCCTTCAAGGTCGGTAAGTATCTGACCCTGGCATCCTTTGCCTTCTTTGCCCTGATGCTCGGCAGGGAGGCCCTGCGCTCAAGGGCGAGGAATGAGGAATGAGGAATGAGGAGACCGTCGACGAGCTGAGGGCCCATGACCTGCGGATCATCCAGCAGCGCCACGGCTACCGATTCTCGCTTGATCCTCTGCTTCTCTGTGCCTTTGCCGGTGGCGGCAGGGCGGAGCGGGTGATCGATCTCGGAACGGGGAGCGGCATCATTCCTCTCGTCCTCGCCCGCCAGGACGCGCAGGCAACCTTCGTCGGTGTCGAGGTGCAGAAGGGGATGGCGGAGCTGGCGGAGCGCAACGTGGCGCTGAACGGGCTTTCGGAACGGATCGGGATCGTGCACGAAGATATTGTCGGGTTGAGAAAACGTTTCCCCGTCTCATCGTTTGATCTCGTCCTCTCCAATCCGCCGTACCGGAAGCGGGGTACCGGGCGGGTAAGCCCCAAGGCAGGACGCGACGAGGCCCGTCACGAATCGACGGCGACCCTTGCCGACTTTCTGGCCGCCGCCAAATACCTCGTGAAACCAACGGGCCGCATCTGTTTCATCTACCATCCGGGCCGGCTTCCGGACCTTTTCGCCGAGGCTGCCGGCCTCAAGCTGACCCCCCTGCGACTGAGGCTTGTTCACGGAACGCGGGATGCAGAGGCGCGGATGGTGCTGGTGGAGTTCGTCAAAGGGCGCAAGGGTGAGCTTCGGGTGTTGCCGCCGCTCATTGTCAGGGGGGATGATTTTACGTATACTGCCGAAGTCGTAGCGGTCCTGGGAGAGTGATAGGGAGCGGTAGCGGTTCGTGGGATGTCATCGGCGCGGGGTAAGGGCAAGGTGTCGGCTCATGAGCCGGGCAAATGCCGCGCGGAGCTCCGGATCTTCGATGGCAGCGGCCTCTGCGGCGACTCGGTCACGCTCGGCGGGGATTAGCTCCCGCAGGGGGAGGGGGGGGGGAGGCTCCGGCGGTCGGGGCGGGTCGACTTTCCCCGTTTTGAGATAGATCTCCTGAACAAGCGGTTCGCCGATGAGAACGTTCAGCCGCTCCGCAATGGTCCGCTTGAGGAAGTTCAGTTCCTGCATCCAGGGTGCGCTGGCAACGGCGACGGTCAGAACCCCGTCTCGGAATGAGATCGGTTGGGCATGGCCCGCAATCTGGGGTCCCACTGCCCCATGCCAGTTGAGCCAGATCCGCCCCTCTCTCAGCCGCTTTTCTGCCGGTTTGCCGTGCAGGGCGTCGGCCAGGAGATCGGCCACCGGGCGGGGACGGGGCATGCGCGGACGTTTCTCACCCATTGCTTTTGCGCCGACGATGGATCAGTCCCCCGACGAGTTGGCCGGCAAAGGCTCCGCCAAGGGTGAGGGGAATGAATTTCCAACTGTACCCCGACTTTACGCGGAGATAGATGATAATCGGGATTGAGATGTGGACGTAAAAGTACCAGCCGAACGTGAACTTCTCATAGCCCTGCCGCAGGTATCCGAACGGGAGGTTGATGGCGAAGGCAAGGAAGATCAGGCCGAGGAGCATCAAAAACGAGTGCATTATTCACCTCTTTCGGCATGTTACGTGATGGGTGGCTCGTTGTCAATCTGCATGTTCCTTGAAAAGAAGTGAGCGGCGTGTACAATTGGAGACTCGTTTCGGAAGGACACGAGATGGTTAGAGATGGCGATTTCGTAGCTATATTCAATTCAATCCACCGGGTGATGAAAGCCGAAAAGGTTCTGAAGGAGCGTTCGCTCCCGATTCTGCTGATCCCGGCACCCCGGGCGCTCCGGGCCGACTGCGGCCTCGCCATCCGTTACGCTGCGGCGGACCGGCAGACGGTCGAGGGGGTTTTGTCGGCGTCGGGGCTTGTGCCCGAAGAGATCTTTGTTCGCGAGGGGGAATCGTATCGCCGGTGTGACGGGCTTGGCGACGGTTCTGCTCAGGCGTGATTGTGACGGGAGAAGGAATGAAGACTATCGATTGCAGGAACATGGCGTGCCCGCTGCCGGTGGTGACGGTCAAGCGCGCGTTGGAGTCATCGGGCGGTGAACCGGTGAGGGTCTTGCTCGACGATGGCCCGCCTCGGGAGAATGTTCGACGTTTTGCGCTTGGGAGAGGGTATGCTGTCGAGGAATCCCCGCTGGCCGAAGGGGTAGCGTTCGTTCTTGGCGGCTCCGCGGCAGGGGAAGGAGAGGCGGCTGGCCGTGGGGCCGGCGGCGGGACGGTTGTACTCGTCACCTCCGACCGCCTGGGTGAGGGGTCCGAAGAGCTGGGGAGGCTCCTCATGAAGAACTTTATCGTCACGCTCCTCGACCTGGTTGCCGTTCCGGACCGTATGCTGTTCGTCAATAGCGGCGTCTTGCTGACGACGGACGGCTCGGAAGTGCTGGAAGCGCTCGACAAGCTCGGCAACCGGGGGGTCGAGGTCCTGTCGTGCGGGGTCTGCCTTGATTTTTACAACCGCAAGGACAAGCTGAAGGCTGGCGCCGTCACCAATATGTTTACCATTGCCGAGAGTCTTCTTGGGGGACAGCCTGTGCTGAAGCTCTGACGGCCCTATGTGTCGATGGCATATTCAGTTTTTGTCTTGACAGGTTTGGTGGCAGCAGTCTATAGTTAACCTCTTTCTCCGTGGACAAGTGCGCGCAAAGCGCAATTAGCGGATCGGCCGGCTAACAGGGCGTAACTGCATAAGAGTTCAGATGTTCGACAACCTTTCCGATAAGCTTGACATACTCTTCAAGAAGCTCCGGGGTCAGGGGGTTATGACCGAGGAGAACATCAAGGAGGCGCTCCGCGAGGTGCGGCTTGTTCTTCTTGAGGCAGATGTAAGCTTCAGGGTTGTCAAGGATTTTGTCGAGCGGGTTCGTGAGCGCGCTGTTGGGGGGCAGGTCCTTCAGAGTCTCGCGCCGGGGCAGCAGGTCATCAAGATCGTGCAGGAAGAACTCGTCACTCTCATGGGAGGGGGCGAGGATAACAGTCTCGATCTTGCGGCCAAGCCGCCGGTCGCCATTATGATGGTTGGACTCCAGGGCGCGGGAAAGACCACGACATGCGGAAAGCTTGCGCGCCTTCTCCGGGCACAGCGCCGGCGCCCCCTTCTGGTTCCCGCGGATGTGTATCGGCCCGCGGCAATCGAGCAGTTGAAGACGCTGGGGCGCCAGCTCGCAATAGAAACCTTTGATTCCCAGGCCAGTCAGGATCCGGTCGATATCTGCCGGGAGGCGATCCGATACGCCTCGCTCAATGGCTTCGACACCGTGATTCTTGATACCGCCGGGCGCCATCAGATCGACGAGTTCTTGATGGGGGAGCTGGTCCGGATTAAGGATTCCGTGGAGCCGCGGGAGATTCTCTTCGTTGCCGACGCCATGACCGGCCAGGAGGCGGTGAATGTCGCCTCCGGTTTCAACGATCGGCTGGAGCTTACGGGGGTCATCCTTACCAAGCTCGACGGTGATGCCAAGGGGGGGGCCGCCCTTTCGATACGGGCTGTAACCGGTAAACCGGTGAAGTTTGTCGGTCTCGGGGAGAAGCTCGATGCTCTGGAGGTTTTTCACCCTGACCGGCTCGTTTCCCGCATTCTCGGGATGGGCGACATCCTGAGCCTGGTCGAGAAAGCCCAGGCAACATTCGACGAGAAAGAAGCTGAGCGGCTTCAGCAAAAGCTCAAGAAAAGCCAGTTCGATCTGGAGGATTTTCGCACCCAGCTTCAGCAGATCAAGAAGATGGGATCGCTTGAGTCGATTCTCGGAATGATTCCCGGCGTCGGCAAGATGATGAAGCAGATGCAGGGGGCGCAGCCGAGCGAGCGGGAATTGAGGAGGATCGAGGCAATTATCGATTCCATGACGCCGGCAGAGCGCGCCAACCATGCAATCATTAACGGCAGCAGAAGGCTGCGGATTGCAAAGGGGAGCGGTACCACGGTGCAGGAGGTCAACCAGCTTCTGAAGCGCTTCACTGAGGCCCAGAAAGTCATGAAGCAGTTGCAGAAGCTCGGGCCTAAAGGTCTCATGCGGGGAATGAAGGGGATGGGGAAAGGGATGTTCCCTTTCTGATATACTTAAACTAAAAGCTGTGCGGCCCAAGGCCGTGAGAACACCAGGAGGAAGAGATGGCTATCAAAATGCGTTTGGCCCGTGCCGGGGCGAAGAAAAAGCCCTTTTACCAGATCGTCGTTGCCGATGTCCGCAGCAGGCGTGATGGCCGGTTCATTGAAAATGTCGGGACCTATGACCCGAATCAAAGTCCGGCAGCCGTGAAATTCGAAGAAACCAAGGCTCTTGACTGGCTCGGCAAGGGTGCTCAGCCGACCGACACCGTCAAGCAGATCCTCAAGAAAGCCGGCCTCTGGGAGAAATTCGTCGCAAAGTCCGCGTAACTGACACCTGTTTCCCGGTCCGCCGGCCATTTCCATTACAGAGGTTACCGACATGAGAGCACTCGTAGAGACCATCGCAAAGGCGCTTGTTGACGACCCGAACCAAGTAAGGGCAACCGAGGAGATGGAAGAGGACACGACGGTCATCAAGCTGACCGTGGCGAAAGAGGACATGGGAAGAATCATCGGGAAAGAGGGGCGGACGGCCAAGGCAATCCGGACCCTCCTGAATGCGGTTTCGACAAAGGACAACAAGAAGGCTGTGCTGAAGATTGTGGAGTAATGTTGCAAGGTAATGACGTGTTGTTGCTTGGGAAGGTTGTCTCCACCCACGGGATCAGGGGGCAGTTGAAAGTGGTCTCCTATTCCGGAGAGCATGAGACCGTTTTGTCGCTTAAGACGGTACTGCTCAAAGGAGCGGACGGACAGGTTGAGGAACTTGAGGTGGCGGCGGCCTCGCCCCATCAGAACAAGGTGCTCCTGACCCTGAAGCGATTTGCGAATATTAACGAGGTGCTTCATCTCGTCGGCCGTGAACTCTATGCACGCCGGGACCAGTTTCCGCCTCTTTCCGAGGGTGAGTATTATTGGTGCGATCTGATCGGTCTCTCAGTGGCATGCGTCGACGGAACCTTTCTCGGAAGTGTGGCAGAGATCATCTCCACCGGCAGCAATGATGTCTATGTGGTTCGTGGGACAGGGCGGGAATACCTGATCCCGGCAGTGGAAGAGATTGTGACCGCTATCGACCTCGCGGCGGGAACGTTGACAGTCAGTCCTCCGGAAGGGCTGTTAGATCTATGAAATTTGATATATTGACTCTCTTCCCGGCGATGTTCGACGGACCTCTCACCGAGAGCATCATCAGGCGGGCCGTGGAAAATGGGTATGTTGACATTCGTCTCCACAATATTCGCGACTACGCGACTGATCGGCATCGCGTCGTGGATGACGCTCCTTACGGGGGAGGGGACGGAATGGTGATGAAGGTCGAACCTCTTGCGGCGTGCATAGAGGCTGCGAAGCGGGATCGGCCCGCAGCAAGAGTAGTCCTGACCACACCGCGGGGGCGGGTGTTCAGGCACGACATTGCACGTGAGCTGAGCCGCGAGTCTGAGTTGATCTTCATCTGTGGCCGTTACGAGGGTGTTGATGAGCGGGTGCGGGAGCTTTTTGTCGATGATGAGCTCTCGATCGGCGATTTTGTCATGACTGGCGGGGAACTGGCAGCCATGGCAATGATCGATGCCATAACGCGGTTCATCCCCGGGGTCCTGGGGTCGGCAGGTTCTGCCGAGTCTGATTCGTTTGCCGATGGGCTGCTTGAGTATCCACAGTATACGCGTCCTGCTGAATTCCGGGGGTTACGGGTGCCTGACGTGCTCCTTTCCGGCAATCATGCTGAAATCTCCCGCTGGCGAAGGCGCAAGTCATTGGAGAAAACGCTACAGACGCGGCCGGATCTTTTGGCGTGGCAGGCATTGGGTCGTGCCGACCGGGAATATCTGGCGGAGTTGAAAAGGGCGTTCTCGCAGTGAGCATGGGGGCGTCCGCATTCGACAATGTGGCTGTTGCACTGGTCCATTACCCGGTGTACGACAAGAACCGGCAGATAGTCGCCACCGCTGTGACCAACCTCGATATCCACGATATCGCCCGAGCTGCCCGGACTTTCGGGCTGTATCGTTACTATATCGTAACCCCTGTTGCCGGCCAGCAGGCGCTGGCAGGGCGAATCGTGAAACATTGGCAGGACGGATGGGGGGCGCGATACAATCCGAAGCGGAAAACTGCCCTTGATCTCGTCAGCATCGTTTCGTCTCTCGACGATGCTTTGGAGGATCTGGAGGCAGTCTTAGGTGCGCCGGCCCGGCTCGTGACGACAGGTGCTCGATCCAGCGCCGAGACGGTGTCATGTGGTCGCCTGTCTAGCCTGGTCAAGGAGCGGGAGCATTCCTACCTGCTAGTCTTCGGTACGGGGTGGGGGTTGGCGGAAGAGATTGCGTCGCGCGCCGATCTGATTCTTGAGCCGATTCGGGGGACGGGCGATTACAATCATCTGTCTGTGCGTTCGGCTGCGGCAATAATTTTTGACAGACTCTTCGGCATGCAGTTGAGTTCGCGCGCTTAGGGATGAGGATACAAAGAACTGCAGAGGTTTCTGTAGATAACGGGAGGATACACGAGTATGAACAAGATTGATGCGATTGAACTGGAGCAGATGAAGAAGAATATTCCCGCGTTCAAGCCTGGCGACACTGTGAAGGTGCATGTGAAGATCGTGGAAGGCGACAAGAGCAGGATCCAGGCTTTTCAAGGGGTGGTGATCAGCCGCCAGAACGGCGGGATCCGCGAATCTTTCACCGTCCGCAAGATATCCAACGGCATCGGCGTAGAAAGGGTTTTCCCGCTTCATTCACCATCTCTCGATGCCGTTGAGGTAATCACCCGCGGCCATGTCCGGCGGGCCAAGCTGTATTATCTGCGGAAACTCCGCGGAAAGGCCGCCCGTATTCGCGAAAGAAAGTATGTTGCTGCTCAGTAGCACAAAGCCCCGCCTTGCGGGGCTTTCTTTTTGGGGTCTGGAGGGACGAGCCGTTGTCACTCTTTGAAGGTGAAGCAAAGCCCGATCTGTGGCAATTTGAGAATCTTGCCGCACGACATGGCTTTCGGGCGGTGGCGGGTGTCGATGAAGCGGGTCGTGGTCCCTTGGCGGGCCCTGTCGTGGCGGCCGCCGTTCTGCTTCCTGCAGATGCTGATTTGGCCGGGATTGATGATTCGAAAAAACTCTCGGCGTCGAAGCGGGATGAACTTTTTGCCCTCATCGCCGAACGTGCTCTGGCAATCGGTGTCGGAATTTCCGATCATTGCGCCATCGACCGGATCAATATACTTCAGGCTACGCTCGCTGCCATGAGGGAGGCGGTAATGAAACTGGCCATGCCCCCAGACTATCTACTTGTCGACGGCATCTCAAGGATCCCCCTGAATATTCCCCAAAGAACCATCAAGAAAGGCGACAGTGCAAGCGTTTCGGTTGCCGCAGCCTCCATTGTCGCCAAGGTGACCCGCGACCGAATGATGGTCGATTACGATCGACAATATCCGGGCTACGGCTTTGCGGCGCACAAGGGATACGGCTCGGCAGACCACCTTGCTGCAGTCGCCTTGCTGGGGCCAAGTCCGATTCATCGTTTGACCTTCCGCGGAGTCCGGGAACATGTACGGGAGGGGGGGTATGACTCCCGGAACGGAAGACTCTAAGCGGGTCCTTGGTTCGATGGGCGAGGATTTGGCGGTTTCTTTTCTCAAGGGTCTCCGTTACCGGATTCTTGAACGGAACTTCCGCTGCAAGGGTGGCGAGATCGACATAGTTGCACAAGACGGAACGACCCTCGTTTTTGTGGAAGTCAAATCGAGACGGACCATGGTTTATGGGCCTCCGCAGCTTGCCGTCACGTCCTTCAAGCAAAGGCAGATATCAAAGGCGGCTCTCACTTGGCTGGCGTCGAGGCGAAGGCTTGATTCGGGTGCCCGCTTCGATGTTGTTGCGATAACATTCCAGCCAACTGGCGAGCCGTATGTGGAACATTTCGTCAACGCATTCGAGTTGAACTACTGAAGGTATCCCTGTTGAAAAGGGGGAGTCCCTGTGTTACCTTAGCGGGAGTTTTGCGGAGGGGGATTGTGGATTTCACCGTTGCACTCGCACAAATAAAGCCAAAGCTTGGATGCCTTGCAGAGAATTGTGAGATGATCTGTTCCGCAGTTGAACGTGGCATCTCCGAGGGGGTCGGTCTGGTAGTATTTCCAGAGCTTGCTCTGTCCGGCTATTTCCTGAGGGATCTTGTGCCCGAGGTGGCGCTTCGCGTCGATTCCCCCCATCTGGCCCGACTGCTGGATCTTTCACGCCATGTAGACATTGCGGTCGGTTTTGTCGAAGCCTCGGCCGATTACCGGTTTTTCAATTCTGCTCTCTACCTTTCCGAAGGAGAGATCCGGCACAGGCATCGCAAGGTTTATCTTCCTACTTACGGCCTGTTCGACGAACAACGCTATTTTGCCCGCGGCGAGAGCCTCCGTGCCTTTGATACGAAGTTTGCCAGAATGGGGTTGCTCATCTGCGAGGACATGTGGCATTTGTCTGCCCCGTATGTTCTCGCCATGGATGGCGCCACGACGCTCATATGTCTCTCGAGTAGCCCCGGCCGTGGCATATCCGAGGATGAGAGCCTCGGCTCCACGGTTGCGTGGCAAAAACTAACTTCCACTACCGCGATGTTTCTGAACAGCCGCATCATTTACTGTAACCGCGTCGGCTACGAGGATGGAGTTAACTTCTGGGGTGGCTCCGAGATCGTTTCCCCTTCGGGGAGTGTTGTCGCTCGGGGGAAGATTTTCGACGAAGATTACCTTGTGGGTGTTCTTGACGAGGGAGCCCTTCGACGGGAACGGATCTTTTCTCCAATGATGCGAGACGAGAGCCTCCCCATTACCATGAATGAGCTCCGCCGCATAGAGAAGGAGAGGAGCAGGTAATGGGCCTCAAGGTGAATACAAAACTCCTGCGGCAGCTGCTCGTTGGCTTCATCCGTGAGGAAGTTTACAAGGTTGGGGTACGAAAGGCCGTTCTTGGGCTCTCCGGTGGCATAGATTCCGCGCTGGTGGCTTTCCTTGCTGCCGAGGCGCTTGGAGCTAGGAACGTTCACGCCTTTGTCATGCCTTACCGGACGAGCAGCCCGGAGAGCGAAGCCCACGCACTTGTCGCTGCCGAACAACTGGGGATACATTGTCAGGTTGTCGAGATTACTTCTATGGTGGAGGCCTACTTCTCACGATACCCCGATGCGGACAATATGCGGCGTGGCAACAAGATGGCCCGCGAACGGATGACGATCCTGTATGACCATTCAGCAGCGCTTTCTGCACTTGTCCTCGGAACCAGCAACAAGACTGAACTTCTCCTGGGGTATGGGACCCTGTTTGGAGATATGGCGAGTGCTCTCAACCCCATAGGGGATATTTACAAAACGCAGGTCTGGCAACTATCTGAGGAAATGGGGGTTCCGCGCGAGATCATTGAAAAACAGCCATCGGCTGATCTCTGGGCAGGCCAGACTGACGAGCAGGAGCTAGGGTTTACGTATCGGGAAGTAGATGAACTCCTCTATCATATGGTTGATTTGCGCATGAGTCACGAGGAGCTTGTATCAAACGGTTTTGATGCGGGCTTTATCAACACGATTTACCGAAAGATTCAGAATTCCCATTTCAAGCGTCGCCTGCCCGTTATTGCCAAAGTTTCCAACCGGACCATTGATCGGGATTTTCGCTATTCACGCGACTGGGGGAAATGAGTACTCCTGGCGTCTTGTATATTGTTGCCACCCCCATTGGCAACCTTGAGGATATGACATTTCGGGCGGTACGTATCCTTGGGGAAGTCGATCTTATCGCGGCTGAAGATACGCGACATACCCGCAAGCTGTTAACCCACTACGGCATATCTAAACCTCTCACCTCGTATTTCGACCACAACAAAATCTTTAAGGGCGGATACATTCTGGACCGGCTGCGTGGCGGATTATCGGTTGCACTGGTCACCGATGCAGGGACTCCGTGTATATCGGATCCTGGTTATCAACTGGTGCGGTCTGCCGTAGACGAAGGGATCGTGGTTGTTCCCATTCCAGGTCCAAGTGCCGCAATTGCAGCACTTTCAGCGTCGGGGTTGCCTACGGACTCGTTTGTCTTTCTTGGATTTCTGCCGAATCGACCTGGAAAGCGCCGAGAGTATATTTCCGCGTTTAGAAAAGAAAAACGTGTGGTCGTTCTGTACGAGGCACCGGTCAGGCTTATGGCAACCCTCGGAGATATCAGAGATTTGCTGGGTGATCGGTCAGTGGTAGTTGCGCGGGAACTCACCAAGCTGCATGAAGAATTCGTTCGAGGTGCAGTTTCTGAGGTTATCGACCTCTTTGTCGCTAGACGGGTACAGGTGCGGGGAGAAGTCGTCATATTGGTTTCACCCGGTAGCGATGAGGTGCAGATCCCAGACGCCGCGCAGACTCAAGCTCTTCTCAGACAATATCTATTTGATGAATCTCTCTCGCTAAAGGATGCGGTGCGCCGAGTTGTCGCGGAGCTCGGTTTGCAACGGAGCGAGGTTTATGCACAAGCACTTCTCCTGAAAGAAAGCCAAAAAGACTGATATTATAAGGTGGGAATGTTGCGGTTTTGGGAGGCAACTTGCCCACTTTTCAGAATTGGAAAACAATAATGCAAAAATGCCTTGACCCTCACGGGACGATTTGTTATAAACACACCTCCCTGACGCAGGAGGGGGAGTTGAGAAGAAAGAGGCGTCCCCTTGAAAAAAACAATTGACAGGGTAATCTGGTTGATGTAGATTGCGAAGTCTGCTGCGAGAG
>NZ_DAHVYG010000028.1 GCF_027327745.1 Geobacter sp.
TATTTGTCAAGAACACATACTTTTTGCCGGTCTCCTGATCCACATACGAGATGCGCCTCAACAGGTCAGGGTACCCTTCGAGGGACTTCTTCGTGACCAGCTCGATGGTCTGGTCACACCGCAGACCAAGACTCTTGTCTACCGGGCGGGAGTAACGACGCCGAAACTTGAAGTTGCTCTTGGCCCGGGTTACGAAGAACACTGCTTTGATATGAAGAGCATACCACCGCTTGAAGTCGACATACCCGCGGTCCATCACTACAATGGCGCCGGCCGGCACCGGCAGCTCGTCAAGGATGTTGACATCGTTGACCTTGCCAGTGGTGATGTTGAGAAAGACCGGAATCGAGCCTTTCAGATCCAAAAGTGTGTGTACTTTGACCGCGGCTTTCGTCTCCCGGAAGGTTGCCCACGGAAAGAGCGCCAGGCAGAGGTCGATGGTGGTCGAATCCAAGGCATAGACCGACTGGGCCAGCTCTAGGCCCAGATCTTCGTCTTGGTAGAGTTTCTGGGCTATGCCGATGAGTAGCAGGCCAAAGTCCTGGTAGATGCGGAAGTCCCGCTGTTCGTTGGCATCGGCCAGAGTCGAGCGGGCTACCTTGCCTCGAAAACCGGCTCGATAAAGCTTCTCATGGTGGGCATTGAGCCCCGTTTCAATGTCCCGCAAGCCTTCCCGAGCGGTAAGCTGGGCAAAGACCATGCAGAGGAACTGCGTCCAACAGGAAAACCGTTTGACCCAGTGGTTGCCCCGATACCGCTGCACACAGCGGTTGAATTCGTAACGGGGCGCGTTTTGAAGGATCTGTGCAAAGACCGTCTCGCCTGATTCCATACCACCTCCTTGGAGGAGGGCAGTATAAAATCAGGGACTGGCCACCGAAAACAAATAGGAAAATTTTAACAATTACCGTTTTTACTCGTCATTACAAAAGGTTAGAGTAGGTTGCCAAAAAATTTACCGGACAGTAGTGATAGCTGATAGGTAATCCGAGTCCTGTCCCTTTACCCACCTCCTTAGCTGTAAAGAATGGCTCTCACGATGAGGAAGGCCTTTTCTCGTTTTCGTAGCGATACCCTGACAGCAGAGGCAGTCTAGCCTCACCGGTCCTGATTTATCTCTCTTGGGGATTTTTACAACGGCGTTTTTCAGAATATACTTTAGGTTGTAAATCAGGCCAATTTCTGCCCGACTTCGCCGTTGAAAGCGCCGTTGAAAGGGTTACATCATGCACAACCCGGGACAACTCACCATTCTCATAACCGGCGCTACGGATGGTTTGGGGCAAAGGGTCGCTATCGACCTTGCCGCTAAAGGCGTTACTCTGCTGCTCCACGGACGGGATCCAGATAAGGGCCGGCGGGTACTGGCAAAGATCCGTGAGATCAGCGGGAACAGCCGGCTGCATTATTTCAATGCCGACCTGGCTTCCCTCGATGAGGTTGATCGTCTGGCCGCTTCTATTGGCAACAGCCAACCGCGACTGGACGTATTGATCAACAATGCCGGCCTTGGTGCCGGTCCCAACCCGAAAAGTCGTGAGACCAGTGCTGATGGCTTCGAACTGAGGTTCGCCGTCAATTACCTTGCCCCTTTTCTCCTCACCCGCAGGCTTCTGCCGTTGCTTACCCGGACGGCGGAAAATACCGGCGAGGCCCGCATCGTGAATGTGGCGTCGGCCGCGCAGCGGGCCATCGACTTCGACGATGTCATGCTCGAAAAACAGTACGACGGCATGCGCGCATACAGCCAGAGCAAACTGGCGCTGGTGATGTTCACCTTTGAGCTGGCGGAAGAACTGGCGGGAACTGGCGTGACCGTCAATGCCTTGCATCCGGCATCCCTGATGGATACCAAGATGGTTCGCGAGTGGTTCGGCACACCGCGAACCTCGGTGGAAGAGGGAGCCCGCTATGTCGAACGCCTGGCCGTTTCTGAGGAGCTCAAGGGGGTGAGCGGAATCTATTTCGAACAGGATGAGCCGTCCCGAGCCGCAGAACAGGCTTATGACGAAAAGGCCCGCCGGCGGCTGCAGGAGCTGAGTTTCAGGTGGACGAGATTGGACGAGACCCGATAACAACAAGTCTCCAGCCTGCTCCTCTCTTTCAAATCGATTCACAAATGCAATCGGAGAAGACCATGAAACCGTGGAACGTGCTCGTTAACGGGAGACCACAGTGGAATTCATCCTCGTCCGATTCCCGCAGAGCAACTGCGCGAGGCCGTGGAGTGGCTCAGGGAGAACATGAAGGGAAACAGGGTGCTGGTATTTTGTAACGGCGGAGTCGGACGTTCCCCCTCGGTAGTTATCGCCTATCTCTGCTGCGTTCTCGGTCTCGGGTTCGGCGAGGCGGTCGAGTTTGCGGCCAGGAAGAAGCCGTACATATCGACCCTTCCTGAGCTGATCACATCCATCGACCGGATCAGGGGCATACCATGGGAAAACGCCACCTCCTCATAACCGGCCTTCCAGGCACGGGAAAAACGACCCTCCTCATGGAACTCGTCCGCCGTTTTGCCCACCTCGTCCCGGCCGGCTTCTACACCGAAGAGGTTCGGGAACGCGGTGTACGACAGGGATTCCGGCTCCAAAGCCTCGACGGCCGGGAGGGAAAGCTCGCCGATGTCGCCTTCGGCGGGCCTCACCGGGTTGGGCGGTACGGAGTGGATGTAGAAGGCTTCGAGGCGTTCCTCGCCTCCCTCGAACTTCCCTCCCACCCCTCACCGCTTGTGTTCATCGACGAAATCGGGAAAATGGAGTGCCTCTCCCCATGCTTCGTCCGTCTCGTCGAGACGCTCCTCGACTCGGGGAAAACGGTAGTCGCCACCGTGGCCCGGCAAGGGGAAGGGTTGATAAGGAAGGTGAAGGGACGCCCGGACTCCCATCTGGTGGAGGTCACTGCGATGAACCGGCGGGCCCTAGCGGATGAACTCGTCCAATGGCTCGAACAGCGCCTGGCAGCATAGTGAAGACGCAGCAGGCGGGCGTTACGTGCCTGATGCGACTATTTTGGCGACTCGATGACTCGGAGTGTGGACCATGGATACATCACCGCAAAAAGAACGTTCATTTGAGCCCGGATACCTCCGCCTCCACAAGAGTGGAGAGCTCGCCGGGCGTATCGAGGCTGCCCGGGAGATCCTCACGGACTGTACCCTCTGCCCCTGGCACTGCCACGTCAACCGCCTCGAAGGAGAAAAAGGGGTCTGCCAGGTCGGGGCGCTCCCCATGGTCTCAAGCTACGGTCCCCACTTCGGCGAGGAGAGACCTCTGGTGGGGCGGCACGGCAGCGGCACCATCTTCCTGTCCTACTGCAACCTGAAGTGCATCTTCTGCCAGAATTACGACATCAGCCACCTGGGGGAAGGGAGAGAGGTGGCGGTGGAGGAACTGGGGGAGATGATGCTCTCCCTCTGGCGCCAGGGGTGCCACAACATCAACTTCGTCACTCCCTCCCACCAGGCCGCCCAGATCATCGCGGCCCTTCCCCACGCCATCGAGGGTGGGCTTGACGTCCCCCTCATATACAACTGCGGCGGTTACGAGGAGCTGGCCACCCTGCGCCTCTTGGACGGCATCTTCGACATATACATGCCCGACTTCAAGTACGGCGATAGCGAGACGGCCCTGCGCCTCTCCGGCACCCCCCACTACGTCGAGACCGCCAGGGAGGCACTGAAGGAGATGCAACGCCAGATGGGGGACCTGGTCATGGACGAACGGGGAATCGCCGTCCGCGGCATCCTGGTGCGGCACCTGGTTCTCCCCGCAGGGCTGGCGGGCACCCGCGAGGTGATGGGGTTCATCGCCCGCGAGATCTCCCCCGACACCTACGTCAATCTCATGGACCAGTACCGTCCCTGCTTCCAGGCATCCGACCCGCCCATGAACCGCAGGATCACCCCCGCCGAATTCAAGGAGGCGGTGACCATCGCCCGCGAGGAAGGAATCCACAGGCTGGACGGGATCAGCGCATGATCTGCAGGAGCTCTTGTCGGGAGGGTGGGTGATGCCGGGATGGATCGTGCCGCCGCCGCGGGAGCCGCTCAAGGGCAGAGGGGAGTTGCAAAGGGAACGGGAAGAGAAGGTGCGTTGGCTCGTCCGGCACGGCTTCCTCCGCTCGGAGCGGATCAAGGTGGCCATGCTTAAGGTGAGACGCGAGGATTTCATCCCGCTCCTCTACCGGGACTACGCCTACCAGGAGGTGCCTCTCCCCCTCCCCGGTGAGAGCGCCACCATCTCATGCCCCCACAGCTACCCGCTCTTCTATGAGGCGCTGGGACTGGACGAGGGACACCGCCTGCTGGAGGTCGGCCTCGGCTCCGGCTATGGCGCTGCCCTGGCGCGGGAAATCGTGGGAGACAGCGGGCTGGTGGTTTCCTTAGAGATCGATCCGCTCACCTTCGATTTCGCCCGGCAGAATCTCGCAGCAGTCGGCTACCGCGATATCGTCTTGGTGAACGCGGACGGCGGCCTCGGCTGGCCGGAGCTGGCCCCCTACGACCGGATCTGCGTCACCGCCGCCTGCCCGCAGGTACCTCCGCCACTCGTGGAGCAGCTCGTTCCTGGCGGGCTGCTCGCGGCGCCGGTCATATCAGCCGAAGGACAGGACCTTGTCCTTGTGGAAAAAAGGGAGACGGAAACCAGCAGCCGGGTCGTCTGCCAAGTCCTCTACGTCTCTCTCCGGGGAAAATTCGGGGAGGAATAACTGAGGAGGCGCCGCCGGAAGGGCTGGATGGCCATGGTGCTGCCAAGGCCACGTGTGCGGTTCGGGGGAGATATGGTCAAGAGAGATGAGGGGAACGGGTCCTCCGTGGATATCATGATCGTTCCCCTCGGCACTGTGGAAGATGAGGCGGCAGTTGAACTTGCCGCCGCTCTGGCCGAAGTCTTCAGCTGTCGAGCAGGGCGGGGGGATCGGTTGCCTCTCCCCGCTCATGCCTTGAACCCCGCTCGCGGGCAGTATCTTTCCTCGGCTGTTCTCGCCATGCTGCAGCAAACCAAACCAGGGAACGTCTCACTTGTTCTCGGGGTAACAGATTGCGATCTCTATCTCCCGCCGCTGAATTTCGCCTTCGGTGAGGCGGACCACAAGGGTGGAGTTGCGGTGATCTCAGTCACCAGGCTGCGAGAGGAGTTCTATGGCCATCCAGTGAACGATGAGCTCTTCCGGAGGCGTATGATTACGGAAGGGGTTCACGAGGTGGGGCATGCCCTCGGTCTCGATCATTGCCCGGACCCAGGCTGTGTCATGCACTTCTCCAACACCCTGTCCGATACCGACCGGAAGGGGGCCGATTTCTGCGCGAACTGCCGAAAGCAGCTTCATGGATGCCGCAGGTGGGAGTAGGGGGGAAGCGCCGTCACCGGCGATCTCCTGGCCGCAGCCGGCCAGGGCAGCCTCGCTCTGGCACTCTCCCTCCATGAGGAGAAAGAGGGGGAGCGGTCCCGCCGCCGGCACCCTTTGCCAGAGAAAGCGGGGCGAGCACTCCCGTTGCAGTTCCTCCAGATCGCCGGTATTCCTGACCAGGAAGTAAAGCCCCGGCTCCACCCCTTGCACCCTGTGGACGAAGAGGAAGAGGTGGACACGACTCTCCTCCGCCACCAGATCGAACGGTGCGGAGCGAGCACGGGGAAGGGTCTTGTCCAGCATGGCGAAAAAGAACTCACTGGAGAGGAGGGTGCGGCAGTCAAAGGCGAGCGCGCTTCGCCGCTTGCGGATGATCCCGGCCGCGGTAACGCCGGGAATCTCCTCTTCCAGATACTCCGACTCCGTGCGGCGGGCAGGGGAGTTCGACGGGAAACGCAGAAAGAGGGTGCTCGTAAAGGTCATCGGGGAATAGAGACGTGTCTTCCCGGGAGGGTCAAGGACTCTGACTCCCTGTCGCTTATCACTTCTTCCTCTTTTGTTTTCTCAGTTGCAATATATTGTTGAAATCACGTTATTTTCCGTATAATGTTAATAACATGGAAAAAATACGGAAAAAGTATCGCTGGATTGATATTGGCGAAGACGCCAGGCGCCAGTATATCGACGCTCAGGCGGCTTTCACTGCTTGGGAAGATGCGCGAAAAGCCGCTGCTCAGGTGCGCGGAGGTAT
>NZ_DAHVYG010000039.1 GCF_027327745.1 Geobacter sp.
TAATTCATAGATCCTCCTGATGATACATGTATCGTTGGTTGCTTTCGTGTTGACGCGAATTGCCGGATTCGGATCGGCGACGCCGACTTCTCGTTACCTGTTCCCTGACGCCAGGGACCTTTTTCACCTCCCTTTGGTGGCACCGGCTGGCACAAAAAAAGCCGGGTGCCTGAATATCGTGGATATTTCGGCAACCCGGCTGTCTCGGTGAGACCCTGTAGGCTTTCCGTCCCATCCTCGCGAATGGTTTAGTATTATCGTCTATCTGCGATTATGCGGTTGTCACGGTTCCGTGAGCAGGGAGCGTGCCATTCTGCAAGGGGTGGCGCCAACCGGCCGAAACTGTGCGATTTTTGTGGCGGCGCTTTCCCCCGGTCCCCGAGGGGAGTATCCCATAACCTCAATCTCCTGCCCCATTTCGGGTACGCCGGCTCAGATCCGGACGTTTCGCCAGACCTGGACCACGGTGCCGATGATCCGCGTGTCGGGGTCCGGTTGGAAGGGGGCGTAGGCGGCGTTGTCCGGAGAGAAGAAGATCTCCCCCTCCTTTTCCCGGTAGCGGCGCAGGATCGCCTCGTCCCAGCGGTTGGTGACAAGGACGATGGCGCCGTTCGCCGCATTCCCTCCCGGCGCGAAGATCGCCAGGTCACCGTCGCGGATGGTCGGTGCCATGTAGTCGCCGTAGACGACGATAGCGAAGCAGCCGGCGGGAATGCCGGGCAACGCGATCTGGCCGATGACATCCCGTGCCTCCCCCCCTTCGGAAAACCGCCGCGATACGCGCCCCAGAAGCGGCGTCCCGGCCCCGCCGGGTGCCACGGGGACGTTCGGGGCGGTCCCTTCCCCCGCGCTCTTTCCCCCCCGGCCCGTCAGCAGCCATTCCCTGCTCACGCCGTACGTGTGGCAGAGAGCGATCTGCAACGTGTCCGAAGGGGTTTTCGTCCCGCGCTCGATGCTGCTCAGAAACCCCTGCACGATCCCGAGGGATTCGGCAAACTCTTTCTGGGTCAGGCCGTTGGCGCGCCGTAATTCCTTGATGCGCCGACCGACGGCGGTGGGGTCGTCGAGAGTCATGTACTGTATCTCCTTGTGATGGGGAAGCCTCTCCCCGTATGAAGTAACAATAACACCCCAGTCGGTGGGGCTCAATGTAAAATATCTGGGTGATATTTTACCGGCGTCGAGGGGCAACGGAGATGGAGCCAAAACGGTGCCGATTGTGCTACAGTAATCCGTTGCCGTGCACCCACGCCGGCACCGGGCCTTGACCGCCCGATTCCACCCTGCAGCTCCCCAGGAGTCCCATGGCACACGACACCATCATCGTCAAAGGCGCCTGCGAACATAACCTCAAATGCATCGACGTGGAGATCCCCCGCGACCGTCTCGTCGTCATCACCGGCATCTCCGGCTCGGGGAAGTCGACCCTGGCCTTCGACACCATCTACGCCGAGGGGCAGCGCCGCTACGTGGAGTCGCTTTCCGCCTACGCCCGCCAGTTCCTGGAGCAGATGGAAAAGCCCGACGTGGAGTCCATCGAGGGGCTCTCCCCCGCCATCTCCATCGAGCAGAAGACCACCAGCCGTAACCCCCGCTCCACCGTCGGCACCGTCACCGAGATCTACGACTACCTCCGCCTCCTCTTCGCCCGCGTCGGGCGCCCTCACTGCTACCAGTGCGGCCGGGAGATCGCCTCCCAGACCGTTTCCCAGATGGTGGACCAGATCATGGCGATGCCCGCGGGGACGCGGCTCCAGCTCCTCTCCCCCATGGTGCGCGGCCGCAAGGGGGAGTACCGGAAGGAGCTCGCGCAGCTCCGCAAGGACGGCTTCGTCCGGGTCGTCGTGGACGGGGTCCAGCACGAGCTCTCCGAGGAGATCCCCCTCGACAAGAACAAAAAGCACGACATCGACATCGTGGTGGACCGGCTCATCGTCAAGGAGGGGATCGAGCGGCGGCTGGCCGACTCCCTGGAGACGGCCCTGAACCATGCCGAAGGGGTGGTGAAGGTGCAGGTGGTGGACGGCGAGACGGTCCTCTTCTCCGAGGCCCTCGCCTGCATCGAGTGCGGCATCTCCTATCCCGAGATGACCCCCCGGATGTTCTCCTTCAACAACCCCTACGGCGCCTGCCCCGACTGCACCGGCCTCGGGACGCGCATGTACTTCGACCCGGAGCTCGTGGTCCCGAATCCCGACCTCTCCATCCGGGAGGGGGCCATCGTGCCGTGGGAGAAGCGGCTCTCCGGCTGGTATCACCTGACATTGGAGGCCCTGGCCAAGGCCTACAATTTCGACATCCGGACCCCCTTCAAGAAGCTGTCGGCAAAGGTGCAGGAGGTGATCCTCCGGGGCTCCGGGGGGGAGAAGGTGGAGTTCTGGTGGGAGGAGGACGGGGGGCGGCGCCACACCTACACCAAGGAGTTCGAGGGGGTGATCCCGAACCTGGAGCGGCGTTACCGGGAGAGCGATTCGGAGCAGGTCCACGAAGAGCTGGAGCGCTACATGAACGTCATGCCCTGCCCCACCTGCCAGGGGGCGCGTCTGAAGAAGGAGGCGCTCCACGTGAAGGTGGCGGGGCGCGACATCCGGCAGGTGACGGCCCTCTCCATCAAGGACGCCCTGGAGTTCTTCGCCTCCCTCGCCCTCACCCCCAAGGAGGAGGAGATCGCCCGCCGGATCCTGAAGGAGATCCGGGAGCGGCTCCATTTCCTGGTGAACGTGGGGCTCGACTACCTCTCCCTCGACCGCGCCTCCGGGACGCTGTCCGGTGGCGAGGGGCAGCGGATTCGCCTGGCCACCCAGATCGGCTCCAGCCTTGTGGGGGTCCTCTACATCCTGGACGAGCCCTCCATCGGCCTCCACCAGCGGGACAACGGCCGGCTGCTGCAGACCCTGAAACACCTGCGGGACCTGGGGAACACGGTCCTCGTGGTGGAGCACGACGAGGAGACGATCCTTGAGGCGGACTTTGTTCTCGACATGGGGCCCGGCGCCGGCGAGCACGGCGGCCGCGTGGTGGCCCAGGGGACCCCGGCGGAGATCATGGCAAACCCCGATTCGCTTACCGGCCGCTACCTCTCCGGGGAGCTCGCCATCGCCGTGCCGAAGAAGCGGAGAAAGCCCAGGCGCTTCATCACCATCGCCGGCGCTGCGGAGAACAACCTGAAGGAGGTCACCGTCGACATCCCCCTCGGGGTCATGACCTGCGTCACCGGGGTCTCCGGGTCGGGGAAGTCGACCCTGGTCATCGACACCCTCTACAAGGTTCTGGGGCAGCGCCTCTACCGGAGTCGCGAGCGGGCCGGTGCCGTGCGGGAGATCCGGGGGTTGGAGCAGCTCGACAAGGTGATCAACATCGACCAGTCCCCCATCGGCCGCACGCCGCGCTCCAACCCCGCCACCTACACCGGGGTCTTCGCCGACATCCGCGACCTCTTCGCCCAGCTCCCCGAATCCAAGGTGCGCGGCTACAAGCCGGGGCGTTACTCCTTCAACGTCAAGGGGGGGCGGTGCGAGGCGTGCTCGGGGGACGGGATCATCAAGATCGAGATGCACTTTCTCCCCGACGTCTACGTCCAGTGCGAGGTCTGCAAGGGGGCCCGCTACAACCGCGAGACCCTGGAGGTGACCTACCGGGGAAAATCGATCGCCCAGGTCCTCGATATGACGGTCTCCGAGGCGCTTCGCTTCCTGGAGAACATCCCGAAGATCAAGACGAAGCTGCAGACCCTGGAGGAGGTGGGGCTCGGCTACATCCGCCTGGGGCAGGCGGCCACGACCCTCTCCGGCGGAGAGGCCCAGCGGGTTAAGCTCGCCAAGGAGCTCGCCCGCCGCGCCACGGGACGCACCATCTACATCCTCGACGAGCCCACCACCGGCCTCCACTTCCACGACATCGCCAAGCTCCTGGAGGTGCTGCGAAAGCTCGTGGAGGGGGGAAACACCATCGTCGTCATCGAGCACAACCTGGACGTCATCAAGACCGCCGACCACATCATCGACCTCGGCCCCGAGGGGGGCGACCGCGGCGGCGAGGTGATCGCCACCGGGACGCCGGAGGAGGTGGCAAAGGTGACGCGGTCGTACACGGGACAGTATCTGCGGAAGATGTTGTGAATTACCTTGAAAATCCTGCTTGACGTGCGGGATTTTCAAGGTAGCTCGTGCCGTGATGTGGCCGCGGGTTTGGCAAATCCCTTATCCTGAAAGGCAGCAGATGACCCCTTCGCTCTACCAAACCCTCTACGGCCCCGATAGCCTCAACTTCAAGCTCTTCATGGCGATCAATCACGCCCACCATCCGCTGCTGGACCCGGTGATGGAGGCGCTCATCTACCTCGGCGGCTCGCGGATCGTCTACCTCTACGCGGCGCTCCTCCTCGGTGTGGCGCTGGCGCGGCGTGAGTGGCTCCCCCTGCGTTACGTCGCGGTCTTCTGTATCGGCACGGCGGTAGGGATCGGCTTCGAAGAGCTCCTCAAGGGGACCTTCCAGGTCCCCCGGCCGGGGCTCGCCATCGGCCTTGACAAAATCATCATCCTCGGCGAGGTGAAGCTCAGAAACTCCTTCCCCTCGGGACACGCGATCTTTGCGTTTGTTACGGCCTCCACCCTCTCGTGGCGGCGGGGGACGGGGTGGAAGGTGCCGCTCTACTCCTTTGCGGCGCTCGTGGCCTACTCCCGGGTCTACGTGGGGGCCCACTATCCCCTCGACGTGGCTGCCGGCGCAGTGGTCGGCGTCTTCACGGGGTTTGTCGTCTGGAAGGGCTACGAGTCCGTTGCGGCGCGAACCGCGGGGAAAAGAGACGGGTAGGGGAGGGGCGATGGCATCGCCCCTTTTTCAAGTCAGAAGAAGCGCAACATGGCGTTCAGGAAGAAGAAGAGCCACCCCGCGTTGGCGGACATCCCGATGTACCAGAGGTAATGTCGTTTGGTCAGGCTCGAGATGGAGGAGAGCATGATGGCGATCTGGAGGAAGATGAGGCTGTAGCCGAAGTTCCCCCCCATGAACTGGGCCTTCTCCTTCTGCTTCGCCAGCTCCTCGGCCTTGGCCTTGATCTCCTTCTTCTCGGCGTCGTAGCGCTTCACCTCGGCACCGTAGGAGGCGATGGCCTTCGCGTAGCGCTCCCGGGCCGACGGGGAGAGCCTCTCCTCCCCGGTGGCGAGCTCCAGCTCCAGCCGCTCCTTCTGGATCTCGAAGGTGTGCTGCTTGATGCTTTTGGACTGGTAGTAGGCCCACTGGTTGCTCTCCACCCCCTGGAGCAGCACCGCCCGGGTGGAAAACTTTCCCATGTAGAGGGTGGTGATGGCGGCAAGGACCGCCATGATGGCGGTGGAGAGGGCAAGCCAGCTCAGCCACCGTTCCTTCTGATCGCTCATGTATGCCTCCAGGATCGTTGGGTGCTTTCACGGAAATCCGGGGAAATCATAGGGATGGGGCGAGGAAATTTCAAGGAGGAAACCGGAGTATGAGGTCTACCCGGCCCTGCGGGTTTTCGTGTGCGGGCGTTGCCGGTGGGAATCAGGCGGCACCGGGCTCTTGACGATGCAAGGCTTGCGGCGCGGGTGTGGGGGGGAGCTGGGCGTGACTTACTGTTTGCTGAGCGGAAGAAACTTCCGCCATGAATTTGGCTCCCGTTTCTTGTGCATGACGGACACGATCAGTATGCGGTCTGAGCGCCTCTGATAAACGATTCCAAACTGAAAGCGGTTCGTGCGACAGCGCCGTGTCCTGGCTGATAAGGGCGTCCATGCCAGGGGAAAACGGACGTCACTCTATCAAGCGGTAAGTGTCCGTTAAAAGGTTGAATCTGGCCTGGCGGAGCGTCTTGTCCCCTGAGAGCGGGCGCTACCGGGCTCTTTGCCACTTTCTGTAACCACTTGAAGTTTCAATCCTCGCCCGCCCCGAAAGGCGGGCGCTACGCTGCTCAGGGGGTGGAATCACCGGGGGAGGAGTTTCAATCCTCGCCCGCCCCGAAAGGCGGGCGCTACCGGCAAGACGGCACAGGCCGCGTTAACTCACCTCCAGTTTCAATCCTCGCCCGCCCCGAAAGGCGGGCGCTACTCCGATGGCGACCTCCTACGCCCCCGAAGAGTGGATGTTTCAATCCTCGCCCGCCCCGAAAGGCGGGCGCTACCTTTGTCCTCCATGGCGTGGTGAAGCTCCGACGAGTTTCAATCCTCGCCCG
>NZ_DAHVYG010000051.1 GCF_027327745.1 Geobacter sp.
AGCCTTTAAGCCTCCCCTGTCAAGGGGAGGTTTGGAGGGGGTAGATACGAAAACTTAAATGTTACAATGCACTTAGTCTCAAACTAAAAATCGACGATTACATCATTTCCAAATTTAAGGGCTGCTACCTCAGTAGCCATACGAATAATTGATTCTCTTTCTCACACATCAAGGGAGCCCCATCAAGCGGCACTTATAACGATAAAGCGGTCGTCAAAGAGATCCGCAAGGAGCGGGCGCACCTCCTCCCAGGAGAGACCGCCCCCGCCGCACCCGGGGCGGGGGACGATGACGAGGGTCCACCCCCCGCGGTCGGCACTGGCCCGGAGCTCTTCCGCAGAACGCCGGATGAGCCGCAGGTCGGGATTTGCCCACGGGCTCTCCTCCACGGGGAAGCTCACAAGACCGTCGCCGATCACGTGGACATGATTCCCCCCTTCGGACAACAACGCACCGAGACGAGCCGGCAGATCGGGAAAACGCTCCCGGGCCTGGCGGGCGCAGCCGCGGCCCAGAACCGCCTCCCCTTTCCTGGTCATATGCCCGTTGGTGGTAACGCAAATGACCGCTTTCCCGAGGTAATCCCAGATGTTGCCGGTTATTTCCTTCATGGGGTGGTGGTCCTGTGTTCGTGTTCTCCGACCCTCCAGGTCGGCTGCGAGCTCCAGATTTCAGCCAGTTATACCTTCTTGTCAAAAGTGTAGCTCCGACATTCCCGCTGGTCCCCTGTTGCTGATTCCAGGAAGAACATCTGAAAAGCCAGGTTTACCCCTCGACAAATCCAGCGAATACTTTCCGATGCAATCCGCACCTCAATATCCATGCAAGAAAAGGGGCTGGAAATCCTTCCGCCCCCTTTTCCGATCATTTCGTGTCCCGCTCCTGGCTCACTACCCCTTCGCCCGCCTTATGAACTCCCGCACCTTCGCCGGGTCTTTCCGCCCCGGGGCGCTCTCCACGCCGCTGGAGACGTCCACGGCATAGGGTTCGACCGCCGCCACCGCCTCGGCCACGTTGTCGGGGGTGAGGCCGCCGGCGAGGACCAGGGGGCCGAAACTCTTCACCCGCTTGGCGATCTCCCAGTTGAAGGTGTGGCCGGTGCCGCCGTATGCCGCGGGCGAATACGCGTCGAGGAGGTGGGCGGTGACGCGGTAGTGGCGGATCGGCTCGATGCTCGCCGAGTCCCGGACGCGAAACGCCTTGATGACGCGGCGCGCCACGGCGTCGCAATATTCCGGCGGTTCGTCGCCGTGGAGCTGGATCAGGTCGAGCCGGCAGCGCGCGGCGGTTTCGTTCACGAAGTCGATGGGGCGGTTCACGAAGAGCCCCACCGTCTGGACGAAGGGGGGGAGCGCCGCGATGATCTCCGCGGCCTGCTCAGGGGTCACGTGGCGGGGGGATGGATCGTGGAAGACGAAGCCGAGGGCGTCGGCCCCGGCGTCGATGGCGATGAGGGCGTCGGCCAGGCTCGTTATGCCGCAGATTTTTACGCGAACCATAATAAACCTGTAGGGGCGGCGCTTGTTCCGCCCTTCTTGGCACGTGGACCGTACGTTAATCAGGGGCGCGGCAAGCAGCGCGCGCCCCTACACTCTACACACCGACCTTCGGCAGCCGCGTCAGCGACTCCCGGATCAGTTCCTCGGGATAGGCGTAGTCCTCCAGGGAGCCGGAGAGGTAGGCATCGTAGGCCCCCATGTCGAGCTGGCCGTGGCCGGAGAGGCCGAAGAGGATCGTCTTCTCCTTCCCCTCCTCCCTGGCGAGAAGCGCCTCGTCGATGGCGGCCCGCAGGGCGTGGGACGACTCGGGCGCCGGGACGATCCCCTCGTTGCGGGCAAAGAGGAGCGCCCCCTCGAAGCAGGCGGTCTGGGGGTAGGCCTTCGCCTCGATGGCCCCGGCGTGGTAGAGCTGGGAGACCAGAGGCGACTCACCGTGGTAGCGCAGCCCGCCGGCGTGGATCCCGGGGGGGACGAAGTCGTGCCCCAGGGTGTACATCATGGCGATGGGGGCCATCTTGGCCGTGTCGCCGTAGTCGAAGGCATAGACCCCCTTGGTGAGGGTCGGGCATGATGCCGGCTCCACCGCCACGCAGCGGACCTCCTTCCCGGCGGCCCGGTCGGCGAGGAACGGGAAGGTGAGCCCTGCGAAGTTGGAGCCGCCGCCGCAGCAGGCGATCACCACGTCGGGATAGTCGCCGGCGATGGCCATTTGCTCCTTCGCCTCCAGGCCGATGACGGTCTGATGGAGGCAGACGTGGTTCAGCACGCTCCCGAGGGCGTAGTTCGTATCCTCGTGGGAGGCGGCGTCCTCCACCGCCTCCGAGATGGCGATCCCGAGGCTTCCCGGGCTCTCGGGGTCCAGTTCCAGGATGGCACGCCCCGCGGCGGTGGTGGTGGAGGGGGACGGGATCACGTTCGCCCCCCAGAGCTGCATCATGCTCTTGCGGTACGGCTTCTGGGTGCAGGAGATCTTCACCATGTAGACGGTGCACTCGAGCCCGAAGAGGGAGCAGGCGAGGGCCAGGGAGCTACCCCACTGCCCGGCGCCGGTCTCGGTGGCGAGGCGCCGGATGCCGGCCAGCTTGTTGTAGTACGCCTGGGGGATGGCCGAGTTCGGCTTGTGGGAGCCGGCGGGAGAGACCCCCTCGTACTTGTAGTAGATCTTTGCCGGGGTGCCCAGCGCCTGCTCCAGCCGACGGGCCCGGTAGAGGGGGGACGGCCGCCAGAGGCGGTAGATCTCCCGCACCTCGTCGGGAATCGGGATCCACCGCTCGGGGGAGACCTCCTGCTCGATGATCGCCATGGGGAAGATCGGCAGCAGGTCGTCGGGGGTCACCGGCTGCAGGGTGCGGGGGTTGATGACCGGCGCCAGGGGACCCGGCATGTCGGGGATGATGTTGTACCAGTGGGTCGGGATGCGGCTTTCGTCGAGAAGGATCTTGGTCTGCATCATGTCTCCTCAAATCAGTTGGTGGCAGGCGGTCAGTCGAGCAACTCCCGCAGCTTCGCCCCGATGTCCGCCTCGCGCATGAGCGATTCGCCGATGAGGAATCCCCTGGCCCCGGCGGCCTGGAGCCGCAGGATGTCGGCGCGGGTGTTGATGCCGCTCTCGGCAATGGCGAAGCGTTCGGCGGGGATCTGCGGCACGAGCCGCTCGGTGGTGCCGAGGTCGGTGACGAAGGTCCGGAGGTCGCGGTTATTGATCCCGATGAGCTGACAGCCGCTCCGGAGCACCGTCTCCAGCTCCCGCTCGTCGTGGACCTCCAGGAGGACGTCGAGGGAAAGCTCCGCGGCCAGGCCGGCGAGGTCCTCGATCTGGGAGGGCTCCAGCATGGCGGCGATGAGGAGGATGGCGTCGGCGCCGGCGGCCCGGGCCTCGTAGACCTGGTAGGGGTCGAAGAGGAAATCCTTGCGCAGCAGCGGCAGCCCGATCTGCTCGCGGATGAGGGAGAGATAGCGGAGGTTCCCCAGAAAGAAGCGCTCGTCGGTCAGGACCGAGAGGCAGGCGGCACCGCTTGTCTCGTAGATTTCGGCGATCGCCAGCGGATCGAAGTCGGGGCGGATCACCCCCTTGCTCGGCGACCCCTTCTTCACCTCGGCGATGACGGCGGTCCACCCGGAGGCATGGCAGTCGCGCAGCGCCCGCTCGAAGCCGCGGGGATGGTCCTCCAGGTCGGCGATGCGCCCCTTGAGGTCGGCCACGGAAAAGGCCGCCCTGGCGGCCGTCACCTCGTCCCGCTTGTGCGCGACGATCTTCTTCAGGATGTCAGGGGTCGAGGACATTCGATTTTCCTGTAGGGACACCCCCGTGTGGGGGTGCCCAGGTTCGGGGCGACCACGCAGGGCCGCACCCACAACATCATTCGTTCGTCAATGCGATCAGTTTCTCCAGCTGCGCCAGGGCACGGCCGGAATCGATGGCCTCGGCGGCCATCCCGAGGCCGGCGGCGATATCCGGCGCCCGGCCGGCGGCCACGAGGCCGAAGGCGGCGTTGAGAAGCACCACGTCCCGTTTCGGGCCGCGGCCGCCAGCGAGGATCTCACGAATGATGACGGCGTTCCCCACCGCATCGCCCCCCAGGAGCTCCTCCGGCCGGCAGCGGACCAGGCCGAACTCTTCCGGGGCGATGAGCCGGAGCGTCACCCCTTCCGGCGTTATCTCCGCCACCCGCGTCTCGCGGGTGAGGGTGATCTCGTCCATCCCGTCGAGGCCGTGGACCACGAAGCCGCGCCGGCAGCCGAGTTTGCGCAGGACATGGGCCAGCTTCTCCACCAGATCGTCGCGGTAGACCCCGAGCACCTGGCAGTCGGCGCCGGCCGGGTTGGTGAGGGGGCCGAGGATATTGAAGATGGTCCGGATGCCGATCTCCTTCCGGGGGCCGATGGCGTGCTTCATGGCGCCGTGCAGGGCCGGCGCGAAGAGGAACCCGACCCCGATCTCCCGGAGACAATGTTCGACGGTCTCGGGAGTAACCTCCAGATTGACCCCGAGGGACTCCAGGACGTCGGCGCTGCCGCAGGCCGAGGAGACGGCGCGGTTGCCATGCTTGGCGACCTTCACCCCGCAGGCGGAGATCACGAAGGTGACGGTGGTGGAGATGTTGAAGGTGTTCGTGCCGTCCCCCCCGGTGCCGACGACATCCAGGATCGTCTCCCGGTCGATGTTGATGTCGTCCCGGTCGAGATCGAGGACGTTTCTCCCGACCCGGATGGGGGTCGCCCGGTCGCGCATCACCCGGGCCGCGCCGGTGATCTCCTCCACCGTCTCCCCCTTCATCCGCAGGGCGGTGATGAAGGAGGCGATCTGGGCGGGAGTCGCCTCGCCGGACATGATCTGGTCCATGACCTCGATCATCTCGGCCTCGGTCAGATCCTGGCGCTCCACAACCTTCGCGATGGCTTTTTTGATCATTTGTTTCACCCGTAGGGGCGATCCTTGTGATCGCCCTGTGTCAGGGCGAATACAAGATTCGCCCTGACTACGATCGTGTCATCTCCAGGAAATTGCGCAGGATATCCATCCCCCCCTCGGTCAGGATCGACTCGGGGTGGAACTGGACTCCCCAGACCGGGAGCTCCCTGTGGGCAAGCCCCATGATCTCCCCCTCCTCCACCCAGGCGGTGACCGCCAGGGAGTCGGGGAGCGAGGCGCGCTCCACCACCAGCGAGTGATAGCGGGTCGCCTGGAAGGGGTTGGGAAGCCCGGCGAAGAGCCCCTTGCCGTCGTGGTGGATGGCGGAGGTCTTGCCGTGCATCAGGTAGTCGCTGCGGACCACCGTGCCGCCGAAGGCGGCGCCGATGGCCTGATGGCCGAGACAGACCCCGAGGATCGGGATCTCGCCGGCAAAACGGGTGATGACGGGAAGCGAGATTCCTGCCTCACTAGGGGAACAGGGGCCGGGGGAGATGACGAGCCGCGAGGGACGAAGTCCCTCGATCTCCTCCAGGGTGATCCGGTCGTTGCGGAAGACCCGGACCTCCTCCCCCAACTGGCCGAAATACTGGACAAGGTTATAGGTGAACGAATCGTAGTTGTCGATCATCAGCAGCATCAGTCGAGTCCTCTCTCCACCGCTTCTATCGCCTTCACCACCGCCATTGCCTTGTTGACGGTCTCCTGGTACTCCTTCTCCGGGTCGGAGTCGGCCACGATCCCCGCCCCCGCCTGGAGATGCACCTTGCCGTCGCGGATGACGACGGTGCGGATGGCGATGGCGAGGTCCATGTTGCCGGAGAAGGAGAAGTAACCGATCGCGCCGCCGTAGACCTCGCGGCGAACCGGCTCCAGCTCGTCAATGATCTCCATCGCCCGCACCTTGGGGGCGCCGGAGAGGGTGCCGGCCGGGAAGGTGGCCCGCACCACGTCGAAGGCGTCCTTTCCTGCCGCCAGCTCCCCCCGGACGTTGGAGACGATGTGCATCACGTGGGAGTAGCGCTCGATCACCATCAGCTCCGAGACCCGGACCGTGCCGGTGCGGCAGACGCGCCCCAGGTCGTTTCTCCCCAGGTCGATCAGCATCACGTGCTCGGCCCGCTCCTTCGGGTCATCGAGGAGCTCCAGCGCCAGCCGCGCGTCCTCCTCCGGGGTGGCGCCCCGGGGACGGGTGCCGGCGATGGGACGAAGCTCCACCCGCTCCCCCTCCTTGCGGACCATCACCTCGGGGGAGGCGCCGACCACCAGGGTGTCGTCCAGCCGGAGGAAGAACATGTAAGGGGAAGGGTTGAGGGTCCGGAGCACCCGGTAGATGTCGAACGGCTCCACGGTCAGCTCGCCGCTGAAGCGCTGGGAGAGGACCACCTGGAAGATGTCGCCGGCCCGGATGTACTCCTTGCACTTCTCCACCGCCGCCTCGAACGCCTCCCGGGTGACGTTGGAGGCGAAGGAGACCGGCCGCTCGGCCCGCTCCGGCAGCGCGGGGGGAAGCGGCGTCCGGAGCTTGGCGATGATGGCGTCGATGGTGGCAGTCGCCGCGGCGTATGCCTCTTCCGGGGTTTTTCCCCCGTCCAGATGGGCGTTGGAGACCACGGTGATCTTCTGCCGGACGTTGTCGAAGACCAGGATCGTGTCGGTGATGACGAAGTACGAGTCCCAGGCGCCGATGACGGCCGGCCGCTCCGTCGGGAGCCGCTCGAAGTGGCGGACCATGTCGTAGCCGAGATACCCCACGGCACCGCCGAAGAAGCGGGGGATGCCGGGAATCTCCACCGGGGTGAAGCGGGCGAGGTAGTCCCGGACGAAGCCGAGGGGATCGTCGGTGGTGACGGTGCGGGGCGCTTCCCCCGTCGAGAGGAGCTCCACCGTGGCGCCGCGGGAGCGGATGACGGTGGTGGGGTTGGAGCCGAGGAAGGTGTAGCGCGCCCACTTCTCCCCCCCCTCGATGCTCTCCAGGAGGAAGGCGTAGCGGCCGTCGTCGATCTTGCGGAAGGCGCTGACCGGCGTATCGAGATCGGCCATGATCTCGCGGCAGACGGGGATCAGGTTCCCTTTGTCGGTAAGGGCGCGGAAGGTCTCGAAATCGGGGAAGTACACGACTGGCTCCGGGGAATACTGGTAAGTAGCGAACGAACCAAGAATGTCCGTGTTTTAAAGGAGTTTAAATTAGCATAGGGGACGGAGAAGTGTCAAGGAAGGGTGAAGAAGGAAGGGGCGGCAACAAAAGACCGTGACTGCGGAGTCCTTGCAGTTTCCCCTTGAAAAACGGGGCGCCGATGATTAGGTTGTTTCCGTTTCGTTCAAATCCGACACCCGAAAGGAGAATACCCGTCCCATGAGCAAGACCGTGAAGCAGTTCGAAACCGAGGTCCAGCAGCTCCTCGACCTCGTGATCCACTCCCTCTATTCCAACCGCGACATCTTCCTGCGGGAACTGGTCTCCAACGCCTCCGACGCCATCGACAAGGCGCGCTTCGAGTCCCACTCCAACGCCTCGATCATCGAGGGGGACCCGGAGTGGAAGATCAAGCTCGTCCCCGACAAGGAGGCCGGCACCCTCACCATCCGCGACAACGGCATCGGTATGACCCGCGAGGAGGTGGAGAAGAACATCGGCACCATCGCCCACTCGGGGACCAAGGCGTTCATCAAGGGGCTGAAGGAGCAGAACGTGGCCGAGCACCCGGAGCTGATCGGCCAGTTCGGGGTCGGCTTCTACGCCTCGTTCATGGTGGCAGACCGGGTGACACTGGTCACCCGCCGGGCGGGGCACGACAAGAGCACCGGGGTCCGGTGGGAGTCCACCGGCGACGGCTCCTACACGGTCGAGGAGTGCGAGAAGGGGACCCGTGGCACCGAGATCACCCTCCACCTGAAGGAAGAGATGAAGGAGTACCTGGACGAGTGGAAGATCCGCGCCATCGTCAAGAAGTACTCCGACTACGTCCAGTACCCGATCGTGATGGACGTGACCCGGACCGAGGTCCCGAAGGGGGTCGACGGCAAGGAGATCGAGGGGGCCGGCACCATTGAGAAGACCAGCGAGGAGACCCTCAACTCCATGAAGGCGATCTGGACCCGCCCCAAGAGCGAGATCACCGAGGAGGAGTACGAGGAGTTCTACAAGCACGTCTCCCACGACTTCGACAAGCCGCTGAAGACCATCCACTACGCGGCCGAGGGGGTGAGCGAGTTCCGGGCGCTCCTCTATCTCCCGTCCCACAAGCCCTTCGACCTCTTCTCCCCGGAGCGGCGCAAGGGGATCCAGCTCTATGTGAAGCGGGTCTTCATCACCGACAGCTGCGAGGGGCTCGTCCCCGATTATCTGCGTTTCGTGAAGGGGGTGGTGGACTCCAGCGACCTCCCCCTCAACGTCTCCCGGGAGATCCTCCAGGAGGACGTGCAGATCAGGCGGATCCAGAAGAACCTGGTTACCAAGGTCCTCTCCACCCTGGCCGAGATGAAGGAGAAGGAGCCGGAGCAGTACCTCGCCTTCTACCGTGAGTTCGGCCCGGTCCTCAAGGAAGGGGTCCACTTCGACTACGCCAACCGGGAAAAGCTCCAGGAACTGGTCCTCTTCGAGAGCACGGGGACCGAGGCCGGGAAGTTCGTCTCCCTCAAGGAATACGCGGAGCGGATGCCCGAGGGGCAGCAGGAGATCTACTACATCACCGGCACGGACCGCGCCGCCCTGGAGCAGTCCCCCCACCTGGAGATCTTCCGGGCCAGGGGATACGAGGTCCTCTTCCTGACCGACCCGGTGGACGAGTGGGTGGTGCAGGGGATCACCGAGTACGCCGGGAAGAAGCTGAAGGCGGCGGACCGGGGCGATCTCTCGCTGGAGAGCGACGAGGAGAAGAAGGAAAAGGCCGCGAAGGAGTACCAGGGGCTCCTCGACCTCATCAGGGAGAAGCTCGGCGACCGGGTAAAGGAGGTCCGCCTCTCCAGCCGTCTCACCGACAGCGCCTGCTGTCTCGTGGCCGACGAATACGGCCTCAACGCCAACATGGAGCGGATCCTCCGGGCCATGAACCAGGAGGTCCCCGAGTCGAAGCGGATCCTGGAGCTCAACCCCGACCACCCGCTCATGCAGGTCCTGGCCGGCATCTACGCCAAGGACCAGGGCAACCCGCGCCTAGCCGACTACTGCGACCTCCTCTACGACCAGGCGCTCCTCACCGAAGGCTCCGCCATCAGGGATCCGCTTCGCTTCACCCGCCTCGTTTCGGAACTCATGGTGAGCGACGGCAAGACGGTGATCGGGGGATAAACGCCGGCAATCCCGGCAACAGCATCATCTCAAACAGCGAGGGGGAGCCGGCCGGCTCCCCCTTTTTCGCGTCACCAGACACCACAACAAGCTGCAATCACGATTATTTTTTACCTACAAACACACTTGCGACTTATTACGTCGCACCGCCATGGTTTCATGCTAAAAAACGATGGAGGTGCGCCATGATCTATCTCACCACCGACAACCACGACCAGGGGGTCTACTTCGACCTGCGCCGGAATGAGCCCAGGCGCCGCAGCGGCGGGATCGAGCACGTCATCCACGGGCTCCTCGGCAACGGCATCGCCGAGGTGCCGGTGACGGTCCGCAGCTGGCGGGACTGGATGGAGATCGCCTTCGGTGCGGGAGAGCTCTTCCGCTTCGTGGAGGAGCGGGACATCCGCCGCATGCTCGGCCAGGTGGTGCGGGAGATGGAGCTGCACTGACAGAGCCGGCTTACGTCCCTTCGCACCACCTCCGCCACATGTCGCGGTAGAGACTTTCAAGATTGGCGGTGAAGCGCCGGGCATCGCAAAGCGGCGATCCCGCCATCCGCTCCCGCATCCCGGCCCGGAGCGCGGCGAGCCGCCAGCGATCCGCGGCCAGCCCTGCCACCATGTCCAGATACTCCGCCACGTTTCCGGCTATCAGCTCCTGGAGCCCGATGACCGGCAGGAACGAGGCGGTTTGCCGTCCGGCGGGACGGTCGCCCGGGAGCGTCACCACCGGCACCCCCATCCAGAGCGCCTCGCAGCTCGTGGCACCACCGCAGAACGGAAACGGATCGAGGGCGATGTCGACGTCGGCGTACTCGGCCAGCATCTCCAGGTGGGGAGAGCTCCCCCGGAGCTCCAGCCGGTCGGGACCGATGCCGTGGGCTGCGAAGAGCTCCGCATAATGCCGCCGGATCTCCGCCACGCCGAGCGTCTTCCATTTCAGGAGCAGGCGGGAGCCGGCGACGCGATTCAAAAGCTTCGCCCACGCCGCGATCACCGCTGGCGAAAGCTTCGCCAGATTGTTGAACGAGCCGAAGGTGATGCTCCCCGACGAAAGAAGGGGGGGAGGTGCCACTTCCGGCGCGCCGGCCGGGGGCTGATAACAGAAACGGCTGTCGGGAAGCCGCAGGACTGTCTCGACGTAGTTACCCTCCTCGCCGGCGTGGACCGAGAAGCGGTCGGCGAGCAGGTAGTCGATCTCCCCGACGCCGGTGGTGTTGAAATAGCCGAGCCAGGTGGCCTGAACCGGAGCAGGTTTCAGCGCGAAGAGGGTGAGGCGGTTGTAGGCCGTGTGGCCGGCCAGGTCGACGAGGATGTCGATGCCGTCCGCCCCGATCTGCCGGGCGAGCTCCGCGTCCGCAATATTGGAACACTCCGTCCAGCGGTCGGCGAGGCCCCGGAGGCGCTCCGTGAACCCGTCGCCACCGGGGCGGGTCGAATAGCAGGCGATCTCGAAACGGTCGCGGTCGTGGCGCGCCAGCACCGGTTCGAGGAAGAAGGCGACCGGATGCCGCCGCAGATCGGGGGAGACGTAGCCGATCCGGAGCCTCCGCTCCGGGTCACGGATGTTGGGAAAAGAGCCGGCAGGTCTTGCGGGCGCCCGGTGCAGTTCGCCGAACCGGCGGTGCTCCGCGGCAATTTCTTCCGGGCTGCATTCCGACAGGTAGTTGAGGGCCAGGAGGTAGTCGCTGTGGGCCGCCGCATCGGCGGGATTCAGGGCCAGGGTCTTTCGGGGGAGTTCCGCCGCCTCCCGGTGGCGGCCGAGCTCACGGTAGATGCCGCACAGGTTGACGGCCGCCTCGTGGTAGTCGGGCTTCAGCTCCAGCGCCTTCTCGAAGGCGGCGACGGAGTCGCGGACAAGCCCCAGGTCATGGAGAACCCCGCCCAGGTTGTTGCGGTAGAGGAAGTTTTCGGGGTGGAGGGCTACGGCCCGTTCGCAGTGGAGTCGCGCCTCTTCGGGAGCCCCGAGCTGGCGCAGGAGATTGCCGAGGTTGCCGTGGGCCTCGGCATAGTCGGGCTTGAGCCCCAGCGCCTTCTCGTAGCTTTTCCGGGCGTCTTCGAGACGGCCCGCCTTGCGGAGCGCCACCCCGAGGCTGTTACGGTAGGTGGCGAAACGGGGCTCCAGCCGCACCGCCTTCTCGATCAGCTCGATCGCCCGGCCGGTCTCCCCTCTGGCATCCCGCACGAGCCCGAGGAGGTGCAGGACATCGGCGTTCTTCGGTTCCACCTGCAGGATCTGCCGGTAAAGCTCTTCCGCGGGCGCCAGCTCACCCACCTGGTGATGGCGAAGCGCCGCGCGGAAGGCCTCGGGGACCTGGTGCTTCCTGATGGGACGGTGACTCATCGGCCGTAATGCTGCGGGGGCGCGTCAGTGCGCCACCCCCTCGCCTCCCTGCTGGGCGCGCATGGCGGCCTTGGCCTGCTCCACCGCCTCCATCTCCTTCAGCTTCTCCCCCAGCCAGTGGTGGAAGTCGCGGGCGGTCTGGTAGTTGAGCACCACGCCGGTCGGAACGAAGCGGACGAGGCTCTGGGCGAAGTCATCGGGCTCGACGGCGGTCTCGGCGCCGATGGTGCCATTGGGGTTGATCTCGTGGGTGATCTCGTTGGGAAGCGGCGGCCGCTCCAGGTAGAAGTTCACCACCAGCTCGCCCCGGGGGGAGACGCCGCCATGGGCGCCGTTCACGTAGAGGGGGTTGTAGTCGTAGGTGAAAATGTACTTGAAGGTTACTTCGGGCTTGTTGGACACGAATGGATCTCCTTCCTTGTCTGGGATTGGGGATTAATAGCATGTTACCGTGACGGTTTCGAGTGTTTTTCGTTATAAAATCCGCTCCGCCGTGGCACTTCGCTCAACGCCCCCTACCCCTCCCGCAACAGGGCCAGCAGCTCGGCGGCGGAGATCCGGGCGCCGGTCTCCGTCCCCTCCAGGAGGCTGTCGGCCAGGTCCCGCTTGGTCTGGTGGAGGGCGATGATCTTCTCCTCGATGGAGTGCTTCGTCACCAGCCGGTAGACGGTCACCGGCCGGCTCTGGCCGATGCGGTGGGCCCGGTCGGAGGCCTGGTCCTCCACCGCCGGATTCCACCAGGGATCCAGATGGATGACGTAGTCGGCGGCGGTGAGGTTGAGGCCGGTGCCGCCCGCCTTGAGGCTGATGAGGAAGAGCTCCCCCTCTCCCCCCTGGAAGGCATCGACCCGCTTCTTCCGCTCCAGGGGTGGCGTCGATCCGTCCAGGTACTGGTAGACGATCCCCCGCCGGTCCAGCTCTTCCCGGACGATGGCCAGATGGTCCACGAACTGGCTGAAGACGAGGGCCTTGTGGCAGTTGTCCCGAAGCTCCTCCACCAGCTCCATGCAGGCGGCCAGCTTCGCGCCGGGAAGCGGACTTTCCGGCAGCACCAGCCGGGGGTGGCAACAGGCCCGACGAAGGCGCATGATCTCCGCCAGGATCCGCAGCCGCCGCTCCCCCTCGGGACCGCTGCTCCCCTCGATCCGCTCCAGGGCGTTGAGGCGGACCGCCTCGTAGAAGGCCCGCTCCTCGGCGCTCGGTTCCACGGAGACCGAGATCTCGGTGCGGGGGGGAAGCTCGGTCAGGACCTGGGCCTTGGTCCGCCGGAGCATGAAGGGGCGGACCAGCTTTTTCAACCGTTCCCGGGCACCCTTGTCGCCGCTTTTCTCGATGGGGAGGGCGAACCGCTCGGTGAAGGAGCGGTGGGAGCCGAGAAGGCCGGGGTTGATGAAGCGAAAGAGGTTCCAGAGCTCTCCCAGGTGGTTCTCCACCGGCGTTCCGGTGGTGATGAGCCGAAAGCCCCCCTTGAGGGACATGGCGGCCTGGGAGCGTTTGGTGGCCATGTTCTTGATGGCCTGGGCCTCGTCCAGGACGATGGTCTGCCAGGAAACGCCTCCCATGAGCTCCGCCTCCTGCTGCAGGAGGCCGTAGCTGCAGATGACCAGATCGAAGGGCCGGAGCTCGGCCAGGACCTTGTGCCGGTCTCCCGGCCCGAAGACGATCACATTGAGGGTGGGGGCGAAGCGGTTTGCCTCGGCCTCCCAGTTCATGCAGACCGAGGTAGGGGCCGCCACCAGGGTGGGACCGCCGGGAGCGCGGAAAAGGATGAGGGCCAGGGCCTGGACGGTCTTGCCGAGCCCCATGTCGTCGGCCAGGCAGGCCCCGGCCCCCCAGTGGGCCAGGTGGGCCAGCCATTCGAACCCCTCCCGCTGGTACTCCCGCAGTTCGGCCTGGAGGGTGGAGGGGAGCGCCGGCACGAGGCTTTCCGCCTCCCGCAGCCGCGCCAGCCGGGCCTCCCATTTTTTGTCGGTGGTGAAGCTTCCCGCCTCGCCGGCCAGCTCTTCGAGGGAGGCCAAGGCCGGCAGGGCACAGCGCACCCCCTTGCCGTGGGGCTCGGTGAAGCTCCGCAGCTCTTCGAGGCGGCGGCGGAACTGGTCGGTCAGGGCGAGAAACCGCCCCTCTCCCAAGGGGACGAACCGTCCGACCCGGCTGTCCAGAAGATCGAGAATCTTCCGCAGCTCCAGCACTTCCCCGTCATCGGTCTCCAGGCTCCCGTCGAGCTGAAACCACTCGCCGGACTCCCGGACCCCGAGACGAAGCTTCGATGCGTCATGGGGCCGCGACACCCGCAGCTTTTCCCCTTCCGGCCAGACCGTCCGCGCCGCCCCCTCCTCCAGGGTGCGAACCGTCTCCAGCAGTTCCAGACAGGCGCGGGGCTCATGGAAGAGCCAGACCCCCTCCGCCTCCTCGTCCGCATAGTGGAGCGGCAGAAGCGCCGTGACCCGGTCCGCGGCGGCCGTCTCCCCGGCAAGGTCCCGCCGTGCCTGGACCCGCGTCCCCGCCAGGTCGGCGATGATCGTGGCGCCGCCGGTGCCGGGGCAGAAGAGGGGACCACCCTCGCCAAGGGGGCGCACCTTGAGTTCGAGGCGCAGGCCATCCCCGTAGGGGGTCAGGAGCAGGAGTGGCACCGGGTCGGCCGGCCGCTCCTCGAGACTCCCGCCGCCGCCGATATCCGAATGGACCGTGACCAGGGACGAAACCGCCCCCACCGCCTCCAGCACCTTCCCTTCGGCCGTCGCCGGCACCGTGAGCCCCTCGCCCACGATCTCCGCCACCGTGCGGAACCGCTCGCCGATCTCGATCACCTTGAGCCGGGTCCGGGTCTCCCAGACGAAGCAGGCCCGCTCCTTCTCCCCGGCCAGGGGAACCACCGTCAGGCGGAGCCGGTCCCCGGCCCGGGCCACCCGCAGCTCCGGCTCCCCGGCCACGATCTCCAGGGGAAGGAGGACGCCGTCATCCACAAAGGCCAGGGGGTGCCCCACCAGAAGCGGCAGAGCCCTCATGGGGTCGATCCGGTAGCTCTCCTGACTGTTGCGGTAGTAGTAGGTCTTCTCCCGGATGATCGCCGCGCAGACCTTGCGGTCCTGCTCGGTCAGGAAAGGAAGCGTCGCCGTCCCCTCCTTGAGGCGCTTCAGGGCCACGGCCCGGCCGGAGGTCCAGCCTCCCGAGGGGGTCCGTTTCTGCTCCTTGGGCTGGATATCCAGAAAATCCTCGGCAAACTGACTGATTACCCAGACCAGGCGCGACTCCCCCCGGGCCACCTTGGCCGCCGGGACCTCGCCGGCGCTCCCCAGACGCGCCAGGGCCGCCAGGGCCGACTCCCAGGACGCCCGCCGGGTAAGGAGAGATTGGAGCGGGATGATTCCCTCCCGCTCCTGGCGCTCCTCGGCTCCGGCTGCGTCGTTTCCCGCGCCCAGGGCCCGGCAGGCAAGGGCCGTCTCATCGGCCAGCCAGCGGTAACCCGCCCGGGTCATCCTGTCGATGAGGGGCAGGGCCTGTCGGGCCAGCTCCTTTCCCCTCTTGCCGCCGGTCCAAAGCTGGGCCAGCAGGGCGAAAAGGACCTGGAACGCCGATCCGTGCCGCACCAGATGGAAGGACCATTCGTCGATCGTGTGGGCGGCGGAACTCACCCCGCGCCGGCCCTCCAGCACCTGGGAGAGGAGGTAGTAGACCGGCCAGAAGTTCCAGCCCCGTTTTCCGGCCACGAAGGAGGCGTGCTCCTCGGCCTGGCGAAGGCGGTCCGGCTGGCCGGTGCGGATGAGGGACGGGATGAAGAACATGCCGGGGATGTCGGTGAAAAAATGCTTCCGCTTGTTCAGCTCCTTCTTGATCCGGGTCAGGGCCTCCCCGTAGCTGGAAATGGCCCCCTCGTCGTCGCCGGCAAGAAAATCGGCCCAAGCGAGTATCGTCAGGTCGGTGGGAGTCGCGTAAGTTGCTACCACCTCCCTTCCCTCCCGGACCCGTCCCCGCATGATCAGCTCCGTGGCGTAGACCTGGCGGAGAAAAGAGATGCCTGCTCCATTCTCCCGGCGGTAACGAGCCTCGAAATGGGCGAATATATCGCCGCTCGGGATCATCTGGGACTGGGAAATGTTGAAGTGTTCCGCAACGATCCCCAGATAGAGGTTCAGGGGAAGCTCGTCGAGCCATTGGCCATCGAAAGGTTGGCATATGATCAAGTAGGGGTGCTTTCGTTCGACCTCGTCGGGAAACTGGCTTGCGCAGGCATCGAGGGCCTTCTGGACATCATGGGCGCGGCCCCGGTGGAGGCCGATCCGCACATCCCGCACCGCCTGGAGGTAGGAACGGTAGTACACTTCTCCGCCCCAGGCGCTCTGGGGTCGGATCTCCTGCTGGACCGCCGCGGCCATCGCCTCGAAGCGGCCAGCGGCAACGGCCTCCCGCGTGTACCGGTGACAGAGGTCCGGTCGCAGGTAGTACCCGTTCATATCGTGAACGACCACCCCTTTCTCCACGAGGGGGCGCAGCAGGGGTTCCACATGGGCGGGAATGAACTGCCGACCGTCGGCGTTTCTGATGCCGACCCGGTTGAGGCAGGATGAAATGGCGGTCTTGGAGGCGGGGGCAAAGATGACGGAGAGGAGCTGGAGCACTTGCTCCTCCAGAGCCTTCGGCAGGGGAGCGCTCTTGATGGGCTCCTTTTTCATCGTGTCGCTTTTCTGCTCGGCCTTCCGCTTCGCCAGGGCCTCGGCAAGCTCAAAGATGATCCGTTTGTTTTCGGCGTTTTCCCGGGCACGTTTGGACATGCGTTGATTCCTCGCTGGTTGTGTCTTCGAAACGTCGGAAATCATACCGGGTTGAGGTGTAAAAAGGAAGATTGAACATGGGTAGAGTAGAGAGCAGGGTTTCCCCTACCCTCCCTCATCAAACCGTGCATGCGGTTTTCCCGCACACGGCTTTCCGATGTTCTTCACCGCGAGGCATGCGCTTTCGTCCAGCCCGCTGTTGTCGGCACTTTGTACAGGGCGCACTTTTCACATAGTGTCTCGATGGGAAACAGAACGTACCCCGCTTTTCGTTCTCGGACCTTGTGCCGTTTGCGTAGATGGGTCCGTAACCGCTCTTCGACATGGCTCTTCAGTTACCAGCTGCGCCGGTGGCTGATGGGATTCGGGGATGGGATGGAGGTACTGGAACCGGAGGCGCTGAGGGACGACTTCAGGGAGATGGCCAGGAATCTGCGCCGGATTTACAGGCGGCGTTAAACCTGAAAAAAGCAGTTCACCACGGAGACACTGAGGCACGGAGATTTTTTTCTAAGAGAAAACAGACGAGCGGGCTAGCACTTTCTCCGGCTCGAGGCAAAAAAGCGGGCACCCCCTCCGGAGTGCCCGCTTTTCATCATTCTGCAGCCAGTGCGGCATTCGCTACACCAGCACGATCACCAGATCTTCCTTCTCCACCTTGTCCCCTTCCCTGAACTTCACCTCGGCGATGGTGCCGTCTTCCTTCGCCTTGATGTTGGTCTCCATCTTCATCGCCTCGGTGACCATGAGGACGTCGCCGGCCTTGACCTCGTCGCCGGCCTTGACGTTGAGCTTCAGGACCTTACCCGGCATCGGGGCGCCGATGTGCTTGGCGTTCCCCTTGTCGGCCTTCTCGCGCACCGCCTCCTCGGTCTGGACCGACTGGTCGCGCACCACCACGCTGCGGGCGTTGCCGTTCAGCTCGAAGAAGATATGGCGGGTGCCGTCGGGGTGGACCTTGCCGATGGCGTTCAGCTTGATGATGAGGGTCTTCCCCGGCTCGATCTCGATGGAGGTCTCCTGCCCCGGTTCCAGGCCGTAGAAGAAGATCGGGGTCGGGATGACCGAGGTGTCGGAATACTCTTGGCGGTGCCGGTCGAACTCCGGGTAGACGTGGGGGTAGAGGATGTAGCTCATGAGCGCCTTGTCGTCCAGCGGGTGCCCCACCTTCTCCTCCACCTTGAGTCGTTCCTCCTCGAAGTCGACCGGTTCCAGGAGCTCGCCGGGACGGCAGGTGATCGGCTCCTCCCCCTTCAGGACGATCTTCTGCAGTTCCTCGGGCCACCCCTGGTACGGCTGGCCGAGCATCCCCTTGAACATCCCGACCACCGATTCGGGGAAGGTGAGCTCGTCACCCTTGGTGAAGACGTCGTCCACGTCCAGGTTGTTCTTGACCAGGAACATGGCCATGTCCCCCACCACCTTGGAGGAGGGGGTCACCTTCACGATGTCGCCGAAGAGGAGGTTCACCTTGTGGTACATCTCCTTGCACTCCTCCCAGCGGTCCAGGAGGCCGAGCCCCGCCACCTGGGGCTTGTAGTTGGAGTACTGGCCGCCGGGGATCTCGTGGTGGTAGACCTCGGCGGTACCGTTTTTCAGCCCCGATTCGAAGGGGGCGTAGTAGTCGCGCACCGTCTCCCAGTAGTTGGCGAGCTTCTGGAGCCCCTCCTCGTCGACCTGCGGGTCCCACTCGGTCCCTCTGAGGGCCGCCACGAGGGCGTTCAGGTTCGGCTGGGCGGTGAGCCCGGAGAGCGACGACAGGGCCGCGTCGACGATGTCGGCTCCCGCCTGGCAGGCCATGAGGAGCGTGGCGCTCCCGTTGGAGGAGGTGTCGTGGGTGTGGAGGTGGACCGGGATGCCGATGTTCTCCTTGAGGGCCTTGACGAGCTTGTAGGCGGCGAACGGCTTCAGGAGCCCCGCCATGTCCTTGATGGCGAGGATGTGGGCCCCCATCTGCTCCAGCTCCTTCGCCATGTTCACGTAGTATTCCAGCGGATACTTGTCCCGCGTCGGATCGGTGATGTCGCCGGTGTAGCAGATGGCTGCCTCGCAGATCTTGCCGCTCTTGCGCACCGCCTCCATGGCGACGGCCATGCCGCGTGTCCAGTTGAGGGAGTCGAAGACCCGGAAGATGTCGATGCCGCTGGCAGCCGCCTCCTCCACGAAGCGCTGCACCACGTTGTCCGGGTAGTTGGTGTAGCCGACGGCGTTGGAGCCCCGCAGCAGCATCTGGAAGAGGATGTTGGGGATCGCCTCGGAGAGCTTGTGGAGCCGCTGCCACGGATCCTCCTTCAGAAAGCGCATGGAGACGTCGAAGGTGGCCCCCCCCCAGCATTCAAGCGAGAAGAGCCCGGCCCCGAGATGGGAGGTCGGTTCGGCGATCTTCAGGAGATCGTAGGTGCGGACGCGGGTGGCCAGGTTCGACTGGTGGGCATCCCGCATGGTGGTGTCGGTGAGGAGCAGCTTCTTTTGCTCCAGGATCCACCTGGAGAGCCCCTCGGCGCCGAGCTTCATGAGGAGATCGCGGCTTCCGGCGGGACGGGGCTTCGTGGCGTCCACCTCCGGCACCCGGGCCTCCAGGAGCTCCGCCGACTTGAGGGGCTTCGTGATCCCCGGCGAGCCGTTGACGATGACCTCGCCGAGGAAGCTGAGAACCTTCGTGGCCCGGTCCTTCTTCTCGGGGATCCGGAGGAGCTCCGGGTGCTTCTCGATGAAGGAGGTGTCACACTTGCCACCCAGGAAGACCGGGTGGGTGATGACGTTCTCCAGGAAGCCGATATTGGTCTTCACCCCCCGGACCCGGAACTCCTGGAGGGAGCGGTTCATGATGTGGGCCGCCTCTTCGAAGGTGAGTCCCCAGGAAGTGACCTTCACCAGGAGCGAGTCGTAGTGGGGAGTGATCACCGAGCCGGTGAAGGCGTTGCCGGCGTCGAGCCGCACGCCGAAGCCGGCCGACGAGCGGTAGGTGGTGATGGTGCCGAAGTCCGGAGCGAAGTTATTGTTCGGATCCTCGGTGGTGATCCGGCACTGGATGGCGTACCCCCGCATGGCGATGGCCGACTGGTTCGGGATGTTGATGGGGGAATCCGAGAGCGTCTTCCCCTCGGCCACGAGGATCTGGGCCTGGACCAGGTTGCGGCCGGTGATCATCTCGGTCACCGTGTGCTCCACCTGGATGCGGGGGTTCATCTCGATGAAGTAGAAGTTCCCCTCCTGGTCGAGGAGGAATTCGACGGTGCCGGCGTTGCGGTAGTTGACCTGACCGGCGATCTTCAGGGCAGCGGTGCAGATCTCCTCGCGGGCCTCCTGGGTCAGGCAGAGGGCCGGGGCGAACTCCACCACCTTCTGGTGGCGGCGCTGGATGGAACAGTCGCGCTCGAAGAAGTGGACCAGGTTGCCATGCATATCGCCGAGGACCTGGACCTCGATGTGCTTCGGGTTCTCGATGTAGCGCTCCAGGAAGACCGCCGGGTTGCCGAAGGCCGCCTTCGCCTCGCTTCTGGCCGCCACCAGCCCCTCCAGGAGCTCCTTCTTGCTCCGGGCCACCCGCATGCCGCGCCCGCCGCCGCCGGCCGCCGCCTTGATGATGATCGGATAGCCGTAGTTCTTGGCGAAGATGAGGGCCTCTTCCTCGTGCTCGATGGGGTCCTCGGTGCCGGGGACCGTGGGGACGCCGGCGGCCATGGCCACCTTGCGGGCCGCCACCTTGTCCCCCAGGGCCCGCTGCATCTCGGCCGTGGGGCCGATGAAGGCGATGCCGGCCGCCTCGCACTTCTCGGCGAACTCGGCGTTCTCCGAAAGGAAGCCGTAACCGGGGTGGATGGCGTCCACATCATGGTGCTTCGCAATGGCGATGATCTCGTCGATGCCGAGGTAGGCGTCGATGGGGCTCTTCCCCTTCCCCACGAGGTACGCCTCGTCGGCCTTGTAACGGTGGAGGGAGAGCTTGTCCTCTTCCGAGTAAATGGCCACGGTGCTGATGCCGAGCTCCGTACAGGCGCGGAAGATCCGGATCGCGATCTCCCCCCGGTTTGCCGCCATCACTTTTCTGAACGTCCTTTTTTCCATCCCTGCCTCCCCTTCGTCTATTTTACCTGTAATAAAACAAATACAAGCGCATTAAACTTTAGCGCCGCTAAATTTGTTTCGTTATTATAAATAGTTACAACGTAATAATCCTTCCGGATAAAACCAGATAGCATCTTTCCTGTCAACAATAAACTTGCGTTTTACAATTTTCCCCTCCCAGATTTTTATTTAACAATCTGCCCGAGAGGTGGTACCATTATAACGTTTTTACTCAAGGAAAGGAGATCACATGCACTTCAGAACCAAACTCTGTACGCACCTAGTTTCTGCAGCGTCACTCGTAGCATTCGCCCTCCCCGGCGTTGCGCCGGCCCAGGAGAAAACCCCCGCCCCCCAGGCGGAAAAAGCAGCGCAGGCGCCATCCCCCACCACGGTAGTGGCCAGGGTCAACGGCGTCGACATCACCCGCGCCGATCTGGAGCGGGCTAAGAAGGTCCTCCTCTCCCAGAACCGGATGGCCATGCAGCCGATGGACGCCGAGATGATCAAGCGGGTCGAAGAGGCCGCCCTCCAGCAGCTCATCGCCAAAGAGCTCCTCTATCAGGCCGGCCGCAAGCTCGAAATCAAGGATCTGGACAAGCAGGTCCAGGAGCGGGTTGCCCAGAGCAAGGCCCGGTTCCCCTCCCCCGCCGAGTACGAGAAAACCCTCAAAGAGATGGACATGACTGACAAGGATGTCGAGACCTTCTCCCGCGAGGACCTGGTGATCGGCAACCTGGTGGAGAAGGAGATCGCCTCGAAGGTCACCGTCACCGAGGCGGAGGCGAAGAAGTTCTACGACGAGAATATCGACCGGTTCAAGCAGCCGGAGACCGTCCGCGCGAGCCACATCCTGGTCGGTGCCGACGCCAAGGCGACCCCGGAAGAGAAGAAAAAGGCCAGGGAAAAGGCCGAGGCAATCCTCAAGAAGCTGCAGGAGGGGGCCGACTTTGCCGAAACCGCCAAGAAGGAATCATCCTGCCCCAGTTCGGCGCAGGGGGGCGATCTGGGCGTCTTCGGCAAGGGGCAGATGGTCCCGGCGTTCGAGAAGGCCGCCTTCGCCCTGAAACCGGGTGAGATGAGCGGCGTGGTGGAGACCCAGTTCGGTTACCACATCATCAAGCTCACCGAGAAGCATGATGCCAAGACCACCGGGTTCGATGAGGTGAAGGACCGGATCATGCAATACCTCAAGGGGCAGCAGGTACAGAAGGGGATCGGCGAGTACGTGGAGAACCTGAAGAAGAAGGGAAAGATCGAGATCGTCGCCAAGTAGGGTTCCCTGCAGAAGCACACCCAAGGCCCGCCGGTTCCGGCGGGCCTTTTTTATCACCCGTCTTATTTCCCGGTACGCTCCAGGAACATCTTGATGAGATCGATCGGCACCGGGAAGATGGTGGTCGAGTTCTTCTCCGCCGCGATCTCGGTCAGGGTCTGGAGATAGCGAAGCTGGAGCGAGCTCGGCTGCTCCGCCAGCACCTTTGCCGCCTCGGCCAGTTTTGTCGAAGCCTGGAGCTCGCCGTCGGCGTGGATGACCTTGGCCCGGCGCTCCCGTTCGGCCTCGGCCTGTCTGGCGATGGCCCGCAGCATCTCCTGGGGAAGGTCGATGTTCTTCACCTCCACCGCCGTCACCTTCACCCCCCACGGGCCGGTGTGGCGGTCGAGGATCTCCTGGAGCTCCTTGTTGATCTTTTCGCGGTTGGCCAGGAGCTCGTCCAGCTCCACCTGGCCGAGGACGCTTCGCAGCGTCGTCTGGGAGAGCTGGCTCGTGGCGTAGAGGTAGTTCTCCACCTCCACGATCGCCTTCTCGGGCCCCATGACGCGGAAGTAGATCACCGCCGAGACCTTCACCGTCACGTTGTCATGGGTTATGACGTCCTGGGGCGGAACGTCCAGGGCCACGGTCCGCAGCGACACCCGGACGAGCCGGTCGATGCCGGGAATGATGAAGAAAAGCCCCGGCCCCCTCACCCCGGCGAGCCGTCCGAGACGGAAGAGGACTCCCCGCTCGTACTCGGGAAGGATGCGGATGGCGCTGGCCGCGAACATGATGAGGAGGATGACGAGGAAGACCAGCGGCACATAGTTGAAGATGTCGAACATTGAAATACCTCCGTATGTTTCGGGATTCGGGGCTCGGGATTGGGAAGAGCCTACCAGCCCCTAGCCCCCAGTCCCTAGCCCCGAGACCCCAGTCCCGGCCTTCCTGACTTTGACTCTCATTCCCTCCACCGCCACCACCGTCACCCGCTCCCCCTCGGCGATCGGGTCGTCGCTCCAGGCGTCCCAGTATTCCCCGTGGATGAAGGCTCTCCCATCCGGAGCGATGGCCGTCAGGGCCTTCCCCGCCTCCCCCACGAGACCCTCTCTCCCGGTGGTTGGCTTCCTCCGGTGGGCCTTCACCGCCATGGTGACGGCGAAGACCGAGAAGGCGGAAACGGCGCCGACCGTCACCAGGATCACCTGCCATGACACCCGCAGGTACGGCTCTGGCGACTCGAACAGCAGCAGCGACCCCAGCACCATGGCGATCACACCTCCGACCGTCAGCATCCCATGGGAGACGATCTTGATCTCGGCGATGAACAGGATGAGGGCAAGGAGGATGAGCAGTACCCCGGCATAGTTCACCGGCAGGGTCTGAAGGGCGAAGAACGCGAGGATCAGGGAGATCCCCCCGACAACCCCCGGGAGGATGACCCCGGGATTGGAGAGCTCGAAGAATATCCCGAGGAAGCCGAGCATCAGGAGGATGTAGGCCACGTTCGGATTGCCGATGACGTCGAGGATCCGCTCCCGCAACCCCATCGGCTCCTCCCGCACCGTGGCCCCGGCAAGCGCCAGGGTGATGGTCCTCTCCCCCCGCACGATCCGCCGGCCGTCGAGTTTCCTGAGGAGATCGCCCCGGTCGGTGGCCATGAGGTCGATCACCTTTTCGGCGAGGGCCTTTTCCGCCGGCAGCGAGAGGCTCTCCCGCACCATCCGCTTCGCCACTTCGGCATTTCTTCCGCGCCGAAGCGCTATCCCCTCCACGTAGGCCTCGGCGTCGTTCAACACTTTCTCCTCCATGACCCGGTCCTGTTTTTCGCCGAGGGAAACCGGGTGGGCCGCGCCGATGTTCGTCCCCGGCGCCATGGCACAGACATCGGCCGACAGGGCGATGACCGCGCCGGCTGAGGCGGCCCGGGCACCGGAGGGAGTCACGAAGACCGCCACCGGCACGGGACTGGCCATGACATCCTTCACGATCTCCCGCATGGCGCTGTCGAGCCCGCCGGGGGTATCCATCTCGACGAGGAAGAGGGTTTCGCGGTTGCGGGAGGCTTCGGCGAGGTTGCGTCCGAGGTACGAGGCGGTAACCGGATTGATCGCCCCCCGTACGCCGACGACCCGCACCGTTGCCGCCGCGGCGCCATCCGCCGCCCAGAGGGCAACCAGCAAGATAATCAGGATAATGACGGGCCACGGGACCTTGGTCGTGATCATGGGGAAAGTATACCCCTCCTCCCTGCTCCGTCAACGCGGGCTCCGCCGGAAAAACAAGAGGTTGCGGCGGGGAACGGGGGGGAGTATACTCCCCCGTTATCACTCCGGCTTTTTCGTCCGGGCACAAGGACCTCCACCATGACCCCGAAACGCAGAAACCTGATCATAGCCTCCGCCCTTTTGGTGCTGACGGTACTCATCGGCGCCGTCGGCACCGTCATAGTCGCCCGGCTCCACGAACTGGACACCTACAAGGGGGAGATCCTGGCCGAAGTCGAGAAGGCCCTGAACCGCAAGGTCACCTACGAGAAGGGGGAGGTCTCCGTGGGCTTTCGCCCGGCCTTCAGCTTCACCCGCGTGGTCATCAGGGAAAGGGACGGCAGCACCGTCTTTGCCACCGCCGACCGGCTGAGCTTCCGGCTGGCACTGCTGCCGCTGCTGCAGAAGCGGGTGGTGGTCCGGAAGCTGGAGGTGGAGCGCCCCACGGCCCGGATCGTCCGCAACCCCGACGGTACGTTCAACATCGGTGACCTGCTGGAGGAGAAAAAGGAAGCGGTGCCGCTGCGCGTGAAGGGGATCAGGATCACCGGCGGCACCATCACCGTCGACGACCGTGCCGCCGCCCCCGAAGGGGTGGTGACGCTCCTCGAAAAAACCGACCTCGACGTCGACCGTCTGGTCCGGGGGAAGAAAACCGCCCTGGAACTCTCCACCACCCTCGTCGAGGGGAAGAACCGAAGCCCCCTCTCGATTCGCGGCACCGTGAAACTTGCCCCCAGGGAACGCTCTCTCGCCGAGTCCCGCGTCGACGTGAAGGTGCACGCCCGCAACCTCGATGCAGGGCATTACTGGCCCTATTACGCCCGCTTTGTCCCCTTCCGCCGGCCCGCCGGCCGCCTCGACGTGGAGAGCCGTTTCGAAGGGAGCGCCGGCGACTTCACCTCCAGGGGGTCGCTCCGGATTGCGGGACTGCGGTTCGACTACCCCCGGGTTTTCCACGCCGTTCTCACCCCCCGGGACCTGCAGCTCGCCTACGAGATGAAGCGCGATTCCCGCGAGGTCGACGTCTCTGCCGTCGACTTGCGGATGGACGGCCTCCATGTCAAGGGGAGCTGCGCCATCAAGGATATCCAGACCCGCGATCCCCGGATCGTGGCACGCACCACCATCGCCCCCTTCCGGCTGGAAAGATTCTTCTGGTACATCCCCTTCGGCATCATCGCCGACGACACCTCGCAGTTCATCGAGCGCCACATCAAGGGGGGAATGTTCCGGGTCGACGAGGGGAGGCTCGACGGCCGGGTGAGCCAGATCCTCCACATGGAGCGGGGACAGAACTACAACATCCTGACGGTCAAGGCCAAGGCCCTCGACGGCGCCATCGTCGACATGGGGCGCGGCGTCCCCGTCTTCAGCGCCATCACGGGAGACCTGGAGCTCGCCGGGAAAAACTTCACCCTCCGGAACATGGCGGGGAAGTTCGGCACCTCCCCCTTCACCCTGAACGGCATGATTGCCGACTACCCCCTCAACACCCCCTCCAGCTACCCCTTTGCCGCCGTGATCGCCCCCCGGCAGCCGGAGCTGGCATGGCTCATGGGGCCGACGCAGGGCGCCAGGCTCCACCTGACGGGGGGATCCTCGCTTAGCCTCACCGGTGAGGGGTACACATCCGGCTACACCCTCACCGGCGAATGGAACCTCGGGGGGGCCGCCTACAGCTTCACCGACGTCATCGCCAAGCCGGCGGGGCAACCCAACACCCTGTCGTTCAGGCTGGGACTCGGCAAGGGGAGCGCCACCACCCTCTCGTGCCAGTACACACTCCCTCCCCTCGCCCTGGGGCTAGGCGCACGTTTTCACCCCGGGAAGGGCACCCCCTATCAGCTGGAGCTCAGGACCAACCCGTTCGCGGTGGCCGCCGTGGCCCCCTTTGTCCCCAGGGCCCGCAAGTACCTCCCCCAGGGGCGGATGCAGATAAACGCCCGGGGCGAGGGAGAAGCGGAATCCCTCGCCGACATGAACTGGAGCGGCGATATCGCCCTTGCCGGGGGGGCGTTCAGGCCGACGGCGGACATGAAGCCCCTCAGCAACATCAACGGCAGCATCCGCTTCCGCGGCAAGTCCCTGGAAACCCCGCGCATGTCGATGATGCTCGGCAGCTCCTCGATCTCCGGCAGGGGGACCCTTACCGACTTCGACAATCCGTCGTTCACCGTCGACTTTTCATCCCCCTCCCTCGACCTGGCAGATCTGGGACTCAAGAGCCCCAAGGGGGAAGCGCGAATCCGACAGCTCCAGGGGAACCTCTCCCTCCACGACGAAACCATCCGAATCCGGGCACTCTCGGGGAGAGTGAACAACTCCGTCTTCTCCCTCAAGGGGACGGTCGAGGATATACATAATCCTCGCACCGATGTCACCCTCACGGCCCCGTTTCTCGATGTCGGCGACGTAATCCTTTTGGCCGGTCTGCGCCGCACCGGCGCCGGCGCCGGCACCGCCACCCCCCTCAGCATCAAGGCGTCGGTCAGCGCCGATGCGGGCAAGTACGAGAATCTGCAATTCAGGAAACTCCAGACCGTCGCCATGTACGAGGACGGCATCCTCTACCTTCAGCCCCTCGAATTCGCCGCCTTCGGCGGCAAAGTCTCCGGCAGGGTCCGGGCCGATTTCGGCTCCAACGGCGAGCCCCGCTACCAGACCGCCCTCAAGGTGGAAAACGCCTCCGCGGAGCAACTGGTCCAGGACCTCAACCTGAGGCTGCGCAACGAGATCATCACCGGCACCCTCGCCCTCCAGGCGGACGTAACCGCCAAGGGGGCGAACGTCGCCGCCCTGAAAAGGACCCTCCTCGGCAACGTAAGGCTCCACCTCCAGGAGGGTTCGCTCCGCAAATACTCGGTGCTCTCCAAGATCTTCTCCATCCTCAACGTTTCCCAGCTCTTCAAGTTCAGGCTCCCGGACATGGTTTCGGGGGGGATGCCGTACGACGAGATCAACGCCACGTTCTCGATTCACGACGGGGTCATCGCCTCCAACGACCTTTTCATCGACAGCGAGGCGATGAACATCTCGGCCGTGGGCAAAATCGACATGATCCGGGAAGAGATCGACGCCACCGTTGGTGTCCAGCCGCTGCAGACCGTCGACAAGGTGGTGAACCGGATACCGATCGTCGGCTGGATCCTCACCGGCAAGGACAGGAATTTCATCACCACCTATTTCGAGGCAAAGGGGAAATGGGACGACCCGGTCGTCACCGCTATCCCGGTCAAATCCATGGCGCGGGGAGTCTTCGACATCTTCAAGCGGGTATTCCAGCTCCCGGCAAAGCTTTTTACCGATACCGGCGATGTGATCCTGGGGAAATAGCCTTGTTTTTGCTGTTGTAAAAGATTCGGGACCTATGATAAGTTTCCGTTTTGTAGAAACCCCAGACAGGAGGATACAGGTGAAAAAGACAGTATTGGTTGCTCTTGCAGTCGCTTCCCTTGCCGCCGCAGGGTGCAAGGAGAAACCGCAGTCCCCGGAAACTCCGGCAGCACCCCAGAGCGGAATGCCGGCTCAAGGCCAGATGCCCAATGACGCGACGCATGGTGGCGGCAATCCGCACGCCGGCCTGAAGTCCCAGGAGATTCCCGCCGGCGCCGGCCACAAGGGGAAGGTTCTCTCCACGATGGACGCTGCCGGTTACACCTACCTGGAAGTCGAGGAAAACGGTCAGAAGCTGTGGGTCGCCGTTATGCAGACCAAAGTGAAGGTGGGCGATCAGGTCGAGTTCCCCGACTCCCCTCCGATGGTCAACTTCCACAGCAAGACCCTCAACCGCACCTTCGACAAGATCATCTTCGCCCCGGGCCTGCGGATCGCAGGGAAGTAAGGACCGGCACAACGGCAAAAAAGGCGGCATCCCCACGGGTGCCGCCTTTTTTCGTCTCTAAGCCCGACAGGCTCCTAACTTTTTCAACCGCTCCCGAACCTCCCCGTCACGGGGATCCAGCTCCCGGGCACGTTCGTAGTGACGTCTCGCCCCCTTCCGGTCCCCCGCCATCAGGAGCAGATCCCCCAACGCCAGAGAGGCCGGTAGATGGGCCGGCACGATCGCCTGTGCCCGCCGGAACATTTCCACTCCCTGTTCGACCAGACCCGCCCCGCCGTAAAGCCCCCCGAGGGCAAGCCACCCCCACGGATTCCCGGGCTGCCGTTCCGTGATCTCACGGTAGACACTCTCGGCGGAACCGAAATCGTCGTGTTCCTCATGCCATTCTCCTTGCGCCAGCGCGGTGGCGTGGCAATAACCGAGGATTTGACGCTGTCGGTCGAAATCCGCCGGACCGAACCGGGCCCGGCGTCCAACCCGGTCGATGGCACGAAGGAGTGTTTCCGAGGCGCGGGCGACGAACGGGTCGCTTCTGACATAGAACGCCTCCCCCCGCTGCCGCTCGAAGAGGTCCCCCGGCACTCTCCCCTCCCGTACCGCATCGGCAAACAGGGCGGTTCCGGGATAATAGGCCAGAGGTGCCACCTGCCCGTCATGGGGCAGGATCTCGTCCATGAGCCGGACCGTGGCCTGAACGTCGTCCTCGGTTTCGCCCGGGACCCCGGTGATGAGATAGATGGAGAGGCTGATCCCCGCCTGCCGGGTGGCCCGGGCCGCGCGCCGCACCTGTTCCGGCGTAATGCGCTTGCCGAGCATCGCGAGGACCTTCTCCGAGCCGGACTCGACCCCATACTGGATACACTCGCAGCCGGCCCGCCGCATCCAGAGAAGCATCTCCTCATCGACGCAGTTGACGCGCGACTGGCAGTTCCACAGGATATGCACCTGCTCGTCCAGCATCAGGCGACAGAATTCCACGACACGGTCCGCACGGGCCGTGAAAGTATCATCCCGAAGCGAGAAGTAGATGAGCCCGTAACGGTCGCGAAGGAGCCGAATCTCGTCGACCATGGAGCGGGGAGAGCGGAACCGGAGCGACTTGCCCCAGAACAGGGGGGATGAGCAGAAGCGGCACGATGCGGGGCATCCCCGGGAAGTGATGATGAATTGGAGCTGGCGGCGGATGTCGCATCCCTCTGAGTACTCGTAGCCGTGGACGGGAAACGGCAATCCATCCAGGTCGACCAGCGGAGGACGACAGGTGGAACGTATCCCTCCCCCCCCCCGGAACGCCACCCCCTGCAGCGCTGAAAACTCCCGCCCTCCCGCCGCCACCATCCGGGCAACGTCGAGGACGGTCTCCTCACCCTCCCCGAGCACCACTGCATCCACCTCGGGGTGCCCCTCCAGGATGGCGGCGAAGGTGTGCGTGGCGTGAGGGCCGCCGAGAAGCGTCACGCAGGAGGGGCGAAGTTTCTTGGCGAGCGCGGCTAGTTTGAGCGACTCGAAGCGGTTGTGGGTGAACTGGGAGATGCAGACGAGGTCGGGACGCTCCCGGGCGAGCAGTTCTTCGGCATTCGCCCAGGAAGAGCCCGAGAGGTTGGCCAGCACGGGGTCGAATCCGTGGCCCCGCAGGTACGCCCCGATGTACCCGAGGCCGGTCGGAAGGAGCGAGGTGAACGGATCCCGCGCCCCGGCAGGATGGGATTTATAGAGAAGAAGTATCCGCATGGCCGAATTCTCGGGGGGCGGCCGGCTTGCGCCGCGTCAGCGGTATCCAGCCACCATGTGCAAGGATGGCAGCGGTGACGATCAAGGGTAGCATGTCCGGTGCACCTCAAAAAAAAATCCGGCCCCGGGCCGGATTTCGATGACAGCTAACGGGTCCGCCAATTACTTGAGCAGGCTGACTCCGAGCGTATCGTTCAGCAGAATATCCTCGGTCCCCTCTTCCTCGACACCGACAGTCAGGTCATCGAGTCTCAAGGTGTCGGGATTGACCCTGGCGATCCGCTTGGCACCCAGAAAACGGGAGCGGTAGTAAGGGGTATCGATAGATGAGATGACGACGCGCCGGTCACGGGAGGAGGCATGGATCATCTTGTTGTTGCCGAGATAGATCCCCACATGGGAAGCGAACCGCGCGTAGGTATGGAAGAAGAGGAGATCCCCCTTCTGCAGATCGCCCGTTGCCACCGTGTTCCCCACTTGAAACTGCTCGCGGGCAGTACGGGGAAGATTCACGTCGAGTTCGCGGAACACGTGCTGGACGAAGCTGGAACAATCGAGCCCCTTGCGGGTGGTGCCGCCGAAGCGATAGCGGGTACCTATGAAGCTGTAGGCACTCTTTTTCAGTTCGCTGATGCCGTCAACCTGAAGAGTAACCCCCTTGGTAAAATCGGCGGGACGGTCTGTATCCCCCTCCTCCGTCAGCTCCGCGAGGCTTTGCTCGTATTCCTTCTCGCTGAAGAGATCTTCATTTTTCACCGGCTTTTTCAGGGAAAGCTTCGGAGCCGGTTCGGCTGCCGGTTCGATCTTCTTCAGAACGAGAACCTGCCCCGGCTTCAGACGACCCTTGCGCAGTCTGTTCAGCCGCCGCAGCTCACTCACGGCAACGCCGCTCTTGCGTGCAACCTTGGCGAGGGTGTCACCTCTCCTGACGCGGTACGTGGTTGCAGTGGCCTTGTGGTCGTCCGGGGAAGCATCTGCTGCCGCCGTGCGAGTAGGGATGACGAGGACCGTGCCGGGAGAAACCCGGTTCTTGGCGAGGTTATTGGCAGACTTGAGATCCCTCACCTTGACATGGTATTTGCGAGCGACGGAGGCAACGGTTTCGTTCTTGCGGACTCTGTGGGTCTTGGCGGCAAAGGAAAGGGAAGGGAAAACGAGCAGGAGGATGGAGAGCGCGACAAGTCGCAATCGTATGTTCATACTCCCTCCTTCATGACATTTGTGCATTTGTTTTACAACATCGAAAAAAACTCCGGGATTTTATAACACAATGTCATACGGTTGTCAAACTTTTATCGTCCGAACCAAACTCCGTCATCGCCCCGAGGCCACGATCCGCACCCTCACCGGCTCTTCGCGCAGCACCCTGAGCTGCGGCGATGGCGGCACGAGCCTCGCCTCCACCACCGAACTCCCCCGGATCGAGCCGAGGTCGATCTCCTCGGTGCGAATCGTGTCATATTGGGCCACCAGGCGCTCCGGCCCCTCGACCAGCACCTCGGCCGGCTCCACCCTGATTTTCTGCAAGCGGAGCCTGCCGGGAAGCTCGCCCACGATCCTCGCCCTGACCCGGAGCGGTTTCCGCATCTTGCGCGCGACGGTCACCTTCACCACGGACGGGTTCACATTGGAAACGACGACCCCGAGGGGAAGCTTCATGTCCCCTTCGCGGATTGGCAGATTGTTCACTCCTTCGCGGGCATTGGAGAGGTCCAGGTCGGCCGAGATATCGAGCTGCTTCGGCGACGGAATCAGACTCGAAAAGACCTTGAGTTGCACCTCCACCTCTTCGGGGGCGCTTTTGATCAGAACCGCATCGGCCGGTAGGTTGTGGAACTTGATCGGCACGGCGACGGTAAAGATCTCCCCCTCCTTGGTGGTGATGATGAGCCAGCTTGCCACAACGGCGAGCACGGTGACAATTTTCGGGACAAGGTTGCGGAACAGTAGTTGACGAAGCGGCGTACGGGCCTTTTCCTGGCGTTGGGGATACAGGAGAGCGCGAAGCCGGTCGGCAAGCTCTTCCGCCGACCCCATCCGTTGGATCTCACCCCCAAGCGCCAGCCCCACCTCCCCCCGCTCCTCGGAAACGATCACCACCGCGGCGTCGGAACGCTCGCTGAGACCGATCCCTGCCCGGTGCCGGGTGCCGAAGTGACGGGGGAGTTCGGTTTTCGACGAAAGGGGGAGATGGCACGAAGCCTGGGTGATGCGGCCGTCCTTGATAACCACCGCCCCGTCATGGAGGGGGGTTCCGTCGAGGAAGATGCTTCCCAGAAGCTGTCCGCTCGGCAGGCTGTCGAGACGAACGCCGTGGAGGAGGTAGTCGTCGAGCGCCTCCTGGCGCTGGAAGGCGATAATGGCGCCGGTGCGCTCCCGGGCAAGAGCGAAAACGGTCCGGGAGAAATCGGCGAGATCGATCTCGCTCCCCCCCTCCTGCCGGCCGAAAAAGTTGCGCAGCAGACTGAAGCGATAGAGCGCCTGACGGATCTCCGCCTGAAAAATCACGATAATGAGGACAAAGAGCACCGTCCCGAGCTCCTGGAGAATCCAGCTCGTCATGAAAAGCCCAAGGTTCTTCGTGACGAAGTAGATCCCCACCAGGAAGGCCATGCCGATGAGCACCTGCATTGCGCGCGTATGCTTGAACCAGCTGTAGAGCTGATACGCGAGGAAGCTCATGATGATGATGTCGGCAATATCCTGCCAGCGGATTATCGGAACCACGTGTTCGGCACCGTACCTTTCCTTGTTCGTGCGGCCGACGCTGCCCCAGAAGGCCGATCCGCGGCCAAAATATTCTGGCGCGGGTGGCTGGTTATATGTTACAAACGTCGGGCTGCCCGCCGGGAACAGAATCAGGATTTATACCACCCCAGCAGCCAAAAGGACAGAAAAAACATGTACAAGCTATCGGAAAAGGGGGAACGAATCCGGGAGATGTTCAGCGACATCGCCCCCCGGTACGACTTCCTCAATCGACTCCTGAGCTTCGGCATCGACCGCCGCTGGAGAAAAGTGGCGGTTCGCCTCGTCAGATGGACAGAGGGAGGCCGCGTTCTCGACGTTGCCACCGGCACCGGCGACGTGGCCCTGGAGATCGCCCGGCAGACACCGCCGTCGGTCTCCATCGTCGGCATCGACTTCTCCGAGGGGATGGTGGCCCTCGGCCGGGAAAAGGTGGCCCATTCCCCCCATGCCGACCGGATCACCATGGAGATCGCGCCGTGCGAAGCGATCCCCTTCCCCGACGGGACCTTCGACTCCGTCACCATCGCCTTCGGTATCCGCAATGTCGTCGACCGCAGGCAGGGACTCTCGGAGATGCTGCGGATCCTCAAGCCGGGGGGGCGCGCCGTGATCCTCGAATTCTCCACCCCCCGCTCGCTCCTGTTCAAGAAAATCTACTACTTCTACTTTTTGAGGATTCTGCCGGTGATCGGCGGCCTCTTCTCGCGGTTCAGCGCCTACAAGTACCTTCCCGACTCTGTCCTTGAATTCCCCTCCCAGAAGGAGTTCGTCTCCCTCATGGCGTCGGTCGGTTTCCGAAACACGGCTTACCGCGACCTCACCTTCGGCATCGCCACGGTCTACACCGGAGAGAAGACAGTGAAATAGCGCACGTTCCTTGACACTCCCTAACCGTTTCGGTATAAATCGACCGGTAGCCATCCCTTCCGAAGGGGCAAATCCATGTTCGTGTTCGCCAATTTTATCCTGGCCGTTGCAAAAATCGCCGACATCCTCCTCACCATCTACATGTACATCATCATCGCCCGGGCCATCCTCTCCTGGGTGAATCCCGATCCGTACAACCCCATCGTCAGCTTCCTCTACCGGAGCACCGAACCGGTCCTCTCGCGCATTCGCCGCATCCTTCCCGACCTGGGAGGGCTCGATCTGTCGCCGATCATCGTGCTGGTCGCCATCTATTTCCTCCAGAGCTTCGTGGTCCGCACCATCTACGATCTCGGATACAAAATGAAACTCGGAATGGGAGTGATGCCGTGAAGATAACCCCCCTCGACATCCAGCAGCAGCAGTTCAAGGGCAAGATGATCGGCGGCCTCGACCCGGAGGACGTGGATGGTTTCCTCCAGATGGTGGCCCAGGAGATGGAGGGGCTGGTCCGCGAGAACACCGAGCTCAGGGAGCAGTGCCGCAAGGCGGCGGCGGACGTCGAGCAGATGGCCCGCCAGGAGAAGGACCTGCGGGAGGCGATGCTTGCCGCCCAGAAGATCACCGAGGAGATGAAGGCAAATGCCCAGAAGGAGGCATCCCTTCTCGTCTCGGAGGCCGAGCTGAAGGCCGAGAAGATCCTGGCCGACGCCGAACGCAGGCTCGCCCAGATGGGAGACCAGATTCAGGAGCTGCGCCGGCAGAAGGTCCAGTTCGAGAGTGCCTTCAAGTCGCTCCTCGATACCCACTACAAGATGCTTTCCCTCGATGAAGCCTGATTCTTCCGCCGACGATCTGAAAATCTCCGAGGGCGTCGACAGCGTCACCTTAAGCGTACACGTCCAGCCCCGGGCCTCGAAGAACGAAGTCTGCGGTATCCAGGGAGATGCCCTCAAGCTCCGGCTCACCTCCCCCCCTGTGGAGGGGGAAGCGAACCGCCTCTGCATCGAGTTTCTCGCCAAGCTTCTGAGGATCCCGAAATCGTCGGTGACCATCATCGCCGGCGAAAAATCCCGCCACAAAACGCTTCGGATCACCGGCGTCACAGCCCGGGAGATAGCCGCCCTGATCCGCTGAGGCGGCGGCACGTTCCGTTACCCTGCGGGGTTGACAACTCCCGCGGTGAATCACTATATTGGTTGAAAATTGTTTCACAGGAGGTCCCCCAGCGATGCCACTCTATGAATACCAGTGTACCCAGTGCGACAACCGTTTCGAGCTGCGCCAGAAGTTCTCCGACGAGCCGGCCAGGGAGTGTCCCGCCTGCGGCGGCGCGGTTCAGAAACTCATCTCCCAGAGCGGATTTGCCCTCAAGGGGGGCGGCTGGTACGCCGAAGGCTACGGCAGCGGCAGCAAGAAGTCCGATGCGCCGGCCTGCCCATCGGGAGGCAATTGCGCCGGATGCCCCTCCGCCGCATAGTCCGCCCCCCCTCTTAGCCCCGAATCAGAAATCCCCCGCCCACCGGGGGATTTTTTTGTTCGCGACTGTCAAACTCCCTTTACAACACCAGCCCCGTTCCGTATTATTCTGAGACCGTTTTCACCAATTTTGCGACACTGCGGAAACCTTGGAAGGGGAGTCCTCACCCTTGGCACAACGGGATTATCCATGATCGTCAGCAAACAGAAGCCGTTCCCCGAAATCCTCGCTTCCCTTGAAAACGTTTCCCGGGTCTTCCTGATCGGCTGCGCCAAATGTGCGACGGTCTGCAAGTCGGGGGGGGAGGAACAGGTCTGGCAGATGCAAGAGGACCTCGTTGCCGCCGGCAAGGAGGTCACCGGGTCGGTGGTAATCGACGAGGCGTGCCACATGCTCCGGGTTCAGCGGGATCTGCGGGCGAAGGGGGAAATGGTGACGGCCGCCGAGGCGCTCATCGTCCTTTCGTGCGGGGCCGGGGTCCAGTCGGTTTCGGCCGGCTCGAACCGGATGACCGTTGCCGCCCTCGACACCCTCTTTCTCGGCAACATCCGCCGCTTCGGTCAGTTCGAGCAACGCTGCTCGCTCTGCGGTGAGTGTCGTCTCAACGAAACGGCCGGGATCTGCCCGGTCACGGTGTGTCCGAAAGGGCTCTTGAACGGCCCCTGCGGCGGCATGAGCGAAGGGAAATGCGAAGTCTCGCCCGACGCGGAATGCGCCTGGTACCAGATTTACGTCCGGCTCAGGGACCGGGGCGACCACCCCCTCCCCCACGAAACGATCCCTCCCAAGGACTTCTCGAAGCAGATCAGGCCGGGGAGCCTCAAACTGGAAAAATAGATGGTCAGCCCGATGAAATTCAACCTCCACGACCTGCTCGCCGCCGACCGCTTCGTCGTCACCGCGGAAGTTTCCCCTCCCAAGGGGAGTGACTGCGGGGAATTCATGGAGAAGGCCCGTGCCCTCCGGGGAACGGTCGACGCCATCAACGTCACCGACAACCAGGGGGCGAACATGCGGATCTCCCCCCTGGCGCCGGCGGCGCTCCTCGCGGGAGAAGGGATCGAGCCGATCCTCCAGCTCACCTGCCGGGACCGTAACCGCCTCGCCCTCCAGAGCGATCTGCTGGCGGCCGCCACCTTCGGCGTAACCAACGTCCTCGCCCTCACCGGCGACTACATCACCTTCGGCGACCATGCCGGCGCCAAGCCGGTCTTCGACCTCGACGCCGTGCAGCTTCTGCAGACCATCGCCGCGCTGAACTCCGGCCGGGACCTCGCCGGCACGACGCTGCACGGTGTACCCGCTTTTTTCCCCGGCGCAGCAGCGGCCCCGGAGGCGGAGCCCTTCGAGCTGACCTTGGTCAAGCTGCGGAAAAAGGCTGCAGCCGGCGCCCGCTTTTTCCAGACCCAGGCTCTCTTCTCTCCTGAAAAACTCGTCCGTTTCATGGAAGCGGTACGCCCCCTCGGGGTGAAGGTCATCGCCGGTGTCATCCTCCTCAAATCCGCCGGGATGGCCCGCTACATGAACGCCCGCATCCCGGGGCTCACGGTCCCGCAGGAGCTCATCGCCGAACTGGACGACGCCGAACGGCCCCTGGAGGCAGGGGTGGCGATCGCCCGGCGTCTCGTCGCGGCGTTTCGCCCCCACTGCGACGGCATCCATATCATGGCCATGGGGAAAGAGGCGCTGATCCCCGAGATCCTGGCGGATCTGCACCGCAGCGATGGAAGTGAAGGCTGACACCCCCGATCTGAAAGGAGTCGGATCATGCAGGTAAAGAAAGCGGTCTTTCCCGTGGCGGGGCTCGGCACGCGTTTTCTCCCGGCCACCAAGGCGTCTCCCAAGGAGATGCTCTCCCTCATCGACAAACCCCTCGTGCAGTACGTGGTGGAAGAGGCGGTGGCGGCCGGCATCGAGCAGATCCTCTTCGTCACCGGCCGGGGGAAGCGGGCCATCGAGGACCACTTCGACATCTCCTTCGAGCTGGAGGCCCTTCTCCAGGAGAAGGGGAAGGACGACATGCTCCAGGAGGTGCGCGACATCGCCGAGATGGTAAACATCTTCTACGTCCGCCAGAAGCAGGCGCTGGGGCTGGGCCACGCCATCCTCTGCGCCCGGGAGTTCGTGGGGGACGAACCGTTCGCCGTCCTTTTGGGGGACGACATCATCGACGGCGTCAAGCCGTGCCTCGGCCAGCTCCTGGAGGTCTACCGCAAGTACCGCGGGTCGGTCCTCGCTCTGGAAAAGGTGCCGCTGGAAAACATCTCCTCCTACGGCTGCGTCCGGGCGAACCAGATCACCGAGCGGGTCTTCGAGGTGACCGACCTGGTGGAGAAGCCGCGGCGCGAGGAGGCCCCCTCCGACATGGCGATCATCGGCCGCTATGTCCTCACCCCCGACATCTTCCCGATCCTGGATAAGCAGCAGCCGGGCAAAGGGGGGGAGATCCAGCTCACCGACGCCCTCCTCACCCTCTCCCGCGACGAGGCGATCTACGGCTGCCTCTTCGAGGGGATCCGCCACGACTGCGGCGACAAGCTCGGCTTCCTGAAGGCGACGGTCGACCTGGCCCTCAAGCGGGAGGAGTTCAACGGCGAGTTCGAGCGTTACCTGCGGGAACGGCTCTGCGGCTAAGGGTAGAAACGGCGGGAATCAGTGGAGGGTGCCGCGGCTCGAACCGCGGACGATCCCGTACTGGAAAAACGCGATGAGGTTGAACTTATCCTTGGTGTACCCTTTGGGGAACGGCCCCACGGGCCCCATGAGGCGAAGGGTCCGCTCGACCTCCCCGTCAAGGATCCTGCTCCCCGAGCTCTGCAGGATCTCGAACTTCTCGATCTCGCCCCTATTGTTGAAGGTTATCTTCACCGGCGTCACCCCCTCGATGCCGAGGCGGGCCGCCTCCTGGGGATAGCGCCAGACCCCGTAAATCATGTTCTCGAACCGGTGCAGAAACGAACCGAACTGGATGTCGTCGGTATCGAGGAACTTCGTCTCCCCTTCCGCCACCTCGGCGCTGTACTTCTTCCGGTAGCTTTCCTCCAGCTTCGCCATCCGCCGGGCATTCGGCATCAATTGCGCCAGCGCGGGCAACTGCTCCCCCCGCGGCTTCAACACCCCTCCACCCGTGGGAGCCTCGCGCATCGGGATTTCTCCGGTTTTGCCGGTCGGGGATGGCGGACCCGCCTCGCTCCCCCGTGGCGCCGGGATCTGGCGCGGGGAAGGGACGGCCGGTTGTCGTTGGGGGGGGACGGAGCGCGGCGGCAGGGAAGCGATCCGGTCCTGCTCCCGTTCACCTTTCGGCGCCATCTCCCGCTGAACCCGCTCGCGCCGTTCCGCCTGGCGCCTGGCCTGGCGTTCGGCCGGCGCCGGCTTCGCGGGAAGCTCGGGGATGTCCTCCAGATCAATCATCACCGGCTCCTGCCGGACTTCCGCTTTTCGCTCCGGAAGGAAGATGATGGCGGTGAAGAGGGCTGCATGGAGAAACAGCGAGAACGCGAGGAGATAGAGGAAGGATTTTTCGACGTAGCGATCGGACATCAGGCTCTCTGCCGGGTGAATCGTGCGCAAAAACTCATTGTATTGCCCCGGAGGGAAAAACGCAACCGGTCACTGACCGGCATAGGCCTGCCAGAGGATGGCGGCGCCGAAAATCAGGAAAAGGAGTGCCGCGCCCCGGTGGATTACCGAAAGGGGAACGAAGCGCACGAGCTGCTTCCCGAGAAAGATGCCGAGGAGCGAGACCAACCAGAGGGCGAGGGTCGACCCGGTGAAGACAACAAGCGAAGAGTCGTGCTGGGCCGCCAGGCTGGTGGTGACGAGCTGGGTCTTGTCCCCCAGTTCCGCCAGCAGGATCATGAGAAACGAGGTGACCACCGGCCCCCGCGCCGTTGCACGCCCTTTTTCCCCGTCTTCGTCGTCCCCGGCGCCCCGGAGCGTCGTGACGCCGAAATAGAGGAAGAGTCCGCCGGAGACGAGCCTGATCCAGACCAGCGGAAGGATGGTGAAGAGGAGCTTTCCCACGAGTACCGCCCCGAGGTTGAGAAGGGCAAAGGCGGCGGCGATGCCGAGGAATACCTTCTTCCACGGATAGCGGGTGGCGAGGGCCATGGCGGTCAGCTGGGTTTTGTCGCCGAGCTCCGCGAGAAAAATGAGGCCGAAGGTAGTGAAAAAAACTGTCGAATCCACGACTCCTCCCTGGTGAGAGCGGGATGGTACCGGAAGTGCGGCCGAAATGCAAGAAAGGGAGGGAGCCGCAACGAACCCCTTGACAGTACCGGCGGCGACCATTACTATTATTCATGTTAAAGGGGAGTAGCAATCGGCCACCGACAAGGCCGACCCGACGCCCGTCACCACGGTGGCAACACCCGGGCCAGGGGCTTCCGACCGTTCGTCGAAGCATGCAAGACCTTTATCCAGGGCACCGACTCGCCGTGGGTAAAGGTCTTTTTTATTTGCCCCGGCGCATCACTCTCACCCCGCCGTCGGTACAGGACCGGCGGACGGAACACACCGGAGGTAACGAACTATGATGAACCGACTCAAGACCACCCTTCTCCTCACCCTTCTCACTCTCCTCATGGTGGCCATGGGGAGCGCCATCGGCGGCAGGTCCGGCATGGTCTTCGCCTTCTTCATGGCCTGCGCCATGAACTTCTTCTCCTACTGGTTCTCGGACAAGATCGTCCTCTCCATGTACGGAGCAAGGGAAATCACGGAAGGGGAAAATCCCCAGTTTTACGGCATGGTGCGCCGCCTTACCGTAAGCGCGGGACTGCCGATGCCGCGGGTCTACGTGATCCCTTCCGACAGCCCCAACGCCTTCGCCACCGGGCGTAACCCGAACCATGCGGCGGTGGCGGCCACCCAGGGGATTCTCCGCATCCTCTCCCCCGAGGAGCTGGAGGGGGTCATGGCTCACGAACTGGCCCACGTGCGGAACCGCGATATCCTCGTCTCCACCATCGCGGCGACCTTTGCCGGGGCGATCTCCATGCTCGGCAACATGCTCCAGTGGGCCGCCATCTTCGGCGGCGGCCGCAACGACGACGACGAAGGGGCCGGCGGCATGATCGGCGGCCTCGCCATGGCGATCATCGCCCCCATCGCGGCGATGTTGATCCAGATGGCGGTCTCCCGTTCCCGCGAGTATCTGGCCGACGAGTCGGGGGCCCGGATCTGCGGCAACCCGCTGGCGCTTGCCAATGCGCTGCGCAAGCTCCACAGCGCCTCGCAGATGATCCCGATGCAGGAGGCCTCTCCCGCCTCGGCCCACCTCTTCATCGTCAACCCTCTCACCGGCGGATCGCTCCTCAGCCTCTTCTCGACCCACCCGCCGATGGAAGAGCGGATCGCCCGGCTTGAGGCGATGGCGTACAACCGGAATTTCTGATACGGGCCAGGGGGGGCACACCTTCGTGCCCCTCCCTCTCACCCCCCACCTTCCCGGAGAAATCAATGCCCGTACAAACCATGATGTGGCTAGGCTTCGGTGCGCTCATGACCGTGATGTTCGTCATCGACCTGGGGCTGTTCAACCGCAGGAGCCACGAAATCAGATTCCGCGAGGCCCTGGCCTGGACCGTCGTCTGGGTATCGCTGGCCCTGGCGTTCAACGTCTGGATCTACTTCGAGATGGGGCCGACCAAGGCCCTGGAATTCTTCACCGGCTACATCATCGAGCAGTCCCTGTCGGTGGACAACCTCTTCGTCTTCATCATGATCTTCGCCTTCTTCCACATCACGAAGGTCCACCAGCCGAAGATCCTCAAGTGGGGGATCCTCGGCGCCCTCGCCATGCGGGCAGTCTTCATCATGGCCGGCATCGGGCTCATCGAACGGTTCCACTGGATCATCTACGTCTTCGGCGGGATTCTGGTGGTGACGGGCATCAAAATGGCCTTCGGGGGGGAGGAGCAGATCGAGCCGGAGAAAAACTACCTTGTGCGGCTCGTGCGAAAGTTCGTGCCGATCACCAAGCGGATCCGCGACGACCGGTTCTTCATCAGAAAGGGAGGGATAAGGGCCGCCACGCCGCTCTTCCTGACCCTTGTCATGGTGGAGTCGAGCGACCTGATCTTCGCCGTCGACTCCATTCCGGCGGTCCTCGCGGTGAGCCGGGACCCGTTCATCGTCTACACCTCCAACGTCTTCGCCATCATGGGGCTTCGCTCCCTCTACTATCTTCTCTCCAACGTCATGGAGATGTTCGTCTACCTGAAGCTCGGCGTCTCCGTGATCCTGGTCTATGTCGGGGTGAAGATGCTTCTGGTGGACATCTACCACATCCCCATCGGTTTCTCCCTCGGCACTATTGTGGGGGTGCTCGCGATCTCCATCATCACCTCGGTCACCATCGGCAGCAAAAAGGCCCGGGCATCGTACCGGGCCTGAACCACCGCAAACCAGAACCGCCGTCCCTATCCTTCGGCCTCCCCTTTCTCCACTTCCCGACGATAGATATCGAAGAGCGCCAGGAAAAGCGCCAGCACGATGGGTCCCACCACCGCGCCGAGCACGCCGAAGGCGGCAAGTCCCCCGAGACCGCCGATGGCGATGACGAGGACCGGCAGCTTCGCCTTGCCGCTGATGAAGAAGGGGCGGATGACGTTGTCGATGGAGCTGACCGCCACGAGCCCCCACGCCAGGAGCCCCACCCCCCTGGCCACCTCGCCGTTCAGGATCAGGTACAGGGCTCCGGGAAACCAGATGAGGCCGGTCCCCACCACCGGGATCAGGGCGCTGACAGCCATGATGGCGCCGAAGAGGGCCGGGGCGGGGAGCCCTGCCGCCCAGAAACCGATGCCGCCCAGAGCCCCCTGCACGAGGCAGGTGAGGAAGACCCCGTACATCACCGCCGTGAGCACCCGCCGCACCGTCTCGACGAGCATCTCCTTGTGGGTGGCGTTGAGGGGGACCACGGCGAGGAACTGTCGCTGGATCCGTTCGCCGTCGCGGTAGATGAAGAAGAGGGTGATCACCATCAGGATCAGTTTCAGGGTGAAGAGGAAAAAGTTCTTGGCAATCTCCTTGGAATACCCGAGGACCGTGGCCGCCACCTCCTTCACCTCGGGGAGGACCCTGGCATCGATCTCAAGGCTCAGGGGGCCGGTGTACGGCTCCAGATGGGCGAGGAACTGGCGGATGAGGGGATGGTTCTGGATGCCGCGGATGAGCGATTGTCCGCCATCGGCGGCCGTCTTTTCGAGGAAAGCATAGGCGAGGGTCGCCTCGTGGATGAGAAAGAAGGTAAAGCCGGTGACCGGGATGACCAGCATCAGGACCACGGCCGGGGTCATGATGCCGGCGGCGAGGGGCTCCCGGCCGCCGACCCGGCGCCGGAGCCTCCGGTAAAGGGGAAAGGTCAGGATCCCGATCACCGCCGCCCAGCCGAGGGGGGCCAGGAACGGGGAGACGATGGCGTAGACCACGTAGAGGATCAGGACGAAAAAGAAAAAGGCCGCCAGGGCAAAGAAATGGGAACGATCCATGGGAGCTCCGCTATTCCCTTTCCCCGCCGCCTGGCTCTTCGCCCTCTTCCGCCGCCGGCGCCCGCTCCACGATCCTCACCCTGACGATGGCGGTCGCCTTGACCTCGTCGCAGATCAGCGTGAAGCTCCCCCACGCCACCTCCTCCCCCTTCTCCGGGAATCGGCCGAGGCGGTCGAGGATGAGCCCGGCGAGGGTGTCGTAGGGGATATCGTCGTCGAGCTTCACCTCAAGCTGCTCGGCCAGGTCGCTGATGGAGATGAGGGCATCCACCAGGAGGCTGCCGTCGGGGAGCCGCTGCACGCTCCCCGGCTCGCCGATGTCGTGCTCGTCCTCGATCTCCCCCACCAGCTCCTCCAGCAGATCCTCGGTGGTGACAAGCCCGCTGATGCCGCCGTACTCGTCCACCACCAGCGCCATGTGGATCCGCTTGCGCTGCATCTCCTTGAGGAGCTCGTTCACCTTCTTCCCCTCGGGTACGTAGAACGGCGGCCGGATGATCGACTCCAGGGCGAAACCGGGGTCGGTCACCGTCCGGCCGAGGAGATCCTTGCCGTGGATGAAGCCGGCCACGTTCTCGATGCTCCCGCGGTAGACCGGGTAGCGGGAATACATGTTCTCCAGCACCGCCGTCACCAGCTCCTCCCGGGGGCGTCCCAGATCAAGGGCGACCATGCGGGTCCGTGGGACCATGACCTCCCGGGCGCAGGTATGGGTGAAGTCGAAGATGTTGCGGATGTACTCCTGCTCCGTGGCGCTGAAGACGCCGGCCTCGTGCCCCTCGGCCACGATGTGCTGGACCTCCTCGCGGGTAATGAAGGCATGGCTCCCCTCGGTCTTGATCCCCACCATGGCCAGCACCGCCCGGTTCGAGAGGGTAAGGAAGCCCACCACCACCCCCGCCGCCCGGGCAAGGAAATTGATCGGCTTGGCGACCCGCAGCGCCATCTGGTCGGCATACTGCAGCCCGACCGTCTTGGGGACCAGTTCGCCGAAGATGAGCGAGAAGTAGGAGATGAGCGCGACGATGATGGCGAGGGAGAGGGGCTCGGCCGCCCTCTGGACGAATTCCAGCGGCACCGAGAGGAGCAGCGGCTTTACGTAGCGGACGGCGGTGGCGCCGCCGACGGCGGAGGCCAGCGAGCCGACCACCGTCACCCCTACCTGGACGGTGGCGAGAAACCGGTGGGGATCTTCCTGCAATCGATCCACGATCTTCGCCGCTTCGTTCCCCTCGGCGACAAGTTGGGCAATCCTCCCCCTGCGGGCGGAAATGATGGCGAGCTCGGAACCGGCAAAAAAGCCATTGGCAAGGATAAGGAGAGCGATGACGGCCAACTCTTCGAGAACCGACTCCAACGAGATACCTCCGAGAGATCATGCAGAATAGGCGTAACCGCCCAAATCACCAGTTGAATATTAGCATATTTTTGTCATAGTGGAACCGAAGGGAGTTCGTCCGATCCCATTTCAGTCGGCCCGGCACTCACCAAGGAGCCATCATGCGCCCATGCACGCTTATCGCCGTTCTCATAGCCGCGACCCTGGCCGGATGCACCCTGCCGGCAACGGTGCCACCGGTGCAGCATTACCCGAACCGGGTGTCGTACTACGACCTGACCGTTTCCTGGAAGGTCACCCGTTCCGCAGGGAAGGTCGCGATCGAAGGCGCCGTCGCCAACACCAGCTACTACTATATCCGCGACCTGGAGCTGACCGCCACCCTCCTGGACGCGGGCGGCAAAGAGGTCGGCGAGAAGACCTCCTTCATCATTCCGAGCCAGCTCGCCATCGATGAAACCGCCCCCTTCTCCATGACGATTCCCGTCACCCCCGGGGCCGTTGCCGAGAGGATCCGGTTTTTCTACCGCTACCGCCTTGCCGGGGAAGGCCCCTCCGGCTTCCCGCGGTTCCAGGACTTCGAGGTCCCCATCGACGGGAGAACCTATCTCCTGCGGTAGCGCCCTCCCCTTTTCACCCCCCACAGCAGGATCAGACTCATTCCCGCCGCAAAGCCGCCGATGTGGGCGAAATAGGCAACGCCCCCCCGCTGGAGCTCCCCGCCGCCAAGCCAGCTCGCGTTCAAGAACTGGATCAGCACCCACCAGCCGATGATCAGAAAGGCCGGCACCTCGATAAACGTGAAGAAGAAGAGAATCGGAACCAGAGTCAGGATCCGCGCCCGGGGAAAGAGGAGGAGATAGGCCCCCATAACGCCGGCCACCGCCCCGCTGGCACCCACCATCGGGATACTGGAGTGCGGCGCGCTCATCACCTGGGCGATGGCGGCCGTAGCCCCGCAGGCAAAATAGAAGAGGACGAAGCGGAACCGGCCCAGCGTATCCTCCACGTTGTTGCCGAAAATCCAGAGGTAGAGCATGTTGGAACCGATGTGCAGCCAGTTCCCGTGGAGAAACATCGACGTGAAGATGGTCGGCCAGGCAAGGAGCGGCAGGGAGGCAAGCGCCGCCGGCACGAGGGAAAAATGCGCGGAGAGCCCTCCGACGAACACCTCCGTCCGGACGACTCCCCGCGCCGTCTCGATCAGCATCGGCTCGTAGTGGCCGGTCAGCCGGTCATAGAAAAAGACAACGATGTTGAGGGCGATGATCGTAACGCTCATCACCGGGAAGCGCCGCGTCGGATTGTAGTCCTTGATCGGGATCACGACCGGCTCCCCCCGCCCCCCTTACTTCTTCTCCCCTTCGTCCTCGCAGGCAGCGGCAGCTCCCGGTTTTACCCCCTCCGCGAGCTTGCACTTGCCGATGATGCTCTCGATCAGGGGGATGTTCGCCCCGCTCACATACTTGCCGTCCACCCAGAAGGTGGGGGTCGACTGCACCCCGAGCTTGGTCACCACGGCCCGCTGGGCGGCCAGGAGCCCCTTGTCGTCGTAGGGCTTGTCGAGCTTCTCCCGGTTGTTGTCCAGCTCTCCCGAGTAAACCTCCCAGAGGGCGAGCTCCTTGTTCTCGGCCGCCAGGATGTAGCGCGCCTTCTTCTCGGCGTTGGGGTGAATGCTCAGGGGGAGGAAGAAGACGTAGCGGGTCACGTCCGGACGCCTGGCCCAGTACTCATGCATCTTGCGGCAGAAGGGGCAGTCGGGGTCCGTAACCTCGATCACCACGTGCTTGCCGTTCCCCACCTTCACCGCCAGTTTCTTGTCGGCGTCGGTCAGAAGCCTCAGGCGTTCGGCGGCAAAGCGGCTGCGGGCCTCCGCCGTCAGGTTTCTTCCCTCCCTGGTATAGAGGTCACCGACGAAGATATGGCCGCTCTTGAGGTGGACGTAGAGCACATTGCCGTCGGCCACCACCTCGTAGAAGCCGTCGATGTCCGTCTTTGTCACGCTCGACACCGGCAGGCGCGGAAAGAGCTTTCTGATTGCCGCCTCGGGGTTATCCTCCCGGGCTCCGTTCCCTGACGCCGCAAGCGCGGCGGACGTCATACAGCAGAGAAACAGGGAAAATGCGCCGATCCATTTCTTTTTACGCAGATGCGACATGGCTCCTCCGTGATACTGGTTAGGGGTTGTGCCGCAGCTCCTTGAAAAGAGTCGGCACCAGAAGATTGATAACACTTCGCACCCGTTTCATCAAGGTGCAACTATTCCCGGCATGTGCGACAACCCACTTTTTTCATTCCGGAAAAAGGCCCTGTGCTTCGGCGAGGAGCACCACATCTTCATCACCCCCCGACACGGTCCGCTAAGATTGGAAAAAGTCTTGATATGAGAAACCATAACTGCTAAACATTCTGCAGTGAAGATCCCGTTTCCCCGCCCAACATATCACTTCTCTTGTTCAATGGAAGCACGTCGGTCGCTGGTGGGCCGCCCGGTCTTCAAAACCGGTGGGGGGGATGAGAAATCTCCCCGGTGGGTTCGATTCCCATGTGCTTCCGCCATTTATTCCAACCCGCACCACGGTGTAACTGGAAGCATAAATTTGAAAAATTCCAAGTTTATGCTTCCATTGACCGTATCAAGTTTATGGTTCCACTTTTTTGCCAGGAGTACACCCGGTAGAATCAGAAGGGAGGACCACATTGCGCTGTGAAGTCCGCCTACCTCCCCACTGGGTTCGCTCCCGAGATTTAGACCAGGCTTTGGCAGCGGACAATTCCCCTCTTTCATCAAACCCCACCCGCTCGTAAACACAGGGGACATTCAGGGGATAACGTTCCGTACGCCGAACAGGGCCGTCATGTCCCGCTTCAGCACCCTTTCCAGATATACCTTCCCGATCCCGCCCTCCTGGGCGAACGGCACATAGGCAAAATCGTCCCGCTCGATGGAAAGGTTGGCGACCACGTGGTCCCGGATCATCTCCAGCCACCGCTGCTGCTCGTCCGTGAACGCCTGCCGAGGCTTATCCATGAACGCCATTCTCCCCTGCCATGACCCTGCAAGCCCGGCAATGTGCTACACTCTAAGGGCCGGACGACACATCGGAGTGCTCGGCAATTTCCCTTAAGGCCATCCCCTGAATACCGCTACGAGCTCCTCTTCTTCCTCTACCTTCACCTGCGGGGGACCGTCGCCGAGGTGAACCGCCCCTTCTTCCGGCAGGACCGGCTCAACCTCTCCCGCCTCGACTTCACCCACGATTACAGCGGGGCGTTCTCGCTGGGCGTCACGAGCGGCCTCCCCCGGAATTCCCAGCTCTACCTGGAATACGCCTACGACACCCGCATCCTGCGAAACGGCGCGGCAGGAAGCAGCTTCCTCGCCCAGTGGTCGAAGTCATTTTAGTTGGCGGGCTTCCCGGCCTCATGGATCCACGTTCTACTTTACGCTCCACGCTCATGACGGTCACCGTCCTCCACCAGCTCGGCGCCACGGCATGGATCGGCGGGACCATGCACCTTTCGGCCCAGTGGCTCCTGCTGCGTCGCTCTCCCGAAGGGGAGCTCCTCTGGCCGCAGCTCCCCCCCCCGCTTCTCCCCCCTGGCGATGGGCTTATGCAGAACTCTCATAGCAACCCCGCTTTTCCTCCAAGATATCCCATTCCTATCCACAGAAAATGCACTGCCTTCATATTGTCTTAAGGTCCTTTGTTCATCTTCTATTACAGGGATAGCCCTGTTGCTCACCCCTCTGACGCCAGGCCGGATGCATTTCGTAATTCAAGAGGAGAACCGGATGAACTCAATAACGGAATCGTTTGCCTTCAGAAACAGGGGGAAGGCGGGATTCGCGCTGGCGGCCCCCATGGTCGCCCTGCTGCTCGTAAGCTACCCCACGGTCAGAGAGAACTCCTCGGCCGGAATACTCCTAAACCTCTGCGGATGGCTCGTCTTCGGGCTCTACGTAACCTTCCGCGTCTGGGCCACGCTTTTCATCGGCTCCCGCAAGGACACCGAACTGCAATCGGAAGGACCGTACTCCATAACCAGAAACCCGCTCTATTTCGGCACGTTTTGCTTTGGTTTATCCGCGGTGTTATTATTGAAAAGCCTTGCGCTGGCGGTTGTCGTACTTGCAGGGTTCCTGTTCTACTCCCGCTTCGTCGTCAGGGCCGAGGAGCATTTTCTCGCGGGAAGGTTCGGCGAGGAGTTTGCGAAATACTGTGACGCGACGCCGCGCTTCATCCCTTCGTTCTCCCGGTTCCGTTCTCCGGAGTCGGTCAACGTAAGCCTGGCGGCCTTCAGGGCCGAGGCCAAGCGGCTCTGGACGGCTTTTCTCTTTCCGGTTGCCGTTGAAATCATGATGCAGCTTCGGATGTCCCCCCACTGGCCCCACTGGTTCCGGCTGCCCTAGACCCTGCGGGTTCGTAGAATAGGACTCCCGAGAAGAGGAACTTTATGCGCATCCTGCTCGTAGAAGACGACCCGATGCTCGGCGACGCGCTTCGACACTCCCTCAAACAGGAGGGGATCACCACCGACTGGGTACGGGACGCCGAGGAGGCGGAGCTGGCCCTTGCCACGGAGGAGTATTCCCTGCTCCTCCTCGACCTCGGCCTCCCCGGCAAGGGAGGGCTCGACCTCCTGGCGGAGTTGCGCCAGAGCGGCAACCCGGTCCCGGTCATCATCCTCACCGCCCGGGACGCGGTCCCGGACCGGATCAGGGGGCTCGACAGCGGGGCCGACGACTACCTGGTGAAACCGTTCGACCCGGACGAACTGGCGGCGCGGATACGGGCGCTTCAGCGGCGGCAGGCGGGCCGGGCCGCGCCCCTCATCGAACATGGACCCCTTTCCCTCAATCCCGCCACCCGCGAGCTTTACTGCCATGGTGAGCGGGTATATCTCTCCGCCCGGGAGTACGTGATCCTGGCCGCCCTCATGGAGCGTCCCGGCGCCCTTCTCTCCCGCACCGCCCTAGAGGAAAGGCTTTACGGATGGGGGGAAGAGGTGGAGAGCAACGCCGTGGAGGTCCACATCCACAACCTGCGGAAAAAGATCGGGGCCGACCAGATCCGCACCGTCCGCGGGGTCGGCTACATGCTGGCGGGTGCTCCATGAGTTCCATCAGCCGAAAGCTCCTGACGTTCCTCCTCGGCGGACTCGTGGTCGTCGGCATTGTCGCCGGCGGCGCCACCTACCTCAAGGCGCGGGAAGAACTGGACGAGCTGTTCGACTACCAGCTCGCCCAGGTAGCCCACACCTTTTCGCGCCAGGAAAGCGTTACGCCGCTCCCCTCATCAGGGATCAACTACGAAGAGGAGGCCGAGCTCGCGCTCCAGGTATGGGAAAAGGGCACATTCCTCTCCGCTGACCCTCCGGGCCGGGCACTCCCGCTTCAGCGGGAAGGCCTCAGCACGGTATACTCCGGCGGGCGGCACTGGCGCGTTTTCGTCCTTCGCGCGGGTAGCAGGTCCGTCCAGGTTTCCCAGCCGATCGAAGCCCGTCGTGAGATCAGCGTCAACTTCGCGCTCCGCACCGTTGTACCCCTGCTTTTGACCATCCCGTTCTTTGCCCTGTTCATCTGGCTCTCCGTCAGGAACGGGCTTAGACCGCTCATCCGCCTTGCCGACGAAATCTCCCGACGCTCCCCTGCCTCCCTTGAGCCACTCCCGATCCACGGGCTCCCCGCCGAAGTCCGTCCCCTTGTCGGTCGCCTCAACCTCCTCCTCGAAAAACTGGCCCACGCCATCGAATCCCAGAAGCGGTTCGTTGCCGATGCGGCCCATGAGCTTCGGACACCGCTGGCCGTCGTCGGGCTCCAGGCGCGCGTTCTTGAACGAAGTGCCGATGACGCTGAGCGGACCGAAGCGCTTGAACGACTGAAGGAAGGTGTCGGCCGCGCCGCCCGACTGGTGGGCCAACTCCTCGCCCTGGCCCGCCTGGAACCCGAAGCTCCTCCGCTATGGTCCAACGTGGCGCTGACCCGACTGGCCGGGGAGATCATTGCCGAGCGGTCGAGTCTGGCCCTGGAAAAGGGGGTCGACCTGGGAATGACCGACAGCGAACCGGTGACCATCACCGGGGAAGAGGAGGCGCTCCGGGCGATGGTCGGCAACCTGGTGGACAACGCCGTCCGCCACACCCTGCCGGGGGGGACGGTGGATGTGGCGGTGCGCGGCGGTGAGCGGATGGCCGTCATCGAGGTGACGGACACCGGCCCCGGCATTCCTCCCGACGACCGGGAGCGGGTTTTCGACCGTTTTTTCAGGCGTGGAGGGAACAGCACCGGCAGCGGCCTCGGCCTCGCCATCGTCAAGTCCGCCGTCGAGCGGCACGGCGGGAGCATAACCCTTGGCGAGGGGGACGGAGGAAAGGGTCTCAAAGTTACGGTGAGTCTCCCCTGTTCGGGCAGTAGCATCCATCACCCAGTGGCGCAGCACTCCGAAGGAATATAATGAACGTGCGGGGAGGGCGGAATACGTGAACATGCCGGTTCTGATACTTCTGGCGGCAGCACTTCTGTCCGGTTGCGCCACCTATCAGCCAAGGCCGTTGGAGCCCGCCCGGACGGCGGCAGCCTTCGAGTCCCGCACCCTCGACAACCCGGAGCTGAAAAAGTTCCTGGAGGGAAACCTCGGCCGGGAGATCACGTCCTGGCCGCCGAAAACCTGGGATTTCCGGCTTCTCATGTTGACGGCCTTCTACTACAACCCCGAACTGGACGTAGCGCGAGCCCAATGGGCTGTTGCCGAAGCGAGAAAAATTACGGCGGGGCAGCGCCCCAACCCGAGCTTCGGCTTCACTCCCCAGCATCATTCGCGCACCGCCGGCGGACTCTCTCCCTGGACCCTCGGCTTCAACCTGGATATTCCCATTGAGACCGCCGGCAAGCGGGGCTACCGGATCGCCCGGGCCGGCAGCCTTACCGAGGCAGCCCGTCTGAACATCGCAACCGTGGCCTGGAAGGTGCGAAGCCGCCTGCGAACCGGCCTCCTGGACCTTTATGCCGCCGGCCGGGCGGAAACCCTCCTCCGAAGGGAACAGTCCGTCCGGGCAGAGCTCGTCAAGGCGCTGCGAAGACGGCTGGATCTGGGTGAAGTGTCCCGGCCGGACGTGACTCAGGCGGAAATATCACTGGCGCAGGCAGCGGTTCTCCTGCGGGAGACACAGAGGCAGAAGGCTGAGGCCCGCGTGCGGGTTGCCGACGCCCTTGGACTGCCGGTCACGGCCATCGAAGGGATTACCCTCTCCCCCGATATCTTCGCCGCTCGCCTCCCCCCTCCCCCCCCGCGGGAAGCGCGACGGCAGGCGCTCCTCAACCGTTCCGACATCCTGGCGCTCCTTGCGGAATATGAGGCGTCCCAGGCCGCCCTGCAACTGGAAATCGCAAAACAGTACCCTGATATTCACCTCGGTCCCGGCTACCAGTGGGACCAGGGCGACAACAAGTGGTCCCTCGGCTTCTCCGTGACCATGCCGATTCTCAATCGCAATCGGGGGCCCATCGCCGAGGCGGAGGCGCGCCGCAAGGAAACGGCGGCACGCTTCGACGCGTTGCAGGCGGCCGTGATCGGCGAGATCGACCTGGCACTGAGGGGCTACCGTGCCGCCGTTGATAAACTTGAAACCGCTGAGGGACTGCTCCTGTCCCAAAAAAACCGGTGGAAGTCGGTGGAGGCATTGTTTGCAGCCGGTGAAACGGACCGTCTGACGCTCCTCTCCGCCGTTCTGGAGCAGGAGGTAAGCGCGCTCGTCCGACAGGATGCCCTCGTCAGAGCGGAACGGTCTCTCGGCGTGCTGGAAGACGCGCTCCAGCGCCCACTGCCACAAGTAGAGCCGCTTCCGGTGAACGTCGAGACAGATCCCCGGCCGGAAAAGGAGAACCGCAAGTGAGACGAAAGAGCGTGAAGATCATCGTGACGATTGTCGTCCTGGCGGCAATTACCGGCTTACTCGTCTGGGGCTTTATCGAAGGGCGCAAGGAAGGGGGGATGGAAGCCGAGCGGGAGCGCCCGGTGAAGCCGCCGTCGCGCGTTTCGGAGGAGGGGGGGGAGAGCGTTGTTACCCTCGACCGGAAAACCCTGGAAAGGTCGGGGATCCAAATCCTTCCTCTGGTGCCGGTCTCCCACCGTAGCGAAATCCGCGCCTTCGGAATCGTGCTCCAGCTCCAGGAGCTGTTCGACCTTCGCGCTTCCTGCGCGAAGGCCCAGGCCCGGGCGGAGAGCGCAGGGGCGGCCGTCGAGGCATCCGGCCGGGAGCACGAGCGCCTGAAACTCCTGAATGCCGACAACCGGAACGTCTCCGACAAGGCCCTTCAGGCAGCCACGGCGGCATGGCGCGCCGACGAGGCTGCCCTGCGCGCGGGCAAGGCTTCGCTTTACGCGCTGAAAGCGAGCATCAGGCAGCGATGGGGGGGCGTTATTGCCGGGTGGGTGACCAGCGACTCTCCCTCCTTTGAACGGCTGGCGCGGCAGGATGATCTTCTGCTCCAGGTCACGTTCCCCCCGGAGGCGCAGGTTGGGAGGGTCCCGCAGAAGATCACGCTCCAGACCGCGGAGGGGACCCCTCTGACGACGGCGCGCCTGATATCCCCCTCCCCGGCAACCGATCCGCGCATCCAGGGAAGGAGCTTTTTCTACCTCGCCCCTGCAGGGCCCCGCCTCCTCCCCGGCATGAACGTCCTGGCCCGCCTCCCGGTCGGCCCCCTGCTGCAGGGGGTCACAGTCCCTTCTTCGGCCGTGGTCTGGCGGCAGGGGAAAGCGTGGCTCTATCTGGAGAAGGGAGCGGGGCGCTTTGTCCGCCGCGCTCTCCCTACCGAATCGCCGTTGAGGGATAGCTTCTTTGTCGCCAGGGGGCTCGCCCCCGGTGACCCGGTGGTCGTGAGGGGGGCGCAGCTGCTGCAATCCGAGGAGTTCCGCTCCCAGATCCGGGCAGGCGAGGAAGGCGACGGTAAATGACCAGGCAAGATACCGGGATACTCTCCGCCATCGTCCGTTTTTCCCTCCGTTTCCGGGGGGTGGTGCTCGCCTTGACCTTTCTCCTGGCGGGTTACGGCGCCTACACACTCTCCAAGGCCAGGTACGATGTCTTTCCCGAGTTCGCCCCGCCCCAGGTGGTGATTCAGACCGAGGCGCCGGGCCTTTCTCCGGAACAGGCGGAGATGCTCGTCACCCAGCCGGTGGAGAATGCCGTCAACGGCGTGGCGGGGATCGAGGCGCTCCGCTCCGGCACGATCCAGGGACTGTCGGTCGTCACGGTGACCTTCACCCCCGGAAGCAACATCTTCCTGGACCGCCAGCTGGTGGCCGAACGCCTCTCGACCCTTTCAGGGCGCCTCCCCCGGGGAGTGCAGGCGCCGGTTATCGCTCCGCTCACCTCTTCCACAAGCGTAGTGCTGGCGGTGGGGCTAACCTCCCCGAAACTCTCCCTCATGGAGCTTCGGACCATCGCCGACTGGACGGTCAGGCAGCGCCTCCTGGCGGTCCCCGGCGTCGCCAAGGTTGCAGTGTTCGGCGGCGAGGTGCGGCAGCTCCAGGTCCAGCTCCGCCCTGACCAGCTTGTCCGTTACAACCTCTCCATTGATGATGTCCTGGCGGCGGCCCGGCGCGCCACCGGGGTGCGCGGCGCGGGATTCATCGACAACGAGAACCAGCGCATCGTCCTGCAGAGCGAGGGACAGTCCCTCACTCCGGCGGAGCTGGAGCGGACGGTAGTCGTGCACCAGAACGGCTCCAACGTGACCCTTGCCGATGTGGCGCGGGTGGTCGAGGCGCCGGAGCCCCCCATCGGCGCCGCCGCAATCATGGGTAAACCGGGGG
>NZ_DAHVYG010000052.1 GCF_027327745.1 Geobacter sp.
CCTTCACATACGACTAAACAACTCAAATTTGACATTATCAAAAACCTTTTGGTGGAGGGTTTAACCCATCAATAGTCCCAGAAAGCCAAATTTCTGACAACTTCATATATCCATACTTTTCTTGCCATTGCTCTCTTGACATGCCTCGCGGAGGACTTATTCGTTCGAATTCCGTTGCACCACTAACCCCTCTTTTTACTACAAAGAGGCGATGCGATGAATTAAACAAATCTATTGCATCAAGAGTCGTAGGGTTATGGCTAGTCATAAATACTTGTTTGTCAGGATTCTCAGATAAATACTTTGCTACATCTTCCACCAACGCCGTCACCAAACTTGGATTGAGCGCATTATCAACATTATCCAACGCAAAAATATTTGGTGCATTAGGATTCGCAAGTAATAGCAGAACAAATAAAACATACAAAGCACCTTCGCTAACGTCGTACGCGTACAACTGCTTAAAATTTTTTGGCATAAACTTATCAGTAAAAGATACGACAGTGGGCCCTGTATGCACATGACTAGATTGTAAAGAAGGTTCTGGTTTTGCTACTCCAACAGAAGAAAACCAATCTAACAATTTAAAAAACCTAATAATATACTTGTTTAGTCTGTTATCTTTGAGCGCCATTATTTCAGACAAAGCCTTTGACATGCCGCCACCATACAAGCCTAATGGACTCTTTCTACTTTCATCATTTGCAATTCCTCTTAGTATAGGCGTTGATGGCGCAAAAATGGCATACTCTCGCAATGCCGAGATTGCAGCCATTTCATTGGCCTTAAAAACCCCGAGAGATTCTGCAGTATTTAATATACTCTTATGTCGCTGTAAACTTGTTTTGTCAAAATTAGCAATATTTTGAATACCAACAAAACTATTACTTCTACCAGCTATCCTTTCTCGGTAATCACTACCTCTAACAATTTTCTCTGCATGATAGCCCCATTGAAACCGCCCAATGCTTTCACCTACAGAGGTAATATGAGCATGATACAAAAAGTCATCAAAACCGCCTTCAATAAAAAAAGCGTGCTTTCTTTCAATTCTGCTAAAAGCACTACGGAAAACTTCTGGCGATGAAAGTCTAACTCCACGGTCAGCTAGGCGAGAATAATCAATTTCTCCTGTAGCTGCTGCTGACAACATACCTATAGCTTCTAATATATTGCTTTTCCCAGAACCATTTGTTCCTATAAATACATTCAATTGTCCTAGCTCAATCCTCTGATCCAAGATTGATTTAAATGCTTTTATGTGGACATGTTTCAAAATTGGCATAGTCGCCTCACTGCAAGACCCTGAATTCACAATCAACGTACCAACGGGTACGCCTCGCTTCCTCGCTCGCTTGCGCCTTGCATCCCGGCCTCCTCATGACGTTTTGCAAGAGTCTCAGATGATTCGGGCATTAATTGCTCTGTTTGCCCATCAATGAAGCCATGATGGCCTTCTGTACGTGGAGCCGGTTTTCCGCCTCGTCCCAGACCGCCGAGCGGGGCCCTTCGATGACGCTGTCGGCGATCTCCTCACCGCGGTGGGCCGGGAGGCAGTGGAGCACCATGCAGTCGGGCTTCGCCAGGGCCACCAGCGTGTCGTCGACGCAGAAGCCGGCAAAGGCCTTCTCCCGCTCCTTCTGTTCCGCCTCCTGCCCCATGCTCGCCCAGACGTCGGTGTTGACCACGTCGGCCCCCCTCACCGCTTCGGCCGGGTCATGGGTGACGGTGATGGCGGAAGATGCGCGGGACAGTGCCCACTCCATGACGTTCTTGTCCGGCTCGTACCCCTTGGGGCAGGCGAGCCGGAGTTCAAAGCCGAGGATGGCGGCGGCCTCGACCCAGGTGTTGGCCATGTTGTTGCCGTCGCCGACCCAGGCCACCGTCAGCCCCTCGTAGGTCCCTTTGTATTCCATGACCGTGAAGAGGTCGGCCATGATCTGGCAGGGGTGGAAGAGGTCGGTGAGGCCGTTGATGACTGGGATCGAGGCGTAGTGGGCGAACTCCTCACGATCTCCTGGCCGTAGGTCCGGATCATGACGCCGTCGCAGTAGCGGGACATGACGCGGGCGGTGTCCCGGATCGGCTCGCCGCGCCCCATCTGGGAGGTGGCGGAGGAGATGAAGAGGGGGTGGGCACCGAGCTGGTAGACCCCCACCTCGAAGGAGACCCGGGTTCGGGTGGACGACTTCTCGAAGATGAGCGCCACGCTCTTCCCCTTGAGGAGGTGGTGCTCGATCCCCTGCTTCTGCTTTGCCTTTAGCTCCTTCGTCAGGGCGAAGAGCCCGTCGAGCTCGTCCTTGGTGTACTGGTTGAGGGCGAGGAAATCCCGCTTCATGGCTTCAGCTCCTCCAGGATGCCGTCAAGAACGGCGATCATTTCGTTCACTTCCTGCTTGGTCACCACCAGGGGCGGCACGAACCGGAGCACCCGCTCCTGGGCCACGTTGAGGAGGACCCCCCGCTGCAGCCCCTTGACGACGATCTCCCCCGCCGGGATGGAGAGCTCCATCCCGATCATGAGGCCGATGCCGCGCACGTCGGTGATGAAGGCATACTTTTGCTTAAGCCGCTCCAGCTCGCCGAGGAGATACTCCCCCATCTCCTCCGCCCGGTTCAGGAGTCCCTCCTCCAGGACCGCCCGGACGGCGGCCACTCCGGCGGCGGTGACCAGCGGGTTCCCCCCGAAGGTGGAGCCGTGGGTGCCGGGGGAGAACGACGCGGCGATGGCGTCCCGCGCCAGCATGGCACCGATGGGGGCGCCGCCGGCCAGGGCCTTGGCGAGGGTCATGATGTCGGGGACGACGTCGAAATGTTCATGGGCGAAGAGCCTGCCGGTCCGGCCGATCCCCACCTGCACCTCGTCGAAGATGAGAAGGAGGCCGTGACGGTCGCAGATCTCCCGGACCTTGCGGAAGTAGTCGGCCGACGGCACAACCACTCCACCCTCCCCCTGGATCGGCTCCAGCATCACGGCACAGGTCCGGGGAGTGACGGCGGCGGCAAGGGCGTCGGCGTCGTTGAACGGGACGTAGCTGAAGCCGTGGAGTAGCGGATCGAAGAACTTCTGCACCTTCTCCTGCCCCGTGGCGGAGATGGTCGCCATGGTCCGGCCGTGGAAGGAGGCGAGGGCGGTGACGATCTCGTAGCGCTCCGGGTCGCCGTACTTCTCCCGGGTGTACTTGCGGGCGAGCTTGATGGCCGCCTCGTTCGCCTCGGCCCCCGAGTTGCAGAAGAAGGCCTTGTCGGCGAAGGAGTGGGTGCAGAGGAGCTCCGCCAGGGCGATCTGGTTCGGGATGTGGTAGTAGTTGGAGCAGTGGATCATCTCGGCCGCCTGCTTCTGCAGCGCCGCCACCACCTTCGGGTGGCAGTGGCCGAGGTTGTTCACCGCCACGCCGGCGAGGAAATCGAGGTAGCGCTTCCCGTCGGCGTCCCAGAGGACGCACCCCTCCCCCCGCACCGGCACCAGCGGGTAGCGGCCGTAGGTCTTCATGATGTATTTGTCAGCCTTTTCCGTCCAGTCAGCGGAATTCATTCTCTGTCGCCTCCGTAATACCGGTCCCTGGTCCCTGGTCCCCGCCTATCGGCGGATCTCGGTGCCGACGCCGACGTCGGTGAAGATTTCGAGGAGAACCGCGTGGAGCACCCGGCCGTCGATGATGGAGGCCTTCTTCACCCCCTCGGTGATGGCGTCGACGCAGCAGGTCACCTTGGGGATCATGCCGCCGGTGATGACCTTGCCGTCGATGAGGCGCGGCACGTCGTCAAGGAGGATGCTAGAGAGGAGCGTGCCATCGGTATCCTTCACCCCCTCCACGTCGGTGAGAAGGATCAGCTTCTCGGCCCGCAGGGCCCCGGCCACCCGTCCGGCCACGAGGTCGGCGTTGATGTTGTAGCTCTCGCCGTGCTCACCCACCCCCACCGGGGCGATGACCGGGATGAACTTGCCGTGCTCCAGGGTCTGGATCAGCTCCTGGTTCACCTTCACCACGTCGCCGACGAAACCGATGTCGACCCGCTCCACGGTGCCGTCCTCCCGCTTCACCTCCTGGAGGAGCTTTTCACACTGCAGGAGACTGCCGTCCTTCCCCGAGAGCCCCACCGCCCGGCCACCGTGCTGGTTCAGGTAACCGACGACCTCCTTGTTCACCTGGCCGGTGAGGACCATCTCCACCACCTGCATGGTGGCGGCGTCGGTGACCCGCATCCCCCGCACGAACTCGGAGACGATGCCGAAACGCTTGAGGGTTTCGTTGATCTGGGGACCGCCGCCGTGGACGACGACGGCGTTGATGCCGAGGGACTTGAGGAGGATCACGTCGAGGGCGAACGACTCCTTGAGGGCCTCGTCGGCCATGGCGTGGCCGCCGTACTTGATGACGATGGTCTTGCCGGAGAAGCGCCTGATATACGGAAGCGCCTCCATCAGGGTGTTGGCTTTTTCGATGAGGTGCTGCATCGGGTTGGGCCTCCCGTGACGGTGGGATAGGGGCGGGAACTGGTTTCGGAAAGGAGCAACTATAGCAGAAAGGGGGCAATAATCAACAGGAAAGAGGGGTTGCGGCCGTCTCCCGGAAGGGGACGCGGGTCAGTCGGCCGCGGGGACAGACTGGGGGATGACGAGGGAAAAGGTGGTCCCGACCCCAGGCTCGCTCTCCACGGTCACCGTGCCGCCGTGGAGCTTGAGGAACTCGCGGGCATAGAAGAGCCCGAGGCCGAACCCCCGGATCTGACCGGTGCCGTCGGGGTCCACCTGGTAGAACTTCTCGAAGATCTTCGGCAGCTCCTCCCGGGGGATCCCCGCGCCGGTGTCCGCGACGGTGAGCCGGTAGCCGTCGCCGTCCCGCTTGAGGGAGAGGGTGACGGTGCCGGTTTCGCGGGAAAACTTGTAGGCGTTGTCGACTACCTGGCCGATGGCGAAGGCGATCTTCTCCCGGTCGAGCGGAATGGGGGGAAGGGGATCGAGGTCGAAGGCGGTGGTGACCCCCGGCTTGGCGGCCGCCTCCCGGGAGGAGCAGACGAGGCCACGGACCAGCTCGCTCAGGTCGCACGGCTCCCGGAGCACCCCTTCGTCGGCCCCCATGAAGCGACTGAAGGCGAGGAGTTCCGTCACCAGGGTCTCCAGGTAGCGGGACTGGCCGCAGATCAGCTCCAGATTCCGGCGCGACTCCGGGTCGTCCGGATCGTACGCCCCCCCCGCCAGGTTCTGGAGGAAGAGGGAGATGGTGGTGAGGGGGGTGCGGAACTTGTGGGAAATGAGGGAGAGGAAGTTGCTCTTGAGCCGGTCCATGCTCCTGAGGTTGGCGATCTCCTCCTTGAGGGCCTTCTTGTCCAGGGCCTTGTCCACCGCCGTCTTGAGCTGGAGGAGGTTCAGGGGCTTGGCGATGAAGTCGTCGGCGTCGGCCTTGAGCGCGTTGAGGATGATCTCCTTCTCGGCATAGCCGGTCATGACGATCACCACCAGGGTGGGCTCCAGCTCCTTGAGCCGGCGCAGGAGCTCGATGCCGTTGAGCTTCGGCATCATGACGTCGGTGAGGATCACGTCGATCCCCCCCTTTTCGAAGAGACGCAGGGCCTCCTCGCCGTCACCCGCCTGCAGCACCCGGTACCCCTTGAGGGCCTTGGCGCAGAGATCACGGATCACTGCTTCGTCATCCACGACGAGGATCGACTTTGTGCTCCGTTCCGCCTGGTATCTCGTCACGACATCCATGGTGCCCCACTGCCTTCCATTCAGTCCGTTACGCCTGTCCCACCAGCCCGTACACCTGCTCCAGCGCCTCGGCCAGCCGTGCGGGGTCGCTGCCGCCGGCCTGGGCCAGCTCCGGCTTGCCGCCGCCGCTGCCGCCGATGACCGGCGCCAGCTGACGGATGAGGTCCCCCGCCCTGAAGCGCCCCGTCAGGTCTTTCGTCACCGCCACGAGGAGGTTCGCCTTCCCCTCCTTCTCGCACCCCAGGGCCACCACGCCGGAGCCGACGCGCTCCTTGAGGGTGTCGGCCAGCTCCCGCAGTTTCTTCGGGTCGTCGATCTCCACCTGTACCGCCAGGACCTTCACCCCTCCCACTTCTCGCATGCCGGCGAGGAGGTCCGCCGACCGGGCGGCGTTGAGCTTCCCCTGGAGCGTCTCCAGTTCCCGCTGCATCTCCTTCTGGCGGACGAGGAGCTTCTGGAGTCGGTCGAGGTTGTCCCCCCCCTCGGCCTTGATGAGGACCGCCACCTGGCGCCGCTCCTCCTCCAGCTCCTGCACGTAGCGAAGCGCAGAGGCGCCGGTCAGCGCCTCGATCCGGCGCACCCCGGCGGCGATCCCAGCCTCGGAGAGGATCTTGAAGAAGCCGATATCGCCGGCGGCCCGGACGTGGGTCCCGCCGCAGAGCTCGACACTCACCTCGCCTACCTTCACCACCCGGACCCGGTCGCCGTACTTCTCGCCGAAGAGGGCCGTGGCGCCGCTCTCCATCGCCTCCTCGACGGCCATCTCCCGGGCCCGCACCTCGTCGTTCCCCATGATGAAGCCGTTGACGATCTCCTCCACCCGGCGGACCTCCTCCGGAGTCAGGGCGGCGAAGTGGGTGAAGTCGAACCGGAGCCGCTCCGGCGCCACCAGGGAGCCCGCCTGCTTCACGTGGTCGCCGAGGACCTGGCGCAGCGCCGTCTGCAGGAGGTGGGTGGCGGTGTGGTTGCGGGCCGTGGCGTCGCGCTCCGTCCCCGCCACCTTCAGGTCGCACGCCTCCCCCGTCGCCAGGGTCCCTTCCACCACCGTTCCCCGGTGGACGATCAGGTCGGGATAGGGGCGGATGGTGTCGGTCACCCGCACATGGGCGCCGCCGGTGGAGATGACGCCGGTATCCCCCGCCTGGCCGCCGGACTCGCCGTAGAAGGGGGTCCGGTCGGTGACGATCTCCACCTCGTCTCCCCCCTTCGCCCTGGAGACCTCGGCACCGGCGTGGAGAAGGGCGGTGATGGTCCCGTAGGCGCTCTTCTCGTCGTAGCCGACGAAGACGCTGCGGAGACCGCGGTGGTAGAGCTCCTTATGGAGCGCGGCGATCCCCTCCTCGCCGGACCCCTTCCAGTGCTCGCGGGCCTGCTCCCGCTGGCGCTCCATGCACGACTCGAACCCCGCCTCGTCGATGGTGAACCCTTCGCTCTCGACGATGTCGGCAGTGAGGTCGGTTGGAAAGCCGTAGGTGTCGTAGAGGCGGAAGAGGACCTCGCCGGGGATGACGCTCTTTCCCTTCTTCCGGAGGGAGCCCACCTCGTCGTTGAGGATCCGCAGGCCGTTGTCGAGGGTCTCGGCGAAGCGCTCCTCCTCGGCCCGGATCACCTTCTTGATGTACTCCTCCCGCTCCAGGAGCTCGGGGTACGCGTCGGCCATGATGGCGTTCACCGCGTCCACGATCCGGTAGAGGACCGGCTCGGCGAACCCGAGCATCTTGGCGTGGCGGGCGGCCCGGCGCATGATCCGGCGCAGGACGTAGCCGCGCCCCTCGTTGGAGGGGAGGACCCCGTCGCAGATCAGGAAGGTGGTGGCCCGGGCGTGGTCGGCGATGACCCGCATGGAGACGTCGTCCTTGTCGTTCTCCCGGTAGCGCTTCCCCGAAAGCCGCTCCACGTGCCGGATGATCCCCTGGAGGAGATCGGTGTCGTAGTTGGATTTCACCCCCTGCATGACGGTGGAGATCCGCTCCAGCCCCATGCCGGTGTCGACGGAGGGCTTGGGGAGCGGGGTGAGGGTCCCGTCGGCGGAGCGGTTGAACTGCATAAAAACGTTGTTCCAGATCTCCATGTAGCGGTCGCAGTCGCACCCCACGGCGCAGTCGGGGCTGCCGCACCCCACCTCGGGACCGTTGTCCCAGAAGATCTCGCTGCAGGGGCCGCAGGGGCCGGTGTCTCCCATGGACCAGAAGTTGTCCTTCTCGCCGAAGCGGTAGATCCGCTCCCGCGGAACCCCCTCCTGGTGGTGCCAGATGTCGGCCGCCTCGTCGTCGTCGGTATAGACCGTTACATAGAGGTGGTCCTTGTCAAGACCCAGCTCTTTGGTGAGGAACTCCCAGGCGAAGGCGATCGCCTCCTTCTTGAAGTAGTCGCCGAAGGAGAAGTTGCCGAGCATCTCGAAGAAGGTGTGGTGGCGGGCGGTGCGCCCCACGTTCTCCAGGTCGTTGTGCTTGCCGCCGGCCCGGACGCACTTCTGGGACGAGCAGGCCCGGACGTAAT
>NZ_DAHVYG010000054.1 GCF_027327745.1 Geobacter sp.
CACCGCCGCCCTGACCGCCATCGACTCGGCGATCACCAACGTCTCCAACATCCGCGGTACCCTGGGCGCCGTCCAGAACCGTCTCCAGTCCACCATCAACAACCTGCAGGTTTCGGTCGAGAACCTGAGCGCCGCCGAGTCCCGGATCCGCGACGTGGACGTCGCCTCCGAGACCGCCGCCCTTACCCGCGCCCAAATCCTGACCCAGGCCGGCACCGCCATCCTGTCCCAGGCGAACCAGACCCCGCAGTCGGCCCTTTCGCTCCTGCGGTAATAGAGCGCTAAAGCGGAACGAAAAGGGGGGGCGAGAGCCTCCCCTTTTTTCGTGCCGGGGCGCCGGAGGGGCCGATCTTCCGGCAGCGACGCACGTTCTTCTTGACAAAAGGGCTAAAGTTTCCGGTTTCCGAACCGATACGGATAGTAACGGCAGAGGAGTGCCCTCGTTCCCACAGGAGTGAATGCGCGGCCTTGTTGTGGAAAATGGAGCCGTATTTGCATTGACGGCTCAAGGAGGTAGTGTCATGGCAGATCTTTCGGTTGGCGGGTTGGCGACAGGCATCGACACCACGTCTCTCATCTCCCAGCTCATGTACCTGGAGCGGGCGCCCGAACGCGTGCTCCAGAGCAAACAGGCGACGATGCAGAGCCAGGTGGATATCTACAACCAGATATCCAGCCTCCTCAATTCGCTGCAAACGATTGCTGCAGGTATGAATACCCCCACCACCTTCATGGGTAAAACCTCTTCGGTGGGGGACAGTACGGTCGTGAGTGCCACTGCGACAAGTACGGCAACCCCGGGAAGCCACACAATCGTGGTGACGAGCCTTGCAAAGAACCAGCGTCAGGTTACCGACGCCGGTGTTGCCGATGCCGATGTCACCAATTTCAACTCCGGCAGCATCGTCATCAACGGCGGCGCTTCGCCGGTAACCGTCACCATTGCTGAGGGGCAGAACTCTCTTAACGGGATCGCCGCGGCCATAAACGGGTCGGGTGCCAATGTCACCGCCTCGGTCATCAATGACGGCTCGGCCAACCCGTATAGACTCGTGATTACCGGCAAAGATACCACGAACTACACCCTCGATTTTTCCGGATTGGCGACGGCGCCGGCCAGCCCCACCGGTGCCCCCTACGCGAATCCGACCATCACCCAGTCCGGCCCCACCTACCAAACGGGGGCTTCGGCCAGCTTCAGCGTCGACGGCGTCGCCATCACCAAGACCTCCAACACCGTCACCGATGTGATCCCGGGGGTTACTTTTACTCTTCTCAAGGAGGGGGGGGCCACGACGTCTGTGACGGTTGACAACGACGTTGCGGGCGTTACGAAAAAGATCACCGATTTCATCGGTGCGTACAACGCAGCCATGTCGCAGATCAACAAGCAATCGGACTACAACACGAGCACCAAGCAAGGGGGGGTCCTCTCGGGCGATTCAACCCTCCGGACGGTCAAGTCGCAGCTCCAGTCCATCATCAGTACGCCGGTGACCGGTGTCAACAGCGCCTTTGCAACGCTTGCCCAGATCGGGATCAAGACGGACTATACCAACGGCACCCTTACGCTGGATTCGACGACGCTCTCCGATGCTCTTTCGAGTAACTTCAACGACGTGGTCGACCTCTTCACCCACAACAGCGGAGTTTCCGGACTGTCTCAGGACCAGTACGGCGCGGCGGAGCAGTACAACCAGGTTATCGACCGGTTGACCCACATCTACGAAGGACCTACCTCTACGGCCAACGGCATCATCTCGACCCGGATCAGGGGGTTGACCGACTCCATCAGCGACATCAACGACCAGATCGACTCCATGGAAGTGCTCATGACGCAGAAGCAGAATAGTCTGAAGAAACAGTATGCGGCGATGGAGCAACTGGTCAGCGGCCTGCAGGGGCAGGGGAACACGCTTCTGACCTTTTTGAGCAGGAATACCTACTAAGCACCATCAGCGGGACGCCAGTCCGACCAGGAGGAAGCAGATGCTCTCACCCTTCAACCAGTACCAGAACACCCAGGTCAGCACGTCGAGCCCGGAGAAGCTTCTCCTGATGCTCTACGACGGCGCCATAAACTTCACGCGGATCGCCCTCGACAAGATGGAGAAGAAGGATATCGCCGGCAAGGGCAAGTTCATCGGCAAGGCCCAGGCGATCGTCTCGGAACTGATGAACACCCTGAACCACGAGGTGGGGGGCGATATCTCCCGACGGCTGGAGCAGCTCTACATCTACCTGATCGACGAGTACCTGGCGGCGAACATCAATAACTCCCCCCGCTCCCTGGAGAATGCGCTCAAAATTTTGACAATCCTGCGCGACACCTGGGCCGAGGCGATCGAGATCTGGCACCGGGAGCGAGTTGACCAGATTGCCCCCCTCACTGCGGCGGGACAGCAGCAGCCTCGGGCCATGGGGCAGATGGGATGACGGAGATCCCGGGGATACTCGCCGCGGCGGAAGAGCGGTACCGCCTTCTGCTGGCAGAGGCGGAGGCCCTTCTCCGGAGTTTTGACACCGCCACTCCCGAAGCTTTTGACGAAATGATGACGCGTCGGCAGACTCTGGTGGACGAACTACAAAAAATTGACGGAGAGCTCGCCGGAGTGCGGCAGGGAAACGGGGCGAAAGCCGCGGACAACGATGCCCTGGGGCGCTTTCGCCGTCTGCAGGAGGAGACGACCCGCCAGATCATCGAGATCGACGCCCTGGTGATCGCCCTCGCCCGTGAGCGGCTCGGCCGTCTGCAGGAAAACATGGGGGCCCTCGCCCGGGGGAAGACGGCACTCCACGGCTATGAACGAAGCGGGCGGGAGCGGCGCCCTGGATTCAACGACACCGTGTGACGGTCGACACGAAACCTTCATTCTCAACCAGGATGAGAGAACCATCTGCAAGGAGGCGTTCATGCAACAACAGGCAGAAGCAAGAAAAGGGAAGCCGGCCGCTGCGCCGGAGCAGGGGGAGGCCGCAGCCCTGATAGCAAAGGTCCTTGCCGACGGCAATGTCCATGCGGCCGAGATGCAGCACCACGCTCTGGAGACCGCGGCCGCATTCCGCGCCGGGAGCGAGCGGAAGGCGCTGGGAGACTACATCGAGCTCCTGGGCGGCTTTGACCCACTCGTGCAGACCCTGGACTGTGTCGGCCGGGCACTTGGCGTCGATTTCAACGCCACCGCGGTCGGCGATACGACGCTGGCGCGTTTCGTCGAGGATCTCAACGCGCTTCTTTCGGAGGCGATGAAGGCCCAGGAGCGCAAGGACTGGGTCCTCCTCGCCGATCTTATCGAGTACGAGATTGCCCCTCACCTGGCCACATGGCAGCAGGTCTTCGCCGCCCTCGGCATGAGGGTCCCGTCAGCCTGATTACTGACGTTAGTTTCATGTCAACTCAAGCGTTCGAATACGGGAAATACTTCGAGGAGCTCCAGAAGGTGAACCTTTCGGTCCGCCCGGGGGGCGGATCATCCTTTGACGGGACGGCGGCCATTACCTCCCTCAAGGGGAGCTTGGCGTGGCTGGAGATATTCGGTGCCGAGCAGCCCCCCTCCGGCATGGTGCGGGAAGGAGCCGAGGTCTCCCTCTCGGTCTGGACCGGGGGGGCGCTCTGCCGCTGTGATGCGGCCGTCGAGAAGGTGCGGGACGACCGCCAGTTTGCCGTGCGGCTTGTCGGTGACGTCCGGGAACTGCAGCGTCGCGAGTACTTCCGCCTCGACGTGACACTTCCCTTCATCTGGGAGCTCCTCCCCGGCCTGACGCCGGAGGAGGCCCAGGCCCGCTGGATGGCGGATCGGACGGAGCTCTGGCGTCAGCCCGAAATGGTCCCCGTCGGCGACGGCTACAAGGTGGTCGGCTGGAACGGCCGCGACATCGCTCCCGCGAGGGCGAACCTGAGCGGCGGCGGGATCCGGTTCCGGGTCTCCGAGTTCGTCGAGGCCGGCTCGCTCCTTGAGCTCACCCTGTTTCTCTCCCTCCCCCGGCCGCGGACCGTCTGCTGCCTTGCCGAGGCGATCCGCTGCCATGAGATAGCCCTGACCCTCGAGCGGGGGACCCATTACCAGCTTTCCATGAAGTTCACCACCATCAGCGACAAGGACCGGGAAGCGGTCATCTCCTACCTCTTTGCCGAGCAGCGACGGGAGCTGAAGGCGAAGAACGAGCGGCTCCCCGCCGGAGGGCGCTGGTGAGGCAGACGCGGGCAGAGGTTGCCGCCGGCCGCCGGGGTCATGAAACGGTCCGCGTGATCGGGGAGACGGGGGAGGAGTGCTATCTCCACTCGCTCTACGACCCGGTTCGGGAGGCCGAGGCCCACGCCGCGAAATCCCTCCCCTTCCCGACGGTCGTTTTCCTCGGCACCGGTCTCGGCTACCACATTCCCCTTACGCTTGCCTCCAATCCCCATGTCGAGCGGGTCGTGATCGTGGAGCGTTACCCGGAGCTGGCCGCCCGGGCGGCGGAAAGAATCACGAATCAATGCATCCGCGTCGAGCTGGTCACCGGTTTCGAGTCCGGCCGGTTTCCGCCGCTTCCCGAGGGGCTGGACGCGGCACGGCTGGGGATGGTCACCCACCCACCGTCGCTTCACGCCAATCCCGGCTGGTACGCCCATTTCCAGGTGGCGGTTGCCGTGGCCGGCCACGAATGCCTCCCCCGGTCGGAGGGCCGTAAAGACGGCCCCCTCACGGTGCTCGTCCCCTTCGAGGCCTACTACGCCCAGCGGGAATGCATCAACGGCTTCGAGTCGCTGGGGCACCGGGTGGTCGTGCTCGACCTCCGGGGGGTGGAGGGGGAAGAGGTGACCCCCTTCCGGGAGGCGCTCTTGCGGGAGCGCCCCGATCTCGTCTTCAGCGTCAACATGCGCGGTCTCGACCGGCGCGGCGTCGTGGCCGGCATGCTGGAGCGCCTCGGCATCCCGCTCGCCCTCTGGTTCGTCGATTCCCCCGAGTTCATCCTCTATGGCGAGGCGATGCCTCCCCCATCGGCGTGCCACGTCTTCATCTGGGACCGAAGCTACATCCCGGCCGTGGCCTCCCGCGGCTACCGAGTGAGCTATCTCCCCCTCGCCGCGGACACGACCCTCGCCGCGGCGGCACGGGTCCGGGAGGAGTTCCGCGCCCCGATCTCCTTCGTCGGCAATTCCCTGGCGAGCGGGTTCCTGGCGCGGCTGGCGGTCAAGTTTCCCGCCACTTCCGAGACCGCCGCCTTCGCCGAACGCGCCTTGGAACGGATCATCGCCTGCCGGGGCGATCAGCTGCGGCTCCTCGACGAGCTTCTCTCCGAAGCCGCGCCGCTGCTGCCGGACGACGACGCCCGCCTCTTCTTCCGGGCGTTTCTCCTCCACAGTGCCACCTCGGCTTACCGCGCCCGGCTCCTGCGGAGTCTTCTCCCCCTGGGGCTCACCTTCTTCGGGGACCCCGAAGGGTGGCAGCGGGTTCTGGGACCGGGGATCCGGGCTTTTCCCGACGTCAACTACTTCCACGAAACCCCGGCGGTCTACGCCTCGGCCGGCATCAATGTCAACGCCACGAGTCTCCAGATGCCCCACACCGTGAACCAGCGGGTCTTCGACGTCCCGCTCTGCAACGGCTTTCTCCTCACCGACCGCCAGGGGGCGTTGCACGAGCTGTTCGCGGAGGATGAGGTCGCGGTCTACGACACGGTCGAAGAGGCTGCGGAACTGGCCCGCTACTACCTCGACCGGTCGCGGCTGCGGGATGAAATCGTGCGGAAGGCAAAGGGGCGGGTGCTGGCGGAACATACCTACGGGCGGCGGATGGAAGTGGTGGCCAGGGAGACCTTCGCAAGCGCCTCCGCCGGTTACGGTGCCCGGCCATGAGTGGCGGCTCGCGCAAGGAGGGGCTCAGCGCCGTGATGATCGCCCGAAACGCCGAGCGCTACCTCTCGATGTCGCTCCGGTCGCTCCGGCGGGTCTCCCGGGAGATCGTGCTGGTCGATACCGGCTCCGACGACGACACCGCCGCGATCGCGAGCCGGTTCGGGTGCCGCATCTTCCGTTATCCGTGGGGGGATGATTTCTCCGCCGCGAAGAATTACGCGATCGAGCAGGCGCAGTACTCGTGGGTGCTCAGCGTGGATGCCGACGAAGTGCTCTTCGACAAGGGGGCGGCTCCCCTCCTGGCGGCGGTGATGGCGGCGGATGCCGTGCCGGCGTACCGGCTCTGGATCGACAACCTTCTCGACTCGGGAAGGATCGAGAGCCACCAGGCGCTGCGGCTGTTCCGCAACGATCCGCGGATCCGGTTCGTCAACCCGGTGCACGAGAGCGTCGGCGAATCCCTGCTGAAGCACTGGCCCGATGCCGTCCCTCCGGTGCTGGATCTCCGCCTGCGGCACTACGGCTATCTCTCGCTCAACGCCGCCGGCAAGCACCGCCGCAACCTGGAACTGATGGAGCGGTGGGTGGCCGCGCAGCCGGATAGCATTTACGCCCGCTACAAACTGGGGATGACCCTTGCGGAGATGGGGGAGGACGACGCGGCGTATCGCCACCTGCGCGCCACATTCGAACTCTTCGCGCGGTGCACAGAGCGGCAGACCTATCCCTTTCTGAGGACCTTCGTCGGGGAGTTCGGCAGGCTGCTGGAGGGGAGGGAGGCGGGCGAAGAGGCTCTGCGCATCAAGGGAGTCATGGCAAGGTGGTAGTGAAAAGGGATGCCGGCCCTTACGGCATCTTCTCCGGCTCCGCCTTTTCTCCTTCGCCCGAGAGGAGGACGATGTCGACGCGGCGGTTCTTGGCGCGACCTTCGGCGCTTGTGTTGTCGGCGATGGGGCGGAACTCGCCGAAGCCGGCGGCGGAGACGAGCCCCGGCTCGAAGTCGTAGGACTTCAGCAGGAAGTGGACGATGTTGGTGGCCCGGGCGGTGGAGAGCTCCCAGTTGGAGGGGAAGAGGTGGGAGCTGATGGGGACGTTGTCGGTGTGCCCCTCGACCCGCAGGGCGTTGGAGTACCCCGAGAGCGTCTCCGCCACCTTGGTCAGGAGCGGATAGGCGCTTTCCTTGACGATGGCGCTCCCCGAATCGAAGAATCCCGCCTCCTTCAGGCTCACCACGAGCCCCCGCCGGGTGATCCCCACGCTGACCTTCTCCTGGGCCCCCTGCTTGATGAGATACGCCTCCATGGCCGCCTTGATGGCGCGAAAGTCCTTCTCCTCGGCCCGCGCCCTCCCCTTGGTGGTCCCCCCCTGGCTCCGCCCCTTGTTGGTGAGGTCCGGAGAGATGGAGGGGATGATCCGCAGATCGGTCGAGTCGATGACGGCGGGCTTCGGCGCTGAGCTGGTGGTCGTGAAGCCGAACGACTCCTGCATCGACCTGATCACCTCTTCCACCTTCTTCTTGTCCGACTGCCCCATGGCGTAGAGGGTGACGAAGACGGCGAACAGCAGCGTGATGAAGTCGGCGTAGGAGACGAGCCACCGTTCGTGGTTCGGCTCTTTCTCGTGTTTGTTCTTCTTCTTGGCCATTCTCTATGCCTTAATGAACGAACGCCTTGAGCTTCTGCTCGATGAAGTGGGGGTTCTCGCCGTTCTGGATGGCGATGAGTCCCTCGATGACCATCTCCTTCACGAGGAGTTCCTCCTTGAGACGCTGCTTGAGCTTGGTCCCCATGGGGAGGCAGACGATGTTGGCGGTGACGAGGCCGTAGATGGTCGCCACGAAGGCGACGGCGATGCCGGCCCCGAGTTTGGAGGAGTCGGAGAGGTTCTCCATGACGTGGATGAGGCCGAGCACCGCGCCGATGATCCCGATGGTGGGGGCGTAGCCGCCGGCCGCCTCGAAGAACTCCGCGCTCACCTTCTCGTGCTCCTCGTAGTGGGCCACCTCGATCTCCAGGGTCTCGCGGAGCTTCTGGGGGTCGATGCCGTCGACCACGAGCGAAATCCCCTTCTTGGTGAAGGGGTCCTTGATGCTCTGGGCCTCCTGCTCCAGGGAGATCAGGCCGTTGCGGCGCGCCTTGGCGGCGTAGCCGATGATGTCCTTGATGACGGTCTCCGGGTTGTTGTTCGCCGGCATCAGCGCCTTTTTCGCATCCTTGAACGCCTTGATGATGGCCGGCAGGGGAAAGCTCCCGAAGGAGGCACCGAAGGTCCCCCCGAGCACGATGATCGCCGCCGTGGGCTGGAGGATCGCCCCCATGTGAAGCCCTTCCAGCGCTGCGCCGCCGAAGACGGCGCCGAAGCCCATTGCCCAGCCGATGAGTGTCGCTATATCCATGGTTGTGTATCCCGGTCAGTCGGTTCGGTTTTCGAGGCTGCAGCAGAGGCGGTATGCCGACCGCCGCCGCCTGGAGAGGTACTTCTTCGGGGTGCCGGTGGCGGCCCGCCGCATGATCCGCGCGTTGTAGGCGACGACCATGTCGATGATGGCGCATGCCTTCTCCAGCACCAGGTAACGGTTGCCGTTGGAGAGGGTGATGTGGGTGTCGGGGGTCTCCTCGATGGTTTCGATGAGGTCGGGGTTCACGTGAAGCTCGCTGCCGTCGAGACGTGTCAGTTTGATCATGGGCTGTCCTTTGTGCATTTCGGTTGCGTACATATCGTTTCGGCATCCGGCGGGAAAACTTTAGTGTCATGGGACTCGGGGCTCGGGACTCGGGACTCGGGACTCGGGACTCGGGACTCGGGACTCGGGACTCGGCAAAAGCCTTTCACCAGTCCCCAGCCCCGAGCCCCGGTTTTTACAGATTCGCCGCCAGACAGCGGCCGGTTTCGTAGAGCCGGTTGGTCTCCCGGGCGACGGCCCCCAGGTCGGTCTCGACCATGTTCTCCCTCATGAGGGTGAGGAAGGTGGCGATGGGGGAGACAAGCCCGTCCCGGTAGCCGAGGAGCTTCACCTCGGCCTCGATGGCCGCCTCGCGCTCGCCGAGCCGCTTGATCTTCTCCACCGGGAGCGGCTTCTTCCGGGCGGCTTCGGCGATCTCGGCCGAAATCCTCGCTCCCTCGGCCATGAGGCGGTAAAAGGGGCGGAGGGGCTCGTCCTGTGGCTCGCCGGCACGCTTCCCGGTCCCGTCGAAACAGCTCTTCCACATCGCCTCGCGCCGCTTGGTGAGGCGCTCCGCCGCCGGGTCCGCGTTGAAGATCCCGTCCCAGGTGAGGTAGCCGTCCGGCGCGAAGCCGCTCCGGTACACCCTCACCCCGGGGAAATCCCGGCCGGCGAGGCCGGCCTCTCCCTCCAGCAGCAGACGGGTCGCACTGAAGACCGCCTCTGTCGTGATGGCGGTGCGGCAGACCGGGTCGCCGCACTCCAGGCCGTAGGGGCAGGGGGAGCAGGGGATGTGGGGCTGGAGCGCCACGTGCCCCGCGCCGTAGGGGCCGGTGCAGCGGAAGAAGGCGGGGCCGATGCAGAGCATCACCGCCGGCACCCCCGCCGCGGCGGCGAAATGCATGGTCCCGGTGTCGTTGGAGACAAGCGCCGCGCAGCGCCCGACGAGGGAGTAGAGCCCCTCGATGCTCGTCTTCCCCACGGCGTCGACGGCGGGAAGCTCCATGGCGGCAAGGGCCTTCTCGGCCAGCTCCTTCTCGTTGGGGGCGCCGAAGAGGACCGTCGTCACCCCGAGCTCTCGCTGGAGGCGGTCCGAGAGGCGGGCGAAGTTCTCGACGGGCCAACAGCGGTTCGCCTCGCTGGCGCCGAGCTGGAGCCCCACGAGCCGCTTTCCTGCGAGCTTCTGCTCCGCGACGAACCGGGCGGCGGCCTCTTCTCCCCTGTCGGTAGGGGCGAGCTCCACCCGCTTCCCGTCGGGCATCACCCCCCCGAGGCGGGTGAAGATGTCCACCAGGTTGATGGGGTTGTATTTCCGGATATGGTCGTTGAACCAGCTGAAGACGTACTGTCCCCACCGGCTCCGGATGACGCGCTGTCCCCGTTCGTCGGCGATGAAGCCGGCCGCCTCGCGAAACTGCATGGCCGAGGCGAGGAAGGCGGAGAGCCCCGAGCAGGTGATGTTGACGAGGAGGTCGTACTCCCCCTCCTCCATCTGCCGCACGAAGGCATCCATCTTCAGGTAGGCGGCCAGCGGGGTCTCGCCGGTGGCGACCTCCCAGGCGATATCCTGCTTGGAGAGGACGATGGTCCGGTCGATTCCCTCGATGAGGGGGAGGATCCCCTGGAAACGGTCCTCCACGACGGCGGTGATCCGGGCGTCGGGATGGGCACGCCTTAGCTGTCGCAGGAGCGGGGTCGTCTGGATCAGGTCGCCGTAGCGGGCGATGGCGAGAAGCGCGATCTCTCTCATTCCGGTATCTTCTCCCAGAGGATCTCGACGTTCTGGAGCATGAGGAAGATCTTCTCCGCCCGGGAGAGATTCCCCTCGCCGGTCACGATGCCGCCGAGGATGTTCCCCATGCCGAACCAGCGCCGGTCGGGGAGCCCGGCCAGAAGCTCCGCAAGCCCCGGGTGGCGCTCCAGCTCCGCCTCCACCGTCTCCCGCTGCTCGATCCTTTTCCGCACCCGCTCCGCCACCCGGGGGAACTCCGCCACCATGGTCGCCACGAGCTCCTCCATGCGCCGCTCGTAGGTATGCTCGGCCAGGACCCGCCGACGCCCCCGCTCGATCACGTCGCGGCGGGCCTCCTCATCGCGGAGGTAGCGGTCGATCTTCTCCCGCACCTCCACGAGGTCCGAGAAGGTCTCCACCTCGTCCCCGGCAAAGAGCTCGGGGAGGAGCCGGCGGCGGTCGACGAGCTGGAAGGCGCCGCAGGCCGCGATCTCGA
>NZ_DAHVYG010000017.1 GCF_027327745.1 Geobacter sp.
CCGGCACGGAAACGCTGCCGGCTCCCGGCTCCCCTCCGGACGAGGCACCACCGATGAACAATCAGCATCCGCACGCTCGCATCCCCCTCTGGCGCGCCGCCGTCCAGTGGGGATTCTTCGCCTGGACGGCCGTCATCGGCATCCGCTTCGGCTTCTTCCCGGCCCTGGCGCTCCTTCTCTTCGCCGCCGGGATCGGCACCGGCATGGCGACGGGGCACTGGCAGAGCTCCCTCACCTACGACGACTACCGGCGGCTCATCCCGCTGGTCCCCTACTTAAGCCACTGAAGGGGTTCTTGATCTTCGCGAACCGCACGGTACCGTTTACCAAACACCGTCAGGAAGGAGAAAAACCATGTCCGACGAAACCACCGCCACACTCTACGCCGCCATCGCCGCAGGGGTCCCCGACGCCGTCATTTTCGCCGACCGGGAGGGGATCATCCGCCTCTGGAGCCCGGCGGCGGAACGGATGTTCGGCTTCACCGCCGCCGAGGCGGTTGGGTCCTCCCTCGACCTGATCATCCCGGAAAACCTCCGGGCCCGTCACTGGGAGGGGTACCGCCAGGTCATGGCGACCGGGGAGACCCGTTACGGCACCAAGCTCCTCACCGCCCCCGCCCTGCGCGCCGACGGCGGCCGCATCTCCACCGAGTTCTCCATGGCCCTTGTCCGGGACGCCTCCGGGGCCGTGGCGGGGAGCGGCGCCATCATCCGGGACGTGACCGAGCGCTGGCAGAAGGAAAAGGAGCTGAAGGCGCGGCTGGCGGAGCTGGAGCGGCGCTGCGGCGCCGAAGGACCGGCGCGGTAACGGGCCGGCTGCGGAAAGGATCGGAAAGATGGAATACGTGATCGCAGGACACGCCCTCTGCTGGGGGGTCATCGCGGTGCTCGCCCTGCTTAGGAAGCCGGAATGAGCCGGACGGGAGGATAGAACGGTGAAACGACGGTTCGCCCGCCTGCCGGGCAAATTGAAGGGGCGGCGCAACCGGAGCGTCCGGAAGCCGCTCTCGCTGAAATACGCCATCTGGGGGCTTCTGAGCGGCACCGCCGGGATCCTCGCCATTCTGGCGGTGACCCGCCTGGCGGGACATCCGCTTCTCATCGGCTCCTTCGGGGCGTCGGCGGTGCTCCTCTTCGGCGCCGCCGAATCCCCCCTCGCCCAGCCCCGCAACCTGGTGGGGGGACACCTCCTTTCCGCCGCCGTGGCGGTAGTGGTGGTGGCGTGCGGCGGCACCGGCTCCGCGGCCATCGCCCTGGCGGTGGGGGTGGCGACGCTTCTCATGTACCTCACCCGCACCGTCCACCCCCCGGGGGGCGCCACCGCCCTGATCGGGGTCCAGGGGCACGCGGGGGCGGCCTTCCTCCTGATGCCGGTCCTGGTCGGGGCGCTGATCCTCCTGGCGGTCGCCCTCCTGACCAACAACATCGTCCACCACCGGCACTACCCGGAACATTGGTGTTAGGGGTAAAACTCCTTTGACTCTTTCCCCCTTCCACCTTTACAATTCACTTCATGGAAGATTCGCTTCTCACCGACGTGACCGGGGTAATCCTGGTCGGCGGCCAAAGCCGCCGCATGGGGCGGGACAAGGCGCTTCTCCCCCTGGGGGGGAAGCCCTTGGTGGAGCGGGCGATCGACGCCTTCCGACAGCTCTTCGCCCGGACCCTCCTGGTGGGGGACCGGGGGGAGCGCTTTCGGGGGTTCGGCATCGAGACCGTTCCCGACATCCACCCCGGCAGCGCCCTGGGGGGCCTCCACACCGGGCTTGCCCGGGCCGGAACGCCCTACGTCTTCGTCTCGGCCTGCGACGTGCCGTGGCCCGACCCGCGGGTGATCGCGCGGCTCTGCTCCCTGCGGGGGGGGTACGACGTGGTGGTGCCCCGCACCGCCGACGGGCTCGATCCCCTCTTCGCCCTCTACGGCACCGGGTGCCTTCCGGCCATGGAGCGGATGCTCCGGGAGGGGAACTACCGGATCTTCGATTTCTACCCCGAGGTGCGGACCCGTTACGTGGAGGAGGAGGAGGAACTGGCCGATGTGGTGACGCCGGGGCGGACCTTCGTCAACGTCAACACCCCGGAGGAGTTTGAGACCATTCGACACATGGAGGAAGGGATGACGATCAGGGCGGTATCGTTCGTGGCAAAATCGGGGACAGGGAAGACGACCCTCCTCGAAAAGGTGATTGCGGAGCTGAAGGGGCGGGGGTACCGGGTGGGGGTCATCAAGCACGACGCCCACCGCTTCGACATCGACCACCCGGGGAAGGACTCCTACCGCCTGACCGCGGCCGGCGCCGACACCATGCTCATCTCCTCGCCGGAAAAGCTGGCGGTGCTGAAGAAGCACGCCGCCTCCCCCCCCATCGAGGAGCTGCTCGCCACCTACTTCGGCGACGTGGACATCGTCCTGACCGAGGGGTTCAAGAAGAGCGGCCTGCCGAAGATCGAGGTGCACCGCAGGGAACGGAGCGCCACGCTTCTCTGCCGCGGCGAGGAGCACGACCCGACCCTTCTCGCCGTGGCGAGCGACGAGCCCCTGGAGCTGGATGTCCCGGTTCTCGACCTGAACGATCCGGGAGCGGTGGCCGGGTTCGTCGAACGGACGTTCCTTTCCCCGGGGGGAGCATGATTCACGATTATCTTCGAGGAAGCCCATGGAACTAGTCGACAGTTTTGGCCGCCGGATCAACTACCTCCGCCTTTCGGTCACCGACCGCTGCAACCTTCGCTGCCGCTACTGCATGCCGGTGGAAGGGGTGGAGAAGCTGACCCACGGCGACATCCTCTCCTACGAGGAGCTCTTCCGCATCGCCCGGGCCGCCGTCGCCATCGGGGTCGAGAAGATCCGGATCACCGGCGGCGAGCCGCTGGTGCGCAAGGGGATCGTGCCGTTCCTCGCCCGGCTCGCGGCCCTTCCCGGGCTGCGGCAGCTGGTCCTCACCACCAACGGGTTGCTGCTGCCGGAGATGGCGGCGGAACTGCGCCGGGCCGGGGTGCAGCGGCTCAACATCAGCCTCGATTCCCTGAAGCCCGACACCTTCCGCGCCATCACCCGCACCGGCGACGTGACCCGCGTGCTGGCCGGCATCGACGCCGCCCTGGCCGCCGGCTTCCCCCCGCCGAAGATCAACATGGTGGTGATGCGCGGGGTGAACGACGACGAGGTGGTGGAGTTCGCACGGCTCACCCTCGACCGCCCCTTTACAGTCCGTTACATCGAGTACATGCCGGCCACCCGGGAGGAGAACTGGCAGCGGCTCTGCATCCCGGCGGGGGAGATCCTCGACCGGATCGCCACCGTCTACGGGCTGGAGCCGGTGGAGAAGGGGGCCATGGCCGGCCCGTCGCGGGATTACCGGATCCGCGGTGCCGCCGGGACCATCGGGGTCATCTCCGCCGTCTCGGGGCACTTCTGCAGCGAATGCAACCGGATCCGGATCACCTCCACCGGCATGGCCAAGAGCTGTCTCTTCTCCGACGAGGGGCTCGACCTGCGGCCGTTCCTCGGGGCCGGCGGCCAGACTCCGCTGGAGGATGCCCTGCGGCGGCTGGTGGGATGCAAGCCCGAGCGGCACGGGATGGATGCGGAGAAGGCGGAGCACCGGGCGTTCTCCATGGCGAAGGTGGGGGGATAGAAAAAACGCGAGAGGTCTTTATGCCAGCAAAAGTGATAGCGGTCTGCATCAGTGAGAAGAAGGGGGAGCGGAAGACGCCGGTGGCGAGGGTGGAGCTGCGGGAAAACCACGGCATCGTCGGCGACGCCCACGCCGGGGAGTGGCACCGGCAGGTGAGCCTCCTGGCCAAGGAGAGCATCGAGAAGATGCGGGCCATGGGGCTCGACGTCGACAACGGCGACTTCGCCGAGAACATCACCACCGAGGGGATCGACCTCCCGTCGCTCCCCGTAGGTACGCGGCTCACGGTGGGAGAGACGCTCCTGGAGGTGACCCAGATCGGCAAGGAGTGCCACACCCGCTGCGCCATTTACTACCAGGCGGGGGACTGCGTCATGCCGAAGGAAGGGATCTTCGCCCGGGTCATCACCGGCGGGGTGGTGAAGCCGGGGGACACGATTGCCGTGATTCGCGGCGGGTAACGTTACCGTTTCTACCCGCGTGTTACCTGTACGTAATACTATTTGCCTCAAGCCATTCCCTCCTGGAAGTCCCTGCCCCAAAAACCACGTAAAACCGGCCGGTTGCGGAGTCCGGATTTATTATCGTTTTGGTAAGCTCCTTGCTTACCCGGAATGACAGAGCCGCGTTCTACTGGTTGCTGGCGGCGTCAACAGATTTTTGGACGCAACTCTTCTCGTTCAGCCAAAAACTAGGGACGGTATCGAACCATTACAGGAGGTAACGTATGTGCGGCAGCAAACATCACGACAAGCATCTGTGCAGTCTGAAAAGCAGGGGCGAACTCCTTACGTCCGGCGCCGTCAGGGTGGAGTGCGGGCACTGCGGGGTGCGGGCGGACCACCCGGGAAAGGTCTGTGATCCCGTATCGCTGCCAACCATCGGATGGTTCAGCGACGGGTCCGACCTCCTCGACTAGGCCTTGTCGTCGGGGCGGGCACCAACCAACAAGGCCACTTCATTTACGGGAAGTGGCCTTTCCTTTTCCCGTCAACCCACGTGGATTCGAAGGAGAGGAGCCATGAACGCAATCGTCATCGAAGAGGCCATCGACAGGTATGTCCATGAGCGGAGGAACAGAGGGAAAGGGCCGGCGGCGACCCGATTTCTCTCCTACGCGTACCTGAAATACGGGGGGGACGACCTGGGGGAATTCATGAAAAAGGTGGAGGGGCTTTCATGCTACTACATCGACTATCTCAAGGTCATGGGGAACCCGCTGAAGGGGCCGGAACTGGCGTGGTTTCTCTCGATGCTAGCGGTGGGCGCGGTCAGCTGCTACCTGATGAATTCGGAGGAGTTCCGCCTTGCCGGCATCATGGTGTTTGCCGGCACGCTGGTGCATGCCTGGTCGCTGCTCTGCCATGCCGCCCGGCAATGGTGCGAGGCGGGGGTCATGATCGCCATCTACCGGGAGATCCTGGAGCTCGCCGCCGGTGAAGCCAGGGGAGCGGCGTAAGGTCATCCAGCCCTTCCGCCGCGTGTCGAGCGGAGCACGTCCTTACGGCCATATTCGGCGAAATGCCCCTTTTCTCACCATCCATGATTCATCTTCTCCGATTCGATGTGAGCGCTTGCAATTTGTCCTCTCGGCGGCTAAGGTGAGCGAAAATTCAACGGATTGGTCGATGATGGACGAACATAGCGTTTTCGAGCAGCTTGCCCTGTGGAATCCCCACGGCACTCACCCGAAGGAAACCCTCTCCTCGGGGAGAGAGCGTGGGGCCGTCTATACCCGCCTGGAGACGGTCGATTTCATCCTGAACCTGGTGGGCTACCTGCCTGACAGGCCCCTCCATCGATACACCCTTCTTGAGCCTTCCTTCGGGAGCGGCGATTTCCTCGTCCGGGCCGTCGAGAGGCTCGTTACGTCGTACCTCGGTGCGGGCAGTCTGGATACGGCCTTCGACGACCTGCGAAACGCGATTGTTGGAATCGAAATCGACCCCGCTGCCGCCGCAGAGACCGTAGGACGATTGACGGAATTGCTGTCGCGGTTCGGCTTCAACGTTGAACAAACCTCCTCTCTCCTCGGGGCCTGGCTCAGGAACGACGACTTTCTCCTCGCCGACATCCGGACACGGTTCGATTTTGTCGTCGGCAATCCTCCCTACGTCAGGCAGGAGCTGATTCCTGATCGATTAATGGCTGAGTACCGCTCCCGGTACGAGACGATCTACGACCGGGCAGACCTCTACATCCCCTTCATCGAAAGAAGCCTGAGTCTTCTGAAAAAAGACGGCGTCCTCGGGTTCATCTGCGCCGATCGCTGGATGAAGAACAAGTACGGCGGGCCGCTGAGGGCCCTGGTTGCCAGGGAATATCACCTGAAATACTACATCGATATGGTTGACACCCAGGCGTTTCGCGCCGACGTCACCGCTTATCCCGCCATATTCGTCATCTCCCGGGGACGTGGCGGAAAGACCAGGATTGCCCACCGGCCGCAAGTAGAGGCCTCGGTGCTGGACCAGCTTGCCTCGGTACTCACTGCGGGGGAGGGCACCGCGTCCGTTCCCGTCGTCGAGGTGGGGAACGTCATTAACGGCAGTGAGCCGTGGATTCTCGACTCACTGGATCAGTTGAACATCGTTAGAAAGCTCGAGGCGTCGTTCCCGCTGCTGGAGGATGTGGGGTGCAAGGTGGGGATTGGCGTCGCCACGGGAGCTGACAAGGCATACGTCGGGAATTTCGACGAACTGGAGGTCGAGCCCGACCGTAAGCTCCCCTTGGTGACGACGAAGGATATTGTGTCGGGCTCGGTAAAATGGCGGGGGCTTGGGGTCGTGAATCCTTTCAACGTCGACGGCACCCTCGTTGATCTCGGCAGGTATCCGAAGCTGAAGAGGTATTTTGAGGAGAGGCGTGACGTGATTGCCGGGAGGAACTGCGCCAGGAGAAATCCCCATGCGTGGTACCGGACCATCGACCGCATCTACCCTTCTCTGGCCAAGGAGAAGAAGCTGTTGATCCCGGACATCAAAGGAGAGGCCAATGTTGTCTACGAAGACGGACAATACTATCCGCATCACAACCTCTACTACATCACATCCTCCGAATGGGATCTGAGGGCGCTACAGGCGGTCCTGCGGTCGGGGATCGCACGCCTCTTCGTCGGTGTCTACTCGACCCAGATGCGAGGGGGATACTTGAGATACCAGGCGCAGTACCTGCGGCGGATCAGGCTGCCGAGATGGAAAGAGGTGCCGGAGGAACTTCGGGATAAACTGAAGGATGCGGCCCGGCGTGGGGATACTGAAGAGTGCAATCACCTCTCGTTCGACCTCTATGGGTTGAACGTCAATGAAAGGGCTGCACTAGGGGGGAACGGTAACTGATATGTCAATTGAACTGCCTGATTTTGATGCCAACATTCGCGAAGCGGTACGCGCCTTTTGGGGAAACAGAGGGGCTGCCCGCCGGAAACAGGTGGAGAGTGGGAAAGCCGATCAGGGGGAGCGCTCCTCCGTCACCGCGGGGAAGAACATGGACGGCTTTCTTTCCATAGTTCGGCAACTCGTCGCGGCAAACGGCCTCCCGGAGGCGCAGGTTCGGGTGTCCAGAAAACTCCTTACCCTGCCAGGCTATTTCCGTCCGACGAAGGTCTGGGATGTTGTGGTGATCCACGAGAAGAGGCTGGTTGCGGCACTGGAATTCAAGAGCCAGGTTGGCCCGTCCTTTGGGAACAATTTCAACAACCGCGCCGAGGAGGCGATCGGGACCGCCCACGATCTCTGGGTGGCCTTCCGGGAAGGGGCGTTCGGGGAGAGCCCGTCGCCGTTCGTCGGCTGGATGATCATGCTGGAGGACTGTGCAAAATCCCGTTCGCCAGTGAAGGACAGCTGCCCGAATTTCCCGCTGTTTCACGAGTTTCAAGGGGCCTCGTACAGCGAACGGTACAACCTTCTATGCAAAAGGCTCGTGAAGGAGCAGCTCTACACCGCTGCCGCGCTGTTGCTCTCGCCACGCTCGGGGATTGAAACGGGGGAATATTCGGACCTTTCCGAGATGACGAGCGTCAGGACCTTTTTTGCCGGGTTTGCCGCACGGGTGACGGTTGAGGCGGCGAGGAGGTAGCGAGTTGCGACTTCTTTTCACCCCGTGTTCCGCAGCCCTGCGGCAATGCCGTTGATGGTGGCCGCCAGGACGTAGTTCAGCTCATCGCTCTCTTCCCCCCTGCGCTTGCGCCGCAACAGCTCGATCTGGATCATGCTCAGGGGGTCGATGTAGGGGTTGCGCAGCCGCAGCGACGCGTTCAGGGCCGGGTTTTTCTCCAGAAGCCGCGTCTGGCCCGTGACCGCCAGGACCATCCGCCAGGTGCGCCGATACTCCTCCACGACCATGGCGAAGACCCGCTCCCGGATTCCCCCGTCGGTCACCAGCGATGCGTAGAGCCGGGCCAGGGGGAGGTCCACCTTGGTGAGGGCCAGCTCCACGTTCCTGATCAGGTCGAAGAAGAAGGGGAAGCGGCGCATCATCGACCTGAGGAGCTCCATCCGCTCCTCTCCCCGGGAGGCAAAGCGGTCGAGGGCGAAGCCGACCCCGAACCAGCCGGGGATCACGTGGCGGCTCTGCATCCAGCCGAACCCCCACGGGATGGCCCGCAGTTCCGAGAGGTCGCGGCTTCGGCTCCGGCGCACGGGGCGGGAGCCGATCTTGGCGTGCTCCAATTCCAGGACCGGGGTCGCCTGCTCGAAGTAGGGAAGGATGTCGGGATTGCCGGTGATCCGCTCCCGGTAGAAGGCGAAGGCGCTTCCCGACATCTCCTCCAGGGCCTCCTCCCACGCCGGCTCGGGCCGTGTCTCCACGAGGCCGGTGCGGGCCAGGGTCTCCAGGGAGGCGGCGACCATCAGCTCCAGGTTCCGTTTCGCGAGCGTCGGGTCGGAGTATTTCCAGTTGATGACCTCCCCCTGCTCGGTGATCTTGAGGGAGCCGGAGAACCCGTCGGCCGGCTGGGCGATGATGGCCCGGTGGGTGGGGCCCCCTCCTCTCCCCACCGTGCCGCCGCGGCCGTGGAAAAGCCGCAGGCTCACCCCGCACTCGCCGGCCACCCGCTGGAGGTCCCGGTGGGCCTTGTCGATCTCCCAGGTGCTCGTCAGCATCCCCCCGTCCTTGTTGGAGTCCGAATAGCCGAGCATCACCTCCTGCCGGCGTCCCCACGAATCGAGAAACGGCGCGTATTCGGGGGAGCACCAGAGGGTGCGGCAGATCCCGGGGGCGTTGCGCAGGTCTTCGATCGACTCGAAGAGGGGGACCGGCATCACCCCCGGATCCTTCCCGTCGGGCGAGGCGGCGACCCGCACCCCGCAGAGCTCCATGAGCCAGATGAGGGAGAGGGAGTCGCGGACCGACGAGGCGCCGCTGATCACGTAGCTTCGGATCGCCTTGGGGGAGTGGCGCCGCTTGAGCTTCGCCACGGCCCGCAGGGTGTCCAGGAGCTCGGTGGTCTCGGCCGAAGGGGGAGAAGGGAGGGGGCCAGGTCCCTGCTCGCAGGTGCCGGCGCCGGCGGCCAGTTCGGTAACGGCCCTGGCGTGGACCCGGGCGTGCTGCCTGATGTCGAGGGCGTGGAGATGGAAGCCGAAGGTCTCCACCTGCCGCAGGAGCGGGTCCACGTAACGGCGCGCCAGCCGCTCCCCCTTCCCCGCGGCGAGGCTTTCCCGCACCAGGAGGAGGTCTGCGGCGAAGGCGGCGGCATCGGGATAGGCATCGGGATGGTCCGCCCCGCTGCGGGTGCTCTGGAGCCGATAGTGGACGAAGCCGAGGAATTTCCGGTACGGCTCGCACGCCGGGTAGACCGCGGTTTCGGCGGCGGCTCCGGCCACGGTGGCGGCGTAGCGCTCCAGGGCCCCCCGGAGCTCCGCGGAGAAGGGGACCCGGCTGGTCGACGGCGTGAGGAGTTCCTTGAGCCCCTCGACCCCCTCCAGGTAGCGGGCGAGGATCATCTGCCTGGCCGATTCCAGGGCGGTTCTCGTGGCGTCGGCCGTCACGTTGGGGTTTCCGTCCCGGTCCCCGCCAATCCAGGAGCCGAAGCGGACCACGGTGGGGAAGGCCGAATCGGGGAGCTCCACCCCGTACGCCAGGCGAAAGTCCTCCGCCATCTCCTCGTAGAGTTCGGGGAGGGGGGCGATGAGGGAGCCGGGATAGTGGTCGAGCCCCATCCTGATCTCGTCGTCGACCCCCTGGGGGCGGCGGCGGACCTCGTCCGTCTGCCAGAGGGTGGTGATCTCCGCGAAGATCGCCTCCTGCCGCCGGGCGGCCTCGTCGCCGGTCAGGGGGAGGAGGTCGAGCCCCGCCAGCTCCCGCGCGACGCGGCGCCGCTTGAAGAGGACCACCCGCCGCGCCACCTCCGTCGGATGGGCGGTGAAGACCGGCACGACCTCCACCTGCCGCAGGAGGCGGAGGGCTTCTTCCGCGCCGATCCCCGCAGCCCGCATCCGCATCAGGGTGCCGAGCATGGAGCCGGGCTTCACGGGGGCGTCCGGGGAAAGCTGCCTGGCCCGGCGCCTCCGCATCCGGTGGTTGGTCTCCGCCAGGTTGGTGAGCTCGAAGAAGGTCCCGAACGCCTTCACGATCTGGTAGGCATCGGCCACGGTCATGGTCCCCACGATCCGGACCGCCCGCTCCTGGAGCTCCTGTTCGGCGGGATTGTCGAGACCCGCCTCCTCCTGGTCGACGAGGGCCCGGTGGCTGATGGCCAGCCGGCGGAGTTCCTCCTCGGCATCGTAGGTTGCCTCTCCCGCCTGCTCCTTTATCACCTCCCCCAGGAGACGCCCGAGAGAGCGGACATCGCGCCGCAGCGGGATATCCTTCAGTGCCGGGTCCAGGGTCATCAGCTCGTTCAGCCGCGCGGCCTGATCGTCCACCTTCCAGAAGAGTTCACGATTTGGATTTGTCATGATTCATCTCCAAAACGGCAGAAAGTAATTCTTTGTCACATTAACTTACAAATGACTTCTTGCCACCTTCTTTCCCCCTCCCAACCTCCC
>NZ_DAHVYG010000022.1 GCF_027327745.1 Geobacter sp.
CCACCATCTTGACGTAGCCCCCCAGAGGGAAGGCGGAAATCAGATATTCCGTCTCGCCAATCTGCTTCCCGACCAGCTTCGGGCCGAACCCGAGGGAAAACTTCTCGACACCGACACGGAACAGTTTGGCAAAGATGAAGTGGCCCAGTTCGTGAACGAAAATCAGGATACCGAGAACGACAATGGCTGAAATGATGCTGAGCATGTGATTCCTCTCAATGCTGGCAGGAAGTGAGCCGAGGCACGCCCTAATCGAGTCCCAGGAGTTCGCGCGCCCTGTTCCGTGCCCATAGATCGACGCCGAGAACCTCGTCGAGGGATGAAAGGGTGTGGGGAGTGTGACTGTCCATGGTCCGCTCGATGGCTGCCGCAATGGCGGTAAAGCCGATTCTCCCTTTCAGAAAGGCCTCTACGGCAACTTCGTTGGCTGCATTCATGACCGCCGGCATGCTCTCCCCGTCGGAGAGGGAACGGTAGGCAAGGCTGAGTGCGGGAAAACGGCGGAAATCGGGTCGAAAAAAACTCAGACCCGAAAGTTCCGTAAGGTCCAGCGGCTTAACTCCGGTCGGAATCCGCCCCGGATAAGTCAGCGCATAGGCAATCGGCGCCCTCATGTCGGGTACGCCGAGTTGGGCCATGACACAGCCGTCCACGTATTCGACCATGGAATGGATGATGCTTTGAGGGTGAATGTTGACGTCGATCTGCTCGGCAGGAGTATCGAAGAGCCACCGGGCTTCTATGACCTCAAGCCCCTTGTTCATCATGGTGGCCGAATCGATGGTTATCTTCTGCCCCATGCTCCAGTTGGGGTGGTTCAGGGCATCACTGATGGAAACCCGGTCGAGCTGATCCAGCGGGAGGTTGAGGAACGGCCCCCCCGATGCCGTAAGGATGATCCGCTTCACGTCCTTTCGACTCTGCCCTTCCAGCGACTGAAATACCGCACTGTGTTCGCTGTCGACGGGGTAGAGCTTGACCCGATTCTCCCGAACCAGCTCCATCATGAGACGGCCGGCGGTAACCAGGGTCTCCTTGTTGGCCAGGGCGATATCCTTGCCTGCCTTGACGGCGGCCGCAGTGGGGATGAGCCCGGCGGCCCCGACAATTGCCGCGACCACCATATCGGCGTCGCTGGCGGTGGCTGCCGCAATGAGCCCGGCAACGCCGTGGTGGATCTCCGGCTTATCGCCGATCAACATCTTATCAAGCTCGATTGCCCGTTCGCTGGTCAGGACGCTGACCAGCTTCGGTCTGAAAATTTCTATCTGTCTTTTCAGCAGGGAGAGATTGTTTCCCGCCGTAAGGGCAACCACTTCGAAGCGGTCACGATGTGCGGCGACGATATCGAGGGTGCTTACCCCAATTGAACCTGTCGATCCGAGTATTGTCAGCTTTTTCATATTCCCTCATCAAAACCTTAGCGGTTCGCAAAAAACAATGAAGCATAGTAATAGGCCGCCGGAGCGGCAAAGAGGATGCTGTCGAGACGATCGAGAACCCCGCCGTGCCCCGGGATAATGGCACCCGAATCCTTGACGCCGAAACTCCGCTTCAGAAGCGATTCGAAAAGATCCCCCACCTGCCCCAGAGGTCCCATTGTGAGCGCTACGGCGAGGCAATCGCCGACCGTGAGCTCCGGAAAAAACGTGGCCTTCGCGATGAAGGCTCCGACAATACTGCCGCAAAGGCCTCCAAGCGCCCCTTCGACACTCTTGTTCGGGCTCACCACTGGATACAGCTTGCGCTTGCCCAGGCTGCTCCCGACGTAATAGGCAGCCGTGTCGCCCGCCATGACAATGACCAGCAGGAGGAAAACCCAGTCGATACCGTGGGGAAGGTTCCGAAGCCACAGCAGATGGGTGAGGAGCAGCGGCACGTACAGAAACCCCGCTCCGAGAAGAGCGATCTCTCCGGCAGCGTGACGAATGTCGCGAAAAGAAAAAAGAACCCGGAGGGCACACGCAATGAAGAGTGCCGTCAAGAGGGGTACCGCCAGGCCGTGCACGGCAGATTGCGACATCCCGGCAGGATAGAGCGACGGGAGGAAGAGAAAGATCGGGATGCTCCCACCGGCAAGGGAGGCGACGATCCCGTCACCCTTGCGCTCAGGCAGGGCCATGCGGTAAAACTCCCCGAGCCCGAGCACGGACAAGAGCACGATGAGAGCAGTGAAAAGAAAAATCCCTCCCTTGAGAACGAGGAGGATGAGAAGCGGCAGGGCAACGGCCCCGGTGATCACGCGTTTAATGGTCAGCTCCTGTTCTGTAGCTGGGCGCTCGTGCGGCCAAATCGCCGCTCCCTCGACTGGTAGTCGCGCAAAGCCTTAAGAAGTTCGATCCTGGAAAATTCCGGCCAGTTGACGTTCGAGAAATAAAGCTCCGTGTACGCCAGTTGCCAGAGCAGGAAATTGCTGATCCGCATCTCGCCGCTCGTCCTGATGAGGAAATCTGGGTCGGGAATGGTTGCCGTGAAGAGATAGGAGGAGAACGATCTCTCGTCAATGGCGCCGGGGTCAACGGTCCCGGCAGAAATGTCGGCCGCCAGGCGGGCAGCCGCCCTGATGATCTCCTGACGGGCGCCGTAGGAAAGGGCGAGGGTCAACACCATTCCCGTGTTCCCTTCCGTTCGGACGATGGCCTCCTGAACGGCATCGTTCACGTCAGGTGGAAGCTCGTCCCGATTACCGATGACGTTGAACCTGATGTTGTTCGCGGTCATCCGGGCGACTTCCGCCTTGATGTATTTCTTGAGGAGAGCCATGAGCGCTTTCACCTCGGTCTTGGGGCGGAGCCAGTTCTCGGCGGAAAATGCAAAAAGCGTGAGATAGCGGATCCCGAGCTTCGAGCATTCCTCAACTATCACGCGTACCGTCTCGACCCCTTTCTGATGGCCGATTATTCGCTTCAGCATGCGTTCCTGCGCCCAGCGACCATTTCCATCCATGATGATAGCAAGATGGCGGGGAAGCTTTTCGGTATCAAGACCGTGCATAAAGGCCCTTAAAAACAAAAAATCCCCTTTAATTCAGGGGTTAAAGGGGATTAAACCACAAAAGCTCTACAGGCGCAAGCGAAAAAAGTCTTCCGGGACCCCATGTCGGCGCCTCGACGCGACATCAGACCTCCATCACCTCTTTCTCCTTGTGGGCAAGCACTTCGTCAATCTTGGCAACGAACGAATTCGTCACATCCTGAACATCCTTCTCGGCCCTTTTAAGGTCATCCTCGGAAATTTGCTTGTCCTTTTCCAGCTTCTTGAGACCGTCTATGGAATCGCGACGGATGTTGCGGATCGCAATCTTGGCCTCCTCCGCCGATTTCTTGAGCATTTTCACAATCTCCTTCCGGCGCTCTTCCGTAAGGGGGGGAAGGGAGATACGGATCACCTTTCCGTCATTGGCGGGGGTGATGCCGAGGTTCGCGTTCATGATCGCCTTCTCGATCACCGGGATCATCTTCGCTTCCCATGGCTGGATGGTGATAGTCCGGGGTTCGGGCACCGAGAGCGTTGCCACTTGGCTCAGGGGGGAAGGATTGCCGTAGTAATCGACCTTTATCTCATCGAGCAGACCGGTGCTCGCTCTGCCGGTACGCACTTTCTGGTACTCGCGTCGCAGAGAGTCGACCGATTTTTCCATGTGATTCTTCATATCGGCAATGACATTCTTCGTCATGCTACGCTCCTTTCACAATGGTGCCTATTTCCTCACCGCACACAACTTTCTTGATATTTCCGTAACTGGTAATATCGAACACGATAATGGGGAGGTTGTTGTCCATGCAGAGGGAAGTCGCCGTGGCATCCATGACCTGAAGCCCCTTCTTGAGAACCTCAAGATAGGTAAGCGTCGGGTATTTGACCGCCGTGGGGTCCTTCTTGGGATCGGCCGAATAGACCCCGTCGACCTTCGTTCCCTTCAGGATTACGTCTGCCCCGATCTCCATGGCCCGCAGACTGGCTGCCGTGTCGGTCGTAAAATAGGGGTTGCCCGTGCCGGCACCGAATATGACGATGCGCCCTTTCTCCAAATGACGGATGGCGCGGCGACGGATGTAGGGTTCCGCAACCTCCTGCATGGCTATGGCGGACTGCACGCGGGTGTCGACGCCGATTTTCTCCAGGGCATCCTGCATCGCAAGGGAATTGATCATGGTAGCCAGCATCCCCATGTAGTCGGCGCTGGCCCGGTCCATCCCCTTCGATGACGCCGCAAGCCCCCGGAAAATGTTCCCCCCCCCGATAACCAGAGCCAGCTCGGTGCCGGTAGCCACAACCTCCTTGATCTCCGAGGCGATGGCCGTAATTATGGACGGATCGATGCCGTACCCTTGGTCGCCGGCCAGAGCCTCGCCGGAGAGTTTCAGCAGAACTCGTTTATAGTGTGGTTTCGCCATGCTTGTGTCCGCCTCCGTTGCCGGCACACCCCGCGCCGGCCTCATGCTGCGCGTACAAAAAAGGCCGGCCATGGGAATGACCGGCCCTCGTGCCCTTACAGCCCTGCTGCGGCAGCAACCTCAGCAGCGAAGTCCGTCTCTTTCTTGGCAAGCCCCTCACCGAGAGCGTAACGGGTAAAGCGCCGAACCGAGATATTCTCACCAATGGCGGCGATGGTCTCGTTCAGGAACTGCTGGACGCTCTTGTCAGAATCCTTCACGTAAGGCTGCTCAAGGAGACAGATGTCGGCATAGAACTTGTTGACCTGACCTTCGATGATCTTTTCGATGATGTTTTCCGGCTTCCCGGTTTCACGGGCTTTGGCGCGATAGATATCTTTCTCGCGCTCAACGACATCGGCCGGGACTTCCTCGCGGCGAACGAACTGCGGAGCAGCCGCGGCAATGTGCATGGCGATATCCTTCACAAACGCCTGGAAGTTCTCGTTGCGGGCAACGAAATCGGTCTCGCAGTTAACCTCGACCAGAACGCCGATCTTGCCGCCTGCATGGATGTAGGAACCGACCAGCCCCTCGGTGGCGGCACGGCCGGCCTTTTTGGAGGCAGCGGCAAGCCCTTTCTTCCTGAGGTAATCAACGGCCTTCTCGTGGTCTCCCCCTGTTTCGGTGAGGGCCTTCTTGCAGTCCATGAGCCCCGCGCCGGTGACCTTACGCAATTCGTTAACCTGTGCAGCTGTAATGCTCACTGTATCCTCCGGATGGGGTTCGACGCCATGCCAAGCCCCTTGATGTGTTAATGTATTCGGGAGCGCCGGCTATTCGCCCGCCTCCTCCGCCCCGGCAGCCTCACCAGCCTCCTCACCTTCGGTATCGGCCCGGAGGGCGACCTCACGAGCCTGGGACCCTTCGAGGACCGCCTCAGCCATCTTTGCGGAAAGAAGGCGGATCGCCCGGATGGCATCGTCGTTGCCGGGAATCACGTAATCGATCGGATCAGGGTCACAGTTGGTGTCGACGACCGCAACAACGGGAATTCCGAGCTTCTTCGCTTCACTGATCGCAATGGTCTCGTTTTTCGGATCGATCACGAAGAGGGCGCCGGGGAGCTTCCCCATCCCCTTGATCCCGCCAAGGGTTTTTTCGAGCTTCTGGCGCTCTTTCTCAAGCTGAAGCGCCTCTTTCTTGGTGTATGCCTCAATGGTGCCGTCGGCGAACATGGCATCGAGGCGCTTGAGGCGGTCGATGCTCTGCTTCACCGTAGCAAAGTTGGTGAGCATCCCCCCGAGCCAGCGCTGATTCACGAAGAACATGCCGCAACGCTGGGCCTCTTCGCCGATCGAATCCTGCGCCTGCTTCTTGGTCCCCACGAAAAGGAGCGTCTCCCCCGCCTGGGCATTCTCGCGCACGAAGTTGTATGCATTCTTGAAAAGGCGGACGGTCTTCTGGAGATCGATGATGTAGATCCCGTTCCGCGCCCCGAAGATGTACGGCTTCATCTTCGGGTTCCATCTCTTGGTCTGGTGACCGAAGTGGACGCCGGCCTCCAGAAGTTCCTTCATGGTGATGTTCGACATGTGCTTTCTCCTTTGGTTTGTGCCTCCGCTTCCCCGACAACCGGAATCCGCACATCACGGACACCACCGGCCTGACAGAAAGCGTGCGGAATATAAACAGCGGATTCATATACCACACGGAACCCGACTTGGCAAGAGCAAAGTGGAACCCGCAGGGGCTGACATTATTTACATCGCAGCACCCTTCGTGTATCATGGCTCGCTCATGACCCGAACCCTCTACCGATACATATTCAGGGAAACAGCCGTTCCTTTCGTGCTGGGGATGGCCGTCTTCACCTTCGTTCTGCTTATGGGACGGCTCCTCAAACTCGCCGAAATGGTCTTTGCCAAGGGGGTGCCGTTCGTTGACGTCTGCAGACTGATTCTCTACATGCTCCCCTCATTCCTCCTCGTGACGATTCCGATGGCCTTTCTGCTGGCGGTGCTCCTCGCCTTCGGAAGACTCTCCTCGGACAGTGAAATAACCGCCATGAAGGCAAGTGGCGTGGGGGTCGGCTCCCTGCTGCCGCCGGTCCTCGTTTTTGCCGTTCTGACGTACCTCGCCACCACCTTCGTCACTGTGTACGCTCTTCCGTGGGGAAGCTCCTCGTTCAAGCGGTTTCTGTACGAGGTAGTCGAGACGCGGGCCGCAACAAGCATCCGCGAAAAGGTATTCAACGACGATTTTCCCGGCCTCGTCATTTATGTAGACAATTACGACCAGGTGAACCATGACATCTACGGCATCCTGATCCAGGACGAGCGCAACCCCGACGAGCAGGCGACCATTTTCGCCGCGGCGGGGAAAATTGTCGCCAATCCCGAAACAAAGAGCGTCCGGCTTCACCTGGAAGACGGAGGAATCCACCGGCTGGCCGGCAAGGAAGGGTACCGGATCGTCCAGTTCGCAAGTTACGACCTGAACGTCAATCTGCAGCAGCAATCGAAGAAGCACTACCTCGACGAGCAGGACATGACCCTCGGCGAACTGATGACCTACCTTCGGGCGCCGCAGGAAGAGACGAAATTTCTGCGCGATGCGCGGATCGAACTCCAGAAGCGGTTTGCACTGCCGTTCGCCTGCATCGTTTTCGCCATCATCGGCATCCCCCTCGGCATCCACAACCAGCGCTCCGGACGGGCCGGCGGCTTTTCCTCGGGGATATTTCTCCTGCTGGGCTACTACATCCTCATGTCGGGTGCAAAGGCTGTCTGCGAGAAGGGGATCCTCCCTCCCATCATCGCCATGTGGATACCGAACATCCTCCTGACCGGCATCGGCATCAATTTGCTCCTACGAACCGCCAGTGAACGGCCCCTCCCGTTCGCCGGCACCGTCAGGGAGCTTTCGCACCGGACCCGGGAGTTTCTCGGAAAGGCCACGAAGTCGTCGTGAACATCCTGACCCGTTACATAGCGGCCGCGTATCTGCGCATCTTTGGCCTCTGCCTCGCGGCATTCATTGCGATCTACCTGGTGATCGACTTTCTGGAAAAAATCGGCCGTTTGCTTCGCTTCCAGCCCCGGTGGACGGATATCATCCATTTTTTTCTGCTGAAGATACCGGAAATATTCACCCAGGTGGTGCCGCTCGCCGTCCTCATGGCAACACTGCTCACCCTCGGGCTCCTCTCCCGCAACAGCGAGATCACCGCCATGCGCGGATGCGGCATAAGCCTGGCGCGGATCAGCGCACCGATTCTCGCCATCGCCTGCGGTGTGAGCTTCCTCACCATCGTCACCAACGAGTTCGTGCTTCCCGAGACCTACCAGAGGATGCGGTACATCGAAGAAGTCCTGATCAGGAAACAGAGCTACAACACCTTCTTTCGCCAGAACAACATCTGGCACAAGGACGGAAACACGATCATGATGGCCCGCCTTTTCGACCCGGCCCGCCAGACCCTGGGAGGCATCACTATCTGGAACTTCGCCGAGGGGCTCCGGCCTATCAAGCGGATCGATGCGGACTCAGCCACAAGGGAGAAGCAGCAGTGGGTCCTGCACCGCGTAACGGTGCGAGAGCTGGGGAAGGACGGGATCTCTGCCACAACGAAGGCGGCAGACTTCCCGACAGCGCTCAACCTGACAATCGAAGATCTGAAGGTGGTCGACAAGTACGCCGACAACATGGGGTTTCTCAAACTGAGGGAATACATAAGAAAGCTGCGCCGTGGAGGATACGAAACGACGCGGTACGAGGCGCAGATGCACGCCAAGATCTCGCTCCCCTTCGCCTCGCTGATCATGGCGTTTCTCGGCATTCCCTTCGCCCTGCGGGGCGGGAGGTCGAGCGGCATCGCCGTCGGCATCGGGGCCAGCATCGCCATCGGTTTTGCCTATTTCATCACGAACTCCATTCTCATATCGTTCGGCCAGACCGGGGTTCTCCCCCCCTTTGTCTCCGCCTGGATCGCCAACCTCCTCTTTGCCCTCACGGGCGTCTGGCTGGCCATGACCGTTACCCGTTGACATCGCAACCGACGGTGATTTAATTGCCGGGAACGCCCGATTCGGCGGGAATGAAAATATTCCGGAGGCTCCATGAGATACCGTCCCCTGGCTCTCGTTCTCCTTGCAACCATCGCCTTGGCTCCGCCGGCTTGGTCAGCCCCCAAGAACGGCAAGAAGAAACCGGCAACGAGTCCGGCTGCCGCCAAAAAGCGAGCCGATTCCACACCGGCAGTCAACATCCTCAGCATCATCCCCGCCCAGGGCGAACCGAACAGTACCATCACCCTTTCCGGTACCGCCTTCACCGAGAAGACCGTCGCCTTCCTCGGCAATACCGAAGTACCGACAAAGGTCATCTCCCCCCAGACCCTGACCTTCGACATCCCGAAACTGGCCCCCGGCCTCTACGCCCTCTTTCTCAAGCGGGAGGACGGCACCACCAGCAGGACCTACAACTTCATGATCCTGCCGCCCAAGCCGGTCGTCGATTCCATCTCCCCCGACAGCATCGCCGCATGCTCCAGCGGCGCCGAACGCAGGATCACAATTTCGGGCCACAACTTCGAGCCGGGTAACAGGGTCCTCTTCGACGGCTCCATCGTTGCGAGCAGCTACTCCTCGCCGGAGTCGGTCTCGTTCACCGTCCCCGCCGTGCCGGGAGGACTCCACCAGGTGCAGGTGAAAAACCCCGAAGACACCATCACGACTCCCATAACCCTCTCGGTCATCTCGACACCGGAAATATACGGCGTCAGCAGGGGGGAGAGCTTCGTGACCTACTACAAACTCATTATCGAGGGGAAAAATTTTCAGCCGGGGTCTTCACTCATGGTGGAGGAGAGAAGCTTTCAGGTGGGGTTGAATGCCGGTGTCGGCAAGCGTCTCACCGCCGGGGCAACCCGCAGCGGCGAGCGGGAATCGGTCATCTTCGTCGACTGTTCCAAGCTTGTCTATCAACGCTACCCGGCAGACCCGACGGACAAGGATCTCCGGATTCAGGTCGTAAATCCGAATGGCGAGGTGAGTTCGGTGGTGCAGGTGACGGCGCCGTAGCGCATCTCCCTGCCCTGTCAGCCAGACAACGGCAACCTCTGTTCACCCCTCCGTCGAACGGACACGATAGGCGATGTCCTGTTTGAGGCAAGGCTCCAGGAAGGCATCGAAGAAGTCGCGATTGCAGTTGAGAGCGTCGATACGCCCATTGTCGAGGAAACCGAGATAACGGCATCCCCCGAAGCAGAGGGGGAGGTAGGGACAATCGAGGCATTCATCGTTCTGCCACAAACCCAGGCCGTGGGTCATGCGGCAGTCGCGCATGCCGGTCCCGACATCGCCGGCCTCAGCTCCTTCGATTCCGATGAGCGCCGGACATTTGTAGAAGGTACCGTCGTAGTTGACGACAAGGTTTTCAGCCGTTTCAACGGCACAGATATGGGGCTCCATCTTTGGTGGCTCAAATCCCCGCCGAAGAAGCTCCTCCCTGAGAAAAAGGATCGCTTCGGCTACCCACGGCTCGTTGGCGGAGATGCAGCCACCGGTGAATTCCGGCAAGGCGCGGCTGGATGGGGTCGACACAACGGGACTGAACTGCATCGGACCTAGGCGGTCGGGGGTCAACCCCTCGGCAATGAGGAGGTCAAAGAGGCGGGGGAACTCGCGGTAATTCTCCCGGGTAAAGTTGCCGCCGATCTGGAGCGCGATCAGCCCGGCAACTTCCCTGAGGTTGCGCATGATGACGTCGAAGCTTCCCCGGCCGTCGGTGAACGGGCGGGCGGCGTCGTGGATTTCCCGGGGGCCGTCCAGGGTCACGGTGGCCCCCTTCAGGCCGAAGGGGAGCAGTTCTTCCACCCGCTGGCGGGTCAGGAGCGTGCCGTTGGTCATCAGGCTGAAGCCGAAGGAAAGTCCCCGTTCCTCCGTCACCGCTTTGACCTTTCCGGCGATTCTCCTGATGAGAGGGACACTGAGGAGCGGTTCGCCGCCGTAAAAATTGAGCGACACCGACTTGCCGCGCGCGACCGGTCCGCTGGCGATTACATCCACCAGCCGGTCGGCGGTTTCCTCCCCCATGAAGTGCTTACCCTTCAGGGTCCCCTCGAAACAGTAGGTGCAGCCGAGGTTACAGTCCAGGTTCAGCACCACCAGGGCCGAGAAGACCTCCTGGCGCAGATTCATCTCCTCGGTCATCCCCAGTATCGCCCGTCGCTCCACCTCATGGTCAGGGACAAGAAAACCGAGCCCGGCCAGGGTCTCCTCATCGGCGGGATCGAGCCCTCCCTCCTCGATTTCCTGCAGCAGCGCCGAGGGGACGAGCACGCTCGCCCCCGTTCTGGCGGCAAAGAGGATGCAATCTCCCTGACGATCCTCGCAGGGAAATACCTTCGTGTAGCGGGAAAGCTTCAACTTACTCTCCGTATGCTTTTGCGGACGCACAGCCGCCGTTCGGCGAGCGTTACCGGCCGCGTGGTACTGTGTTCATCAAACGGAATAAAAAAAGGGGAGAAGCTCTCCCCTTTTTCGTCCGAATGAACTAGTTGATGTAAAGTCTAAAAATCGGGACCATGCAATACTTCGGGTAGGGCGACTTGGCGTTTCCTTCGTCAAGGACGAGGATACGGGTTGAGGAGTTCGGTGCGGTGACGTGCGCGTTCTTCATGGTGGGGCCTCCTGCCGTGAATTTGACCATCAACTGGAATGGCCAAAACAGTATTCTAAAATTCGCCGTAAGTCAACGGCTTAATTGCGCGTGAGCATGGACGGTTTCATGACAGTCATGTCGCCCGAGACGATCAAAACCTGAACCGCACCCCCCCCTCAAACCACCGGCGGGGGTTCTTCAGGCTGTCGTAGAGATACTGGGCGCCGTTGAAAAGGTTGTGGGCGGTGAAGAACGCCTCCGCGTCCATCCGCTCCCCCTTGAAGAGGCGCTTCGTCAGGTTCAGGTCCCAGACGACCGGCGTGTATTTCGCCCGGTTGTCGCTCGCAGCGTTCCACCAAATGTAGTGGCCGGTCAAGGTCCCCCGGAGGCCGTTCCGGTCGTCGTACTGGAGAGCCAGATTGTAAATGTGAGACGCCACGTTGGAGAGTTGCTCGTCGGTGTCGCGGTTGCGGGCGTCGACATAGGCATAGCCGGTTGCGATGGAGGTATTGAAAAAGGGTACGGTCCTCACTTCCACCTCCACCCCCTGGCGACGTTGCCGATTTTGGTTGAGGAACTGTGCCTGTCCGTTGGAGAGAAGTATCGGAACAATGGCGTCGGATATGTCGTGCCGGAATAAGGTTGACTTGAGCCAGAAATACCTGAACAAAGTGGTCTCAAATCCCGCCTGGTAGGAGAGGACCTTCTCCACCTTGAGCCCCGGGCTCGGGGCCGTAGTGAGGCCGTCGCCGGAGGTGAAGATGAGGGGAGGGATATTGAACCCTCGCGCCACCGCCCCCCGCAGGACGATATGCTCCCCGAGACCGTAGGTAACCCCGAGGCTCGGACTCGCGAAGTCGCCGTTGGTGCTGGTATGGTCGTAACGGACGCCGGGAATGACGGTCAGGTTGCCAACGGCGATGGTGTCGTTGGCGAAGAGTGCCCACTTGGTGAGGTGAGGGGTCACGACGGCCGCAGGATTTCCGACCGCCGTCGTCGTTTCCTCGACGTCACCGCGGTCGAAATCGGCCCCAAAGGCAAGGTGATGGGCCCTCTCCCGCCACGTGAGTTTGGCGCTCCCACCATAGGTCAGCTCGTCTATTGAGACCTTCGACTGCTCCAAACCCGTACTTAGTTGGGAATCAATCCGGGCAAGACTCTTCCAGGAGGTGCGCAGTGAAAGGTCGAGATCGATCCGCTCGGTGACCGGATAGGCAAAGGAGAAGGTCGAAAAGAGGTTGTCGAACCGGTTTCTGCTCGACAGGTCGGCGCGGAAGTCTTGCTGGTCCCCGCGGGAACTGCCGCTGTAACCGAGGGTCCACTGGAGTGAACCGCCGTCCGGCAGCTCTCTCTGGAATTTACCGTAGGCCCGGTTGCCGTCGAACTGGTTATTGGGCAGGAGGCCGTCCGAATGGAGCTTGCCGGCATGGACGTAGTAGCCGTTCCCCCCGACCGTGCCGGAGAGCTCCACCCGGTGGTCGCCGGTGAAGCGCTCGCCGAAGGAGGTGGAGACGAGACCCGCAGCGGAGCGCTCGTCATTGGGGCTCTTCGTGATGACGTTGATTATGCCGCCGAGGGAGGAGCCCCACGACGATGACGCGGGCCCTTTGATGATCTCGATCCGCTCGATCTGCTGGACCGGGATGGCGCCGACATCGGCCGAGTTGTTGACGAGGAAGTTCTGGGCCACCCCGTCGATCATGACGAGCACGTGGAGCGGGTCCGACCCCTGGACTGCGGGAGTCGACTGGGTGCCGGGGCCGCCCCGCAGGTCGATCTGGACGCCGGTGATCGTATTGAGGACATCTGCCAGGGTATGGGCGTTGATCGCCTCGATCTCCCTGGCAGTGACAACGGTGATGTTCTCCGCCACCTCAGAGATCGGCTTCGGGTCGCGGGATGGCGTCACCACCAGATCCTTATCCTCGTAAAACATCTCGAGAACCCTCAGATCTTCTTCCGTCTGGGCATGAGCCGGAGCAACGCCGCCCAGGATGCCGGCGACCAGCCCCAGTCCGGTCACCACACTGAGGACCAACCGTTTACCCTCTCCCATAATTCTTCCTCGGCAGTTCATATCGCCTTTCGCCCCATTACGCTGCACGCATTCCATCCCCTTGGCGGTTTCTTAAGGAGTGACGCTAATGCAAAAAAAATTCCTCCCGAAGGCCCGATCGCGAGATTCATCGCTGAATATATTCGCAGCTACAGCTAACAAGCTGATATTACTGTTTTTTATGGCGACACAAAGCGGCCCTCCCCCTATCCCTTCCCCGATTATTTCCCGTTTACGGATGGCACCAAAATCGCAATCAAGCATGGTTCATTATGGAGAAGCTTCGACTCGCTCAAAATTTTGACACCATTTTTTCATTAATAATCAATAGGTTCCACCCCCCTTACTGGTCACTGGGCAAGTCAATTCAATGACTTACATAACCTTTTTTGGCACTCCATACAAAAAAACGTCACTTGTCATTGCAAGCAACGCTCAGATATCGTAACACCAGTAGATACTTCGGACATTTTCACAGGCAATCCGCACGCAGAGAAACTTCGTCATCCCCAAAGCGGAAATCCATGCTCGCACCCTATGAAACGCACCCTGTACCTTACAATTTTTGCGCTGATGTTATTCACCGGCACCGCCAAGGCGGCACAGGGTATCCTCGTGCTCGAGAGCATGAGGGTCGCCCCCTATGAAGAAGCGTTGCGGGGTGTCAGAAGCGTTGCGGGGGGGCGAATCAACAAAATGGTTCTCTCCGAAATGGATGGGAGCGACATCATAAGAACGGTGCGGGAAGAGCGGCCGGCGGTTATCGTGGCAATAGGGGCGGAGGCCCTGGCAAAGGTAAGAAAGATCAAGGATACCCCCATCGTCTACCTGATGGTTCTCGATCCGCAGAATTCGCTTACTTCGGGCGAAAATGTCACCGGCATCAATCTTTCCGTTTCCCCGGAACGGCAGCTGGCGGCACTGCAACGGGTAACCCCCAGCATTAAACGGCTCGGCATCATCTACAATCCGGCACGGACCGGGCTGCTGGTCCGCAGGGCCCAGGCAGCCGCCAAAGGGACAGGGATCGAGCTGGTTCTCAGGGAATGCCGAAGCCCCCGGGAGGTTCCACGCCTGTTGGAGGAGCGATTCCTTCTGGATGCTGCCCGATACGACGGTCGTTACCGACGAAACGGTCGAGTTCATGCTCCTTACCTGCCTCAGCCATCGGATTCCCGTTCTGACCTTCTCCGACAAGTATGTGGAAATGGGGGCTCTGATGGCCCTGGCCGTCGACCCCTACGACCTCGGTCGCCAGGCTGGCGAGATGGTCCGCAGGATTCTGGGCGGGGCGTCGGCCGGAAGCATTCCCCATGCTGCTCCACGGAGCACCGTACTGACGGTAAACAGCAAGATCGCCCGCAAACTCGGGATTCCCCTCAACGAAGAGGCCATGGGCCGGGCCCGGATCATTCGCTAGGAAGTGGCTATGGCGCTCTTTACCGTATTTCCGACAAGACGTAACAGCTTCGGCCTGAAGTTTTTCGTTCTGTTCGCGGTGTTCATTGCCGGCATCTCGCTTTCATTCACGCTTCTCTTCTTTCATTACCAGCGGGCGGCGCTTGAGGAGAACATGACCGGCGAGGGACTGCTGCTGGCGCGGCTGCTGGCTTACAACGTCAGGCTCGGCGTATTCACCGAGAACAGCGAACTCCTCAAAGATCCCATCGGAGGGATTCTCCAGCACGAGGGGGTCCTCTTCGTCACCGTGGTCTCCGCGGAAGGGACGTTACTCCGGGAGGAGGCACATCCCTCGGTACTCAAGACCCCCGAGCGCGGCTTTCCCCATTGGAGCACAAGATTCGGACAGGTCAGAAAGACCTCGGCTCCGCAGGTGTTTCAGGGAAGCGACACCTACGAGTTCTGGGCTCCGGTGGTCTCAACCGCCCAATTCACGTCGACGGAGTCGCTCTACCTCGCCGCCCCTTCGCATGAGACGACCAGAATAACCGGTTTCGTCCGGATCATCCTCGACAAGGAGCCGTTACGGATAAAGCTCAAGGCGCTGCTCCTGAAGAGCATCACCCTCGCCTCCGTATTCCTGGTGCTGGGGACGGTCTTCACTTACGTGATTGTCCGGCGGATCACCCGCCCCCTCAACCGGCTCACCGAAGGGCTCAAGAAACTGGAGCGCGGCGAGACATTCGAGCCGGTGCTGGTGGAGAGCAAAGACGAGGTCGGACGGCTTGCCTCGGCGTTCAACCATCTCGTGGAAACGCTCCAGGCCCGCGAAGCGGAAAAGGAATTCCTGGCAGAGGAACTTCGACACGCCCAGAAGATGGAAGCGGTCGGGACCCTCGCCGGCGGGGTAGCCCACGATTTCAACAATATCCTCACCGCGATTGTCGGATTTGGCACCCTCCTGCAACGGAGCCTCAAGAACGACAATCCCTACCGGATCTATGTCGACCAGATCCTGATCGCCTCGGACCGCGCGACGACTCTGGTAAAGCGACTCCTCGCCTTCGGACGGAAGCAGGTCATCAATCCCCGGCCGACCAACCTTAACGATATCATCAAGAGCATCGAAAAACTCCTGGCCCGCCTCATCAGCGAAGACATCGAATTCCGGATATCGCTGGCCGACGAACCGCTCATCTGCCAGGTCGACACGGGACAAATCGATCAGATCCTGATCAACCTCGTCACCAATGCCCGCGATGCCATGCCCGGTGGCGGTTCTCTGACTATCGCCACGCGCAGCGAATATCTCGACGAAGATTTCTTCGGCCCCGTCGAGAAAGGAATGCCGGGGCGCTACGGCATTATCAGCATCGCCGACTCCGGGATAGGGATGGATGAAGAGACCAGAGCGCGGATCTTCGATCCGTTCTTCACCACCAAGGAGGTCGGCAAAGGGACCGGCCTCGGGCTTTCGATGGCATACGGCATCATCAAGCAGCACGAAGGGTTCGTCACCGTCGAGACGTCGCCGGGAGAAGGGACTACGTTCCACGTCTACTTCCCCCTCATTCAGGCGGCTGCAGCGCCGGAAACAACCGAGTTCGTCCAGGTCGGTCGGGGAAACAGGGAAACGATCCTGGTGGCGGAAGACGACAAGGCGGTCCGCAAACTGGCCAAGCATATCCTCGAACGGAGCGGATACGAGGTTATCGAGGCGGTGGACGGGACCGAGGCGGTCAAAAGGTTCCGGGAGTACGCGGGCAAGATCGACATGGTGCTCCTTGACGTGGTAATGCCCAAACAGAACGGCCAGGCAGCCTACGAGGAGATGAAGCTGACGAAACCGGACCTGAAGGCGCTTTATATCAGCGGCTACACTCAGGACATCATCAACCGCAAGGGTGTGCTTGAGGAGGGGTTTAATTTCATCGCCAAACCGGTGAATCCGTATGAGTTGCTTGCGAAGGTACAGGAGGTGCTGTCGCAGTGAGGAGCATCATAAACTTTGACATGCTGGACGCTCGGGTGTATCA
>NZ_DAHVYG010000064.1 GCF_027327745.1 Geobacter sp.
GGAGTTGACTACCTTCTCAGCCTGCTTGTTGGGAATACCAGCATGCTGAGCGACCTTGGACACCAGATCCTGCTTGCCGATGGTCTCTGCCATGTGATTGCTCCTTTCCCAACTGGACAGGGACGGCGGATCCGTCGCCTGGGGCGAAGAAGTAGCACATGGCGTGCCGAGAATATCGCCTGGCTGTATGGCTCCCGGAATCAGCCCTGCAATGGAGGCGAATCCGGCAGATTCGGGCCGGGGGTAGGTCAGCGGTGCCGGCGGAAAAGGTCGAGGAGACGATCCTCGTAGCCCTCCGCGACATGGACCCTCCGGTCAGACGCTCTTCCGGGGCAGGCCGGGCCAGAAGCTATTCTACTCGGAACCGTGCAGCGCTGTGTATCGGCATGACAATGCGGCTCTGTCCCCGGTGATTCCTGCACCTTCCCCGGACCTCTTCTCACCCCGGCTTCCGATAGCAGGCGGCTGACCCCGCAGCAACTGCCAACAAGATGGCATGGAAACTGCATCTTCTACGCACAGCTAACCTTTAACTGCGTGCAATATCCCATAGACGATCCCGTAGACGCTCGATTCTTCGGCTTCTCGAGAGCCAGGGAGATAAGGAGGACTCCCCATGAGGAATGCTTTCTACGCAGGCCTCTTGGTCCTGGGTGCGGCGGCGCTATGCCTGATAGCGCTGGCTCCCACCGATGTCGGCTACGCCGGAGTGCTGACCGGCCAAACCATATACGCGAAGGCGCTCACCGACCACGAATGCAGCAGCAGCGAGTGGGAGTTTGTGATCACTCAGATAGACACAGAGGCGCATGCGCCAGACTCGATCAGCGTGACCTGGGCCAACGGGCAGACGGCCACCGTCCCGGTCAAGCTGTTCAGCGGCAAGAAACTGACGGGAGGCACGGCCCACTACGTAACGACTGCCAATCTCGACTCGACGGTCGTCTCGGCCTCCACCACCATCTACAGTGGATGGAGCGGTGAGTTCAACCTGTCCCACGGTCCCTGTGGCAACACTCCGACCCCAACGGCGACGAGCACTGCGACCAGTACGCCAACCGTGACGCCTACCCCGACCAGCACGGCTACGGCGACGCCGACCTCTACCGGAACGGTGGTCACGGCGACCCCCACCGCTACGTCGACCCCCACAGAGACGGCATCGCCGACGGCCACCCCCACTAGCGGCGGAGGTGGTGGCGAGGCCACCAACACCCCGACCCCTACCGCCGCCGGCACGCCTCCGACGGCAACCCCGACCTCACCGCCACCTGGAGTCCCGGAAAGGGGTCCGGCCGCTAGCGCCACCCCGATCCCCACCGAGACCCCACAGGTAGCGGGCGTAGCTGCGGCGGTCCCGCCGACCCAAACGCCGGCGCCACCCGCGGCACCGGCCACGGAAACGCCCGTGCCGGCCGCAGCGCAAGCCACGGAGACGCCGGTGCCACCCACGGAGACGCCGGAGGTGTTGGGAATCGCGCCCCCGCCTCCCCCGGAGGTCGCCGGGGTGAGGGCACTGCCCTCCGCCGGTGAGGCTGACGACGGCCAGGGGAACGTGGCGCTGCTGCTGGTTCTGGCCGGCCTGCTGGCCTCGAGTGGAGGGATGGTACTGAGACGCTCGGCGCGGTAACCGTCGGAATAACCGCGCCACCCACCGAACCATAGGTACGCAACTTCTCCCGCGGCGGTCGCCGCGGGAGAAGCCTGTCCCCAACGAAAGAGACTGCCCTCTGCCCTTTTCGCAAGGCGCGGGGTTCTCCCGCTGGCGGAGATGGGCGACTCGGGCTTCAGCCGTGAAGCCGCTTCCACTGAAGGGCGCTCACCAGGAAACGATCCTCGTATTCCTTCTCAACATGAGTAACTTCTCAATAACTCAGGGCAGGCCCCGGCCGAGTTCTTGCATACGGGGGCCAGTGGACAGATCTGAACATCCTGGCCCTGGCCCTAGATAGACGGCGTACCTGTCGGTGCTCGAAGACCTTGACCTGTCGCGGATCGGCGACCCCTATGCTCGGGAGTGCATCCTCCGGCTGCTGAACCTGAT
>NZ_DAHVYG010000075.1 GCF_027327745.1 Geobacter sp.
GGCCTGACCGCGCTCTGCCAGAACCTTGGTGATGGCCGCGGTCAGCGTGGTCTTGCCGTGGTCTACGTGACCAATCGTCCCTATGTTGACGTGCGGTTTCTTCCTCTCGAATTTTGCCTTTGCCATGTAGGATTTCCTCCCGGACAATCATTTTCGAGAATTGCTTCTCGTCTGCTGTGTAACGGAAAAAATGGAGCCCACAACCGGACTCGAACCGGTGACCTCTTCCTTACCAAGGAAGTGCTCTACCTCCTGAGCTATGTGGGCTTAACGAATGTTTGGAGCGGGAAACGGGACTCGAACCCGCGACCCTCAGCTTGGAAGGCTGATGCTCTAGCCAACTGAGCTACTCCCGCCAAAACACGTAGAAGCATTGCGAAGCCTCGCGAACCCGCCGCGCCCAGTCCAATCGACCGTTAGCGTCTCCTGGACATCGGCAATGCGCGCGAAACCCCTGAAGGTTTTTATGGTGGAGGGAGGAGGATTCGAACCTCCGAAGTCGTTCGACGACAGATTTACAGTCTGTTCCCTTTGGCCGCTCGGGAATCCCTCCAATTGAAGAGGCCTTTGCTATGGAGCTGGCGACAGGACTTGAACCCGCAACCTGCTGATTACAAGTCAGCTGCTCTACCAATTGAGCTACGCCAGCGCGGAAAAGTTTAATACCTGCTTTTTCCGGTCCGGTCAAGCTTTTTTCGCAAAGCGAAGAAATTTATATAATACACGATGTGGCTATTGTCAAGCTTTTTGCCCACTACAAGCTTCCGCTCATCATTTTCCGCGCCTCAACCGTCGTCGAGTATCGGTGCGAGCAGGGGACTCATATCTCTCGTCCGACAGCAACAGCCGGGCAACATCCTCTTTGCCGCAGCTCCGCAACGCCTCAAGGAGATGGCGCCACTCGTTCGGCTGATGCCAGAGAAGGAGCGCCTTTTGCAGCAGCTTCTCCCGGTCGCTTCTGGCGACATGAACCTTCCGCCCCGTCGCCGGATCAATCCCCGAGTAATACATGCAAGTAGACAGGCTTCCGGGAGTGGGTGTGAAATCCTGTACTTGCTCTACCCGCAAACCATGTTTTTTGAGAAAAAGTGCCAACTCCACCATATCTTCTAGCGTACAGCCGGGATGCCCGGAGATGAGATACGGAACCACAAACTGCCGTTTGCCGAGACGCGCGCTCTCGCGCAGGAAGAGCGAAAGAAAGCGCTCGAACAGTTCAGCACCCGGTTTGTGCATAAGGTTGGTGACGCGCCCAACCACATGCTCCGGCGCCACCTTGAGCCGCCCCCCTACGTGGTGGGCAAGCAACTGTTCGAGGTACCGTGGCTGGCGCTCCAACAGATCGTATCGAACACCGGAGGAGACCGCCGCATGCGTGACACCCCGGATACCCCTCACGCGCCTGAGCAGAGCGGCGGCACGCCTGTCCGACGTCACGAGGTGCCGGCAGGGACGGGGATACAGACAGCTTTCTTTCCGACAACTGGCTCCGGCGTCGGTATGTCCGCAGCCCAAGCCGTACATGTTTGCGGTCGCCCCCCCTACGTCGGAGACGCTCCCCCTGAACCATGGCATCCGTACCATCCGCTCAATTTCGCCCGCAATGGACGACTCGCTGCGTGACTGAATGAACTTCCCCTGATGGTGGGTAATGGCGCAGAACGAACATCCCCCGAAGCACCCCCGGTGGGTGGTCACCGATGCCTTGATCTGCTCGTAGGCAGGGATCGTCTCCTTGTACGATGGATGGGGAGCACGGGCGAAAGGAAGCGCATAGAGCGCATCCATCTCGGCCTCCGAAAGTGGCAGCGCCGGCGGGTTGCAGACCACGTAGCGCTCTCCGTGACGCTGGGCAACCGCCCGCGCGCAGAACGGGTTGGTTTCGTCCGCGGCAAGCCGGAAGGCCTCGGCATAACGCAGCCGGTCCGCCGCCACCGCCTCGAAGGAAGGAAGTACGACGGCATCGGCCCCGGCCTCCCGTGCCATCAGGGCAGTGCCGCGGATATCCGTCAGGGCCGAAAAGGGCTCGCCGCTACGCAGCCGCTGTGCAACTTCGAGGAGGGGTCGCTCCCCCATGCCGAACACGAGGAGGTCGGCCTTGGCATCGACCAGCAGGGAGCGCCGGACCTTGTCTTCCCAATAGTCGTAGTGGGCATGACGCCTCAGCGACGCCTCAATGCCGCCGATCACCACCGGCACATCACGGAAGCACTCCTTCAGCCGGGACGTGTAGACGATGGTGGCCCGGTTCGGGCGCGCGCCATGACGGTTTCCCGGTGTGTAGGCGTCGTCGTGGCGGAGCTTTCGGGCCGGGGTGTAGTGGGCAACCATTGAGTCCATGGCGCCGGCGGAAACGGCAAAGAAGAGCCGCGGCCGGCCGAGCGCCAGGAACAGCTCCCGGGATCGCCAGTCCGGCTGCGCGATGATCCCGACCCGGAAACCGTGGAACTCGAGCCAGCGGGCCAGAAGCGGCACCCCGAACGCAGGGTGATCGATGTAGGCGTCCCCCGTGACAAAGATCACATCGAGCTCGCGCCAGCCCCGGGCGGCCGCTTCTTCTTTTGTGAGGGGGAGAAACGCCATGGTCACCTTACGGAAAGAACGGCAGCCCTTCGAGCCCCAGCCCCTCGGGGAACCCGCACATGATGTTCATGTTCTGCACGGCCTGCCCGGCGGCCCCCTTCACCAGGTTGTCGATGGCCGACACGACGATGACCCGCCCCGTCCGCCCGTCGACCGCGACGCCGAGATCACAGAAGTTCGCCCCCCGCACGTGGGCGGTGGAAGGATAACTCCCGGACGGGAGCATGCGGACAAACTGCTCCCCCCCGTAATAGTCGGCAAAGAGGGCGGCAAGCTCTGCCCCGCTCTTTGCGGTCGTCAGCCTGGCATACACGGTGGAGAGGATCCCCCGATCCATCGGCACGAGATGGGGGGTAAAGGAGATCGTCACCTTGGCGCCGGCGAGAAGCGACAGCTCCTGCTCGATCTCGGGGGTGTGACGGTGGACGCCCCCCACGCCGTAGGCCTTGAACCCCTCGTTCACTTCGCAGTACAGATTGTCTACCTTGGCCCCGCGTCCGGCCCCGGAAACGCCCGACTTGGAGTCGGCAATGATCGTAGCGGGGTCGATGAGCCCGTTGCGGAGCAGCGGCTGGAGCGCCAGGATGACGCTGGTCGGGTAACAGCCGGGATTTCCCACGAGCCGCGCCCCGACGATCCTGTCGCGCCGCACCTCGGGAAGCCCGTAGACCGCCTCGGAAAGAAGCTCGGGATTCATGTGGGGTTCGTACCACTCCTCATATACCGCGGCATCGTGAAAGCGGTAATCGGCAGACAGATCCACGATCCGCTTCCCGAGCCTCAGAAACGTCGGAACCACCTCCATGGCCGCCTTGTGCGGGAGCGCCGTAAAGATGAAATCAGCTTTATCGGCTACCCGGACCGGCTCCAGATTTTCGAGGATCTGGCCGTAACGCTTCCGCAAGGTCGGGAAAACGTCGGCGACCGGCTTCCCTGCGCTCTGTTCGGAGGTGATGCAGGTGACGGCAACCTCCGGATGGGAGTGAAGGAGCCTCAATAGCTCCACACCCGTGTAGCCACTCGCGCCCACCACGGCAACTTTCAGCATGCGACAAATCCTCCCTGCCCGGTATTTTCAGCACCGCGGCCGACCTGGGCCACGAACGCAGAAGGGGAAACCCGGAACGGATTTCCCCCTGCAATAACAGAACAACGGACAACCAATTAACGCTTGGAGAACTGGAAGCTCCGGCGGGCAGCCGCTTTGCCGTACTTCTTGCGCTCCTTGATGCGGGAATCGCGGGTGATGAACCCGGCCTTCTTGAGCGTGCCGCGCAGGGCGCCGTCAGCCCCGAGAAGGGCCTTGGTAATGCCGTGCTTGATGGCGCCGGCCTGACCGGAATCGCCGCCGCCGCGGACGTTCACGTAGATGTCGAACTCGCCGACCTTCTCGACCAGCTCCAGCGGCTGCTTGACGATCATCTTGGAGGTCTCGCGCCCGAAATACTGGTCGATGGTCTTGTTGTTAATGACGATCTTCCAGGTCCCCGGCCGCAGCCAGACCCTGGCAACCGACGACTTCCTCTTACCCGTTCCGTAATAGCTGATACCTGCCATTCGTTATCTCCTGATCGTTGTTCGTGATCCGATTAGATGTCGAGAACCTTGGGCTGCTGAGCCCCGTGCGGATGCTCGCCGCCGGCATAGACCTTGAGTTTCTTGAGCATGTGACGGGCAAGCTTGTTCTTGGGAAGCATCCCCTTGACCGCCTTGCGGATGACCTCCTCGGGCTTCTTCTCGAGGAGCTTGCCGGCCGCGATCTCCTTGAGCCCGCCGGGGAACCCGGAGTGGCTGTAGTAGATCTTGTCGGTCATCTTGTTGCCGGTCAGGGCGATCTTCTCAGCGTTGACGACAATGACGAAATCACCGGTGTCGACGCTCGGGGTATAGGTCGGCTTCTTCTTCCCGCGGAGGATGTTGGCGATCTCGGTGGCCACGCGACCGAGGACCTTGCTATCGGCATCAACCAGGAACCACTCCCTGGTCACTTCTTCCTTCTTTGCAACCTTCGTCGTTTTCATCGAACCCTCGCACGCTGGATGGAATAAATAGTGAACGCTCTTCTCAGCGAAGGACGGATGGTACTATGCGTGAACCTCGCTGTCAAGAAAAAATTTGCCACCAAGAATCAGTAGTAAACCTCATGGAGACAGAGACCGTGAGGGGGTGCGGTAGGTCCCGCCGGCGTGCTCCCGGGGCGGGAGAGGAGGAGCGCGACGTCGCGGGGGGTCCGCCGTCCCCGCCCCACCTCCACCAGGGTCCCCGCCATCATCCGCACCATGTTGCGTAGAAACCCGGAGCCACGGACATCGATGCGGAGAAAATCCCCCTCCTCGACAATATCGACGGCATCGATGCGGCGCACCGTGGTTTTCGCCGCACACCCCGCGGTCCGGAAAGAAGCGAAATCGTGCTCGCCGACCATCAGTTCTGCCGCCTCCCGCATCAGAGCCAGATCCAGAGGAGTGCGAACATGCCACGCCCACAGGCGGGCAAGGGGCGAGCGGCGCTCCCCGCGGTAGATGCTGTAGCGGTAGTGCTTGCCCCGGGCGTCGAAGCGGGGATGGAATTCCAGCGGCACCTCCTCGGCGGAGGAGACGGCAATGTCCGGGGGAAGGAGGGCATTGAGACCTTCGGAGAAGGCCCGGAGCGGCACCGCGGTGTCGGTCTTGAACGCCGCCACCATCCCGCGGGCATGGACGCCGGCATCAGTGCGCCCCGAAGAATGGAGACGCACCGGCACCTTGAGCATGGTCGCCAGCGCCCTTTCCATCGTCTCCTGGATGGAGACCCCGTTGGGCTGCAGCTGCCAGCCGGCATAGCCGGTTCCGTCGTATTCGACTACAAGCTTGATCTGTCGCATGAAGAGCGGTGTCCGACAAAAAAGAAGACCCCCGGAAAACTCCGGGGGCTCGGATATCCTGCACGTTCGGCAATCGTCGCCCTTACTTCTCCGCCAGGATGCGAAGCATGCGGCGCAGGGGCTCGGCGGCCCCCCACAGGAGCTGATCGCCGCAGGTGAAGGCCTGGAGGTACTGGGGCCCCATCTTCATCTTGCGAAGCCGGCCGACGGGAACCGTCAGGAGCCCGGAGACGGCGGCGGGGGTAAGCTCCGCCAGGGTCTCGACCTTGGTGTTGGGGACGAACTTGACCCACTGGTTGTCGTTCTTGATCAGTTCCTCGATGTCGGAGAGCGGCACGTCCCTGTTCAGCTTGATGGTGAGGGCCTGGCTGTGGCAGCGCATGGCACCGACCCGCACGCAGATGCCGTCCACCGGGATCGGCGTCGTGGTGCCGAGGATCTTGTTGGTCTCGGCGAACCCCTTCCACTCCTCGCGGCTCTGGCCGTCCTCCACCTCCCGGTCGATCCAGGGGAGGACGTTGCCGGCCAGGGGAGCACCGAACTCCTTCTTCGGGAGGGCGGCGCCGCGGAGCTCCTCCGTAACCTTCCGATCGATCTCCAGGATGGCGGAGCCGGGGTTCTTCAGAAGCTCGGCCACGGAGCCGTGGAGAACCCCCATCTGGGAGAGGAGCTCCCGCATGTTGGGGGCGCCGGCGCCGGAGGCGGCCTGGTAGGTCATGGAGGAGAGCCACTCCACGAGCCCGGCCCGGAAGAGCCCCCCCAGGGCCATCAGCATGAGGCTCACGGTGCAGTTGCCGCCGATGAAGTCCTTCTGTCCCTTGGCCAGGGCCGCGTCGATGACGTTGCGGTTCACCGGATCGAGGATGATGACGGCGTCCGGCTCCATCCGGAGGGTGGAGGCGGCGTCGATCCAGTACCCCTGCCATCCCTGCTTGCGGAGCTCCGGATGGACGCTCTTCGTGTAGTCCCCCCCCTGGCAGGTGATGATCACGTCGAGTTTCTTCAGCTCGGCGATGTCTGCGGCGTCCTTCAGGGTCCCGGCGTTCATGGGGGCGGGCTGCCCCGCCTGGGAGGTGGAGAAGAAGACCGGCTCGATCCCGATGGCAAAATCCCCCTCCTCCACCATCCGCTGGAGGAGAACCGAACCGACCATGCCGCGCCAACCGACGATTCCGACTTTCATAGAAGGAGTTCCTTTCCTGGAGTCAAATAGCTACAGGGCCGCGATGATCGCGTCGCCCATCTCTTTGGTGTTCACCAGCTTCTCGCCCGGCTTCTGTTGGAAGATGTCGCGGGTCCGGAA
>NZ_DAHVYG010000083.1 GCF_027327745.1 Geobacter sp.
CCGGGAGTATCATGATTATGAAAGATCTGTGAAAACTCTGTGCTGCGTGAGACGACGCTGAAGACGCTGTCGAGATTCCATCCGCCAGGAGCGTAACACCCTCCAGAAAAAGGGGTCGGCAAACGGTCACCGGTTATCATGGCCCTGCAAGGAGCATGATGGCAAGGCCCGCAAGCCCTCCACCGACGGATTGGGAGAAAGAGCCTCGACGCAGCACATGAGTTATAAAAAGCCCGGAAAACTTCCGGGCTTTTCTTTTTCTTTCCTTCTTCACGCGCCAACGATCTCTTCGACGTATCTCCTGGCATCCGGAAAGAACCGGAAACAGTCCCCCCTCAGCTCCCCGTAGTGTAGCGCCAGCTCGGCGGCACCGCCGTCAAGGGGATTGGGGCGCCCCACGCGAGCTGCCATGCGGCGAAGCACGGCATCGACGCCATCCACATACCGGTACGAAGGAAGCCACTGGGTGAAAATCTCCTCAAGCCTTGCCCGTAGCCGTTGCGGAAGTATTTCGGCATGCTCTCTCATGATTCTCCACGCCTTCGCGACGAACAGCTCGAACGGCTCGTCTGAGAAGCTCTCCCACTCCGCGGCGAGAAAATGGTCATAGTACAGATCGACGAGAACGCCGCGATAATGTCCGTAATCGCTGGAAATGCGCCTCTTGCTCGCGATGAACGAGGGGTGGCGCCCGGCAAAGGAATCGATCCGGCGATGGAGTTCGAGCCCTTTGGTGATGCGGGGAGGATAGCTGGCGTTGAGCACCCCTTTGACGAAGTCGCCCATCATGTTCCCCACGAGGATTTCAGGGTCGTCGCCGGACAGATACAGATGTGCGAGAAAGTTCACTTTTTCCCCTCACGCACCGCCAGAAAAAAGGCGACCCGGTGGGGCCGCCCTTCTCTCCTGGCGAGCGAAGAATAAACCTGAATTCGTCAGTTACCCGCCTGCTTCATTCGCTGAAACACTCATTACGCATGCGGGCAACTGCCGGATTCAGGATGCATCAGGCCTGAGACGCTGTAAGGGCCTGATCGATATCGGCAATGATGTCGTTCACATCCTCTATGCCGATGGAGAGTCTGATAAAGTCCGCCGTAACGCCGGTGGAGCGCTGCTCCTCCTCGGAAAGCTGCTGATGGGTGGTCGAAGCTGGGTGGATGACGAGCGACTTGGCATCGCCGATGTTTGCGAGATGAGAAAGGAGCTTTACGTTGTCGATGAAGCGCTTGCCCGCCTCAAGCCCCCCCTTGATGCCGAAGCCGATGATGGCACCGGCTCCCTTCGGCAGATACTTCTTTGCCCGCCCGTGGTCGGCGTGGCTCGGAAGCCCCGGATAGTTGACCCACGAAACCAGCGGATGCTTTTCGAGCCACTCGGCAACTTTCCGGGCATTCTCCACGTGGCGGGCCATCCGGACGGGGAGGGTTTCAAGCCCCTGGAGGAAGAGAAAACCGTTGAACGGCGCCAGGCACGCCCCCATATCCCGCAGAAGAGTGACTCTCATCTTGAGGATGTAGGAAAGATTGCCAAGGGCCTCCCAGAATTTCAGCCCATGGTACGAAGGGTCGGGCTCGATGAACTCGGGAAATTTCCCATTGTCCCACGGGAAGGTACCGCCGTCCACCACAGCGCCGCCGATGCTCGTGCCGTGGCCGCCGATGAACTTGGTGAGGGAGTAGACCACTACATCGGCCCCGTGTTCCAGCGGCTTGAAGAGGTAGGGGGTCGTCACCGTATTGTCGACGATGAAGGGGATTCCCGCACCATGGGCTATCGCTGCGATCGCCTCGAAGTCGTCGACATTGTTCTTGGGGTTCCCGACCGACTCGGAATAGACGAGACGGGTGTTCTCATCGATGGCGCTGCGGACGTTCTCCGGATCGGAGGTATCGACGAATTTCACTTCGATGCCGAGCTTCGGAAGAGTGTAGTGGAACAGGTTGTAGGTCCCGCCGTAGAGATAGCTGGTGGAGACGATATTCTGACCGGCCCGGGTGATATTGAGCACGGCGTAGGTGATGGCCGCCTGTCCCGAGGCGACGGCCAGCGCTCCCACCCCCCCGTCGAGTTCGGCGAGCCGTTTTTCCAGCACGTCGCAGGTCGGATTCATGATCCGGGTATAGATGTTTCCGAACTCCTTGAGTCCAAAGAGATTGGCAGCGTGCTCCGAGCTCTTGAAAACGTAGGAGGACGTCTGATAGATGGGAACCGCGCGGGAAAGCGTTGCGGGATCGGGAACCTGTCCCGCGTGGAGGGCTAGGGTGTCGAAATTCTGTTTCGGTTCTGACATGGCTGTCTCCTCTCCTGTAATGTGCGGCTATTATTTACAAAACCCATAAAGATTTACGGCGCATCGTATTTAGTCCACACCCGGATTGTCAAGTTCCATCGCAAAACCGGACGTTGTGGTCAGTGCCGGCCGAAGAGCGACGTCAGTTCATGCAGGCGGTCGGCAAGCCTGTCGGTGAGAAGTCCGGGGGTAAACCGCCAGGACCAGTTCCCCCGCGGGGTGCCGGGGAGGTTCATCCGGCAGGAGCCGTCGCAACCGAGAATATCCTGAAGGGGAAAGATGGCCATGGCGGCAACCGACGAAAGACCGAGGCGGATCAGTTCCCATGCGATGTCCCGGCCGCTGGTCCCGGTGTAATGCAGAACGAGTTCCCGCTGGTGCGGCGAAAGGGAGTGAAACCAGCCGACCGTGGTGTCGTTGTCGTGGGTGCCGGAATAGACGACGCAATCCGGGGTGTAGTTGTGGGGAAGATAGGGATTGCAGCTTCCCGAATCGAAGGCAAACTGGAGTATCTTCATGCCGGGAAAGCGGTAGCGGTCGCGCAGCGCCTCCACTTCCGGGGTGATGACTCCCAGGTCCTCGGCAATAAGCGGAAGCTCCCCGAGGGCACCCAGGACCGTATCGAAAAACGCTACCCCCGGCCCCGGCACCCATCGCCCGTTTACCGCGGTCTTTTCCCTGGCAGGGATTTCCCAGTACGCTTCGAAGCCGCGGAAGTGATCAACCCGGACCACATCATGCAGCTCCAGGGACTTGCGGAACCGCTCGATCCACCACCCGTAGCCGCGGTCGGCCATGGCGCTCCAGTTGTAAAGCGGATTGCCCCATCGCTGGCCGGTCTTGCTGAAATAGTCCGGCGGCACGCCGGCCACGACGGTGGGCTTTTCCTTCTCGTCGAGATGGAAGAGCTCGGGATTGACCCAGACATCGGCAGAATCGAAGGCGACGAAGATCGGAATATCGCCGACGATGGCGATTCCCTTGCCGTTGGCGTATTCCCTGATCCGCCGCCACTGGCGGAAGAATTGCCACTGGATATACTTTTGCTCTCCAACGGCAGGGCCAAGCCTGACCGAGTACTTTTCCAGCGCCTCAGATTCGCGGCGGGCAATCTCCCGGGGCCAGGCATTCCAGCTCTTCCCACTGAAATGCTCCTTGAGGGCCATGAACAGTGCGTAGTCGTGAAGCCAGGCGGTAGTGTCGCAAAAGTGCCAGAACTCCTCCTTGCGCTCACGGTCCGCGTGGGTGTGAAACCGGGCAGCGGCAGCCTTCAGCAGGCGCGACTTGTGCCCCTCGACGACCGCGAAATCGACATAATCGGAGGGAAACTCCAACGGCTCCTTCCCGGAGAGGTCACCCTCCTCCGTCAGAGCGGCCAGGTCGATGAGGAGAGGGTTGCCGGCAAAGGCGGAATAGCATGAGTAGGGTGAATTGCCATGGGCCGCCGGGCCGAGCGGAAGCACCTGCCAGAGGCTTTGGCCGGCTGCCGCGAGGAAGTCGAGAAAATGACGGCATTCCTTCCCGAGGGAACCGATCCCGTCCGGTCCCGGAAGCGATGTTGGGTGAAGAAGGATGCCGCTTTTGCGTTTTCGGTGCATTATTCCCTCGCAATCTGAACAGAGTCAGGAGCCGGGCCATCGCAAAACGGGTTGCGGACGCGGTGGAAATTCCTGTATAAAACCTGCAGGTTGTAAGCCACCCGCATCATTCAACGTTCGAACCGGCATTCAAGATACCACACGCGGAGACCCGTAGCCA
>NZ_DAHVYG010000004.1 GCF_027327745.1 Geobacter sp.
CGGAGCCTCGGCAGGCTTGGCTTCTTCCTTCTTCATTGCCTTCTTTGCAGCCTTCTTCACCTTCTTGTGCTTCTTGTGCTTCTTGACCGGCTTCTTCTCTTCCTTCTTCATTTCGCCGGCGGCGGGAGCAGCCGGAGCAGCTTCCATGGCGGGCTCAGCGGCACAGACGATGCCGGCGAACGATACGGCGACGAGGACAGCAACAACGGACGAAAGAACTTTCTTCATTTCGGGATCCTCCCCTTTTGGTGTGTGATGCAACGCATCTGGCATCTGCTTTTAGCAGAGACCGTGCCAGGCGTGTCTCCACTCGTAAGCCTCCGTATTGATGAGACTTTCCATAAATCTCACCGGAGTACCGACCCATCCGTAACCTCATGCGGGCAATCGGCTACCCCATTTGCGGCACACATCCTATTGACTTACTCCAGCGGCAACTCCGAGAGCCGCACGAACCGGAACCCCCGGGAGCGGAGGATGGGAATGGCGGCCAGCACCCCGGAGGCAGTCCCCGATTCGGGGTGGTTCATATGCAGGATGGCAATGTCTCCCGGGCGGGCCTTCAGGAGGGCGGTCCGAACCTGGTCGGCGCTGAAGGTGGCGCCGGCGTCACCGAGGAGCGAAAAACCCGCCACCTGGTGACCGAGGGCCGCCGCCACCTCCACTGCCACCTCGTCGTAGTAGGCGGTGCCGGAGCGATAGAACGCCGGGCGCCTCCCCGAAATCTCCTCGATCCGCCGCGCGTTTTTCTCGATCTCGTCGACCAGTTCACCCACATCGCGGGTTCCGGCAATGCCGTAAGCCTTTTTCCCCGAGACCGATGCAGGGCGGTGCCGGTCTCCATGGTTGGCGATCTCGAAGAGCGGATTGGCCGCCAACTGTCTGAACAACTCGGGATTGGCCTCGATCCAGAGCCCGCTTACAAAAATGGTGGCAGGGATGCGCTTCCGTTCCAGAAAACCGATCAGGGCGGCATCGAACCCCTTCCCCCGCGGACTGCCGCAGGCATCGAACGTGAGGGCCATAACCTTCTCGCCGGTTTTCAGCCTCGTCCTGACCCCCGGAACGCTCTCTCCCCACCCGACCGGTGTCCGGGCACCGAACCGGGTCACGAGACTGTCGCGCAGCGACGAGTATTCCTCCCGGGGCTGGCGGTTCACACCACCCCCGGCAGAGGCGGCTTCCCCCCCTTTGGCAAACGTTACGGAAAGCAGCCAGGCAACCGTGGCAATGAGAATAAAGTTTCGCTTCATGATTCCTCCCGCCGTGATCGCGTAATCCTAGATCCTTTCGGCGCACCGCGAAAGAAAAAAGCGGGCCCCCTTCCGGACGGCCCGCTCCGTAGTTCCCACTCCCGGGGATGGCTATTTTTTCTTGATGACGAGACTGTCCCCCCCCACCGAGAGATCGACCCGAACCGTGTCCCCCTCCCGGAAACGACCTTCGAGAAGCAGGAGGGCCAGCGGATCCTGGATCTTGCGCTGAATGGTCCGTTTAAGGGGGCGGGCACCGTAGGCGGGATCGTACCCCTCCTGGGCCAGGTAGGCCCGGGCATTGTCGGTGATCTCGAAGGCAAGATGGCGTTCTTCGAGACGCTTCATCAGGCCCCGGATCTGGATCTCGACGATCTCCTTGATCCGTTCCAGCGGCAAGGCATGGTAGATCACCACCTCGTCGATCCGGTTGAGGAACTCGGGCTTGAATCCCTCCCGCAGGGTCTCGGTGACCATCACCTTCATCCGGGCGTAGTCGCTGCTGCCATACTGCTGGATCCACTGGGAGCCGAGGTTGCTCGTCATGATGATGACCGTGTTGCGGAAGTCCACGGTCCGCCCCTGCCCGTCGGTGAGCCGGCCGTCGTCGAGCACCTGCAGCAGGACGTTGAAAACTTCGGGGTGGGCCTTCTCGATTTCGTCGAAGAGGACGATGCTGTACGGCCGGCGGCGGACCGCCTCGGTGAGCTGCCCCCCCTCCTCGTAGCCGACGTAGCCGGGAGGAGCGCCTATGAGCCGGGCCACCGTATGCTTTTCCTGGTACTCGCTCATGTCGATCCGGACGATGGCCTGGTCGTCGTTGAAGAGAAACTCCGCCAGCGCCCGGGCGGTTTCGGTCTTGCCGACCCCGGTGGGACCCAGGAAGAGAAACGAGCCGATGGGGCGGTTCGGGTCGGAGAGGCCCGAGCGGGCCCGTCTTATGGCATTGGCCACGAGGAGCAGCGCCTCGTCCTGGCCGACCACCCGGCTCTTGAGCCGCTCCTCCATGCGGACGAGCTTCTCCGCCTCCCCCTCCATCATCCGGGAGAGCGGGATGCCGGTCCACCGGGAGACGATCTCGGCCACGAGCTCGCCGTCCACCTCCTCGGGGAGCATCTTCCCCTCCTTCCGGACCTCCTCGAGCTCGGCGCTCTTTGCGGCAATCTCCTTCTCGATGGACGGAATCTCGCCGTAGCGGATCTCCGCCGTCCGTCCCAGGTTCCCCTCCCGCTCGGCCTTCTTCGCCTCCTCCTTCTTCTCCTCAAGCCGCTGCCTGAGGAGGCTCACCTGGCCGATGATCTCCTTCTCCCGCTGCCAGTGGGCCTTGAGTTCGGCGGACTTGGCCCGCAGATCCTCCAGTTCGTCGGCCAGTTTTTTCAACCGCTCCCGGGCGTGGGGGTCCTGACTCTCGCGCAACAGAGCCTGCTTCTCGATCTCGAGCTGGATGACCCGTCGCTCCACCTCGTCGATCTCCGTGGGCATGGAGTCGATCTCGATCCGTAGCCGCGATGCGGCCTCGTCGATCAGGTCGATCGCCTTGTCGGGGAGGAAGCGGTCGGTGATGTAGCGGTCCGAGAGGGTAGCGGCGGCGATGATGGCGCTGTCCTTGATCCGGATGCCGTGGTAGTTCTCATACTTCTCCTTGAGCCCGCGCAGGATGGCGATGGTGTCCTCGACGCTCGGCTCACCGGTGTAAACCTGCTGGAACCGGCGCTCCAGGGCCGCGTCCTTCTCGATGTACCTGCGATACTCGTTGAGGGTCGTGGCGCCGATGCAGTGGAGCTCCCCCCGCGCCAAGGCCGGCTTCAACATGTTGGAGGCGTCCATGGCCCCCTCGGCGGCGCCGGCCCCCACCAGGGTATGGAGCTCGTCGATGAAGAGGATTACCTTCCCCTCGGACTTGGCCACCTCCCTGATGACCGCCTTGAGACGCTCCTCGAACTCGCCGCGGTACTTGGCGCCGGCGATGAGCGCCCCCATGTCGAGGGCCACGAGGCGCTTATCCTTAAGGGTTTCCGGCACATCCCCCGAGACGATCCGCTGGGCGAGCCCCTCCACGATGGCGGTCTTCCCCACCCCCGGCTCCCCGATCAGGACCGGGTTGTTCTTGGTCCGCCGCGACAGTACCTGGAGCACCCGCCGGATCTCGTCGTCACGGCCGATGACCGGATCGAGTTTCCCCTGGCGGGCGAGGTCGGTCAGGTCCCGGGCGTACTTGGCCAGGGCCTGGTATTTCTCCTCGGGGCTCTGGTCGGTTACCCGCTCGCCGCCTCGGATTTCCTGCAGTGCCGCCAGCACCGTCTCCCGGGTGGCGCCGGCATCGAGAAGAAGCCTGGTCGCCCCTGCCTGCTTTTCGGCGAAGAAGCCGAGGAGGAGATGCTCGGTGGAGACGAACTCGTCCTTCATGGCGTCGGCTTCCCGCTGGGCAGCGTCGAGAATCCGGTTCAGGGAAGGCGAAAGGTAAGTCTGGACGGTGGCCCCGCTCACCTGGGGAAGTTTCCTGAGAAGGGCTGCAACGCCTTCCCGGACCCTCTCCGGCGCCGCCCCCACTTTTCGGAGAATAGGACCGACGATTCCCCCCTCCTGCTCCAGCATGGCCGCCAGCAGGTGCTCCGGCTCGATGGCGCCGTTTCCCTGGCTCGCGGCAAGTTGCTGGGCCGAGGCGAGGGCCTCCTGGCTCTTTATGGTCATCTTCTCGGGTCTGATCATGGGACGTTCTCCTTTCCTGTTCCAAGGAAAACATAGGCACGCCCCGGGGTGATGTCAAGGAAGGGAGACGAGGGGTGGGGAAGGCGGAACGAAGGATCAGGGTGCGGACGGCAGGTCGAACTCGAGCTGGGTCCAGTTTTGCCGCTTGATCTTCGGGCCGGGATAGTAACGGGGGCAGGAAGAGATGACGACCGTGGCCAGCTGCTTACAGTGGCGGCGGCAAGAGCTGCAGAGCTTGTTGGGCTCGGTGTTCCGTTTCATGGCGCCTCCGGCCTGCGGGATGTGGAGCCGGCACCGGCTCCGACGACATCGCCATGGTAGCAAAAAACGGAGGAAAAAGAAAAGGCGGCATCGGCGCCGCCCTTCCTTTTCTTTATCTACTGTCCGGCCTGGTTCAGGCGATCTTGCGCACCCAACCGAAGGTGTCCGCGACCCGGCCGGTCTGGATGCCGGTCAGGGTGTCGTAAAGCCGGCGGGTAATCGCCCCCACGCCGCCGTCTCCCACCGTGTAAGTCTCGCCTTTGTAGGCAAAGGTCCCGACCGGGCTGATGACGGCGGCGGTGCCGCTTCCGAATGCCTCACTCACCTTGCCGCTGCGGATGTCGGAGAGGAGATCGTTCACGTCGATGGGGCGCTCTTCTATCGTGTAGCCGAGGCTTGCCGCCAGCTTCAGGACGGAATCGCGGGTCACGCCGTTCAGGATGGTACCGGTGAGGGGAGAGGTGACGAGGGTGTTGCCATAGGCGAAAAGCATGTTCATTGCCCCCACTTCCTCGATGTAGCGGCGGTTGACGCCGTCGAGCCAGAGGACCTGGTCATAACCCTTTTTCTTCGCTTCGAGCCCCGCCTTGAGGGACGAGGCGTAGTTCCCCCCCGTCTTCGCCTCGCCGGTCCCGCCGGGGACGGCACGGACGTAGTAGTCCTCCACCATGATCTTGATCGGGTTGAAGCCGGCGGCGTAATAGGCCCCAACCGGCGAAAGAATGACGAAGAAATAGTAGTGATCGGCGGGCTTGACGCCGAGGACCGGCTCCACGGCGATCATGGCGGGTCGGATGTAGAGCGAGGTCCCTTCAGAGGTGGGGATCCAGTCGCGCTCCAGGGAGACGAGCTTCTCGATGCCGCCGAGGAAGAGCTCCTCCGGCACCTCGGGCATACAGATCCGGTCGGCGGAGTGGTTGAAACGTCGCGCGTTCATCTCAGGCCGGAAGAGGGCTATGGTTCCGTCGGCCCACTTGTAGGCCTTGAGCCCCTCGAAGATCTCCTGGGCGTAGTGGAATACGGCACAGGCCGGGTCGAGGACGAAGGGAGCATAGGGCTCGATACGGGCGTCGCCCCACCCCTCCCCGGCCTTCCATTCGGCCAGGAGCATCCGGTCGGTAAAGAGCTTGCCGAAGCCGAGCCGGGACTCGTCGGTAAACTTGGGCTTTTTCCGTTCCTCCGGGAGCGGCGCGATTCTGATCTCCATCTGCGGGAACCTCCATTGTACGGCGCGGTGCGTCGGAATAGGAAACTCCCCATTGTCTACCACACCCCCCCACGGGGGGCAAGGTGTTTTTCCCACCGCGTCATTGTTCGCCTTGACACCCCCAGTCATTCCCCTTATCCTTCCCCCATCATCGCACAAGGAGCCACCATGAAGACGATATCCACCCTCTTTCTGGCCGTTTTTCTTTTCATTGCATCCGTTGCCGGGGCCGCTCCCCTCTTCGGCGGCTACGCCGGTCTCCCGTGGGGGGCCGACGCCCATGCGGTAATGAAGCAATTCCCGAAGGGGGAGATGGGGACCATGGGCCAGATGGTGGTCTACCGGCAGCTGAACCCGAACAAACAGATCCGGCAGCGGATGTTCGGATTCGACAAGGGAAAGCTCAAGGCGGTGTCGGTATCCTTTGCCGGCGCCTACGTGAAAAAGACCGGCCTCGAAAAACTCCTCGCCCTGCACCGCAAATCCTATGGCGAAGGGACGATGGACAACTCCAAGGCCCCCCACATCGTTTCCTTCGTCTGGGAAGACGCCAAGACCCGCATCGTCTTCTCCTATGCCCCCAAACGACCCGAAATGACGGTGGTGAACTACACGCAAAAGTAACATCCAACCACTTGATTTTTAGCATACCCCTTGCTACATTGAGTTAGCACTCCCACAAGTGGAGTGCTAATTTCATCAGAGACCCGTGACAGGAGGCGAACAATTCATGACGATGGCTCTCCCCGTTGTTGCCGACAGTCTTGCCCTTTATCTTTCCGAGATCAGGAAATTCCCGATCCTCACTCCCGAGGAGGAGCATCTCTACGCCGTAAAGTTCTACGAGGAGAAGGACCTGGAGGCAGCCCACCGCCTCATCACCGCCAACCTCCGCTTCGTGGTGAAGATTGCCGCCGAGTACAAGTCCTACGGCATGAAGATGCTCGACCTGGTTCAGGAGGGGAACATCGGCCTGATGATGGCGGTACGCAAGTTCAACCCCTACAAGGGAATCCGGCTGATCTCCTACGCGGTCTGGTGGATCCGGGCCTACATCCAGAACTACATCATCTCCGCCTGGAGCCTCCTCAAGATCGGCACCACCCAGGCCCAGAAGAAGCTCTTCTTCAAGCTCGGCCAGGCCAAGGATGCCATCCGGCGCCTCACCGGCTCCGACGATACCGAAGCGACCGCCCTCTCTCTGGACGTGAAGGAATCCGAGGTGATCGAAATGGATCTGCGGATGCGGGGCGACTGCTCGCTCGATGCGGAACTGGCTGACGGCGAGGGGATGACGCTTCTGGAAACGCTGGCTGACGAACGGCAAAACCAGGAGGAATCGCTGGCGGAGTACGAAGAGGCGACCCTGCTCAAGGGGTACGTTGCGAAGGCGATGGAGCGTCTCAACGAGAAGGAGCGGTTCGTGATCGAAAAGCGGGTGACCGCCGACGCCCCCCTCACCCTCCAGGAAATCGCCGATCACTTCTCCATCTCCCGCGAACGAGTGCGGCAGATCGAGGAGGGAGCGCTGAAGAAAATCAAGACATTCCTCGCCCCGGCCATCGAACACGCGGTGCCCGCCTAGTCGCGCCTCTTTCCGTCTCCAGGCCCCGCCGACCGGCGGGGCTTTTTTTCGACCCGCGAGCAGGAACAAAGGAGTGCAGATGCTCTCCCCAACGCAGAAAGAACGCTACGCCCGGCACATCATACTGGATGACGTGGGAGTTACAGGGCAGGAGAAACTCCTCCGCGCCAAGGTCCTCATCATCGGCGCCGGGGGGCTCGGCTCGCCGGTCGCCCTCTATCTTGCCGCGGCAGGAGTCGGAACCATCGGCATCGTTGACTCCGACTGCGTGGAACTCTCCAACCTCCAGCGGCAGATCGCCCACTGCACCGCCGACCTCGACCGCCCGAAGGTCGTCTCCGCACGGGAGAAGATGACGACCATCAATCCCGACGTGACGGTTGTCCCATACAACGTGCGGGTTACCCCTGCTAACGCCGCCGGGATCATTGCCGGCTACGACTTCGTCATCGACGCCACCGACAACTTCAGCGCCAAATTCCTCATCAACGACACCTGCGTCCGGGCCGCAGTCCCCTTTTCCCATGGCGGCATCCTTCGCTTTAACGGCCAGACCATGACCGTCATCCCCGGCAGCTCCCCCTGCTACCGCTGCCTCTTCCCCGAGGAGCCCGAAACCGAGGAGATAGCCATCGCCTGTTCCCGGGCGGGGGTCATGGGGGTTCTCCCCGGAGTGATCGGCACCATCCAGGCCACCGAGGCGATCAAGCACCTCCTCGGCATCGGCACCCTTCTGACCGGGCGGCTGCTCACCTACAACGCCCTCTCCCTCAGGTTCCGCGAAGTTCCTTTCAAGAAGAACCCATCCTGTCCCTCCTGCGGATAGCACACCAGAAATCCCCGCCGCATCCGGTGCACGCCCTACGCTTGCCGGACAATACCGCGCCGATATTTCCACACTTATAAGTAAACTTTTGATGAATTTTATTTCTTGACAAAAACAATAGTGTTAAGCAAAATACAATCAACGGTTCCAAGATAATCAAAACAACCGCCACACCCCGGGGCGACAGACGCAGCGCACGGAGAGAGGGACGCAACGTGATCTTGGATGAACGGAAATTGCAGAATCTCCCGGTCGGTCTCGCCTCCCCCGCCGCTTCCAGGGAATTGCGCCGCGAGGGGACCGTCTTCCTGGTAGGAGGGGAGCTTCCCCCCCAGCAGTCCCTGGAGACCCTCTTCGAGAGCCATTGCATAAGCCCGGCCGAGCTCTTTCATCTCAGGTTCGGCCCTCCCGACACCTTCCCCCGCGGGGAAGAACTTGCCCGCCTGATCAAGAAGAACTTCACAGCCCACCTGGTGGGAAGAGTCGACTATCCGCTCACCCCTCCCCTGGTGGAGCGGGCGTACGCCGCCGGCATCGACATCATCGACATCCCTTTTGTCGGGGTCGGTGGGGAGGAAGGCGAGCGGCAAGAGCGTCTCGCGTCCCTCGAATACGCCCGGGAGATATTCCCCCGCTGGTCGGTGGCGTCCACCCTTACCGTGGGGGATGGGCCGGCCGACGAGGCGATCGCCGTCATCGACGATCTCCTCGCCCGCAGGATCGTTCCCCTGCCGGAGGTTTCCCCCCGGGTCACAGGAGATAAGGGAAACGCCGTTAGCACCATCCTCCTGCACTTTGTTGCTGCGTGGCGCCGACACAAGGTGGCGATAGCTCCCCTGCAGCCGTTCATCGTCCTGACAACGCCTCTCGTCATGGCCAGAGCGGAGGGGATACTTCGCGGATTCATCGACCGGCTTCGAGACCGGCAGCTCGTGGCGGCCGCAGATTTGCGCCGGACGCTGCGCGTCCGCCAGGTTGAAGAATCTTTCGAATCGGCGGGGCTGTGATGGCACAGGAACTTATCGACAAGCCTCTGAAGATCGATACGCGGCCCCTCTGGTTGATCCTTCTCGACCGGACCGCCCGCTACCAGGTGTTTGCCGGACTGGCGGCCGCCTGTCTCATCCTCTTCAGGCTTTCGCCGCCGCAAGGGCTGGCGCCCGCCGGTTACCACGCCATCATTCTCTTCGGCGCCACCGTCTTCCTCTGGGTGTCCGGCCTCCTCCCCATCGCCGTGACCGCCCTTCTCTCCATGGTCCTGATTCCGCTCCTCGGGATCATGGATGCGAAAAGGACGTATGCGCTCTTCGGGAACGAGGCGGTCTTCTTCATCCTCGGCGCCTTCATCCTTGCCGCTGCCATGACCGGCAGCGGCCTCTCGGCACGGCTTGCGCGGGCGATGCTAGCCCGGTTTGGCAAGACCCCGAAGCGGCTGGCATTTACGGTGTTTCTCCTCTCCGCGATCCTCTCTTTCTGCATGAGCGAGCATGCCGTGGCCGCCATGATGTTTCCGGTGGTGACTGAGATCACCGAAAGCCTGGGGCTCGAAAAGATGAGGAGCCGCTACGCCAAGCTCCTCTTCATGGCCATCGCCTGGGGATGCATCATCGGCGGCATCGCCACCTTCCTCGGCGGGGCGAGGGCACCCCTTGCGGTCGGGATGCTCAGGGAGAGCAGCGGCCTCGATTTCACCTTCTTCGAATGGACCCTGGCAGCCCTCGTCATCGTGGCACCGCTTCTCCTGCTCGGCTTTCTCCTGCTCGCCCGGTTCTTTCCCCCCGATGTCGAGAGCGTCGAGGAGGGGCTCCGGTTCCTGAACCGCAAGCGGCTTGAGGCTGGCAGGATGAGTTACGGCGAAATGATCGTCGCCATGGTCATGGTCGTCACCATCGGCTGCTGGATGCTGCTCGGCAGGGAAACGGGCCTGGCCGCCATCGCGATTCTAGCCACGGCCGCTCTCTTCGCCTTCCGGGTCGTTTCCTGGAGCATGATCGAGGAATACGTAAACTGGGGGATAATTCTCATGTACGGCGGCTCCATCGCCCTGGCCAGCGCGCTGGAGAAGTCAGGGGCCACACTCTGGCTCGTCAACAAGGGACTCGGGATATTCACGCCGTCGCCGTTTGCGGTCGTAGCCGCAATCTCCCTCGTCTCGATCCTTCTCACGGAATGCATCAGCCATGCGGCGGTCGTCGCCATCCTGATGCCGATCGGAATGACCCTCGCAAAAGGAATCGGCATGGATCTCAGGGTCATGACCCTTGCCATTGCCCTTCCGGCCGGCCTTGCCTACTGCCTCCCGATGGGTACGCCGGCCACCGCCATCGTCTATGCATCCGGTTTCCTGAAGAGCCGGGATATCATCGCGCCGGGGGCCACGATCATGCTGGTTTCGTGGTTTCTTTTCCTGGCCTCGGCATGGTTTGTCTGGCCCCTCATCGGGCTTGCGATCTGACACGCGGCGAGTACGCTCGGCCGCTCCAAAGGAGTCAACAATGTCTCAGCAGGTTCGCCGGGATCTTCCGGTTCTTCCCACCGATGCCACGCCACAGCAGGTCCTCGCGGCCGGAGTCGGGGCGGCTCAAGGAGCGGTGAAGCTCGCCTGTTCCTTTTCCGTGGAGGATGTGGTCATCATCGACATGATAAAAGAACTGGACCTGGAGGTCGGCATCTTCGCCCTCGACACCGGCCGGCTCCACGAAGAGACGTACGAGGTGGCGGAAGCAATCACTGAGCGCTACCACATTCCCATCGAGTGGTACTTCCCCAGGCACGAGCAGGTCGAGAAGCTCGAACGCGAAAAGGGGCTCTTCTCCTTCCGCGAGTCGCTCGAAAACCGGCACGAGTGCTGCCATATCCGCAAGGTCGAGCCCCTCGGGAGGGCGCTCAGGGGCCTTGCCGGCTGGATAACGGGCTTGCGGCGCGAACAGAGCGTGACCCGGACCGGTCTTGCCCCCCTCGAAATCGATGGGGCGAACGGCGGCATCCTCAAGATCAACCCGCTCCTCGAATGGAGCGAAGCCCGGGTTTGGGAGTACGCCACCGGCCGCCGTTTGCCGGTCAACCGCCTCCACAAGCAGGGATACCCGTCAATCGGCTGCGCCCCTTGCACCCGCCCGGTGGCCGCCGGCGAGCATCCCCGGGCCGGCCGCTGGTGGTGGGAAAACCCCGAGCACAAGGAGTGCGGCCTGCACCGACGCTGATCGAAGGCACAAACGTTAACGAGGATAACGATATGAGAACGACCCTGACCCACCTGCAGCAGCTCGAAGCTGAAAGCATCCACATCATCCGCGAGGTGGTGGCCGAATTTGCCAACCCGGTAATGCTTTACTCCATCGGCAAGGATTCGGCGGTCATGCTGCATCTGGCACGCAAGGCCTTTTACCCGGCGCCGCCGCCGTTTCCCCTGCTGCACGTGGATACCACCTGGAAATTCCGCGAAATGATCCAGTTCCGCGACCGGATGGCGGCCGAATGCGGCTTCGACCTGATCGTCCATGTGAACGAGGAGGGGGTGAGGGAGGGGATTTCCCCGTTCACCCACGGTTCGGCCCTCTACACCGACATCATGAAGACCGAGGGGCTGAAGCAGGCGCTGGACAAGTACAGGTTCGACGCCGCCTTCGGCGGTGCCCGCCGGGACGAGGAAAAGTCGCGGGCCAAGGAGCGGATATTCTCCTTCCGCTGCGCCAACCACCGCTGGGATCCCAAGAACCAGCGCCCGGAGCTCTGGAACATCTACAACACCCGCATCAAGCCGGGGGAGAGCATCAGGGTCTTCCCGCTCTCCAACTGGACCGAGCTGGACGTCTGGCAGTACATCCACTTGGAGAATATTCCGATCGTACCGCTTTACTACGCAGCGGTGCGGCCGGTGGTGGAGCGGGACGGCATGCTGATCATGATGGACGACGACCGCCTGGAACTCAAGCCGGGTGAGACGGTGCAGTACAAGTCGGTCCGCTTCCGCACCCTCGGGTGCTACCCCCTCACCGGGGCGGTGGAATCGACGGCCGACACCCTCCCCAAAATCATCCAGGAGATGCTCCTGACCCGCACCTCCGAGCGCCAGGGGCGGCTCATCGACCACGACCAGGCGGGATCCATGGAGAAGAAGAAGCAGGAGGGGTACTTCTGATGGCACACCAATCTGAACTGATCGAAAAGGATATCCTCGCCTACCTCAAGAGCCAGGAAGAAAAGTCGCTGCTCCGTTTCATCACCTGCGGCAGCGTCGATGACGGCAAAAGCACCCTCATCGGGCGGCTTCTCTGGGACTCCAAGATGATCTTCGAGGACCAGCTGGCGGCCCTGGAGGCGGACAGCAAAAAGGTCGGCACCCAGGGGGGCGCCATCGACTACGCCCTGCTGCTGGACGGACTGCAGGCGGAGCGGGAGCAGGGGATCACCATCGACGTGGCCTACCGCTTCTTCTCCACCGACCGGCGCAAGTTTATCGTCGCCGACACCCCCGGCCACGAGCAGTACACCCGCAACATGGTCACCGGCGCCTCCACCGCCCAGGTGGCGGTGATCCTCGTGGACGCACGCAAGGGGCTCCTGACGCAGACGCGGCGCCACAGCTACCTGGTCTCCCTCGTGGGGATCCGCCACGTGGTCCTCGCGGTGAACAAGATGGACCTCATCGACTTCGACGAGGGACGGTTCGCCTCCATCGTGCGCGACTACGAGGAGTTTGCGGCTCCCCTCCGGTTCGCCTCCATCACCGCCATCCCCATCTCGGCCCTGAACGGCGACAACGTCATCGAGGTGAGCAGCAACACCCCTTGGTACCAGGGCCCCACCCTCATGAGCTACCTGGAGACCGTACAGGTCGCCGAGGAGCGCGCGACAGAGCCGTTCCGGCTGCCGGTGCAGTGGGTGAACCGTCCCCACCTCGATTTCCGCGGCTTCTGCGGCACCATCGCCGCCGGCACCGTCCGGCCGGGGGATGAGGTGCGGGTCGCCGCCTCCGGACGCACCAGCCGGGTGGCACGGATCGTCACCATGGGCGGCGACCTGCCGGAGGCGGTGGCCGGCCAGGCGGTGACCCTGACCCTCACCGACGAGATCGACATCAGCCGGGGCGACATGCTGACGGCAACCGATGCGCCGCCGCGTCTCTCCCGCCACCCGGAGGCCCACCTGGTCTGGCTCCATGACACCCCCCTGGTACCGGGGCAGGTCTACCTCGTCAAGACCGCCACCGCCGTGACCCCCGGCCGGGTCACCCGCGTCCAGTACGCGGTGGACGTCAACACCCTGGAACAGAGGCAGGTGCCGACGCTAGGGCTCAACGGCATCGGCGTCGTCCGCCTGGAACTGGACCGTGCGGTGGCATTCGATCCCTATCGCCAGAACCGTGAAACCGGCAGTTTTATCCTCATCGATCGGTTCAGCAATGCCACTGTGGCGGCAGGCATGGTGATCACCGCCACCCCCCTGGAGTCGCCAGATGTAGAACCTGCGAAGGCGAGCACCGGCGAAGGTGCATTTCTCCCCCGGCGATTCATTCTGAGCGAAAGTTCCGTTAATGGAGCGGACATGGGTGTTGTAGACCTGACGCGGGAATGGGGGCTGATTGAGTTCGAGATTTCCCCGAGCTTCCTCGATCATCTCGGCAAGGGGAACCGCGTCCTCTTCAGGCTTCGGGACGTAGGGCAACTGGAACCGGTTGCCCAGATTGCGTACGAGCAGAACCTCGTCTTCGAGTTCGGCCGGCATCGGGACCGGGTTAATGTAATTCTATACAAGAGTGGGCCGGAACCGGTCCCTCATGATTTCGAACGGGGCGGGCTTTAGCACGCCTAGATCAAAAAAGGTGGTCCCATAGCAGGGGCCACCTTTTTTGCATTCCGAATTCAGTGATAAGCGAGCAGGGCAGGAGCGCAAAAAGCCCCCCCTGAAATACAGGGGGGGCTTTTTGCGGATAAAACTCCCGGCGGCGACCTACTCTCCCACGCAGCTGCCCGCGCAGTACCATCGGCCCTGAGGGGCTTAACTTCCGTGTTCGGGAAGGGAACGGGTGTGACCCCCTCGGCATAGCCACCGAGAAACTCGTTGGAAAGACGCGAGGCGTGAGATGTAAGAAGTAACAGCTCTTGTCTTGACTTCTCATATCCAACGTCTTACATCTCGCCGATTTTTATCTCGGCAA
>NZ_DAHVYG010000034.1 GCF_027327745.1 Geobacter sp.
CATCCCCGACCGTTACATCGAGCAGGGCCCCCAGCCCCGGCTCCGCGCCGACCTGGGGCTCGACGCCGCCGGCATCGCCGCCGCGGCGGAAGGATTTCTCGCTGCCAAGGGGAAACCGGCGCTTTCCCTGGTGAAATGATGAACGTAGGGGCGAACCTTGTGTTCGCCCGTTTTTCCGCATCACATCGGCGAACACAAGGTTCGCCCCTACACAAGCATCAATGAAAGGAAGTACCTGTTAATGCGTTTTCCCCTGCGACTCAATTACGACCTCACCCGCTACATCATCTCCAACAAGATGCAGAAGATCGAGAAATACCCGCTGGTCCTCATGCTGGAGCCGACCCACCTCTGCAACCTCGCCTGCTCCGGCTGCGGCCGCATCCGCGAGTATGCCGACACCATCCAGGAGATGCTCTCCCTCGAAGAGTGCCTCCGCTCCGTGGACGAGTGCCCGGCCCCCGTCGTCACCATCACCGGGGGCGAGCCGTTCCTCTACGCCCACATCTACGAGCTGATCCCCGCCGTGCTGGAGCGGCGAAAGCACATCCAGCTCTGCACCAACGGCCTCCTGCTGGAAAAAGCGCTGGAGAACATCACCCCCCACCCCAACTTCACCCTCAACGTCCACATGGACGGGCTGGAGGAGACCCACGACCGGCTCCTGGAGCGGAAAGGGACCTTCAGGATCGCCATCGAGGGGATCCGCAAGGCGAAGGCGAAGGGGTTCCGGGTCTGCACCAACACCACCATCTTCAAGGATACCGACCTCGTGGAGATCGAGATGCTCTTCTCGCTCCTGACCGACCTCGGGGTGGACGGCATCCTCGTGGCGCCCGGCTTCGACTACGAGGCGGTCGGCGAGGACCTCTTCCTCCAGCGGCGGGAGATCGAGAAGAAGTTCGCCGAGGTCTACCGGATGAGCAAGCGGTTCCGCTTCTGGTCGACCCCGATGTACCTGCGGTTTCTCAAGGGGGAGAAGCAGCTCCAGTGCACCCCGTGGGGGAACCCGACCAGAAACCCCCACGGCTGGAAGGCCCCGTGCTACCTCATCACCGACACCCACTACCCGACCTACAGGGAGATGATGGAGAAGACCGACTGGAGCAAGTACGGAGTCGGGCGCGACGAACGCTGCGCCCAGTGCATGATGCACTGCGGCTTCGAGCCGACGGTGGTCAACGAGATCGGCAAGAGCTGGAAGGACATCCTGGAGATGGCGATCTGGAACTTCACCTGACCGGGAGATTCTCTCGGGAACAACAAAAAGGGGGCGACCGCTGCGGCAGTCGCCCCCCTTTTCTTTTTGTCCTGCGGCACCAGCCATCAGGCCACGCGGAACCCCCGCACCATCTGCTGGAGCTCCTCGGCGAGGCGCGCGAGCTGGGCCGCCGATTCCGACGACTGCTGGGCGCCGGCGGCGGTGTCATGGACCACCTGGGTGATCTGCATCATGTTGCTGCTGATCTCGCCGGTGGTGGAGGTCTGCTCCTCGGCGGCGAGGGCGATCTGGCTCACCTGCATGGTGACGGCGTTGACCTGGGCGAGGATCTCCTCCAGCGTCGCGCCGGAACGGGCCGCCTCCCGGGTCCCCTCTTCCACCTGGCGCACCCCTTCCACCATGGAGGAGACCGCCCCCCTGGTCTCCTGCTGGATCATCCGGATCATGTCGCTGATCTCTTTGGTCGCTCGGGTGGTCCGCTCGGCCAGGGCACGCACCTCATCGGCGACGACGGCGAAGCCGCGCCCCTGCTCTCCGGCCCGGGCCGCCTCGATGGCGGCGTTGAGCGCCAGGAGGTTGGTCTGGTCGGCGATATCCTCGATGGTGCCGACGATCTCGCCGATCTGGTCGCTGCGGGAGCCGAGGCTCTCCACGGTCCGGGCCGCGGAGGTCACCCGCTCGGCGATCCGGTTCATGACCGTGACGGTTTCCTGCACCACCTCGGCGCCGCTGTCGGCCGAGCGGCTGGCGGTCCCGGATCCGTCGGCCAGGGAAACGCAGTTGCGGGCGATCTCCACGCTCGTGGCGGCCATCTCCTCGCTGGCGGTGGCGACGGTCCCCGCCAGACCGGCCATGTGCCCGGCCCCGTCGGCCATCTGGCGCGAGGCCGACTGCACCTGCGCCGCCGCCGCAGCCACCTGGGCCGCGTTCAGGGCCACCTGGCCGATGATCCCCTGGAGTTTTTCCACGAAGGTATTGAAGGAGCGGGCGAGGGCCCCCGCCTCATCCTCGCGGTCGATCCTGATCCGCCGCGTCAGGTCCCCCTCCCCTTCGGCGATGTCGTCGAGGCTTCCGATCACGCGGCGCAGGGGACGGACGATGCCGAGCCCCACCGAAAACGCCAGCGACAGGGTAAAGCAGGCGAAGAGGAAGGTCCCCCCCAGCACCCACCAGCGGAGTGTCGCCATCTCCTGTTTCACGTCGTCAATGTAGATGCCGCTGCCGAGCACCCACCCCCACGGGTCATAGAGCTTGACGTAGGATATCTTGGGAACCGGCTCCTCCGACCCCGGTTTCGGCCAGAGGTAATCGACGAACCCCGCCCCCTTCTCGCGGCAGGTCCTGGCGAATTCGACAAAGAGCCGCTTTCCTTTGGGGTCCTTGCTCTCGGAAAGATCCTTGCCGTCAAGATCCGGTTTGATCGGGTGCATGATCATCCGCGGCGCGAGGTCGTTGATCCAGACGTACTCCTTCTCCTTGTAGCGCAGGCTCCGGAGATCGTCCATGGCCCGCTTCTGGGCCTCCGCCACCGGCAGCTCTCCGCTCTTCGCCTTCTCGCCGTAACGCTCGATGGTGTGGAAGGCGACCTCCACCGCACTCTTGGTCGCCTCCTCCTTCCCCTCCATCAGCTTCGCCTCTATGCGGGGGAGGAGAAAAAAGACGACGAGTCCCGCGATGAGCGCCACCGTCACCGCCGAAAGGGTCATCACCTTCGGCATGATCCCCCAGTTTCTGTACCGTTTGATCGTCATGAGCATCTCCTTGCTGCCGCGGCGGGAATTGCCACCTGCCCGGTCCCGGCGCCGGACGGCGGCGTCTGTACAATACTCTTCGGCAGCATGGCCTCGAACTTTAGGATTTTAGAACGGTATTGCATTTTACGCACACGTTAACGGCTCCGAAACGCGGAGAGCGGCGCGCCGGACGCGCCGGCGACCGCTCTCCACCAGCGGTACGTGTTTAAAATTGGTGCGGGGTCCTTACCCCTTGCGGGCCACGAGGACAAGGATGTCGGAGGAGAGGGGATCGAAGGGGGTGGCGGAGTAGCCGGCCGTTGCCTCCCGGGAGGTGAAGCCGGCGGCCTCCACGAACTCCATGAGGCGTGCGGGACCCACGGGACGCTGGTGGGCGGTGAAAATCTCCGTGACCGCCTTTCCCCCCTCCCTGGTCACCGCGACGATGTTGAGATCGATCACGTCGCCGCGGTGGTGGAAGACCCGCAGGAAGGTGAGTTCCCGCCCGTCCTTCTCGGCTACGGCGGCCGGCATGATCCGGAGCTTCTCCGCCGCCAGCCGGTCCCAGTTGAAGATGTTGATGACACAGACCCCCCCGGGGTTGAGGAGGGCGTACATCTCGCGGAGCGCTCTTGCCACGTCGTCGTCGGTGGGGGCGAGGGTGAGGGAGTTGCCGACGCAGATCACCGCGTCGAACCGTTCATCCTCCCTGAAGGCGGAGGTCAACTCCGTGAAGGAGGAGACCCGCAGGTTCACCGTCACCCCCGCCGCCACGGCGTTGGCCAGGGCCGCCTCCACCATCCGCGGCGAGAGGTCGGAGCCGTAGGCGGCACACCCCAGGCGTGCGAAGAGGATCGGGTGACCGCCGGTGCCGCAGGCACAGTCGAGGACCGACCTCACCCCGTAGCGGGCGACGAGCTCCCGCCAGAACGGCTCTTCGCTCCGGATCCGCTCCTCGCGGGGAAACATGAGATCGTAGGCCTCGGAAAAATCGTTGAAAATCGTCATGGCGCGCTCCTTTTCCGCGGCACCAGCAGCCGCACGATGTCGGCCACCATCCCCTCCCGCAGGGAGTAGCAGACCCGGACTCCCTCCCGCCGGTGTTCCACGATGCCGTGCTCCTTCATGACCTTCAGATGCTGGGAGACCACCGCCTGGGGCATGCCGAGGCATTCCCAGATCTCCTTCACGCAGGCGCAGCCGCCGGCAAGCCCCACGGCGATCCGCAGCCGCAGCGGGTGGCCGAGCACCCGGAGGAGGGAGGCCTCCTGTTCGAAATCCCCGTCCATCAGATTTCCAGGGTGTAGCCGACGTACGCCGGGTGAAAGCGGCCGGGAAACTCGTGGGCGAGCCGGGCGGCGGCCGAAAAACCGGTGCAGTGGCTTCCGAGGATCTTCCGCACGTCGAGGCGCCGCAGCGCCGCCACCGTCTCGTCCAGCTGCCGCGGGGAACAGAAGCCGAGATGGGTCCCGCCGATGACGGCATGGATGTCGGTGATGCCGGTGGCCTCCCGCGCCCAGTCGATGGTGTTCACGACCCCGGCGTGACAGCAGCCGAGCAGGAGCACGAGCCCCCGCTCCGTCCGGATGATGAGCGACTGGTCGTCGCGGATCGGGTCGGGGTGGCACCCGGCCTCGTCGCAGGAGAGGCCGGCGTCCCCCGCCTCGAAGGGGTTAACCCGCGGGACCTCGCCGGTGAGAAGGAGACCGGGGCCGATCTCCCGGCACTGGTCCGAGAGGGAGAACCGCACCCGCTGCCCCCGGAGAAACTCTTCGTCATAGGGGATGCCGACGGAGACCCGCTCCCCCGTGTCCCGGCCGACGTAGCGCCGGGCGAAGACGCCCGGGTGGGCCAGGACCTCCTTCGGACCGCAGCTCCGCACCAGCGGCCAGAGGCCCCCGGTGTGGTCGTAGTGCCCGTGGGAGAGGACGACCCGCTCCACCCGGTGGAGGTCCCGGTGCATCCGCTGGGCGTTGTGGAGCAGCGTCCCCCCCTGGCCGGTATCGAAGAGAAGCGCCTCATCCCCCCGCTCCACCAGGGCGGCGAAGCCGTGCTCTCCCATGGTGCCGGAGACCGGTCCCACGGTGTTGTCGCAGAGGATCGTGATCCGACCGCTCATTTCGAAGGGCATCCCTTCGGGAAACGCGGCACCCCCAGTTTCTCCAGGATGGTGATCATGGGGCACCAGTTGGTGAACCCCGACTGGAAGAGGTTAAGCCCCACGAAGGCGGTGAACCAGAGCCAGTTCAGATTCACCTTCACGGCCAGGACGACCGAGAGGAGGATGAAGGTTCCCGCGATGATTCTGAGCATTCTGTCGATGTACATCTTCTTGTTTCTCCTTGTGCACAGGTAGGGGCGATCCTTGTGATCGCCCTCTTGTCGGGCGGATCCAGGATTCGCCCTACAGATTGGCCAGCACCCGCTCCAGCTTCTGCCGCACGAGGCCGGCCAGTTCGGTCAGCGCCGGGTTGCCGATGAGCCCGAGGGCGGCCACCGGGTCCATGACCATCACCGCCGTGGCGCCGTCGTCGCCGGTGTAGACGCAGACGTTGCACGGAAGGAGCGTCCCGATCCCCAGCTCCCGCTGGAACGCCTCCCAGGCCATGGCCGGGTTGCAGGCGCCGAGGATGACGTAGTCGCGGAACTCTTTGCCTAGCTTCTCCTTGAACTTCCCCTTCACGTCAATCTCGGTCATGATGCCGAACCCTTCCTTTGCCAGCTCCTCCCGGACCCGGGCCACGGCCTCGGCGTAAGGGATATCGACGGTCTTGCCGAATGCGTACGATGTCGTCAGTTCCATGGTAACCTCCCTGTCCCTGTAAGGCGATCCCCGTGATCGCCACCGCGGCGGGCGAATATGAAGATTCGCCCTACGATTCCATGAGCTCCGCCACCTTCCGGGCCACCTCGCCGGTCAGGACCGCGCACCCCCCCCGCCCCTTGGCGTTGGGCATGGCGACCCGGCAGCAGGCGGCGCCGTACTCGTGCCTGAACCAGTCGTGCAGCCCCTTGGTCAGCTGCTTGACCCTGCGCTTGTCGTCGGGAAGGGCGAACCCGAAGGCCATGGTGCCGCCGGCGACGGCGCCGCAGACGCACCCCACGCCTCCCCCGCCGCCGAAGCCGGCCGCCGCCCGGACGATCTCCTCCGGCATGCCGTCGAAGAACTGGTTGCGCGCCGCCATGAACACCGCCTCGGCGCAGTGCATCTTTCCCGAGCGGTAGAACCCTTCCGCCTCCATCCCCACCTTTTCGCCCACCGTCTCGGCGGTGGGGTTGTCTTTCTTCTGCCAGAACATGAAAACCTCCAGTTTTCCATTCGTGTAGGGGCGAATCTTGTATTCGCCCTCGTTATTGCCTCAATCCAGGGCGATCACAAGGATCGCCCCTACGTCGCCTTCCGGTGCCGCTCCTTCCACGACTCCACCAGATAGTAGAGGATCGGGATCGTCACCCGCGAGAGGGTGGTGGAGGCGATCTCGCCGAACATCATCGCCAGGGCGAGCCCCTGGAAGATCGGGTCGAAGACGATGACGAAACTCCCGACAACGACCGCCGCCCCGGTGAGGAGCATCGGCCGGAACCGCACCGCCCCCGCCTCGATGATCGCCTCGTCCAGGGGGAGCCCCTCCCGCCGCTTCATCTCCGCGAAGTCGATGAGGATGATGGAGTTGCGGACGATGATCCCCGCCAGGGCGATGAAGCCGATCATGCTCGTGGCGGTGAAGAAGGCGCCGAAGAGGGCGTGCCCCGGCAGGATCCCGATGAGGGTGAGCGGAATCGGCGCCATGATCACCAGCGGCGTGGTGAAGTCCTTGAACCACGCCACCACCAGGAGGTAGATCAGGATCATCACCGCCCCGAAGGCGAGCCCCAGGTCCCGGAAGACCTCGTAGGTGATGTGCCACTCCCCGTCCCACTTGATGCCGGGGCGCTCCTCGCTCCAGGGCTGGCTGGCGGCCCGCTGCTCGATGTGATACCCCCCGGGGAGCCGGATCTTGTCGATCTCCGGCTGCATCTTGAGGATCGCGTAGACCGGCGCCTCGATCTTACCGGCCACGTCACCGGTGACGTAGACCACCCCCTTCAGGTTCTTGCGGTAGAGGGTCTTCTCCTCCGTCGTGGTGGTCACCCGCACGAGCTGGGAGAGGGGGACGTTCCCCCGGGGGCCCGGCACGTACAGGGAGGAGAGGGAGTCGATGGAGCTGCGCTGGGCCGTCGGGAGCCGCAGATTGATCGCCACCGGCTCCTTCTCCCGGGGGAGGTGGAGAATCCCGGCATCGGCCCCGCCCAGGACCATCCGCAGGGTCTGGGCCACGTCCTCCGCGGCGACGCCGGAGAGGGCCGCCTTCTCCCGGTCCACGGCGAAAGTGACCTTCGGCTGGTCGTCCTCCACGTACCAGTCGGTGTCGACCACCCCGTCGATCCGCCCGTAGATCGCCTTGATCTGGCGGGCGATGGCGAGCCGCGTCGCCTGGTCGGGGCCGTAGACCTCGGTGACCAGGGTCGAGAGGACCGGCGGCCCCGGCGGCACCTCGGCCACCTTGATCCGGGCGCCGTAGCGGTCCGCCACGGCTTTCAGCAGCGGCCGGATCCGCCTGGCGATGTCGTGGGACTGGTCCCGCCGCTCGCTCTTGGGAAGGAAGTTCACCTGGATGTCGGCGACGCTCGGCCCCCGGCGGAGGTAGTAGTGGCGCACCAGGCCGTTGAAGTTGAAGGGGGCGCTGGTGCCGACGTAGCTCTGGAAGTCGGTCACCTCGGGGACCGTCCGGAGGACGTCGGCCATCTCGGCGGTCATCCTGGCCGTATCCTCCAGCGGCGTCCCGTCGGGGGCGTCGATGATCACCTGGAGCTCGTTCTTGTTGTCGAAGGGGAGCATCTTGACCGTGACGAGCTTGAAGTAGATAAGCGAGCAGGAGACGAGCAGCAGCAGCACCACCCCGGCGAGAAAGCCGTAGCGGAGCCGTTTCCGGTGGATCAGCGCCCCCATCCCCCGGCGGTAGAAGGCGGTGAGGCGCGACTCCTCGGCTGCCGCCTCGCTCCCGAAGTGGGACTCCCCCTTCATGAGCCGGAAGGCGAAGTAGGGGGTGACGATGAAGGCGATGAACATGGAGAGGAGCATCGCCATGGAGGCACCCACCGGGATCGGCCGCATGTACGGCCCCATGAGCCCCCCCACGAACCCCATGGGGAGGATGGAGGCGATGACGGCGAAGGTGGCGAGCACCGTCGGGTTGCCGATCTCATCCACGGCCCGGATCGCCGCCTCCAGGGGTTTCAGCCGCGTGGTGGTGAAGTAGCGGTGGATGTTCTCCACCACCACGATGGCGTCGTCAACGAGGATCCCGATGGAGAAGATCAGGGCGAAGAGGGTGATCCGGTTCAGGGTGTAGCCGATCAGGTTGAAGACCAGCATGGTGAGCGCCAGGGTCACCGGGATGGCGATGGCCGCCACGGCCCCGGCCCGCCACCCCATGAAGAGGGCGATGAGGATCGTGACCGAGATGGCCGCCAGGAACATGTGGAAGAGGAGCTCGTTGTTCTTCTCCTTCGCCGTCTCGCCGTAGTTGCGGGTCACCGTTACCCGGACGTCGGAGGGGATCACCTTCCCCTTCATGAACTCCACCCGTTTCAGGAGGTCGTCGGCCACCCAGGTGGCGTTGGCCCCTTTGCGCTTGGCGACGGAGATGGTGACGGCGGGGTAGCTTTCGGCCCGGTTGATTTCCCCCCCACCCTTGCCCTCCCCCCAGCGGGGGGAGGGGGGGGCCGCCGGGCCGAGGCCGAACAGAACGTACTCCTTCGGCTCCGCGGGGCCGTCGACGACGCTCGCCACGTCCCCCAGATAGACCGGCCGCCCGTCATGGACGCTCACCACCAGCCGCCGTGCCGAATCGGCATCGGCCAGGAATCCGCCCCCGTCGACGAGGAATTCCCGGTTCCCGGCGGCAAAGGAGCCCGCTTGCAGAGAGGCGTTCCCCTGCCGGATCGCCCCCGCCACCTGGAGCGGCGAGAGGCCGTAGGCGGCAAGCCTGGCCGTGTCGAGGCGGACCGAGAGCTGGCGGGGGAGCCCCCCCTTGATCTCGGTCTCCGCCACGTTCTCCCCCTTCTTCAGCTCGTCGCAGAGCTCCCGGGCCACGTGACGGAGCTGGGAGGGTTCGACCCGGTCGGACCAGAGGGTGAGGGCCAGGATCGGCACGTCGTCGATGGATTTGGGGACCACCAGCGGCTCCCCCGCCCCCGGCGGGAGGAGCCGGCGGTTCTCCATCACCTTGTTGTAGAGCTTGACCAGCGACTTCTCCATATCCTCGCCGACGAGGAACCGGACGGTGACGAGTCCCATGCCGGGGCGGCTCATGGAGTAGACGTACTCGACCCCCTTGATCTCCCACATCTTCTTCTCGAAGGGGACCACCACCCGCTCCTCCACCTCCTTCGGCACCGCACCGGGCATCGGGAGATAGATGTCGATCATCGGCACGACGATCTGGGGCTCCTCTTCCCGCGGGGTCACCAGCACGGCGTAGAGGCCGAGGAGGAGCGACGCCATGACGATGAGCGGCGTCAGCTTCGAGTCGATGAACGCCCGTGCGATCTTTCCGGCAAAGCCGAGCTTGGTCATTGGATCCTGGCCCCTTCCGTCACCTTCTCCACCCCGCCGGTCACCACCCGGTCGCCGGCCGAGAGCCCGGAGAGGATCTCGACCCGCTCACCGACGGGTTTTCCGCACTTCACGAGCCGCATCCGGGCGATCCCCCGCCCGTCCACCACCCAGACCGAGGTAAGGGCTCCGCGCTCCACGACCGCCCCCTTCGGCACCACAATCCCCTGCCGTTCCCCGGTGGGGATGAAGACCCGGCCGAACATCCCCGACTTTAGCCCCGCCCCGGCGAGATCGATCTTGACCGTGAAGGTCCGGCTCCCGGGGTCGGCGGCGGGGACCACCTCGGCGACCCGCCCCGTGGCGGCGACGCCTCCCCCCTCGATGGCGACCGGGACCCGGGCCCCCACCTTCACCCGTCCGATCCCGGATTCGGGGACCGCCGCCTCCAGCCGGAAGCTCCCCCCCTCCTCCACGGTAAGAAGGGGCGTCCCCGGAAAGACGGTCATCCCCCGCTCGGCCTGTTTGGCGGTCACCACCCCCGCCAGGGGGGAGGTGATCCGGGTGTACCCCGCCACCACCCCGGCGGCCCGGGCACCCTCCCGCGCCGCGGCGAGCCGGGCGGCGGCCCGCTCCACCGCCTGGTCGGCCACCTCCTTGTCGGCCCGGCGGTTGTCGAATTCCTGACGGGTAACGGCCTGCTCCCGGTAGAGATTCTCGTAGCGGGCGAAGGTGGCGGCGGCAAGCCGCTGGCGGGCCCTTCCCTCTTCGAGCCCCCGCTCCGCCTCCGTCGCCGCGGCCCGGGCGCTGGCCGCCTGGGCCGCGCTCTCCGCCGCGTCGAGGGTCACGAGGAGTTTTCCCTTCCCGACCCGGTCCCCCTCCTTGACGAAGACCCCGGCGACGGTGCCCGGAAGGCGGGCGGCGATCACCGCCGCGTTGCGGGCCCTCACGGTCCCCACCGCCTCCATCCCCTCGGGAATCGGCGCCGCGGCCACGGTTTCCGTCGTCACCCCGGTCACGACGGCCGGCGCAGCCGTCTCCTTCGCCCCTTCCTTCCCGCCGCAGCCGGCCATTGCCAGCAGGGCGGAAAGGAGCAGGACGTAGCGTTTTCCTCTGATCATTTATTCATCTCCTTCAGAAAGAGGCCGGCGGCGTGGTAGACCCGCGCCGTCGCCAGCTGGTGATCGATCTCCCGCTCCACGAGGCCGGTCCGCGATCGGTTGAAGGCGGTCTGGGCGTCGAGGAGTTCCACCATGGTGGCGAGCCCCTCCCCGAACCGCTTGTTTACGAGCCGCATCCCCTCCTCGGCGGCGAGATAGGCGTGGCGAGCCACCTCAAGGCGCTTCCCGGCCTCGGCCCGGCGCAGCAGGCTCTCCCGGACCTGCAGAGCCACCTCCTTGCGGAACTGCTCCAGGTACTGGGCCGCCGCCTCCCGGCTGGCCCGGGCCCTTCCCTGGTCGTTGCTTCGCCTCATCCCGTCGAAAAGCTCCCAGCGGAGCGTCACCCCCGCGTTCCAGGCGTCGTTGTCGCGGCCGAAGGGGATATCGCGGTCGTTCATCTGCCAGGAGGCGCCGGCATAGAGGGTCGGGAGCCAGGCGCTGGAGGCGAGACCAACGGCGGCGTCGGCCCGCTCGACCCCCGTCGCGGCCCCCTTGAGGTCCTGGCGGTTGGCGAGGGCCTCGCGCACGAGCTCCTCCTCCTGCATCCGGAGCGGCTCCCCTTTGATCTCTTCACGGATATCGAGGGATTCGCCCGCCCCTCCGCCCACGGTGAGGGCAAGCCGCAGCTTGGCGAGTTTCAGGTCGTTCAGGGCGGTGATGTCCCGTTCCTCCGCCTCGGAGAGGAAGGTGCGGGCCCGCAGCTCGTCCGACTTGAGCCCCGTCCCCCCCTCGCTCCGGGTGTGCGCCAGCCGCAGGTGCTCCCGCGCCTCCACCACCTCCTTCTCGGTGGCGTCGAGGACGGCCCGCGCCCGCTGGACCGCCAGGTACGAGGCGAGAACGGCATACCCCACATCCTCCCGGCGGCGCTCGAAGAGGTATCCCTTCTCCTGCGCCTCCCGCTGGGCCATCTCCCGGCCGTAGCCGATGCCGAAGTCGACCAGGGGCTGCTCCAGGGAGAGCATCGTCCGGAAATCGGTTCGGGTGGCGGGGGAGTTGAGGTTGGCGAGCTGGAAGTCGTCCTGGGTGAAACGTCCCTGGTCGAGCTTCATCATGAAGGTACGGGTCGGGGAGTTGGAGGCGGCGAACGCCTCTTCGGCGGTGATCCTGGGGAGATAGCGGCTCATGGTCGCCGCCGCGCCGCGCTCGGCGGCCTCTTTCTCGTAGGCCGCGCCGCTGACGAGGTGGTTTCGCTCCAGCGCCAGCACCAGGGCCTCCCGGAAGCTCACGGCGGCCTCGGCGGCCTCGGCGGCGGTGGTTGCCAGCAACAGCAGAGAGAGCAGAACAAGGGGACGAATCACGGGACCTCCTGACATGGGGCGCAGGGAGCAGCTAAATCTCCCCTGCCGCATATATGGTTTGATATATATATTCACCACAGAATATTGTCAACGGTAAAAGTATAGCGCAGGGCGGTTTTTTTTCAGGGGGTTGGGGCAGAGAGCACGCAAGACGTCCGAAGCGGGGAAATGCATTGACAAAGAAGAGGGGTCGCCAGTAGACTCGACCGCGCCAAAGAGGGGGAGGGCTGGAGTGCTCATCACGGAAAAGTGGAAGAAAAACCTCAAGACGATCCTCTCCCTCGACAGCCATCCGGGGCATATTGCCGCGGGCTTTGCGGTGGGGGTCTTCATCAGCTTCACCCCCTTCTTCGGCATCCATACCCCCCTCGCCATCGCCGCGGCATTCCTGCTGCGGATCAACAAGCTCACCTGCATCACCGGCGCCTGGGTGAACACCCCCCTTACGGTGGTGCCGGCCCTCGGCCTGTCGTACAAGCTCGGCCGCCTCGTCCAGGGGCTCCCCCCCCAGCACTTCCGCATCGGGGGGCTGGAGTGGCGCCACCTGGAGGGCCATGCCACCTCGCTTCTCATCGGCTCCTCCCTCCTCGGTTTTGCCGCGGCCCTGGTCGCCTACGCCGCCTGCTACTGGCTCGTGGTCCGCTTCCGGAGGCGGGACGAAACCCTCGCCACCATCACCGAGGAAATGGAAGAGGTGGGAGAAGAGCTGGAATGAAAAAAGCGGGGAATTCCCCGCTTTTTTGTGCCGCGTTACCCGTGGCAACTCGTGCCGACCTCCCGGCAGCCTATTTCCCAAGAAACGGATTGAGGACCTGGTAGCAGACGTAGGCCATGACGGCCGATGCCGGGATGGTCAGCACCCAGGCGACGAGAATCCTGCCGGCCACGTTCCAGTTCACCGCCGTCAGGCGCTTGGAGAGACCGACGCCGAGGATGGCGGAGGTGATGACGTGGGTGGTGCTGACCGGCATCCCGATGGAGGAGGCGCCGAGGATCACCCCGGCCGAGGCGGTTTCGACGCAGAAGCCGTGGACCGGTTGCAGCTTGACGAAGTCCTTGCCGACGGTCTTGATGATCCGCCACCCCCCGGCAGCAGTGCCGAACCCCATGGCCACGGCGCAGGCGATCTTGACCCAGGTGGGGACCACGAAGGCGGAGAGGGTCCCGTAGCTCACCAGGGCCATGGTGATGACCCCCATGGACTTCTGGGCGTCGGCGGTGCCGTGGGAAAAGGCCATGAAGGCGGCGGAGAGGACCTGGAGCCGCCGGAACTGCTTGTTGATGGCGTGGGGGGCGGTACGCCTGAAGCTCCAGAGCATGACAACCATGACAATGAAGCCGAGGATGACGCCGGCGATGGGGGAGAGGATCAGGGAGAGGACGATGTTTTCGAGCCCCTTCCAGTGCAGGGCGCCGGCGCCGGCGTGGGCGATGACCGCCCCCATGAGGCCGCCGATGATGGCGTGGGAGGAAGAGGCGGGAAGGCCGTAGTACCAGGTGATCAGGTCCCAGACGATGGCGCCCAGGATGCCGGCCAGCACCACCATCTGGGTGACATTGGAGGCATCGACGATCCCCTTGCCGATGGTGGCGGCGACCTTGGTGGAGATCATGGCGCCGGCGAAGTTGAGGAGCGCCGCCATGACGATGGCCGAGCGGACCGACAGCGCCCGGGTGGAGACGCAGGTGGCGATGGCGTTGGCGGTGTCGTGGAAACCGTTGATGTAGTCGAACGCCAGGGCCGCCCCGATGACCAGCACCAGCATCAGGAGCATGACGTCAGGCATTTTTCACCACCACGCTTTCCAGGATGTTGGCGGCGTCCTCGCACTTGTCGGTGGCCCGTTCGAGGGTCTCGTAGATCTCCTTCCACTTGATGAGCTGGATCGGGTCCTTCTCCTCGTCGAAGAGGCGGCTGATCGCCTCCCGGCAGACCCGGTCGGCCTCGTTCTCCAGGGCGTTCACCTCCACGCAGTGCTCGGCGATATGCTCGAACTTGCCGCCGAGGTGGGCGACCGCCTTCTCCACCGCCTGGCACGACTGGAGGATGATGAAGGCGAGCTCCTTCGCCTCCGAGGTCGGCTTCTCCACGTTGTACATGATGAAGCGGATCGCCGAGGCGTCGATCAGGTCGATCATGTCGTCCAGGGCCGATGCCAGGGAGTAGATATCCTCCCGGTCGAAGGGGGTAATGAAGCTCTTGTTCAGCTTCTGGATGATGTCGTGGGTGATGGCGTCCCCCTTGTGCTCAACCTCCTTGATCCGGCGCTGGGATGCCTGGGGGTCGTCGAAATTGTCGAGCATATCCTTAAGAAGACGTGCCCCCTCCGTGATGTTGGCGGACATCTCCTTGAACATGGTGAAAAACTTCTCTTCCTTCGGGATCAGACCGAACATCGAAACCTCCGCGGTGCCGACGGCAACCGGCCGCCGGAATTGATATGTCAAGCGGGAGAGACATACCATATCTCACCGCCGATTCCTACGGAAAATGTTACAACTGCGTGTCGCCCCCGGCAACGACACATCCCTTTTCACTTGATTTTACGCGCCCGTTGCTCTACCGTGCCGGGGTTTACGCCTACCATGGAGGTCTTTCATGAATCCGCTTCACGCCGCTGTCCTCGGTACCCTCCAGGGGCTCACCGAAATCCTTCCGATCAGCAGCTCGGCGCACCTGATCCTGCTCCCCTGGTTCCTCGGGTGGCCCGAATCGGGGCTCACCTTCGACGTGGCGCTCCACGTCGGCACCCTCATCGCCCTCTGCCTCTACTTCCATCGCGACATCGCCGAGCTGGCGGTGAATTTCCTCTCCGGCGCGGCGACCGGATTCCGCTCCTCCGCCTCCCGGCTCCCGCTCTACATCATCGCCGGCACGGTTCCCGCCGCCATCGCCGGCAAGACCCTGGAAGAGCCGATCGAGGCGCTGTTCCGGAGCAACCCGGCCTTCATCGCGGCGTTCCTCATCGGCTTCGGCCTGCTCCTCGCCCTCTCCGACACCCTCGGAAGCAAGCGGTTGCGCATGGACCGGATCGACCTCAAGGCGGCCCTCTTCATCGGCCTGGCCCAGTGCCTCGCCCTGGTCCCCGGGGTCTCCCGCTCCGGCATCACCATCACCGCGGCCCTCTTCGCCGGCTACGGCCGCGACACGTCGGCCCGCTTCTCCTTTCTCCTCTCGCTCCCGATCGTGGCCGGCGCCGCCATCCTGAAACTAGGCCATCTTTTCAGGGACGGCTTTCCCGCCGGCGAGATGCAGCCGATGCTGATCGGCATCGCCACCTCCGCCGTCGTCGGCTACGTATGCATCGCCCTGCTCCTGCGGCTCGTCCAGCGCCACTCCCTCTACCCGTTCGTCTGGTACCGCATCCTGACGGGAGTGGCGGTGCTGGTCTACCTCTTCGCGAAATAGCCCGACAAAAAGCCGCTTCTCATTATCCGGCATTTATGCTAGAGTCCTTCCGCCCGACGGGACGGCAACTGCCGAATATGGGATAAATGCAAGGGGGAAGGGAATGGGAGGGGGAATCAAGGAGTGGCCCGAGGACGAGCGGCCCCGGGAGAAGCTGGTGCGCCGCGGCGCCGGCACCCTCACCGACGCGGAACTGCTCGCCCTGATCATCCGCACCGGCGACTCGGTGACAAAATGCAGCGCCATCGACCTGGGGCGGGCGCTTCTGCAACGTTTCGGCGATCTTCGCACCCTGGCCGGCGCCACGGTGGCGGAACTCTGCGCCGTCAAGGGGATGGGGACGGCCAAGGCGGCCTCCGTCAAGGCGGCGCTGGAGATCGCCTCAAGGATCAACTCCGACCGCTTCATGGTCTGCAGCGACCGGTTCACCTCTCCGGAACAGGTCTACAACCACTACCACTACACCCTGCGGGACCGGCGCAAGGAGTACTTCCTGGCGCTGCTTCTCGACGGCAAGAACCGGATCATCCGGGAGGTGCAGGTCTCAGAGGGCTCCCTCAACCAGAGCATCGTCCACCCGCGGGAGGTCTTCAACCCCGCGGTACGCGAATCCGCCGCTGCGGTGATCCTCGTCCACAACCATCCCACCGGCGACCCCGCCCCGAGCCGCGAAGACCTGGAGATCACGCGCCGTCTGCGGGAGGCGGGGGACCTGATGGGAATCAAGGTCCTCGACCACATCATCGTCGGCGACGGACGGTTCACGAGCTTCGTCTCCCAGGGGCTCCTCTGACTTAGCGCAGATACTTCCGGATCCCCGCTTCCAGCCGCTCGGGCTCGAAACCGAACACCGCCGGCCAGGGGCTGGCGCAGATGTTCTCTTCCACGAGCATCAGGATCTGGTCCATGGTGATCGGAAAGAACGAAAATCCCTGCAGGAGCGGCACCACCATCTTCATGATTCCGAGGGGATTGGGGATCTTCGCCACGTGCCCCTTGCCGAGGACCCGGCCGATGGTGTCGAGGAGATCGTTGTAGACGATCCGCTCCGGCCCGCACAGCTCGTAGGTCTGGCCGACCGTTTCTGGCATCTCCAGGGCCAGGGCGAAGCAGCGCGCCACGTCGTCGGCCGAGACCGGCTGGAGGCGGTACTTCCCATCCCCGATGACCGGCACCGCGGGATAGCCCTTGATGTAGCCGGCCAGCTTGTTGACGAAGTCGTCCTTCGGCCCGAAGACGATCGACGGCCGGAAGACGGTCCAGTCGAGCCCCGACCCCCTTACCTCCTCCTCGGCCCGCCATTTCGTCTGGTGGTAGCGGGAGGTGGCATCGGGCCTGGTCCCGAGGGCCGACATCTGGAGATGGCGCCTCACGCCGGCGCGCCTCGCCGCCACCACCACGTTGCGGGTCGCCTCCACGTGGAGCTTTTCGAACGTCATCCCCCGGCCGGGAAACTCCCTGATGATCCCCACCAGGTTCACGGTGGCGTCGCACCCCGCCACCGCCGGCGCGAAGCTGTCGAGGCGGGTCACGTCACCCTCCACCTGCTCGACCCCCTGCTCCATGCCGTCTTTGCGGCGATGCACCAGAAGACGCAGCGTGTGGCCGCGCGCCAGCAGTTCCCGCCTCAGATGCCCCCCCACAAAGCCGGTCCCTCCGGCAAGAAAAATTTCCATGGCGTCCCCTTTCGCAGCATGGCACGTGGTGTGCTTACCCCGCAAATTGTAGCGCACGAACCGTCGATTGCCAGCAGATCGTATACAAGACCCTTGTGCTCGGCAGGCTCGTGTGTTAATAGAGTATCATTTTAACGCACCATAGGAGGAGACAAGACCATGACCGACCAGGGAAATGTCTGCTATACGTTCGAAGCCGCCGTGGAGATGGCGATCAAGATGGAAGAGGAAGGGTTCCGTCATTATCTGGACGCAATCCGCCAGGTGAAGCAGAAGGGAGCCAAGGAGATCCTCAGGGAGGCCGCCCTCGACGAGCTCGACCACAAGTGCAGCCTGGAGAAATCGCTCCTCGAAGGTCAGATGGCGGGGGGCGACACCCTCACCAGACAGATCCCGACCATGAACCTTGGCTACGTCCTGGCGAAGAAGGAGCTGAGCTCCGGTTCGGACACCCGAGAGGCCCTCGCCTACGCCATCCATCTGGAGAAGGGGTCCATCGACTTCTACAAGCGGATGGCCCAAGGGTGCGCCGGTGCGCCGATGGGAGGGATCTTCGAGAAGATGCTCGCCGACGAGACCAAGCACCTGCAGGCGCTGGAAGACATGTACGAAGAGCACTTCATGACCGAAAACTAGCTGGCGAAACGCGGCTTTTGCGCAATCTCTGCGTTGCGCTTCAAAATCCCGCGGAGGCGTACCGAGGGGTACGCCTCCGCGGGATTTTTCGCGCGCCTTGACCTTGCGAAAAAGCCACGTTTCGCAGTTCGGTGGTTGTTCGGAACAAAAAGGGAAGGGGCATCGAGCCCCTTCCTTTTTTAATGCGTTGCGTCCGTGGAGAATCAGACGATTTCGAGGAGCTTGATCTCGAAGACCAGGTCGTGCCCAGCCAGGGGGTGGTTGGCGTCGAGGGTGACGTGGGTGTCGGTGAGGGCGGTGACCGTTACGTTGAACACGTCTCCTCCCTCCTGGGTCACCTCGTACTGGTGCCCCACCTCCGGCTCGGCTCCTTCGGGGAGAAACTGGCGCTCCACCTCGGCCACCATCTCCTCCATCCGCTCGCCGTAGGCCTGATCCACCGGGATCGTCACCGTCCTGCTCTCGCCGGGGCTCATCCCGATGACCGCCGCCTCAAAGCCGGGAATCACCTCCCCCTGGCCGATGGTGAACTCCATCGGCTCCCCCCCCGGCTCGGAAGAATCAAACATCTCGCCGGTGGTGAGTCTGCCGGTATAGTGAACCTTCACGGTGTCCCCCTGCTTCGCCTGTGCCATGGTATCAGTCCTTTCAATTGGTTAATGGTCAGTCAATCCGGCCGACTATAGCAAAGGAGGACGGAACAATCCACGGTATTCTCACCCCTTCAGCTGAAAAGCCACCTTGAGCACCACCTGGTACTCACTCACGGTGCCGTCCTCAGTCACATGTCCCCGGATGTCCTGCACCTCGAACCAGGAGAGCTTCTCCAGGGTCTTGTGGGCCTTGCCGACGGCCGCCTGGATCGCCGCCTCGATGCCGTTTTTCGATACGCCGATCACCTCCACCTTCTTGTAAATCCTGTCTTCGCCGTAGCTCATGGTCCCCTCCTCCATCTGTTTTTACACAAGGGTACCACCTCATGACGGCGTGTAAAGGGAAGGATGCAGCACAGAGAACGAGCGCTGAAAGCTTCTGATGTTGTTGTTTATCAATTCGCCCCTCTAAGAACAAAAGGCCTGCGTGTAAGCAGGCCTATTTTACAGTGCAAAATTTCAATGAGTTATCTTAACCTTAGTGATTTTTTCATCTTATGTTTATCGTCCATCTTTGACGCAGTATTCATATCTTGCTCAACAAGGAGTTTTGCCGTATCAGATCGTTCAGCCTTAACCTCCCAGTAAACCTTATGGTTGCATCCGGCTACGTTCATAACCCCAAATGCGTAAATAGAGAACTGCCCATCCTTCACCTCAGAAGCCGCAACGGAACATAATATCTCGTTTGGCTTCTCAAACTTCGGCGTAAGCAGAACTGTCCTATTCTCTTGCCTTGTCAGCGCCTCAAAGTACGCAGGAAGTGTAACAACGGCCACGCCGTTATCAAGCTTGACTTCACCCCGATAGTAAACTCCTATTTCCGGCCCTTCCAAGCTAGAATGAACGAGGCGCTTGTTCTCGTCATTGTAACGGGGATCTTTGATATCAAAATTTTTAACGCTCGCATTCAACGTTCCATCAATCCACACATCCTGCGCGGAATACAGGTTCCCCGTTGCTATCAGTTCCCGCAACGTTAGATCAGTATAAAATTTGGCGTCTCTGGCATAATTCAAATCAGGAATTTCATCAGAACGGTCAACCATTTCAAATCCCCAGCCCGCGCGGAACGTTAACTCGGCAGTTTGATATCCGTTACCGACAAAACCAATCCCCCCTAAGAGAAGGTCGGCAGTATTCGGAGTGTTGGGGTCAATAACTGAGCCATCGGTCGTACCCATCATGAGAAGCCCCTTGCGGGTGGTGATGTTATAATTCCCGGAGAGCTGGACATTACCGTTCACGTCGATTTTTGCAGCCGGCGTGGTGGTACCGACTCCCAAATTACCGTTGACGACAAGATCGCCATTTGCCGCATAGAGATTTGTCGCGGCAATCAGTATACCGGAAATAAGCAAAACTAGTGTTTTCATAGATGCCTCCATATGATTTAATAACTAATGCACTATTGGCTTATGAACAAATCTTTCATTACGCTTGCGCCGGAATTTATCGTAAACTGATTCCCCGTAAAGGTGGTAACGCCTATTTTATTCGAGTAGCCACAATCATAACCTCCATCAATGGTTATCGACTTAGTAATAGTGAGCCCTTCGGCCAGTGATGTGCTTTGTATCTGAATAATATCACCATCCACAGCAGCGGCGTATGCCTGCTGAAGAGTCGGGTAATAAAGCGGGGTTGCACGCGCAATCCGCACAGGCTGGTTCTGGCAGACAGTTACAGAAATAAAACTAATCTTTTGCAGTGTTGTTGAACCGTTCGCATTCGTTGCAGTCAAGGTAACCGTATAAGACCCCGGTGTGCTGTAAACATGCGACGGATTCTGCAGAGTGCTCTTCGTGCCATCGCCAAAGTCCCACGACCATGAAGTAGCATTCTGAGAAAGATCGGTGAAGTTTACTATAAAAGGCCCACTGCCCTGGGTAGGTGACGCAGAGAAATTGACCACAGGAGTTAAGCTATCAAATGGTGCTAAAACTAAAGTATCAACATTTAGAGTTATCACACAGCTTCCCTTGCCAGTGCATAGGCCTCCGCCCCAACCTCCAAAAGAAGAACCATTACTTGGAGTAGCAGTCAAAGTTACAACTGTTCCTGTTGGGAAACGGCTGTACCACCAAAATACGGAACTCACGTCAGTAATATTACCAGCTGGGGAACTAGTCACTATTCCGGTGCCTGATCCGTTCTTGATAACATTAAGGATAGGCAGCACCCCAGTACCATCCACAGACACATTTAATATCGCAGTATTTGTATCATTAGACGGGATACTAATGATTGCGCTCTTTGCTCCGGTCGAGATCGGTGAGAAGGTAACCTGAACGGTGCAGCTTGCGGCGGAACTCAAGGTCTTTCCTGAACAGCTGTCAGTCGTCATTTTGAATTCTGCCGGATTGGTCCCCGTAAATGTTATCGAGCCGATAACCAAATTCGCAGAGCCGGTGTTACTGATGGTGAAGGTATGCGATGAAGACGTGGCATTAACATACCCATTTCCGAAGCTATCCGCAGTCGGTGCTATGGATATGGTCGGTGTGGCTGCAATCTTGGCGATCAGCTTGCCGTTGAGATAGATATAGTCTGCGAGGAAATTCCCATTCCCGTCATTTTCGCTAATGGCATGTCCTGCCTGGTCGTTGTGGTATACGGTAGCATTACCGTTTGTCGTCTTGATTACCCGCTGACCGTCACCGTCGTAGGTGAAATCCGCAAGAACAACGCTGCCCGACCTATAGCTGGTCAAATTGTCGAGGCTGTCGTAGATGAGGGTGTAATTGGTTCCCTGCCAGATACCGCCAGCGAGCAATCCTTCCCCACTATAATTGTAGGAAGCTGGCTCTCCGCCACTGGCGGAAGCGACCCGATTGCTTGAGTAACCGTAGCTTGTGGAGATTCCGGCAACGGTCTTGGTGGTCCGGTTGCCGGTTGCGTCATAAGCGTAGGAACCGCTCCCCCAGGCACCGTTGAAGGTGGTCAGCCGGCTCAGGCTATCGTAGCCGTAGGTCTGGTTTTTTGTGGCATCCAGGGAGTTGGTGTAGGAGGTAGTGTTGCCGCGCGAGTCGTAGCCGTAGCCTACACTCAACGCGCTCCCGGCGGTGATTGAAGTGGTCAGATTACGGGAGTTGTAACCGAATGAGGAACTGATGCCGTTGGAGAGGGTCAGCGATGTGGGCAGACCAGCGGTGTTGTAGCTTATCGACGTGACACTGCCGCCAAAGCCGGTAACGGAAGTAACCTGGTTGTTGCCATTGTAGCCGTAGGTAATTGTCCGGCCGCTCGGATAAGTGATGGTGGTTATGTTGTCGTTGCCGTCGTAACTGTAGCCGGTGGTGTAGCTTCTGCTGCCGATTGTTTCACTTTTCTGGGTCTGGCGGTTGGCGCTGTCGTAGGTGTAGGTCGCCGAGCCGTCCGGATAGATCATGGAGGTCCGGTTGTTGGCGTTGTCATAGCCGAAGGCAGTGTTGTTGCCGTTAGCGCTGATTGAAGTCAGCCGGTTGATGTTGTCGTAACCATAGGCTGTGGAGCCGGAGGCATCAGACTTGCTCGTCAAGTTGCCGACATTGTCCCGGCCGTAGGTAATGGTGCCAGTTTCGGGATTGGTCTCTGAGGTCAGGAAGTTCTTCTTGGTTGCGTCGTAGCCGAAGGAACGGGTGATGCTTCCCTGGGTGATGCCAGTGACGTTCCCCTGGATGTTGCGGGTATAGGTGGTCGTGTTGGTCGCCTGGTCCCGGACACTCATCAGGTACTTTTCGCCGGGGTTACCGAAGGCGTTGTAGGTCAGGGTGACCGTGCCGGTAGTTGTTTCGTCGGTGATAGTGACGTTGCTGTTGCTGTAGGCGTAGTTGATGGTGGTAGTGTCTTTGTGGACAACCTGTCTCACCCGGCCGAAATAGTCGTAGTAGACCTTGTCGCCGATGTTGGAGTCTTCGTAATCTTTGCTGCCGTAAGGGGTATAGGCGATGGTCGTGGTTACTCCCCGGCTGTCGCTTGAGCCGGACGGCCGGCCGAAGCCGTCGAAGGTGTAGTCGATGGAGTAGCTCCCCCGTGTCTCCTTCCGGTAAGAGCTGTCTGCCGGGTAGGAGATGCTGGTGGCATTGCCGATGGGCGGGGTTTTGCTGGTGGGGCGGAGGTTGCCGTCGTAACCGAAACTGGTGGTGTAGCTTCTGCCGTTGGTCTCGTTGGCGACGGTGCCCGTGGGATTGATGACGCGGGAGATGGAATAATAGTTGTTGGTTTCCCGTGAAATCTGGCCATTGCTCCACAGGTACGAGATGGCATGGTTGTTGGAGTCGGTTACCGAAGAAAGATTGCCGCTGGTGTCGTAACCGTAGCTGGTGGTTACTCCGTCCTTGGTGAACTGGGTGACGTTGCCGCTGTTGGCATCGTAACTCCAACTGATTGCTTTTGTTCCACTGAAGCTGCCGGTCACCGTTTCGGTAGCGGGCCTGTTCTTGACGATGTTTTTTGCAGTGTTTGGGGGCCAGTAGGTAAGGGCCGTGGATCTGTTGCCGTCTCCCTGTTCGCTTATAGTCTGCGGATTGCCGTAGGTGTCGTAATTGCTGTAATTCGTGGTGTAACTCTTGCCGTCGCGGGTGATTGTCTTGGAGGTGAGCACGGGAGTAAAAACCCCGGAATCCGCAATCAGGAAGCCACCAGCACAATAGTTCAAGTTGCTGATTTGCTGATTCGACACTGCCGCGGCGCTCTTCGACCAATTGAATGTTTCCGCCAAGGTCTGCCCGCCGACGTTGAAACTCTTGCTAGATGGCAGTCCAACTCGCCAGACATTACCGCTTGTAGTGTTGCCCCACCCGTAATAGGTGTATGTTTCCGTACCGCCGGGAACCGTTATGGTTGTGACATCTCCGTTTGCCCCACCGGAACTGTAGCTGTACGTCCAGGTACCAGAAGTGATGCCTCTACCGGATACCGTTTTCTGTGAGATAACACGAAAGGCAGGGGTACATCCGGCTACCTTGAAGGTGGTGTTGGCATAGGTATAGTTGACTATCCCTCCAGAGGGATACGTAACCTGAGTCAGTTCATAGGTGCTGTCGTAGGCATACTGCCAAGGATTACCGGTCGGCAGGTTTACCTGGGTCAGCAGGTAGATGCCGCTAAGACTGGCTCTAGTGTCATATTGATATGTAACCGTGTAGGTATCATAGGTGAAGTTCTTTAGTGTTCCGTCAGTATTGTAAGCAAAAGTTATGGTTCTACCGGTTGAATCGATTATTTTGTCTATAACAGGACCGAGTGCCAAGTATTTGTATTGTATATCGATCTTGGCGTTACGCGCAGCGTTCTGGATCTTGGTGACTTGGGCCACATCTTTGTTAGTGTTAGTATTTGTCGTGCTGTAGCCGGCAACTTCATTGCTAACAGTGTACACCTTGCCCTCGGGAGAGGTAACCTCCCAACTTCCCATGTTGTAGTAATTAGGTGACTGGGAACCGATAAACTTGAGAATCCAGTAATCCTTGCTGATCATCCGGGTTCTATCGTTAGGGTCAGCAAAGAAATTCTGCTTCGTGCCATCGGGTAACTCGAAGACAGGCGTAAGTCCCCAGCCTGGAGGATAATTCAATGCAGAAAAGTTAGGTGGATTGCGCAGGATGCCCATGCTGATCGCCCAGCCGATGCCCAGAGGGCTCTTGTCTTTCTTGGCAATCAGTTCCGGGAACGACGTATTGTCAGTTCGACCATAAATAAGGCTGTTGTAGGTACGCATTATGGCCAGGTCCAAGCCGCCATTGCCCGGCAGATGGAGATCAGTCTGCACCAGGTACAGATTGCCCGAAAATGGATCAATGTGTTCATTGACCGCTTCGATCGGCGGGGCATCCTGCTTTACTCGCTGATCGTAAAATGGATCAGTGTCAAACGCAAAAGCATTGCCAGTTAATAGTACATAACATACTGCAATAGATAAAAATCTGATCGCTATTCTCACAGCAACCTCCAGGTGTAAATTCTTTATTGAATAGAGAGAGTTTTTCTATTTCTCATCCATGAATTTAATATCAGAAAAAGATTCACCACTGAAGTTTAATATGATGTCGTCAATGTGAAGCTAACCCTCATGGTGTCACAGCTAAATCCGGGTCTACATATCGGCAATGGTTTGCTCAGAGCAAGAAGCCTCGATTTACTATTTATTAGTGTGAGTCTTGCCAGTTGTCACCTAGCAATAAATTTAATATTCTTGAGATCATCCGGGTTCAACGCCTCTTGAAAAACCCAGTATACAGACTTGGTTATTTTTTCGTTGGGTTTAAGTATTGATTCAACAATTAAATAATTGGCAACGCTGTCAATGTATATACCGCTGCTGATCTTATTGTTATAAGATAAATAATATCTGCCTATATTATATTTAGTGGGCAAATTGGAATAATTTATTATTTCAATTTTAGCATATACATATGTCAGTTTGTCTACTCTTGAG
>NZ_DAHVYG010000055.1 GCF_027327745.1 Geobacter sp.
TATATACCCTATTCCATCCCTACTGTCAATGTGAAATATTCCGCGGCATGCCCCTCCTTGCGGGCAGTCAATTTGCAGCTCCCCTTGAGGGAGGAAGGGAGCTTCACCCCTAACGCTTTGAAATTGCGGCAACATCCGGAAAGGAGCGGGAATCATGACTGGACAAAAGACTTGCAGCTGCGGAGAAAAGCATCAGGGGCATCTCTGTGTACTCAAGAGCAGGGGGCTCATGGATCAGGTGCGTCACCTGAGTTCTGCCCCCACGGTAAGCTGCTTCATGTGCGGGGCGGAGGCAAATTCGGCCGACAACGTCTGCGAGCCGGTTCCGCTGAAGAAGTAGCGGCCCTACTTCGCAATCACCCTGACGAACTTCACCAGGTAGTCGACGCCCGACCAGATGGTGATGACTGTGGCGATCCAGAGGTAGAACATCCCGACGTTGTGCATGTTCACGTAGAAAAGCGGGTGGTCGATGCCGAAAAGCCAGTGGTAATCGAAGTGGAGCAGTAGCCCGAGGATCGCCACGATCTGAAAGATCGTCTTGAACTTCCCGAGGTCGCTGGCGGATATGACGATTCCCTCGCTGGAGGCGATCCCCCGCAGACCCGTGATGATGATCTCCCGCCCGAGGATCACGAGCACCATCCAGGCCGGCACGTGCCCGAAGGGAAGGATCATGATCAGGGCGGCCATTACCATCAGCTTGTCGGCGATCGGATCGAGGAATTTGCCGAAGATGGTGACAATCCCCATGCGGCGGGCCAGGTAGCCGTCGAGCCAATCCGTGATCGAGGCGACGGCAAAGACTGCAGCGGCCCAGAAGCCCGCATCCTTCGACGGAGAGAGCAGCAGCACCGCCATCACCGGAATGAGGGCGATGCGGAGAAGGGTGAGAATGTTCGGGAGGTTCCAGATGGCGCTGGCGGTCTCGGGCATGAAAATCCCTTAGGAGTCTGTCGGACTTAGGGAATCGTAGCGAGAGAATGGCAGATCGAGGACAGATTTTCGGGAATTTGAAGGCGAATAGTGGTTCTATTCGTCAAGAATTACCGGGAATATGGACCGATTTGCCATTCTCGCAGTAGATTCGTTCCTAAGTCCGACAGGCTCCTTAGTTGGTTTGGTATGCTTTCCGGTAGCTCAGAACCTTGTCGACGTAGGTTCGGGTTTCCTGGTACGGCGGCACGCCGCCATACTGCGCGACCTTGGAGAGCCCGGCGTTGTATGCTGCCAGGGCCATGGTCACGTCCCCCTTGAAGGTGTCGAGGAGGAACCGGAGGTAGCGGACCCCGCCCCGGATATTCTCCCGGGGATCGAAGGAGTTGGAGACCTTGAGATCGCGGGCGGTTTGGGGCATGAGCTGCATCAGGCCGCTGGCCCCCTTGCGGGAAAGGGCGTTGGGATTGTACCCCGACTCGGCGTGAATGACCGCCTTCACCAGAGACTTGTCGACGCCGTATTCGAGGGCGCACTGGTTGATGATCGGCTCGAACTCTTCGGGATTGCGGGCACAGCCGGCCAGCTTGAAGGTGGTCCTGAGTTTGCGGTCCTTCTTGATATCCCGCATGAAGACCTTGAACCGCCCGTCGGTGGGAGCGTCAGTGAAATGAACCACCCCGTCGCTGTCTTCATAGCGGTAAATGTCGGCCGTCGCAGACGGGATCCGCCACGCCACTGCGCCCAGCAGGGCAAGCCATACGATGGCCGTTCCCCTTTTCATGGCCCCTCCGGTGGGTTTAATGAACTCTGCTGCGGAAAGCCATTCAAAATATAGACCAATGCTGTGGTCATTTCAACCCTCATGAAATCCGTCAACGGTTCAAGCGCCCAAAATTCTTGACAAAGCGGTTTTACGGGCGAATAATCGCCCAGTTTGCGCCGTTTTACACTACATCGCATCGCGATCTGAGGAGTGCGGCAATGAAGATACAAAGCGATTTTCTCGTCATCGGAAGCGGCATCGCGGGGCTCTCCTTTGCCCTTCAGGCGGCCCGCCACGGCAGCGTCGCCATCATCACCAAGCGCGAGGTGACGGAATCTGCCACCAATTACGCCCAAGGGGGGATCGCATCGGTATTCTCCAAGGAGGACACCTTCGACGCCCACGTCGAGGACACGCTGGTGGCCGGTGCCGGCATCTGCCACGAGAATGTGGTCAGGATGGTCGTGGAGGAAGGCCCGAAGGTGATCAGAAGCCTCATCGAGTGGGGGGTGCAGTTCACCAAGGGGGAGGCGGGCTACGACCTGACCCGCGAGGGGGGACACAGCCAGCGCCGCATCCTTCACGCCGATGACGTGACCGGACGCGAGATCGAACGGGCGCTGGTGGCCGCCGCCCGGGAGAACCCGAACATCACGATCTATGAACATCACATCGGCGTCGACCTCATCACCGAGGCAAAGATCGCCCGCAAGCGGATGAAGCAAAACCGCTGCCTCGGCGCCCACGTCCTCGACATCACCAGCGGAACGGTCAAGACCTTCGCCGCCAAGATCACGCTCCTGGCCACCGGCGGGGCGGGAAAGGTCTATCTCTACACCTGCAATCCCGATGTGGCGACCGGCGATGGTGTCGCCATGGCCTACCGTGCCGGCGCGACCATCGCCAACATGGAATTCATGCAGTTCCATCCCACCACCCTCTTCCACCCCCATGCGAAATCGTTTCTGATCTCCGAGGCGGTGCGGGGCGAGGGGGCGATCCTGCGCCGGCGAGACGGCACGGCCTTCATGGATAAGTACCACAAGCTGAAGGATCTTGCCCCCCGCGACATCGTCGCCCGGGCCATCGACAACGAGATGAAGACCAACGGCGACGACTGCGTCTATCTCGACATCACCCACAAGGACCCCGAATACGTCCGGACCCGCTTCCCCAATATCTACCAGACATGCCTCGAATTCGGTCTCGATATGGCCAGTGAACCGCTCCCGGTGGTCCCCGCGGCCCATTACCTGTGCGGCGGGGTTGCCGTGGACACCAATGCCGAGACCGACATCCGGCACCTCTACGCCATCGGGGAAGTCGCCTTTACCGGTCTCCACGGCGCAAACCGCCTGGCGAGCAACTCGCTGCTGGAAGCGGCGGTCTACGCCGGACAGGCCTATAAGCATGCCGTCCAGGAACTGGAACGGAATCACTTCGAGTTCCCCGAGATCCCGGAATGGGACTCCGGCACCGCCACCAACAGCGACGAGATGGTGGTCGTCTCCCAGAACTGGGATGAAATCCGGCGCTTCATGTGGAACTACGTCGGCATCGTCCGGTCCGACAAGCGTCTCGAGCGGGCGCTGCGCCGCATCCGCCTCATCCAGGAAGAGATCGAGGATTACTACTGGGACTTCATCGTCACCTCCGACCTGATCGAGCTGCGCAACATCGCCACCGTCGCCGAGCTGATCGTCAAGTGCGCCCTCCAGCGCAAGGAATCGCGGGGACTCCACTACACCATCGACTATCCGGAGCGCGACGACGTCCATTGCCGCAAAGACACATTCGTCAGGAAGCAGTTCTGACCGTAGGATTCCACCACATGACCATTGACGAACTGAGACAGGAAATCGACCGGCTTGACGCTGAGCTGCTGCGGATCTTCAACCGGCGCGCAGGGCTGGCCCTGGAGATTGGAAAAATCAAGAAGGGACGCGGGCTCCCGGTCTATGACCCGACACGGGAGAAGGCAATCTTCGAGCGGATGAAGGGGGAAAACCCCGGCCCCCTCGACAACGGCGCCATCGTCCGGCTCTTCGAGCGGGTGATCGACGAATCCCGCCGCCTGGAACGGATCATGACCCACCGCGACGAAATGCGGGAAAAGGAGTAGCCGACATGCTCATCATCATGAAAAAGAGCGCCGGGGAAGAGGCGCTCGTGAAGATAAAGGAATATCTCATCAACCGGAACTTTGACATCCACCAGTCAACGGGGGCCAACCGGACCATCATCGGGGTCATCGGCGACACCGACTCCCTCGACCAGCATGAAGTGGAGCGGATGCCCGGTGTCCTTCAGGTGGTGAGAATCTCCAGAGAAGAGTGAAACGGCCGCATCAATACACCGCAACCGCGGCGTAGGCCACCACCTGGCGGTCGTCTCCCGTCACATCCCCGCTCGTGCCGTAGCGGACGACCTCGCCGTGCTCCGCCCCCTGCAGTTCCGCCGCCACCAGCATGACCGCCGTGGGAATGACCCCGCACATCGTGATCCCCCTCGCGCGGCAGAGCTTCACGAGACCCTCCGGATCCAGAGCGCACACCCTGGCGAGCGCCAGCTCATCCTTCACGCGGGCGGCTTCCGCCGATTCGTAGTGGGTCATGTCCGAACTGGCTACGATGAGCACCTCTTCCCCAAAGGCCAGTATCGCCCGGGCCACCCCCTCTCCCACCTGCCGGCACCGCTCGAAGTCGCCAAACCCGAGGCAGATCGGCACGATCTGCAGTTCGTCACGCAGGTGCTGGAGAAACGGGAGCTGGACCTCCAGGGAGTGCTCGAAGCGGTGGGCAGAGGCATCGAATTCAACCAATGGGGTATTTTCCATGATCAGCGACGACAGGCGCCCCGAGATCGGAACGGGGCCAAGGGGAGTGAGCCATTCTCCCGGAGGATGGAGCGCGGCAGCCGCGCCGAAACCGTGGTGATTGGGCCCCAGGATGATCACGGTGCGCGGGATATCGATGGCGCCGTAGATGGTTCCGGCCACCCCCCCGGAGTAAAGGTAGCCGGCGTGGGGAGCCACGATCCCCGCGACCCTGCTCTTTACTGCCGCCGTCGGGGTCATCCTGCGCAACTCCGCCCGGAGTCGGCACGGGTCGTCGGTGTAGAACTGTCCTGCAACGGCCGGTTGTCGTATCATATGCATCCTCCCTGATGCGCATGGACGGGGATTATACCGCGGGGGGCCGGATCAATCCCCTCCGTCCCCATCACTATCGGCCCCGGCGGAAACCGCCAGGGGAAGCTCCTCCTGCTGCTCGAACCTCGTCGTCTCCGAAAGTTCCCGGATCTCCTTGAGGGTGGGGAGACCCTTGAGGTCCTTTAGCCCGAAGAGCTCCAGAAACTCCTTCGTCGTGCCGTAGATGAGCGGCTTGCCGGGGATGTCCTTCTTGCCTAGAATCTTGATCAGCTTCTTTTCGAGCAGGGTCTTCAACACCCCGCCGGAGTCGACACCGCGCAGGTACTCGATCTCGGCGCGGGTCACCGGCTGGCGGTAGGCGATGATCGCCAGGGTCTCCAGAGCGGACTGGCTGAACTTGGCCGTGCGGGTCCTGGTGAGCCGCCTGAGATAGTCGGCATTTTTCGCCGGGGTCCGGAACTGGAAGCCGCCCGCCACCTCGGCAAGCACCACCCCCCGTTCCTCACCCCCATACTCTTCGCGAAGGGCCGCCAGCGCATCACGGACATCGTTGCGGTCAAACTCCTCCAGCAGGGCACAAAGCCGGTCGAGGCTCACCGGACTGTCGGCGACAAAGATGAGACTCTCGACGACCGATTTAAGCCCGGGCATCGGCGCCTGCCCCCTCAGGAGATTCGACGGTCCCCTCCTCCACGACGGCGGGGGCAATCCAGATGCTGCCGTAGCGGTTCGCCTGGACAACCTTGATCATTTTGAGCTTGCAGAGCTCCAGGACCGCGAGAAAGGTCGCCACCAGGTAATCCCGGTTGAAGGTCTCGGGGAAGAGATCGTCGAAGAGCATCGACTCCTTCCCCTCCAGCCGCGAAAGTATATCATTGATTCGCTCCGCGATGGTGATCGACTCGGCCCCCACCTCGTGGAAGCTCTCCTCGGAAACCCGGTCGAGGATCTTGCGAAAGGCCTCTATCAGCTCGAACATCTCTACCTCGACCGGCTCCTCCTCCGGTTGAATCTCATCAAGTTCGGTGGCGGCGAATTTGCGGGCATAGGTGTCCCTTCCGAGCATCTCCCCTGCTGCGAGGGTCGCTGCCGCCTCCTTGTACGTCTGATACTCCAGAAGCCGACGGACGAGTTCGGCGCGGGGATCCTCCTCCTCTTCCTCTCCCCCCTCCTCATCGGCAATGGCCGGCAGGAGCATCTTCGACTTGATCTGGATCAGCGTAGAGGCCATGACGAGGAACTCCCCGGCGATCTCCAGGTTTAGCTCCTTCATCAGCTTGACGTATTCCAGGTACTCCCGCGTGATGATCGAGAGCGGAATGTCGTAGATATCCACCTCGTTCTTCCTGATGAGATGGAGGAGCAGGTCGAGGGGTCCCTCGAAGACCTCAAGCCTGACGGTGTAGCGCGAGGCATCCTCGTCCTGGTAGAGCGGAAGCGTCTCGCCGCCACTCATAGCTGGATGGCGTCCCTGACCTCGGCCATGGTCTCTGCGGCCACGGCGCTTGCCCGGGCGCTTCCCGCGTCGAGGATGTCGTCCACAAGGCAGGGGTTCGCCGTCAACTCCTGGCGCCGGGCGCGAAACGGTGCCAGGGTCTCCACAAGGTACTCGGCCTGGAGCTTCTTGCACTCCACGCAACCGATGGCGGCGCTGCGGCACCCCTCGTAGATTTCCGCCTTCTTCTCCTCCGGGAGATAGAGCCGGTTCAGGGAGAAGGCGACACAGCGGTCGGGCTCCCCCGGATCGCTGCGGCGGACCCGCTGCGTGTCGGTCACCATCGACATCACCTTCTTGCGGGTCTCGTCGGCGCTCTCCGATAGGTAGATGGCGTTGCCGTAGGACTTGCTCATCTTGCGGCCGTCGAGGCCGAGGACCTTCGGCGTCTCGGTCAGAAGCGCGGCCGGCTCGGGGAAGACCTCCCGGTAGAGGTAATTGAAACGCCGGGCGATCTCCCGGGTGATCTCCAGGTGGGGGAGCTGATCGTGCCCCACGGGGACCCTGGCGGCCTTGTAGACGATGATGTCCGATGCCATCAGGACCGGGTAGCCGAGAAAGCCGAAGGTGGAGAGGTCCTTGGTCGCCAGGTTTTCCTGCATCTCCTTGTAAGTCGGGTTGCGCTCCAGCCACGAAACCGGCGTTATCATCGAGAGGATCAGGTTCAGCTCGGCATGCTGGGGGACTCGGCTCTGGAGAAAGATCGTGCTCTTGACCGGGTCGACCCCGAAGGCGAGCCAGTCGAGCACCATCTCGCGGGTGTTCTCACGGATGGCAGAGGTGTTGTCGTACTCGGTGGTGAGGGAATGCCAGTCGGCGGCGAAGAAGAAGCATTCGTACGTCTCCTGGAGTTCGCGCCAGTTGGCGAGCACCCCGTGGAAGTGACCCAGGTGGAGTTTGCCGGTGGGTCTCATGCCGCTGACTATCCGCTTGTCGCTCATTCGTATGCGCTCCTTTTGCTCTATCTCATCAGAAACTGGGTGACCTCGTACACGAGCCTGCTGTGGGGTCCGGCGAGGATGGTGATCCCGAAATCGACCACCGGGGATATGACCCGGCTGAAAATATTGGTGAAAAAAACCAGGAGAATGATGATGATCATTCCGTAGGGCTCCACCCGCGCCAGGGCCTGTGCCTGACGGTAAGGGAGAAGCCCCACGGCAACCCTTCCGCCATCGAGGGGAGGAAGGGGGATCAGATTGAAGATCGCCAACAGGAGATTGATGTAGACCGAGAAGGCCAGCATCAGGGTAACGGGATCGAGGAAGGTCTGAATTGCCGAACCGTCGGGGAGCGACGCGCCAAACCCGGCCACGCCGCGCAGCAGCAGCCCCGACAGGGTGGCAAGAGTCAGGTTGGTCACGGGACCTGCGCCGGCCACCCAGATCATGTCCCGCTTCGGGTTTCGCAGGTTGTTGAAGTTGACCGGGACGGGCTTCGCCCAGCCGATCCCCACGATGAAGACCATCAGCGTGCCGAAGATATCGATATGGCGCAGGGGATTGAGGGTCAGTCGCCCCATGAGACGGGCGGTCCGGTCTCCGAGGCGGTCGGCGACGAAACCGTGGGATACCTCGTGACAGGTGATCGCCATGAGGGCCGGGACGAGCATGATCGACAGTTTGAGGAAGAAATTTTCCATGGACCCCACCGGCGCCTGTTACTATAAAATCGTTTATTTCTAACAGATACCCCCGTCAAAGTCAACGCGGGGCAACGCGCCTCTAACAAAGAAAGGCGGGATTGCTCCCGCCTTTCCGTGCACAGCTCTGTCTGCCGCAGATCAGATGTCGTAATAGAGGGCGAACTCCATCGGCACCGGCCGCATCCGGACCGGGTTCACCTCGGCGTCCATCTTGTACTCGATCCATTTCTCGATGACGTCGGGGGTGAAGACATCGCCCTTGAGGAGGAACTCGTGGTCCTCCTTGAGGCAGTTGAGGGCCTCCTCCAGGCTCCCCGGAGCCGACGGGATATTGGAGAGTTCCTCGGGGGAAAGCCCGTAGATGTCCTTGTCGAGCGGCTGCCCCGGATCGATCTTGTTCTCGATCCCGTCGAGGCCGGCCATGAGCATGGCGGCGAAAGCGAGGTAGCCGTTGCAGGAGGGGTCGGGGGTCCGGTACTCGATCCGCTTGGCCTTCGGGTTGGTGGACATCATCGGGATCCGGATCGAAGCGGAGCGGTTACGGCTGGAGTACGCCATGTTCACCGGAGCCTCGAAGCCCGGCACCAGACGCTTGTAGGAGTTGGTGGTCGGGTTGGTGAAGGCGCAGAGCGCCCGGGCGTGCTTGATGATTCCGCCGATGTACCAGAGGGCCATCTGGGAGAGCCCGCCGTACTTGTCGCCGGCGAAGAGGTTCTGGCCGTCCTTCCAGATGGACTGGTGGGAGTGCATGCCGGAACCGTTGTCACCATAGAGCGGCTTCGGCATGAAGGTGGCGGTCTTGCCGTTGCGATAGGCGACATTCTTGATGATGTACTTGAACCACTGGAGCTTGTCGGCCATGGCGACGAGGGAGTCGAAGCGCATGTCGATTTCGCACTGGCCACCGGTGGCGACCTCGTGGTGCTGGGCCTCGACCCGGATCCCGACCTTCTGCATCTCCATCACCATCTCGTTGCGGAGATCGTTGAGGGAGTCGGTGGGGGAGACGGGGAAGTAGCCTTCCTTGTGGCGCGGCTTGTAGCCGAGGTTCGGGAACTCTTCCCGGCCGCTGTTCCAGATCCCCTCGGTGGAGTCGACCGCGTAGAAGGACTGGTTGGCGCTCATGTCGTAGCGGACGTCGTCAAAGACGAAGAACTCGGCCTCGGGACCGAAGAAGGCGGTATCGCCGAGTCCGGTGGCCTTGAGGTACGCCTCGGCCTTGCGGGCGATGTTCCGCGGATCGCGGGAGTAGTCTTCCTTGGTGATCGGGTCGAAGATATTGCAGACCAGCGACAGGGTCGGCACCGCGGTGAAGGGGTCCATCTTGGCGGTGGCGGGATCGGGGAGGATGATCATGTCGGAGGCGTGGATCGGCTGCCACCCGCGGATCGAGGAACCATCGAAGCCGAGGCCATCCTCGAAGGTGTCCTCGCCGAACTCCGACATCGGAGTCGTAAAGTGCTGCCAGATTCCCACGAAATCCATAAACTTGTAATCGACCATCAGGGCGCCGTTTTCTTTGGCGAACTCTACTACTTGCTTCGGGGTCATCAATCAATCTCCTTTCAGTGCAAAATAGGATACAGGACGCCTACAGGGCGTCTTCACCGCGCTCACCGGTCCTGATCCGGACCACTTCTTCCACGTGGGTGACAAAAATCTTTCCGTCGCCGATCCGCCCCGTCTTGGCGGCCTGTTCGATGGTTTCCACCACCTTGGCGACGACATCGTCGGCAACGATGATCTCCATCTTGATCTTGGGGATGAAATCCACCACGTACTCGGCGCCGCGGTAAAGCTCGGTGTGACCTTTCTGGCGGCCGAACCCCTTCACCTCGCCGACGGTGATCCCCTGGATTCCGATTTCGTTCAGAGCTTCCTTCACCTCGTCCAGCTTGAACGGCTTAATGATCGCTTCAACTTTTTTCAAGACACGCACCCCCTGTGGGATAGTTGATAGTTGAAAGTTCGTGGATTATAGGGTTGGCATACCCAAAAAGCAAGATCAAACAAGCGTTCAGACTTGTGGCAACAGAAAAGCAATTAGCTTGCCTAAAAACTTGACCAAAACAACGGATTGCAATTTCAACACATTAGACGGGGGATCCGTTCCATTGCCCCGATCAGGCCAAAACTATAGCACAAATAGTAATCACCTCAAGGTATGGGGTGCCCGCCGTTTACGCATCACAGCCAATGGGCCCCTGAACGGCAAGGGTGAGAAGACCGAGCAGGGTTTCGACGCGCGGCATGGGGACCCCCATGGCGGTTCCCCGTTCAAGGGGGACGGCGAAAATCGCCTCCAGCTCCAGGGGCCTTCCCTCCTCACGGTCAATCATCATTGACGGTCGATACGCTCCAAGTCCTGCAGAAAAAGTAATCATCCGATCCGCAAACTCGTCGGCAACGGGTTCCGAGAGCCCCTGGGCATTTGCCGCCGCAATCACCTCGGCCATGAGTTCACGGGCCAGCCAGCGGCTGCGGTCGGAGCCGAGGAGATCGGCTACGGTCCGCCCCGTCATGGCACAGATGCCGTTGAACGGTATGTTCCAGACGAGCTTTTCCCACCTCGCCTTCCGGAGATCGGGGACGGCGGTGCAGTCGATGCCGGCCGAGCGGAAGAGGGCCGCAACCGGCTCCGCCCGTTCTCCGTTGCCGGGAAGGAGCGCGCCGAGGAGAATCTTCCCCGCCCCCAGGTGGTGGACCTCACCTGGCGCGCCCCGGTTCGAGCAGAGAAAGGCGACTCCGCCGAGGATGCGGGCCGAACCGAAGAGCGCGGCCAACCCCTCTTCGTTGCCGAGACCGTTCTGAAGGGTCAGGATGAGCGTTTCCGCGCCGACAAGAGGAGCGATGAGGTCGGCGTAGCGGTCATTGGCAAAGGCCTTGAGCCCCACGACGACCAGGTCCACTTCGCCAATTTCCTCCGGGCGCCGGAAGCCGGCCACATGCGCCAGGTGAAAGTCGCCGCCGGTCGAAAACACCCTGAGCCCCCCCGCCACGATGGCGTCATAGTCGCGACGGAGCAGAAACCGCACGTCATTTCCCCCCCGCTGGAGCATGGCGCCGTAGTAAAGGCCCAGGGCCCCCGCACCCACGATTGCAATCCGCATGGCTGAATCCTCCGTTGTCCGTTAAACTTGTGCCCGTGGCCGCCGATAGGTTATATAGTGAAGGGTCTGATCCGAGACTCCAAAGATCGCGAGACAATACCGCACCATGCGAAGCTTCATCCCCGTCATCCTCTCGATTCTCGTCGTCCTTCCCGCCCCGGTGGCTGCCGATATTTACCGGTACGTGGACGAAGACGGGGCGGTCTGTTTTACCGACGCCCCCCGCAACGACAAGGCGACGCTGATCATGAAGGAGCAGAAGGAACCGCGCCCGTCGGCCCGGAAACGCCGGACGGTGCCGAAGCACCTGGCGGCCACCGGCATTGCGGAAAAGGCCGGGCCGGAAGCTCCCGAATCTCCTCCGTCCTCTTCCCTCCACCCATCCCTCCCGGTTCCGGGGAGGATCACCTCAGTCGTCGGTCTGCGCCACGACCCCTTCGACGGTACCATGCGGGAGCACAACGGCGTCGACATCGCGGTACCCCAGGGGACGCCGGTCAGGGCCGTGGCCCCGGGGAGGGTCCTCTTCGCCGGGACCCGCCCCGGCTACGGCACCATGGTCATCGTCGAGCACGGAGACGGCACCATGACCCTCTACGCCCACAACTCCGCGAACCTGGTGGCCGAGGGGGAGACTGTGGCCGAATCGACCACCATTGCCCTCTCCGGCTCCACGGGGCGCTCCACGGGCCCCCATCTCCACTTCGAGGCGTGGAGGGACGGGGTGAACATTACCTCATCCTATATTCCGGCCGGCAAGCACGAAGCGGCTGGTGCCGTCGGCGGCCCCCGCAGTGCCACCGGTGCCATCCGCAGGATCGTTCAGGCCGACGGCACGATTTACTTTACTGACCATTGAACCGGGAAGAACGGCTCCGAGACAAATCCCCCTAGTGAACGTTTTTTTTCACATGCCGCGTCGGCACCGCGCTCCACGGGTCGTCGGGCCACGGGTGCATGGGATAGCGCCCCTTCATTTCCTTCTTCACCTCGCGATACGCGCCGTTCCAGAACCCCCGCAGGTCCGTAGTCACCTGGAGGGGGCGGCCGGCCGGCGACAGGAGGTGGACCACCACCGGCTCCTTCCCCCGGGCAACGGTCGGCGTGTCGGCAAGGCCGAACATCTCCTGGAGCTTTACCGCCAGCACCGGAGGCCCGTCGGTCCCGTAGTCGAGGAGGAGCCGCGAACCGCTCGGGACCGTCAGGTGGGTCGGCGCCTCTTCATCGAGCCGGCGCATATGTTCCCGGTCGAGAAGCGCCTGGAGCGGCGGCAGCAGGTCGACCGAAGCGATGGCCGCCCGGCTCCGCACCCCCGCAAGATACGGGCCGAGCCATTCGGAGAGGGTCGCGGCCAGATGGTCGTCCGAGAGGTCGGGCCACCCCTCGTCGGGAAGGACGCGCCGCAGAAACCGGACCCGGGCCTGAAACTGCCGCGCCCGGGGGCTCCAGCCGAGGAGACCGACCCCCTCCCGGACGATCCCCTCCAGAAGGGCGAGCTGCACCTCCTCATCCGTGGCGGTAGCCGGACGGCTCCCCAGAACGAGGGCGCCGTAGCGCTCCTCCTCCCTGGCCACCACCCTCCCCTCCCGGTCGTCCCAGAAAACCACCCGCTCCCGGGAGAGTCGGTCGGCGAAATCGCGACGAAAGGTCTCCATCCCCAGGGCGCTCGCCTGGCGGATCAGATCGTCGCCCCGGTCGCCCCGCGCCACGACGTAGGCCACCACCAGCGGTTCGCCGTGAAGGGCACTCTGCTCGGAAAGCCGCGCTCCCCGGCCATTGGCAAGGAAATAACGGCGTCCGCCCCCCTCCCGGGCCAGGGCAATCCGGTCCGGGTAGGCCCAGGCAAGGAGGAGCCCGACCGCCTCGCTCCCCGGGAGTGGCGTATCCTCCGGCGCTTTCACGCCGATGAGCCTGCGAAGGTGCGAGGCGGTCCGGTCCACCGTGCGGCAGGCCAGACGGTCGGCTGACGCTCCCCCCTTCCCCGACCGCCAGAGGGCCAGCGCCTCAAGCCGCTCCCCCATGTCGCTGTCGCTCCGCTCCCGGGCAGCGGAACGCTCCGCCACCCTGAAGATGTCGCGCTCGGACAGCAGGGCGGCCACGTCGCAGGCAAGGGCGCCCCATCCCCGTTCCCGGCCGAGGAGGAGCATATGCGCCAGCCGTGGATGAAGCGGCAGTTCCGCCATCCGCCTGCCGGTTTCGGTGACCCGCCCCTTCCGATCGACGGCGCCAAGCCCCTCCAGAAGGCGTCTCCCCTCCTCCAGCGCCGCCGGCGGCGGGGGGTCGAGCCAGGCGAGGGAGGCGGCATCCGCCACCCCCCAGGCGGCCAGATCGAGGGCCAGGGGCGCCAGGTCGGAGATGGTGATCTCGGGCGGGTCGGCGGGGATGAGGGCGCGTTGTCCATGTTCGGTCCAGAGGCGGTAGCAGACCCCCGGTCCGAGACGGCCGGCACGGCCGGCCCGCTGCGTGGCGGAGGCGGCCGAGATCCGCTCAACGGCCAGGCGGTTCAGCCCCGTGGCCGGGTCGAAGCGGAGCCGACGGCAGAAGCCGCCATCGACCACGGTCCCGACCCCCTCGATGGTGAGGCTCGTTTCGGCAATGTTGGTGGCGAGCACGACCTTGCGGCGGTCGGCGGGAACGATGGCCCGCTCCTGGGCCTCGAAGGGAAGATCGCCGTAGAGTGGCGTCACGAGGATGTCACGGAGGGTGTCGGACTCCGCCAGGAGCCGCTCGCAGCGGCGGATCTCCCCCGCCCCCGGGAGAAACGCGAGGATATCGCCAGCGGTCTCGGCCAAGGCACGGCCCACCCCCCGGAAGACCGAGGTGGCTACGTCGTCGCTGCTCTCCGCCGCAAGGTAGCGCAGATCCACCGGGTAGCTCCGGCCGCCGCTGGAGATGACCGGCGCCTGGCCGAGGAGCGCGGCGACGGGTCCCGCGTCCAGGGTCGCCGACATGACGATGATCCGCAGCTCCTCTCGCAGCCCCAGCTGCACGTCGCGGCAGAGGGCGAGGGCCAGGTCCGCATGGATGCTCCGCTCGTGGAACTCGTCGAAGATGACGGCACCGACCCCGGCCAGAAGCGGATCGGAGTGGAGGCGACGGGTGAGAATCCCTTCGGTCACCACCTCGACGCGGGTGCGGGAGGAAACCTTCCGGTCGAACCTGATGGTATAGCCGACGGTCCCGCCGACCTCTTCCCCGAGGCTTCGGGCCATCCAGCGGGCGGCGTTGCTGGCGGCAAGCCGGCGCGGCTCCAGCATGACCACCCGCCCGCCGCCGAGCCACGGAGCATCGAGAAGCGCGAGGGGGACCCGCGTCGTCTTGCCCGCCCCGGGGGGAGCCTGGAGAACCACCGTGGGGTGAGCGGCGAGGGCGGTCAGGAGGTCGGGGATAACGTCGTCAATGGGGAGGAAAGGCATCGGGGAATCAGACGAGCTGCTGCAGGGTCTCCAGCCGGAGGTCGGCAAGGGAATCGACCACGAGGAAGGCGCCGCGGAGCTGGTCGGCGGGATAGCTGTTGGTGACCGCCACCACCGGCATGCCGGCGCCGGTGGCCGAGGCGATGCCGGCCGGCGTATCCTCGATGGCGAGGCAGGTGGGGGGAGTTATCCCCCGCTCCGGGAATGCGGCCGCCAGCCGCTCCGCGGCAAGGCGGTAGCTGGCGGGATTCGGCTTGCTCGCCGCCACCTCCTCGGCGGTGACCAGCACGTCAAACGCATCGGAAAGTCCCAGCCCGGCGAGAATCGGGAGGATATCCCCCCGGAGCGCGCCGCTGCAGAGCCCCAGGGGAAACCTCCCCCTGATGCTTCGGATCAGCTCGACGACCCCCGAATAGGCGGGAACGCCGCCGGCGATGATCTCCTGGAACGCCGCCGCCTTGTGCTCGATGAGCCGTTCGAGTTCATGTCCGGCAAGGGTCCTTCCGCCGGCCCGGAATGCCTCCCGGAAGGCGTCACGGTCGTCGAACCCCATGTAAAGTCGCACGTACTCCTCCCACGGGTAACCGAGCCCGAGCGGTTCGAGAATCGCCTGGAACGCCCGGTAATGGAGCGGTTCGGTGTCGACGATGATGCCGTCGAAATCAAAGATCACAGCCGTAAGCATTGGTTCTCCCACTGGTTAGAATTTTCCGACAAGGGCAAGCGAAGCCGAACCGGTCGAGGCCGCCGGCACGATGGCCAGCTTTCCGCCGCCGGCATGGAACCGCGTCACGACCCTTCCCGCCAGTTCTCCGATGGCGGCAGCGAGGACGACATCGCTCGCCCAGTGCTTGTCCTGGTAGATCCGGGAAAAGCCGACAAAGGCGGCAGTGGTGTACGAGAGGAGCGCCACGGGGATGCTCTCCGAGGTCCGGGCGATAACCGAAGCCATGGCAAAGGAGCTGGAGGTGTGCATGGAAGGCATGGAGTCGTAATCGGACTTGAACTGGAAGGGGCGAAAACTGTCCCTGCCGCTGCCGGTGAAGGGGCGGCCCCGTCCCATCGCCTCCTTGAGAACGAAGGTGGCGGCATCGGCGATGACCGCCGCCTCCCCCATCATGAGCCCCACGTCACGCCACTTCGGAGAGTCGGCGAGGATCCCCCCTCCCCAGACCGCCCCCGCAACCCCGAGATGGAGGATCGGGTTGCCGATGATGTTTCCCGCGTCGGTGGCCCGGTCGAGGGTGCGCCCCTGTCGCGCCGCCACCTTGTCCCGGATGTCGTTGTCGAAGACGTAGGTGAGCCCCACGGCGCCGGCAACCGCCAAGGTGCCGAGGATCGCCCCGTCGTCGATCCGAAACGGCGCCGCGGCGAACTCCACGGCCTCATGGCCGAGAACGCCGCTCTCCTGCACCACGAAGGACTTCACCCCCTCCCCCGCGCTCTCCGCCAGTGCCGTTCCGGAGAATGCCGCCAGCACGACGATGATCCAGACAACAGATACCGCCCGCTTCCATCCCGTATCCTGTTCAGGCCGACGCACTCATATCCTCCTCCTCAGACGTCCATAACACCAGAAACCTGCCGCCACCACCCCGGCGCCGACGGCATCGGCCGCCAGATCGCCCCATTCCGGAGACCTGTTCGTGGTGAGCGTCCCCTGGGCCACCTCCATGAGGGCACCGAAGACGACGCTCACGAAAAACGCCCGCCGCCAGCGCGTCGCCTGCCAGCGGGAAACGGAGCGAAAACACCACCCGGCCAGGAGACAGAGGAGGGCATAGGCCACCCCGTGCTGGAACTTGTCCCATCCGAAGAGTCCGCTCGGAATCTTCGGGGGAGCGGGGATGAGCGACAGCCATGCCACCAACGCCGCCCAGAACAACAGCGGGAGCGAGCGGCTCAGAAGGGATTGGAACCGGCGCATCGTCACCCCCTCAGGCGGAGCGGGAACGGGAGAACGCAAGATGCCGCTTGATCTCGTTCCACCGCGCGCGGTCCTCCTCCCCCATCTTGGCGAAATACTCCTGGAGAAATACCGTGAAGATGGAGACGAAAAACGCCGTAACGGTGGCCAGGATCACGATCAGCGCCCGTTTCGGCTTGCTCTTCTTCTGGGGGACCACCGCCTCGTCCAGGACCTGCAGCGAGGAGGAGTCCTTCGCCTCGCTCAGCTTGGCGACCTCGTACTGCTTGGTGAGCTGCTCGAAGATCGCCTCCTGGGTCTTCACCTCCCGCATGAGCCGGACGTATTGCAGTCCCAGGGACGGTACGCTGCCGGCGGAGAGGATACCATCGCCGCTCCGGCCGTCGCCCGTCATGGCTCCCATCTGCCCCCGCAGCTTCGCCAGGGCCGCCTCCACAGCCCGCACCTCGGGATTCTCCTCGGTCTGGTAGCTCTTCAGGGAGGCGAGCTGCACCTCCCTGGCGACGATCTCCGCCTTTAGCTTGGCCACCCCTTCGATGGTGGCAGTCGCCTGGGCATCGACCTTGAACGCCTTGTTCCGCTCCTGGAACGCCTTCAGGTCATCTTCCGCCCGCTTCAGGTCCCCCTTCACGACGTCGAGCCGCTTCTCCAGAAAGACCCGCTCCGTCCCCGCCCTGGAGAGGTTGAGCTCCACGCTGCGCCGCCCCAGTTCCTCCACAAACGCGTTGGCAAGCTGCGCCGCCCTGCGGGGATCCTTGTTGTCGGCGGTGATGGTGATGATCCCGTCCTTTCCCGCCTGGACCTTCACCATCCCCTGCAAAGCATTCCTCGTCTCGTCCGGCGTTTTGGTCTTCAACTCCCGCGCCAGATCGAGCTTCTTGATGATCGCATCGGCCACGGAACGGCTCTTGAGGATCCCAATGTAGAGGTCGGCGCCCCCCCCGAGCCCGAAGGATCCCCCAGCCAGTCCCGCCAGGGCTCCGGCCTGCCCGAGCAGGGCGGAGAGGCCGCCGCCGCTCTCCTTCTGCGGAGGGAGGATCTTCGCCGAAGCGGAATAGATATTGGGAAGGGTAAGACTATAGATGACCGCCACTACCGCCACGGCCGAACAGAGGCTGGCGATGAACCTCTTTCGGCGGACGATGACCTGAAGGAGTTCCAGGAGATTGATCTCTTCCTCCTCCATAATCGTCTCAGGTGCCTGGTTTTCCCGTACATCGTTCATAACGCTCCCGTCACTTAAGCCCGATCAGCACGGTCCCGGCGGTGAGCGCCACCTGGGACATGATGGTCGTAATATCCTTGATGGTCCGCAGCCATGCCACCCGCTCCAGCTTTTCCGGCACCACGAGGGTATCCCCCGGGTCGAGCCGGTTGGACATGAAGCCGCCGAAGGTCCAGCGCTTCCCGTCCTCGTCCCAGCGGATCCCGAAGGAGGACTGCTCCTTGCTGACCACGGAACCGTCCGCCTTGATCACGTACATGGCATCCTCGTCGGCGTCGCCGAGAACTCCGCCGGCCTTCTTCAGATAGAAGGAGACATCCTTGTCCGGCATGAGAACGAAGGAGGTGGGGTTGTAGACCGACCCCATGACGTTCACCACGCTGGAGGTCTGGGGGATCTCGAGCGCATCCCCTCCCATCAGCTCCAGGTCGTAGGGGCTCCCCGTAAACTCCTTGAGCGGTGCCAGCGCGATGACCACCCGCCCCTGGGCCTTGATGGACTTCAGCTTCTCGAGATTCTTCTGCAACCCCTCCAGGGCCGTCTTGGTCGCTTCGAGCTCCTCCCGGGACGCCGCCAGGGAAGCAAGCTCTCCCTGCTTTCGGAGAATATCCTGCTCGGTGCGGGCAATGACCTCGTCCATCCGCTTCTGCTGCTCCTCGCGGACCGACTTGCGGGTGAACTTCGCCCCCTTCAGGTACGCCTTGTCGGTGAAGCCGCCGGCCCGGGCGATGACCGAACTGAGGTGCTCGCCCTTGGCGATGGAGTAGACTCCCGGGTACTTCACCTCCCCCTTCAGGGTGACGAAGCGGTCGCTCGCCTCCAGCCAGTTCTCGATCCCCCGCACGATCAGGACGTCGTCGGGGCGGAGGGTGACGTTGTTGTCCGGATCGCCATCCAGCGCCTTGCGAAGGTTGATCTCGGTCCGCGTCGCCCGGGCGTTCCCCTTGTCGTAGACGATCCGGGTCAGTTCGGCGCTCTGCAGGTAGGCGTTGCTCTTCGGACTCCCCGCCAGGAGCAGCAGGTCGCGCACGGTCATGTTGGGGTAATAGTCATAGACCCCGGGATTCAGGACCTGCCCGCTGATGGAGACGGTGCGCTTCTCCACCTTCTCGCTCCGGGAGAAGACCTTTATCTGGTCCTGCTCGTGGAGGGGGATGTTCTCCTTCTCGTCCCCCGCCAGGGCCTTTCTCAGGTTTGCCGTGAGGATCTCCTTGTGGAAATCGGGAAGGGAGAGCCGCGTGATCTCGATCGATTCCACGTAGGATTCGGGGAGGAGCGCCGTATAGTCGGGTATGACGTCGGTGAGGCGCATCCCCTGGCGGAACTGGTATTCGCCGGGGCGCACCACGTGCCCCTGGAGGGTCACGACCTGCCGCAGCGCCTTGTTCACCGGGAAGACCTTCACCATGTCCCGATCGTGGATCTCCTGCGCGGACGGCGCCCCCGCGCCTTCCTGCAGCTGGTAATCGACGACGATCCGGCTGGCGTTCCCCTCGAACCGCTCGACCTGGAGCCGCCCCTCGTAGCCGGCGGCGGTAATCCCCCCCGCCATCTCCAGCAGCTGTTTGAGATCGGTCTTCCCCTTGAGCTCGTAGATCGCCGGCCGCTTCACCTCGCCGGCCACCGCCGCCACCGGCCCGATCACCGGCACGAAGATGGTGTCGCCGTTACGGAGCCGGAGGTCACGGCTGCGGTCCCCCGCCAGGAGCATGTCGTAGAGGTCCACCTCCTGAACGAGCTTTCCCCCCCTCATGAGCCTGATGGTCCGCAGACTTCCGTTCTTGGAGACCCCCCCCGCCAGGGAGAGGGCGTTGACCACCGTGCCGAGGGAGCTGATGGCATAGGTCCCGGGGGCCTCCACCTCCCCCACCACGTAGACCTGGATCGTCCGCAGCCGGCCGAGGGTGACGTTCAGCTCGTACCCCTTGAAATAGCGCGACACTGCCCGGTCGATCGCCTCCCGCGCCTGGGCATAGCTGAGCCCCCACACCTTCACGCTCCCGACCCGGGGGATGGTGATCTCGCCGTTTCGATCCACGGTCAGCTCGTGGCGGGCGTTGACGGTCCCCCAGAGATCGATCCGGAGCGTATCGCCCGGACCGACCACGTACTCTTCCCCAACCGGCATGTTTTCCACCGGCACGCCGGTCATCAGGCTGTTTCTGAAGAAATCGTAGCCGAACTGCTGCAACTCCCGCCTGAACGGATCCGCCTCGATCTTGTCCAGGAGGGTGAGGTTCTTGCGGGAAAACGCCCGTTCCAGGGAGGAGCCCAACTCCTCCTGTGCCAGGGGAATGACCCGCTCCTCGTTGGAGAGAAGGGTCAGGGTGTTATCGCGGTTATATCCCTGGACCTTGATGAAATAGACCTGGTTGTTCTTCAGCTCCCGGAGCCTGTAATCCGAGGAGGTGCCCACCTCCAGCTTCCGGTCGTAGCGCCCCGATTCGGTCCCGTAGAAGAGCGTAAACCGAAGCTTCTCGTCCGCGGCAAGACGGGGGAGCCCGACCATCGTCCAGCTCAGGGAAACCAGGCCGTCCCCCGGCTCGGCCTTGAGGACGAGGCGGGGCTTCTCCTCCTTCTCGAACAGCCCCTTTTCCTTCCCGGCATCTTTGAGCCCTGGCTCGTAGGAGGGCTTCTTCTCGCCCCGGCCGTCGAGATCACCACCCTTATCCACCGGCTGCCTGAGATCCTCCAGGGGGGTCTCGAACTGCAGACTCCCCTTCCCTGCGCTTTCCCCACTCCCGGCAGGGGTCCTGACCGGTCCGAGGTAGACCCCGGTATCCTCGGATGGGATCCTGTTCGTGTCATCGGGGGTGAGGGCAAGGAGGGTTGTCGGAAGAAGAAGGAAAAGGGCGAGGAAAACGATGCGCATCATCTTGGTCATTACTGCAGCCTCGTAAGGTTTTCGGATGGGATAGCTCGCAAAGCGATTCTGCTTATCAGTTTGCGGATGATTTGTAAATGGGAAATTCGGCGAGAGGCTCTCTTCTCTATCAATAGCGATAGCTCATCTCCGCCTTGAACAGCTGGTTCGTCTGATCCACGCCGTTCGCCAGGTTGAAATTGGAAATCTGCTCCCTGCCGTACATCAAGTTGAGATCGACGTCTCCGGCAAGCGGCAGGTTCCACGAAATCGTCCCGGCATGTTTCCGTTCGATCCCCTGCCTGACGCCGTTTACCTCCACCCGCCCCTCGTGTCCGCGGTCGGTGCGGTAGAGCTCCAGGGCAAGGATGTTGCGTGGCGAGAACCAGTGGCTGTAACGGAGGTAAAACTCGATGGTCGCCCCCCCCTGGGAGTGGCCGATCGGCATCCCGCGATAGAGGTACCCCTCGGGGAACGTCCCGTTGGTGTAAAGGATGTTGTTCCCCTTGAAGAATTCGAAGCGCAGGTCGTCTCTTCCGCTATCCGTGAGGCGCGGGATGTAGAACCCCGCCACATAGCTCTCCACGATCGGCCAGAACGCCGCGGTATCCTCGCCGGAGAACTCCCCGTAGAATTCGGTGTTTCGCAGCCAGGACGCCCGGTAGCGGAGCTCAATCCCGGCGAGGCCGTTGGAGTTGTCGGCGCTGGTGCCGCCGATGATCCCCCGGAGGGTGTCTCCGAAGCTGTTGTTCACCCCCGGCCCCCCGACCTGCCGCCCCAGGTTGAAGCCGATCTCCCAGTCGCTCGCCGGCTTGTAGGAAAGCTTCAGCGCGTAGAACCAGGGCTGGCGCTCCGCACCATCGGTAACCGTACGGTCGAACCGCGAGGCTATGAGGCTGTACTTGACCATACCCCAGGAACCGAGGGAAAGGGGCTCCGGGCTGGAGAGCTTGATCAGATCGAAGTTGCGGGCATTATCGGTGAGGGTGATGGCCCCCCTGGTGCCAAGCCCGAGCCAGTTCGCGTCCCGCCCCACCTCCAGCTCCAGGCCGCCGCCGCCGAGCTTGACGTATCCCTTGTTCAGAAGGAGCTGCGCCGCGCCGCCGCTCCCGCGGTAGACGAAAAGGGGTTCGATCAGGGCGCTCACCTGCCTCCCCAGGTACGCCTCGCTGCTGAAGCGCAACTCGGCGTTGTGGCCGTCGCGGTAGACGATCCCCTCGTTGTTGGGGAGAAACGGCGTCCCCTCGGTGCCGTGCTGCAGAGCGATCGACGGATAGGGATTCGGCGGCCGAAGCCCGGAGCCGATGCCGAAAACCCCGTCGTTGCCGGGATCGTGCACCGGGCGCTCGTAACTGCGGGGGGTGCCGTCGAGGTAAACGTACCTAAGCCGGGAGGAGGCCACGAGATTGTAATCGAGAAACGGCGCCTTCTCTTCCCGGTACAGCCCGTACTCGCGGGGGAGGAGCTCCTTCAGCCGCTGCACGACCTCGCTCGCCAGCGCAGACACATCCGGACGCTCCTTCAGGGCCGCCTCGGCCTCCAGCACCAGCCGCGCCGCCTCCGCCTTCGAGAACGGTCTGATCCCGCGGAAATCGCTCCTGATGAGCCCGGCGCCGGAGAGCTTCTCCAGATAGGCGTAGATCGGACTGTCGAGGGGGATGTTGGGGGAGGAGAGGGCGAAGGCATTCGCCGCAAACAGCAGCAAGGCCAGGAGTGCAAGGGATACAACGCGGAGCGTCCTGGTACCGGAAAACAACGATGAATTATGATGGGACACTAGACGAACCCCTGCTCCTTGAAATGACTGTCGTGCGTGGAGGCGCGGCAAGATCGGTGCCAGGACGCGATTACTCTTCGATCAGCGCAATCAGCTGGTCAAGTTTATCAACGAACCGCTCGTGAGCTGATCTGAACGCGGCTACCGCTTTGGGTGCCCGCGAATCAACCAGTTTGAGCTTGTCCAGATCGAGCTCGCTCTGGTAGATATGTCGGAACATATGCCTGAACGCCCGCAGCTCATCGATTGGCGACACGTCACCCATGGCAAGCAGAGCCGGTCTGACCCCATCAATCTCGAGGGCCATGCGCCGCACCAGGTCCCTGTGCCAGTTCAGGCGGTCGATGTTGTTCTCGAAGCATTTGGCAACCCTGAGAAAGTAGTTCTCCATGAGGTTGTAAAGATTGACGATGGTATAAGCCAGGCCGACGTAATCGAACTCATCCGGTCGAATGGTTGCGAGTTTGGCGTGAATCAGTCGGTATTTTCCTTCCAGCTCGTCAAGCACCGCCATGTCTGCCAGCAGTTCCGCCTTCAGGGTCCTCAGCCTGTCACTTTTCATAGAGCACGACCCCCTCCCGTGCAACAGCCGTCCTTATCCGGTCATCGGCAGTCGAGAGATCCACCACATCCACCGAAAACGGGCTGTCAAGAGCTATGGCAACCAGCTTCAGGAAACTTTCCCCGGAAGAGACGACCGCCAGATCGATGTCGAAATCGGGGAAACGAACATCGTCCCGCGCCAGGGAACCGAACAGAATTATTTTACTGATGCCGGGATCAGCCGCCCGGAACTTTTCAACCAGAACCTTTATTTCCTCGAAGGCCATGGCCTTGCGCGCCGCCAACGCGTCTGCCTTTTGCCGCAGCAGACGCCGCTGGCGCTCTGCCATGCGCGAGAGGTTATCGGATACAGGGGACATTTTGCTGCCTCGCTACCTCACGCCCTTGGATCATTCTTCCAAAGCCTCGGCCAGGTAGGCATCATGCTCCACCGCCTGTCTGATGAGTTCGGCCATGGAGGTATGGTGGGCATGAATTTGCGTTCTGATCATAGGCCGATGCTATCCCTTCTCCATCCGGGCACCAAGCTTTTGTCCCCTGTTGACGAAGGCAGTATCGAAGCTGAAAAAAGCATCAGCATGGCAACTGGACGCAAGATGCAGGGCATCAGCGAAGTCAAGCCCCCTGCCGTAGTAATCAAGCGCCTGTGACACCTCTTCCGGATTTTCCGCGACGACATTGAGGAGACCGAGAATATGGAGCAGTGCCCTCATGATTGACGCCACCGGCAATTCATAGACGGCACGCAGCACCCATTCCGTCTCCAGAAGGACGGTCTTGGGAATGAAGATTTCCTCTTTTCTGCCGAGAATATCAAGCGCTCGCTTCGCCTGGAGCGGATCGTCATTGGTCACGTAACGCACCAGGATATTCGTATCGACAGCGATCACCTGCCCTCCCCTTCCCGCCACTTCCGCTTGACATCTTCGAGAACGCCCCGCTCCATCTCCGCCAGGGTCTTGGCAGGCCCCCGGTAGCCCGCACAGCCGACCCCATCTTCCAGCCGTGTGGGAGGAAACGGTTTGCGCGGTCTGAGGAGGATGCCGTCGCCAGCATTTTCTATGACAAACTCCATGCCGGTCCGCCAGTGATGTGCCTCTCGCACCTGTTTTGGAATGATTATCTGCCCCTTGCTGGATAACTTGCTCGTTTCCATCGACCACCTCTCAAGTAAGACTTGGTAAGACATGATAGCACTCACGCCAGTATATGGAAAGGGGTAAGCTCCAGGTAAAGCTGAGAATATAGGTTGCGACAAATCATGTATGCATTTATGGAACATCATTCCCTGAAATGCAAGGATAGGATAATAGTCATCAAGCTCCACCTTCACCGGAATGGGAAGTGGCCGACGACCAGATTTACCCCTTCATACCTGTACCAATGGAGCATCATCCGATGGATTGCAAGGATGATTTTGTATGCTACTCAGCATCTCATCACTGCTTCTGCAGCTTGACCACCTTCGATGACGGAGGAGGGAAGAGATCGGGACGGACCCGCTGGAACGCCGGGGGAGGAGGGCCATTGAAGGAATACCGCGGTGAGAACTCCGGCACAACCTGCTGCAGCGACCGGACGATGTGGGCCACGTCATTGTTCCGTGCCCTCCCCACCAGGGCATCCAGACTCGCCGTCACCGCGTGCAGGTCATGCTCCACCGACTGCAGGACCCGGATCTTCTTGTGCCGGGTCTGCTTGATCCCCTCCCCCTCGATCAGGAGTTCCTCGAACAGCTTCTCCCCGGGCCGCAGGCCGGTAAAGACGATCTCGATATCCTGATGGGGGGTGAAGCCGGAAAGCCGGATCAGCTCCTCCGCCAGATCCATGATGCGTACCGGCGCCCCCATGTCCAGGACGAAGATCTCGCCGCCGGTGCCGATGCACCCCGCCTGGAGCACCAGCTGGCAGGCCTCGGGGATGGTCATGAAGTAGCGGATGATCTGGGGGTCGGTCACGGTCACCGGCCCGCCATTCCTGATCTGCTCCTTGAAGAGCGGAATGACGCTTCCGTTGCTCCCCAGGACGTTCCCGAACCGGACGGTGGTGAAATTGGTGTGGCTCTGCTTCGCCAGGCTCTGGACGTAGACCTCCGCCGCGCGCTTGGTGGCCCCCATGATGTTGGTCGGGTTCACCGCCTTGTCGGTGGAGATCATGACAAAATTCTTCACTCCCGAGCGGTGGGCGGCATCGGCCAGGGTACGGGTCCCCCCGATGTTGTTCGTGACCGCCTCCCCCGGATTGTACTCCATCATCGGGACGTGCTTGTACGCCGCAGCGTGGAAGACCACCTCCGGCTGGAATTCGTCGAAGATCGCCTCGACCCGCCCCTGGTCCCGGACATCGCCGATGACCGGGATGATCCGGATGTCGGGATGCTGGGCCACCAGTTCCTTCTCGATATGGTACAGCGGGGTCTCCGCACACTCGAAGAGAAGGAGCTTATGGGGAGAAAACGCCGCCACCTGGCGGCAGATCTCGCTCCCGATGCTTCCCCCCGCCCCGGTCACCAGCACCCGCTTGTCCGTCAGATAGCCGCGGATCCCGTCGAGCTCCAGCACCACCGGCTCCCTCCCGAGCAGATCCTCGATCTCCACCTCCTTGATCTGGGAGATGGAGACCGTACCGTCGATGATGTCATGGATGCTCGGCAGGGTCTTGAAACGGACCCGGCATTCCCGGCAACGGTCAACCACCTTCCTGATCACCTCCGACGAGGCGGAGGGAATGGCGATGATCACCTCTTCAATATGGTGCTTCCTGATAACCCCCTTGATTTTGGAAAGGTCCCCCAGGACCGGCACCCCCGAAAGCCGGCTCCCCCGCTTTTCTTCATCATCATCCACAAAACCCACAACGTTGTATGGGGAATCCGGCGTTTTCCGGATCTCCTTCAGAAGGAGATTCCCTGCATCTCCGGCGCCGACGATGAGGATCCGTTTCCCGGAGCGGTGCCGGGGCATGATGTAGGTCTCGCGGTAGATGCGCCACAGGAGGCGGGCCGCCGAAACGAAGGCGAAGAGCAGAAACCAGTCGAGGAGATAGATGGAGCGGGGCATGGGCCGGGTATCCCGCGTCAGGACCAGCACAAAGGTGGTAATGAAGGTGGAAAGCGTCACGACCTTGCCGATCGAGATGCCGTCCTGCAGCGACGCGTACCTCCAGATGCTGCGGTACATGCCAGAAGAGATGAAAATTGCCGGCTTGATGGCCAGCACCACCAGGAGCCCGTGAAGGAACAGCTCACGCTCGTCGGGAGGAAGGGCGAAGTCGAAGCGAAGGAGGAACGAGAGGTAGAAGGCGGAGACCATCAACACGACATCGACGATAAAGACCAGGAATCTTCTCTGCCTCATCAGAATCCCCCCTTAGTTGTATAACACAATATAACACTAATATCAGATCACTACTGTCCGGTAAATTTTTTGGCAACCTACTCTAACCTTTTGTAATGACGAGTAAAAACGGTAATTGTTAAAATTTTCCTATTTGTTTTCGGTGGCCAGTCCCTGATTTTATACTGCCCTCCTCCAAGGAGGTGG
>NZ_DAHVYG010000061.1 GCF_027327745.1 Geobacter sp.
GTAAGGTCTTCTTCCTCACCACTCCCAACGCTCCGCTTGGTCCCGCGTTTCCTATCGAGTACATCGAGGAGTTGGCAGGGCGGTGCGACGGCATGCTGGTGCTTGACGAGACCTACGCCGAATTCGCCGAGTCGAGCGCCGTGGAACTGGTGAAGCGGCATGAAAACGTGGTGGTGACCCGCACCCTGTCCAAAAGCTACTCCTTGGCCGGGATGCGTCTGGGGCTGGCCATTGCGCGGCCCGAGGTGATCGCCGCCCTGGACAAGATCCGCGACCACTACAACCTGGACCGCCTGGCCCAGGCGGCCTGCGTGGCCGCTCTCCGCGACCAGGCATATCTGTCTGAGTGTTGTCGAAAAATCCGGGAAACGCGGGAGTGGTTCTCCGCCGAACTACGCTCCATCGGGTACGACGTTATTCCCTCCCAAGGGAACTACCTGTTTGTTACCCCCCCAGACCGCAACGGCAAGTGGGTCTACGACGGGCTCTACGCCCGCAAGATTCTGGTCCGCCACTTCTCCGACCCGCTCCTGGCCCATGGCATGAGGATCTCCATCGGCACGCGGGAGGAGATGGAGAAGACCCTCGCCGCCCTGAAAGAGCTTGGCTAACTTCGATCCCCACGAGGAGGGTTCCATGTCCCGGAAAGCCACCATCGAACGCGTCACCAAAGAAACCCAGATCAAGCTCTCCCTGGAGATCGACGGCACGGGTGAGTCGAAGATCTGCACCTCGGTGCCGTTTCTCGACCACATGCTCGACCTCTTCGCCCGCCACGGTCTCTTCAACCTCCAGGTGGACGCCAAGGGGGACATCGACATCGACTTCCACCACACGGTGGAGGATATCGGCATCGTCCTCGGCCAGGCGCTGAAGGAGGCCCTCGGCGACAAGAAGGGAATCCGGCGCTACGGCCAGGCCACGGTCCCCATGGACGAGACCCTGGCCAGCGTGGCGGTGGACATCTCGGGGCGGCCGTACCTCGTTTACCACATCTCCCTCCCCAAGGTGAAGATCGGCGAGTTCGACGTGGAGCTGGTGCGGGAGTTCTTCCAGGCGGTGGTCAACAACCTCGGCGCCAACATCCACGTGAACGTCATGTACGGCGACAACGTCCACCACATGGTCGAGGCCTGCTTCAAGGCCTTCGCCCGGGCCATGGACATGGCGACCCAGGTGGACCCCCGGATCGAAGGGGTCATGTCGACGAAGGGCAAACTCTGATATGGTAAAAATCGCAATCATCGATTACGGCATGGGGAACCTCCGCTCGGTCCAGAAGGGATTCGAGAAGGTGGGGTTCGAGGCGATGGTGACCGCTGACCCGAAGGTGGTCCTGGAGGCGGAGAAGGTCGTCCTTCCCGGCGTGGGGGCCTTCCGCGACTGCATGCGCAACCTGGAGCAGGGTGGGTTTGTGGAGCCGATCCTGAAGGTGATTCGGGACGGGCGCCCCTTTCTCGGCATCTGCGTCGGGATGCAGCTCCTCTTCACCGACAGCGTGGAGTTCGGCCTCTACCAGGGGCTGAACGTCATCCCCGGTCACGTCCTTCGCTTCCCCGAGGGGATGCGAGAAGGGGGGGAAGAGCTCAAGGTCCCCCACATGGGGTGGAACCAGCTTTCCATCAAGCGTCGTCCGCCGGCATTCGCCGAGGTGGAGGACGGGGCCAACGTCTACTTCGTTCACTCGTACTATGAAATGCCCGACGACGCGGGGGTGATCGCCGCCACCTGCACCTACGGCGTCGAATTCTGCGCCGCCATCTGGAAGGACAACATCGTCGCCACCCAGTTCCACCCCGAGAAGTCCCAGGCGGTGGGGCTCAGTATATTGAAAAACTTCGCCCAAACAAAAGCATAGAATCCACCACCGAGTCACGGAGGCACGGAGAGATTCTCCTGTCTGGCTTTCTCCGTGTCTCCGTGCCTCCGTGGTGAAAGGTTTTTAGAATGATCGTCATACCCGCCATCGACCTCAAGGAAGGAAAGTGCGTCCGCCTCGAACAGGGGCTCATGGAGAAGGATACCGTCTTCTGCGACAGCCCGGCGGACCAGGCCCGGGAGTGGGAACGCCAGGGGGCGGAGCTCCTCCATATTGTCGACCTGGACGGCGCCTTTGCCGGCGAGCCGAAGAACCGCGCCTCCATCGAGGCCATCGTCAAGGCGATCAGTATCCCGACCCAACTGGGGGGCGGCATCCGGGACATCCCCACCATCGAGGCGTACCTCTCCCTCGGCATCGGCCGGGTGATCCTCGGCACAGCGGCCCAGCGCAACCCGGAGCTCGTTGAGGAAGCGTGCCGCCTCTTCCCGGGGCGGATCGTGGTCGGCATCGACGCGAAGGGCGGCATGGTGGCGGTCCAGGGGTGGGCCGAGGTGACCGGCGTCACGGCGGTGGAGCTGGCGAAGAGGTTCGAGGGGTACGGCGTTGCCGCCATCATCTACACCGACATCGCCCGCGACGGGATGATGCAGGGACCCAACATCGCGGCGACCAAATCTTTGGCCGAGGCGATCTCGATCCCGGTCATCGCCTCCGGCGGGGTGTCGTCCCTGAAGGACATCGAGAACCTCATGGCCATCGAAGCCAGCGGCGTCACCGGTGCCATCACCGGCAAAGCGGTTTACACCGGCGCCATCAACCTGGCCGAGGCGGTAGCGCTCACGAAGCGGGGAGGGGCCTAAGATGCTGACCAAGCGGATCATCCCCTGTCTCGACGTGAAGGGGGGGCGGGTCGTCAAGGGAGTCCAGTTCCTGGAACTGCGCGACGCCGGCGACCCGGTGGAGATCGCGGAGGCCTACGACCGCCAGGGGGCCGACGAGCTCACGTTCCTCGATATCACCGCCTCCTCCGACGAGCGGAGCATCATCATCGACGTGGTGCGCCGCACCGCCGAGCGGGTCTTCATGCCGCTGACCGTGGGGGGCGGGGTCCGGACCGTGGATGACATCCGCAACCTCCTGAATGCCGGGGCTGACAAGGTCTCCGTCAACACGGCGGCAGTGAACCGCCCCGAGTTCGTCCGGGAGGCGGCGGAGCGTTTCGGCTCCCAGTGCACCGTGGTGGCCATCGATGCCCGCCAGGTGGCGGGTGAGAACCGCTGGGAGGTCTACACCCACGGTGGTCGCAACCCCACCGGCATCGACGCCGTGGAGTGGGCCCGGCGGATGGAGAAGTACGGCGCCGGCGAGATCCTCCTCACCAGCATGGACCGGGACGGCACCAAGGACGGCTACGACATACCACTGACCCGCGCCATCGTCGATGCGGTTTCCATTCCGGTCATCGCCTCCGGCGGGGTGGGAAACCTGGAGCACCTCTACGACGGCTTCGTGAAAGGTGGGGCCAGTGCCTGCCTTGCGGCGTCCATCTTCCACTACAAGGAGTACACCATCGGCGAGGCGAAGGAGTATCTCCGCGGGCGGGGGGTCCCGGTCCGGCTATGAGCGAACGCGACGACATTCTGCAGGCCGTCTATCAGGTGATTCAGGAGCGGAAGAACGCCTCGGCCGATTCCTCCTATACCGCATCGCTTCTCCAGAAGGGGATCGACAGGATCCTCAAGAAGCTGGGCGAAGAGGCGACCGAGGTGGTCATCGCCGGCAAGGGGGGGAAGCGGGAGGAGATCGTTTACGAGACTGCCGACCTCTTCTTCCACACGCTGGTGCTCCTCGGCTACTACGACATCGCACCCGAAGAGATTTATGCCGAACTGCGGCGCCGCTTCGGCACCTCGGGGATCGCGGAGAAGGCCGCCAGGACACCGTAACGGAAGAACCTCGCGGAAAAACGAAAAAAATCTTGACACTGCCGCCGATGATGCTATTATGCTTTTTCTCGAAAAATTTATCCGGCCCACGAAACAATCTTCTATACGCCCATGGGGCTATTTTATATAGAGGAGGGAGGGGAATATGAATGCCGGGTGTCAAGGTAAAAGAAACTGAGCCGTTTGAGCTTGCGCTGAAGAAGTTCAAGAAGCAGTGTGAGAAGGCGGGGATTCTCTCCGAGGTCCGCAAACGCGAGCACTACGAAAAGCCGAGCATCAAGAGAAAGAAAAAGGCCATTGCCGCGCGCAAGCGGGCGATGAAAAAACAGCGCAAGATGATGGAGTAATCTGATCGCATGTTGCTGCGGGATCGACTGAGCGAGGAGATGAAGGGGGCCATGAAGGCGCGGGACGAAATTCGTCTCTCCGCCATCCGCCTCATCCGCTCCACCGTCAAGAACCGGGAGATCGAGGTGAGGCATGAGCTCTCGGATCAGGAGATCACCGAAGTCATATCGACCCTGGTAAAGCAGCGCCGGGAGTCGATCCGGCTTTTCGGCGAGGCGGGACGCGCCGATCTCGTCGAAAAGGAGGAAAAGGAGCTTGCACTACTCCTCGAATTCCTGCCGCAGCAGTTGACGCGCGAGGAAGTGGAGGCGCTGGTCGTTGCGGCCATCGCCGAGAGCGGTGCCCAGGGTGCCCGGGACATGGGGAAGGTAATGAAGGTTCTCATGCCGCGGGTGGCGGGAAAGGCTGACGGTTCGATGGTCAGCGCTCTCGTCAAGGAAAAGCTGGCGTAAACGGCACGCTCTTTCCCCATCCTTTTCTGTAACGTATGGTGATGAAGAGGGGCGATTCTTTGAATTGCCCCTTCTTCTTTTACCCTCAAGAGGCATTGAATGAGCCTTGTCGATATTCTGCTCTGGGCCATTTTGCTGGCATTCGCCGTAAAGGGCTTTGCAAAGGGGCTGATTCGCGAGGTCTGCTCCCTGCTGGGGCTCGTAGTCGGCGGTTGGGCCGCCTTCGCCTACTCCGCCTCGGTCGGTGCGGCCATGGGGCACCTGATTCACCTACCGCCGCGGGTCTCCTCCGCCGTGGCGTTTCTAGCCATCCTGCTGGCGATCAGCCTTCTGTTCTATCTGCTCGGTCACGCCCTTACCGTCATTCTCAAGATCGTCCTCCTGGGAGGGGTCAACCGGATCGGCGGGATTGCCTTCGGCGTGCTCCAGGGGGGGCTTGTGCTGTGTGTCGTCCTTTACCTGGCCAGCTTCAGACCTGTGCCGGAGGGGATCCGTCATCGCATCGCAACTTCCGCCACGGCGCGGACCTTCGCCGCCTGCGGCAAAGAGATCGTCGAAGGGTGGAGGGGAAAAAAGGAGTCCGAGGGAGCGGAAAAGGGAATACGGACTAAAGATGTCGATGATTCCCGACGATAAGATCAGGGAGGTGCGGGAGCGGGCTTCGATTCTCGATGTGGTCTCCGACTACGTGAGTCTCCGGAAGTCGGGGGCCAACTACCAGGGGCTCTGCCCGTTCCACGGTGAGAAGACGCCGTCGTTCAACGTGAACCCGGCCCGGGGGATCTTTCACTGCTTCGGCTGTGGCGTCGGAGGGAATGCCATCACCTTCGTCGCCAGGATGGAGGGACTGTCGTTTCCGGAGGCGGTGAAGTTCCTTGCCAAACGGGTCGGGGTCGAGATCGAGGACCGGCCGGCGACGGCGGCCGAGCGGCGCCGCCAGGACGAGCGTGAGGAGCTCCACGGCATCGTCGAGATGGCTGTGCAGCTCTACCGTGACCTCCTGCGGCGTGGGGGGGAAGGGGCCGCTGCCCGAAGCTACCTGGAGCGGCGCGGGGTGAGCGCCGAGACCTCCGAGGCGTACCGCCTCGGTTTTGCGCCGGAGCGGTGGGATTACCTCGCCCGGCATCTCCAGCAGCGGAAGGTGCCCCTGGAGCAGGCGGAGAAGCTCGGCCTCGTGCGGCGCCGGGAAAGCGGCGGGTACTACGATACCTTCCGCAACCGGCTCCTTTTCACGATCTCCGACATCCACGGCCGGGCCATCGGTTTTGGAGGGAGGGTCCTCGACGACTCGCTTCCCAAGTACATAAACTCGCCCGACTCCCCCATCTACCACAAGAGCGAGGTCCTCTTCGGCGTCTCCCTCGCCAAGGGGGCGTTGCGCGAGTCCGGGAGCGCCATCATCGTGGAGGGTTATTTCGATCACCTGGCCCTCCACCAGGCGGGGATCAGGAACGTGGTGGCCACCTGCGGCACGGCGCTCACCGAGGGGCACCTGAAGCTCCTCAGGCGGTATGCCGGCAAGGCCTACACCCTCTTCGATGCCGACAGTGCCGGGACGAAGGCGACGCTCCGGGCGCTGGATCTCTTCCTGGAGGCGGGCTTTCCGGCCCACGTCGTGGAACTGACCGCGGGCGAAGACCCCGACAGCTTCATACGTAACGAAGGGACCGAGGCCTTTGCGGCCCGACTCTCCAAGGCGCGTCCGGTGGTCGATTTCTTCTTCCGGGAGCTCCTGCGGCAGACCGACACGGGGTCGGTTGAAGGGAAAGTGCAGGTCGTGGCGCAGATGGCGCCGCGGCTGGAAAAGATCGGCAACACCTTCGAGCGGGAGCTGTACGCCCGGGAGATTGCCCGTGTCCTGGGAGTTGACGTGCGGATGGTGCTGAAGAATGCCCCGGGAGGTGGAGGAGTCCGGCCGGCGGCGCCGCCGGCCAGGCCCACGCGGGGGGCTGGCCCCGAGGAGATGCTTCTCTCCCTCATGGGGCGGTCTGCCGAGGTGGCCGAGCGGGTCCGTGCCCACGGTGTGGCGGAACTCTTTCGGCCCGAGCTCCTGCCGGTGGCCGAGGCCATCATTGCGCGGCACGGTGCCGGAGAGAGCATCGACTGGGGCGATCTGCTGGAGCTAGTCGAAACTCCCGACGTGCGGGGGCGCCTTGCGTCGTCCCTTGTCAACGACGAGCATCTGGCGGACGTTGATTTGCACAAGGCATTCGAACAATGCTGCCAGACCCTCGAACGGAAGTCGCTGAAGGGGATGAAGGAGCTGGCCCGGGAACTCGCCGTCACCGACCCCGACTCCCCCCGGTACCGCGAGTTGCTGGCGGAGATCGACGCCTTGCGAAACAGGAAATCGCAGTTATCTTAAAAGAACGGTGTGCGATGAGGTGAACTTTAATGGCCAAGAAAAGCACGGATGAAGTGAAACAGCTGATCGATCTCGGGAAGGAGAAGGGGTTTCTGACCTATGACGAGGTCAACGACCTTCTCCCCCCCGATATCTCCTCCGAGCAGATTGACGACGTCATGAGCATGTTCGGGGAGATGGATATAGACGTTGTCGACTCCGCCCAGAAGGTGAAGATCTCCAAGATGAAGCTCGACCTCGAGGAAGAGGAGGAGATCGAGGGGGAGCAGGAGGAGATGGAGTTCGAACCGGGGGCGCTGGGGCGCACGAGCGACCCGGTCCGGATGTACCTCCGCGAGATGGGGTCGGTGTCGCTTCTGACCCGCGAGGGGGAGGTCGAGATCGCCAAGAGGATCGAGGAGGGGGAGGGGGACATGGCGCGCGTCATCCTCAATACCCCGATTACCGTCAAGGAGATCATCGCCCTCGGCGAAAAGCTGCGGAAGTTCCAGATCACCCCCGCCGAGATCAGCAAGGAGGTGGAAGAGGAGGAACTGGAGGAGGACGAAGAGGACGTCCAGAAGACCCGCCTTCTCACCATCATCGACGAGATCCGCGACCATGATCTCCGGATGGAGGCGATCAAGGAGGAGCTCGAAAACGAGAGGCTTGCCCCCGAACGCCGCGAAGCACTGACCGGCGAACTCCAGGAGCTGAAGGCGAAGGTGGCGGAACTCGTGAAGTCGCTTCGGCTCAAGGACCGCCACATCACCAAGATTGCCCAGCGTCTCAAGGAACTCTCGGTAAAGGTTGATAAGATTCGCGCCGAGATCTCCGAGATCGAGGCCGAGGCCGGCATCCGCGACGCCGACATCAAGACCCTCGCCGCCGGGGGAAAGATTGCGAAGGAGGTGGAAAAGCGCCTCAAGGTGCCCGTCGATGAAATCCCCAAGATCGAGAAGCGGCTCTCCGGCGCCGAGAAGAAGCTCAAGAAGGTGGAGCAGGAATCGGGATTCAAGGCGAGCGAGCTCGCCTCGGCCCTCCAGGCGATCGAGCGGGGGGAGGCGAAGTCGAAGCTGGCCAAGTCGGAGCTCGTGGAGGCGAACCTGCGGCTCGTGGTCTCCATCGCCAAGAAGTACACCAACCGGGGGCTCCAGTTCCTTGACCTCATCCAGGAGGGGAACATCGGCCTCATGAAGGCGGTGGACAAGTTCGAATACCAGCGCGGCTACAAGTTCTCCACCTACGCCACCTGGTGGATCCGCCAGGCGATTACCCGCGCCATCGCCGACCAGGCCCGGACCATCCGGATCCCGGTCCACATGATCGAGACCATCAACAAGCTGATCCGCACCAGCCGCCAGCTGGTGCAGGAGATTGGCCGGGAGCCCTCTCCCGAGGAGATCGCCGAGCGGATGAATCTCCCCCTCGACAAGGTGCGCAAGGTCCTCAAGATCGCCAAGGAGCCGATCTCCCTCGAAACCCCCATCGGGGAAGAGGAGGATTCGCACCTGGGGGATTTCATCGAGGACAAGGGGGTCGTCTCCCCCTTGGAGGCGGTCATCAAGGCGAACCTCTCCGAGCAGACCGCCCGGGTCCTGGCCACCCTCACCCCCCGGGAGGAGAAGGTGCTCCGGATGCGCTTCGGCATTGGCGAGAAGAGCGACCACACCCTGGAAGAGGTGGGGCAGGACTTCGAGGTGACCCGGGAGCGGATCCGCCAGATCGAGGCGAAGGCCCTGCGCAAGCTCCGCCACCCGAGCCGGAGCAAGAAGCTCAAGAGTTTCGTGGAGTAAGCCGTTCTGCCTGATTCAGTGAGGCCGCGCCGATGCCCTGGCGCGGCTTTCTTTTTGCTATGTGCCGGTGTCTGAATTGGCGTGTCTGCTGTTGCGGGAGAGGATTCCATGTCAAAAAGAGCTTTGCGCAGTGTATGGTTGCTGATCTCCTTTGTTCTGCTTCTTGAAGGGTGTGGTGGCTCTGGAGGCGGTTCGGCACAGGCTCCGGGTCCCTCGACGCCGACGGTGGTGTCGACATCCCCTTCCGCCAATGCCTCGCAAGTTGCCTTTGATGCCCAGGTCTCAGCGACGAATCCAGGAGGCGGAGCCAGTAGTGACGCCTTCCTGACGATCCACGACCCTGCCTCCGGCAATCGGCTTTAGCGGAGAGGAACATCTTCCATGGCCAAGGAAAAGACACCCGTCACTCCGGCGGGGCGCGTGCTGCGTGCCGCCGGAGTCTCCTTCACCGACCATCTTTACGCCTACGAGGAAAAGGGGGGGACGGCGGTCTCCGCCCGGGAGCTGGGGGTGGACGAGCATGTCGTCATCAAGACCCTCATCATGGAGGATGAGGCGAAGAAGCCGCTCATCGTCCTGATGCACGGCGACCGCCAGGTGTCGACCAGGGAGCTGGCACGGGCGATCGGCGTGAAGAGCATTGCCCCCTGCACGCCGGAGACGGCCAACCGGCATTCCGGCTACCTGGTGGGGGGGACCTCTCCCTTCGGGACCCGCCGGGAGATGCCGGTCTACATGGAGGAGACCATTGCCGGACTGCCGCGGATCTACCTCAACGGCGGCAAGCGGGGGTACCTGGTGGGGATCGACCCGCAGGATGTGGTGCGGCTCCTGAAGCCGACCCTCATGCGGGTCGCCATCTGAGGAGGGGGGCATGGATCTTCGGGAAAGGTTTGCCGCCGCCGCAGAGGCAGTGCGGCGGGCGGAGGCCATTATCATCACTGCCGGTGCCGGGATGGGGGTCGACTCGGGGCTTCCCGACTTCCGCGGCGACGCGGGGTTCTGGAAGGCGTACCCGCCGTACGAAAAGCTCGGCATCAGCTTCGTCGGCGCCGCCAACCCGGCCCATTTCGAGCGCGACCCGGCCTTCGGCTGGGGGTTCTACGGCCATCGGACCAACCTCTACCGGGCCACGGTTCCCCATGCCGGCTTCGGAATCCTCCGGAACTGGATCGGGCGGTTCGGGCTCGACTCCTTCGTCGTCACCTCCAACGTGGACGGCCAGTTCCAGAAGGCGGGCTTTGCCGGGGATCATATCCTGGAGGTCCACGGCTCCATCCACCACCTCCAGTGCACCACCCCCTGCTCCCCGGCGATCTGGGACAACCGGGAGACCATCCCGGTGGACGAGGCAACCATGCGGGCCGGCCACATCCCCCGCTGCATCCGCTGCGGCGGAGTGGCGCGCCCCAACATCCTCATGTTCGGCGACTACGGCTGGGTGAGCGACCGCACCGCCCGGCAGCAGCGCGCCTTCGACGAGTTTCTGGCGGAGTGCCGTGGCCGGCGCCTGGTGGTCGTGGAGATGGGGGCCGGCACGGCCATCCCGACCATCCGCTACCTTACCGAGGAGGCCGGTTCCCGTCCCGGTGCCGTGGCCGTCCGGATCAATCCGCGGGAGCCCCGGATCAGCCATCCCCACATATCACTCCCTTGCGGCGCCCTGGAAGGGCTCGCGGGGATCGACTCCATGCTCCCGGGAGATTCACCTCCGTGACCATCATCAGACGCAAGGCCGCCGCGACCCCCCTTTCGGTCGAGCACACATTTTTTGCCACCGCCGCCAGGGGGGTGGAGGAGGTTCTTGTCGGGGAAATGAACGCCCTCGGCCTCGCCGGCGTGACCGTGGAAAGGGGGGGAGTCCGCTTCACCGGCGATCTTGCCGCCTGCTACCGGGCCAACCTCTGGCTCCGTACCGCCAGCCGCATCCTGGTCCCCCTGGTGGAGTTCCCGTGCGATTCCCCCCAGAGTCTCTACGACGGGGTCCGGACCGTGCCGTGGGAGCGCTACCTCACCCCCGACACGACCCTGGCGGTGGAGTGCACCCTCCGCGACTCGGCCCTGACCCATTCCGGCTTCGTGGCCCTGAAGACCAAGGACGCCATCGTCGACACCCTCCGGGACCGCTTCGGCCGCCGTCCCAGCGTGAACCCGAAGGATCCGGACCTCCTCGTGAACATCCATCTGGCCCGCAACCGCTGCATCGTGAGCCTCGACAGTTCCGGCGGCGGCCTCGACCGCCGGGGATACCGGACCGAGGCGGGGGAGGCCCCCCTGCGGGAGACGCTGGCCGCGGCGCTGGTGCTGCTGACCGGCTGGGACGGGAGCGTCCCTTTCGTCGATCCCCTCTGCGGTTCCGGGACGATCCTCATCGAGGCGGCCCTGCTGGCCCTGAACCGGGCGCCGGGGCTGACCCGGGAGCGTTTCGGCTTCCAGCGCTGGCCCGGCTTCAACGCCCCTCTCTGGCGAAAGATCGTGAACGACGCCCGGCAGGCGGAGCGCTCCACCCTCGCGGCACCGCTGGTGGGGAGCGACCGGCTCGACGAGGTTCTGGCCGTGGCCCGAAACAACAGCCGCCGTGCCGGCGTCGAGCGGTTCATCACCTTCTCCCGGGGGGATGTCCGCGACTTCGCTCCCCCCGCGCCGCCGGGGGTGCTACTCACCAACCCTCCCTACGGCCGCCGCCTCGGCGAAGAGGAGGAGCTGAGGCTTTTTTACCGTCAGATCGGCGATGTCCTCAAGCAGCGCTGCGCCGGCTACACCGCCTGGCTCTTCACCGGCGGCCTCGATCTGGCAAAGGAGGTGGGGCTTAAGGCGTCGCGCCGGATCGTTCTGTTCAACGGTCCCCTGGAGTGCCGGTTGCTGAAATACGATCTTTACTGACCGGTCACTGCTATCTCCGTGCCCGGTCATCATTCTCGCATTTCACCGGTTGTTGCAGCCGGCCGCGGCAGTATATACTGGAAACAACGCGAAAGCCACATCCCTGGGGAAGGGGAGATGGGGGGCGAAAATGTTCGAGGTCCTAGCCGAGCGCAAGATCAGGGAGGCGATGGAACGGGGTGAGCTGGACAATCTCTCCCTCAAGGGGCAGCCGATCGTGCGGGAGGATCTCTCCCACGTCCCCGAGGAGCTCCGGATGGGGTACAAGATCCTGAAAAATGCCGGCGTTCTCCCCGAGGAGCTGGAACTTCGCCGGGAAATCGTCAACATCGAAACGCTTCTCGATGCATGCCGGGACGAAGAGGAACGTAGCGGATTGAAAAGGCGCCTCACGGCTCGTCGGCTCCGCTTCGATATCCTGATGGAAAAACGGCGGCAGGGGAGCGGGTTCCACCGGTACGAGGGGGCGATCTACCGGAAGCTCGGGCTCTGAAAAGCCTTGACACTTCGCGGGCCTTTGCGTACTATGAATTTTCACGTTTCGGGCCTATAGCTCAGTTGGCTAGAGCAACCGGCTCATAACCGGTCGGTCCCAGGTTCGAGTCCTGGTGGGCCCACCACCCGAAATAACCCAGGATGATACGGGGATGCCCCGAGAGTACCGGTTGAACAACAAACTTCATACAGACGCGGAAAAGAGTGCACGCCCCAGGCTGGCACTCTTTTTCTTTTCCTGCCGATGATTGCGCCAAAAGTATCCGATATAGTTGGAATTGTTAATAAAATCGCTCCGCCGTCCCTGGCGGAAGAGTGGGATAACGTGGGGCTCATGGTCGGGGACCCCGCCGTCCCGGTCGCCCGGATCATGGTGGCCCTGGACGGCACATCCGACACCCTTGCCGCCGCCATTTCAGCAGAGTGCCAGCTTCTCCTCACCCATCATCCCTTCATCTTCCGCCCCCTGAAACGCATCTCCGCCGCCGATCCCACCGGAAACCTCGTCCTGAAGGCCGCTGCAAGCGGCCTGGCGGTCATTTCGCTTCATACGAACTTCGATATTGCCGACGGGGGGATGAATGACCTCCTTGCCGGGCGGCTCGGCATCGCTAACGGACAACCGCTCCGGATAACGGCCTCGGAGGAGCTTGTGAAGCTTGCCGTGTTTGTGCCGTCAGGCCATGAAGAGGGGGTGCGGGAGGCCCTCTTCCGGTTCGGCGGTGGTATCGGCGCTTACGCCGACTGCTCGTTCCAGTCTGCCGGCACCGGCACCTTTAAACCGCTGGAAGGCGCCCATCCGTTCCTCGGCCGGATCGGGAAGCGGGAGTACGTGGAGGAGTCACGGATCGAAGTGCTGGTGCACAAGCGTGATCTCTCCGCCGCTCTTGCCGCACTGCTGAAGGCCCATCCGTACGAGGAACCCGCGTTCGATCTCTATCCGCTCTTGAACAAGGGCGCTTCGCGGGGGCTCGGCCGAATCGGCGACCTGGCGGAAGAGACAACGGTTGCCGCCTTCGCCGACAAGGCCAGGGAGTGTCTCGGGCTTGCGGGGGTGCGTTTTGTGGGAGATGGCGGCCGCCGGGTGAAGCGGGTGGCCCTGTGCGGCGGCAGCGGCATGGCGCTGCTGCGGGATGCCCAGCGGCAGGGAGCCGACATCCTCGTGACGGGTGACGTGAAGTATCACGAGGCACGGGATGCCGAGGCGCTTGGGATTGCGGTTCTCGACGCGGGACACTTCGGGAGCGAGGTGATCATGGTCGAGGAGGTGGCCGGGCGGCTGCGGGCCGAGCTGGCGTCGCGTCGTTTCGAGGCCGAGGTCGTTCCGTTCAAGGGGGAGAGGGATCCGTTCGTCTGGCGGTGAGGCCGCCTTTATCAGAGATTATCAACAGGGGTCAGGGGAGGTTGCGGAGTGCGAAAAAATATGTTGATGCTTGAGGAGCTGCAGGCGCTCGATCTGAAAATCGACGGGCGGCATGCCGAGCGTCAGGCTCTTCTCGGCAAGCTGGCAGAGCTTGACAGCCAAGTGGAGGAGTCGCAGCGTGCAGTGGAGGAGAAACGGGGGGGGCTTGCAATGCTCGAGGAAGAGCGGCAAGCGCTCGAAGCCAATCTGGCCGCCGAGAATGACAATATCGAGCGTTCCGAGGCCCGACAGAAGGAGATAAAGACCCAGAAAGAGTACCAGGCGGTGGTGAAGGAAGTGTCGGCCGCCCGCAAGCTCAAGGCGGAGCTGGAGGAGCAGATCCTTCAGAAATCCGCCCAGACCGAGGAGCTCTCGGCAGACGTCGCCTCCCGCGAGGCTGATCTGGCATCCCTCGTCGAGAACATGGCGTCCCGCAAGGCAGAGGTGCAGGTCGATCTTGACCGGCTCGATCAGGAGATCGCCACCGAAGCAGCAGCAAAGTCCTCAATGGCAAAGGCGATCCCTTCATCGCTTCTCAAGCGGTACGAAGCCCTGCGGGAGCGGCGCCAGGGGATCGCCGTCGTGGAAGCCCGCGCCGGCAACTGCGCCGGCTGCAATATGAACCTGCCGCCCCAGCTTTACAACAGCCTCTTCCGGGGGGGGGATCTGGTGCTCTGTCCCCATTGCCAGCGGATGCTGGTGGTCCATCCGGAGCAGTAGCGGGCAAGCGACGAGTTATTGCAAACGGTTTGGCTGAAGCAGAACAGATGGCCGCTCCCCGTTCGCGGGGGGAGGAAAGTCCGGGCTCCACAGGGCATGGTGCTGGATAACGTCCAGCGGGGGTGACCCCAGGGATAGTGCCACAGAGAGAAGTCCGCCCGCCCCGGCGGGTAAGGGTGAAAGGGTGAGGTAAGAGCTCACCGGGTCCGGCGGTGACGTCGGATGCCAGGTAAACCCCACCAGGAGCAAGGCCGAATAGGGAAGCGTCAAGGGTGGCCCGCCCGTGCTTCCGGGTTGGCTGCTTGAGGCCGTCGGTAACGGCGGTCCCAGAGGAATGGTCATCGCCCGTCAAGGGGTAACCCGCGACGGGAACAGAACCCGGCTTACGGTCTGCTTCAGCCAATTTTTTTGAGCGCGGCACGGCATCTCGTCATGTCGCGGAGGAATCGAGTGAACGATCGTGACATCTGGCTTCGCGCTGTTACGGCCGTCGCGGCCGAGTACCGCGCCCTGTCGCCGGCACTCAGGAGCCGGGTTGACGAAATCGCCGATTCGATCCGAAGGGCGAAGGGGGAACTCCACCGTCTCGCCGAGGAGATGCGGTGCGAGGAAATATGCTCCTCCTGTGGCGGCGAGTGCTGCGTCCGGGGAAAGTACCACGTCATGGTGATTGACATCCTGGTTTTCCTTGCGGCAGATAAGCCCCTCTTCGAGCCGGCATTCGGACGTGAGGCGTGTCCCTATCTCGACGGGAGCGGCTGCATGATGGCTCCCCCCTATCGTCCCTTCAACTGCGTCACCTTCAACTGTGAGCGGGTCGAGGGGAGGTGGGAACCGGAGCGAGTCAGCGAGTTCTATCGCCGCGAGCGCGAACTCCGCGATCTCTACGGTGCGCAGGAACGGCTCTTCGGCAACCGCTTCATGCACGGTCTCCTCATGGGCTTTTAAAGAGACGTGCTGCGCCGGGGCGAGCCAATTCTCGGGTATGTTGAAAGGTGGGTCGATGGCAACGACGATCGGTGACCTTGTACTTGTTCATGTCGACAAGAAGCCCGGCTTCTATGCCCGGATCGAGGATATTCTCCTCGATGTCAAGGCCGGATGGTGGCGGGTAAAGCTCCTCGTGCTCACGGTTCCCCTCGAGGTCTACACCTGGATTCTCGAGGAGACGCAGATCAACGGCACACCTTTCACCATGGGGGGGACACCGGTCCGGCTGGAAAAGATAGAGTCTCCCGTCGTTCGGGAAGAGTCCCCGCCTCCCTCTCCACCGCCTGCGGACCCTTCTGTCGCCGAGGCCAGGGAGCCGGCCAGGGGGGGGAAGGTTGTCTCGCTTCTCGACCGGAAAAAGGACAAGTAGCAGGGGGCTTCGCGCCCCCGTTTCATTTTCTCCCCCTCCGCTTGCCCACGGTTTTCCACCACTTCTGATCATTCCCGCAGATTTCCATCTAACTTCCTTCCGTGCAGGCATTTGATTTCCTTTCCGGCAAGGCGCTTCGTGTGTCTTCACTGGCATCCCGTGATGGGGGAGATGGTTGGTAAGTGTCTGAAAAAACGTTAGAAAAAAACGTATCTCGGCGCCAGTTTTTGCCTTGACAACCCCTGGGGTGGCCGGTATGATTTGTGCCACGAAGTGGTAAATTGTGGTAAAACGTGGAAAGAGGTGTGCGGGAGTGTTCCGGGGAATCTGCGAGACAACCATCGACGCCAAGGGGCGGACGAGCCTGCCGGCAAAGTTCCGGGAGGTGCTGGTGGATGTATATGGTGACGAGCGGTTTTTCATTACCAACTCGTCTCCGGTGGATCTGGGCGGCGGCGCATTCAGCTCGGGACTCCTCATTTTCCCGTACACGAAGTGGTTCGAGTTCGAGGAAAACTTCCTCAACAGCAAAGGGCTTACCTCCGCCCAGCGCAACAGCATCATGCGGACCATCGTTTCCCCCGCCACGGAGTGCAGTGCCGACAAGCTCGGCCGGCTCCTCATCCCTCCCCATCTCCGCAAGAGTGCCGCTCTGGAGCGGGATATCCTCTTCGTCGGCGTGATGGACAAGATCGAGATCTGGAGCCAGGCGGAGCGGGAGAAGGTTCGCATCCAGGATATGAAGAATTTCCCCTCCGACACGGAGGCGGTCGCTGAATTGGGGCTGTAGGTGGCGGAGTTCGAACACCGATCAGTACTGCCGGCCGAGGTGCTGGAATACCTCGCCCCCAGGCCCGGCGGGATCTACGTTGACGGTACCCTTGGCGGCGGGGGGCACGGTCGGCTGATCCTGGAGGCCTCGGCCCCCGACGGCGTACTGATCGGCTTTGACCGAGATCCCGCAGCCCGGGCGGCGGCGGGAGCGTACCTTGCGCCCTTCGGCGAGCGGGTCAGACTGGTCGGACGCAATTTTGCGGAGATGGCCGAGGCGCTTGCCGAAATGGGGGTTACCGCCATCGACGGTTTTCTGCTCGATCTGGGGGTTTCGTCCCACCAGCTCGATACGGCATCGCGGGGGTTCAGCTTTCAGGCCGATGCCCCCCTCGACATGCGGATGGACACCGAAGCCGAGGTGACGGCCGCCGACCTGGTGAACGAGCTCACCGAGGACGAGTTGGCCCGGATCATCTGGAAATACGGCGAAGAGCGGTGGGCGAAGCGGATTGCCTCCTTCATCGTCAAGGCGCGGCAAGCGGGAGCCATCGAGAGAACATCCCAGCTCGTTGACATCATCAAGGGAGCGATTCCGAAGGCCCGGTGGGAGGAGCGGATCCATCCGGCCACCCGGACCTTTCAGGCCCTGCGGATCGCCGTCAATGACGAGCTCGGAAGCCTCGAGCGGGGACTGGCGGCCGGCATCGAGCTGTTGGCCCCCGGGGGACGGGGGGTCGTGATCTCGTTTCACTCCCTGGAAGACCGGATCGTCAAGAACACCTTCCGGCAACTGGCCCAGGGGTGCACCTGCCCGAAGGATTTCCCCCGCTGTGTCTGTGGCGGCAAGCCCCGCCTCCGCATTCTGACCGGCAGGCCGGTGATGGCGGGTAGCAGCGAGGTGGAGGAAAACCCGAGGGCGCGAAGTGCAAAACTGCGGGCGGTTGCTAAGCTGTAGTTGATGGAATGGGCAGGAGGGAAGAGATGGCGCAGGCACGGACAGATTTCAGCAAGGTGGCGGCCCCGAAGAGGCTGGAGACGATGTACGCCCAGCGGGGGGAGCTTTTTCCCTATCTCTTGGCGGTACTGGTGCTCCTGACGCTCGTTTCGGTCTTTCACGTCTGGTCGAGGGTCCGGGTCATCGACCTGAACCTGGAGATCGCCGAGGCCAATCGGCTTATGCGGGCGGCACAGGAAGAGCAGAACCGCCTCAAGCTTGAGGTGGCCTCGCTCAAGACGCCGGCCCGCATCGAGGCGGTGGCCAAAGGGGATCTCGGCATGGCGCTCCCCACCGATCAGCAGGTGGTCGTGGTGAAATGAGGTACGATGCGGAGAAATGGACAACCTTCCGTATCCGGTTCATCGGGGGGTTCTTCGTTCTCCTCTTTGTTCTTACGGTGGGCCGCGCCTTCTATCTCCAGGTCATCAAGCGCGACTATCTCCTCAAGCTCGCCGATCGGCAGCACCAGAAAATCGTCCCCCTCATTCCGGCACGGGGGACCATCTACGATGCGAACGGCGCCCCTCTGGCCGTTTCGGTGGAGATGGACTCCTGCTTCGCCGAGCCGAAGTCGATCGAGGACCAGGGCGATGCCGCGGTAAAGCTGGCGCCGGTGCTCGGAATGACCAGGGAGGCGATCCTTCGGAAATTCCAGGGGAACAAGAACTTCGTCTGGCTCCAGCGCCGCCTTCCCCCCGACACCGTCAAACGGATCAAGGCACTGGAGATCGAGGGAGTCAACTTCGTCAAGGAGACGAAACGCTTCTACCCCAACTCGGAAATCGCTGCCCACGTGATCGGGTTCACCGGTCTGGACCCCGAGGGGCTTGAAGGGATCGAACGGCGCTACGATTCGACCATCCTCGGCGGCACCGGCTACCTCGTGACCGAACGGGATGCCCTGGGGCGCGACGTCGCGTTCAAGGGGCAGGTGGTTCAAAACGGCGCAAAAGGTCACAACGTTGTCCTGACCTTGGACAAGAACATCCAGTACATCGCAGAAAAGGAACTGGAGAAGGCGGTGGTGGGGAGCGGGGCGCGGGGTGGGACCGCTATCGTCATGGAGCCCCAGACCGGCAAGGTGCTGGCGATGGCCAACTATCCGACCTTCAACCTCAACGCTCCCGCTTCCACTCCGCCAGCGGTCTGGCGCAACCGGGCGGTGGCCGACAGCTTCGAGCCCGGTTCCACCTTCAAGGTCTTCCTGATTGCCTCCGCCCTTGAGGAAAAGGTGATCCGCCCCACCGACAGCTTCAACTGCGAGGGAGGAAGCTATTCCATCGGTGGCCGGACGATCCATGACACCCACAAGTACGGGCGCCTCAGCATAGGAGAGATCCTCAAGTATTCGAGCAATATCGGCGCCGCCAAGATCGGGAGCCGGCTCGGCGCATCCCGGCTTTACGCCTATCTCAAGAACTTCGGCATCGGTGAACGGAGCGGCATCGACCTGCCGGGGGAGGCGGGAGGGAGCCTGCGAAACGCCTCTTCCTGGTACGGGATCGAGCTTGCCACCATCTCCTTCGGGCAGGGGGTCACCGCCTCGTCGATCCAGCTCGCTGCCGCCTTTTCCGCTATCGCCAACGGCGGGGTGCTCATGAAGCCGTATCTGGTGGAGAAGATCACCGACAACGAGGGGAACGAGCTTTCCTCCTTCGAACCCCAGCCCCGGCGCCGCATCATCTCCCCCGAGACGGCGAAGATCGTTGCCCGGATGATGGAAGGGGTTGCCGTCGAGGGAGGGACCGGGACCAACGCGGCCGTCGAGGGTTATCGGGTCGCGGGAAAGACGGGGACTGCCCAGAAGGTGGACCCGGTGACCAGAGGGTACTCCCTCACCAAGCGAACGGCATCGTTCATCGGCTTTGTCCCCGCCGACCGCCCCCGCCTCACGATACTGGTGGTGGTGGACGAGCCGAAGACGAGCCCCTACGGGGGGGTGGTGGCGGCACCGGCCTTCAGCGCCATCGCACTCCAGAGCCTCTGCTATCTCAAGGTCCCCCCCGATTCCATCGTCCGGAGCAAGCCGAAGACCGTCGAGGTCAAGGCGACCGTGCCGGCAGCCGAGGAGGAACCCGCGGCGGAGGGGGCGATCGTCGAGGAGGGGGGGGGATCGGTGATGCCCAATTTCCGGGGGATGAGCATGAGGCAGGTGCTCAAGACCATGGAAGAGCGGGGCTTGAACGTGCGCCTCCTCGGGAGCGGGAAGGCGGTGGAGCAGGGGCCGCCCCCCGGCTACCGCATCGGACCCAGCGACCAGGTCTGGGTGAAATTTGTTCCCTCCGCATAGGCGCAGGAACGAGCAAGATGCCAGGGACCGCACGTATTGCACTCGAACGGCGAGGAACCATGAGACTGGATGAACTGGCACAGGTCATAGGACCGTCGGCAACGGATGGGGACCAGACGCAGGAGATCGAGGGGCTCTGCTACGATTCACGGCAGGTTGGGCCCGGCGGTCTCTTTTTCGCTTTAAGGGGGGTTGCCGTCGACGGGCACGACTTTATCGGCGCCGCCCGGGAGCGGGGGGCCGTTGCCGTGGTCCTCGAAGAGCCGAAGCGCGCTCCCGCGGGGATGCCCTGGCTGCAGGTGGCAGATGCCCGCCTGGCCATGTCCCGTGCCGCCGCCCTCTTTTACGGCAACCCGACCGACGGCGTCCCGGTGGTCGGAATTACCGGCACCAACGGCAAGACCACCACGACCTATCTGGTGGAGACGATCATGGCCCGGGCCGGAATGCCGGCGGCGGTGCTCGGAACCGTCAACTACCGCTTCGGCTCGCGGGTAATCCCCGCCCCCAACACCACCCCCGAATCCGTCGACCTGCAGCGGACCATCCGCGAGTTCGCGGACCTGGGGGCCCGGGGAGTGGTAATGGAGGTCTCCTCCCATGCCCTGGAGCAGCATCGGGTCGACGGCTGCCGGTTCGACGTCGGGGTGTTCTCGAACCTGACCCGCGATCACCTCGACTATCACCTCGACATGGAGAGCTATTTCGCCAGCAAGGCGCGGCTCTTCACCAAGCTCCTGGCGGCCGATGCGGTAAAGCCCAGGCGCGCGGCGGTCATCAACATCGACGATCCCTACGGGGTCCGTCTGGCGGCCTCCGCCGCGGCGCCGGTGATCACCTACGGCCTTTCCGCCGCTGCAGCGGTACGGGCGGTGGATGTCAGCTTTACGGTGGATGGCATTGCCGCAACCCTGGTGACCCCGGCGGGAACGCAGTCGTTCCGGTCCCAACTCCTCGGCCGGTTCAATCTATACAACATCCTTGCCGCCGTGGCGGCCGGGGTTGCCCTCGACATCCCTCTGGCGACCATCACGGCGGCCATCGGCGGCAGCGTCTGTGTCCCGGGGCGTCTTGAGCGGGTCGAGAACGACCGGCAGGTGACGGTGCTGGTCGACTATGCGCACACCGGTGATGCCTTGGAAAACGTGCTCGCCACGGTGGCGGAGATCGCACGGGGGCGCATCATCACCGTCTTTGGCTGCGGCGGAGACCGTGACCGGGGAAAGCGGCCGGTCATGGGCGAGATTGCCGGACGCTACAGCGACCTGACGATCGTCACCTCGGACAACCCGCGTACGGAGGAGCCGGGTGCGATCATCGAGGAAGTTCTTGCCGGAATCCGGGGATCGGGGGTCCGGGAGTTTGCGCCGGAAGAGCTCGCTCTCGCCGGGGAGAAGGGATTCACCTCCCTGGAATCCCGCCGCGACGCGATCCGTCTTGCCATCCGGGCAGCCAGGCCGGGGGACATCGTGCTGCTGGCGGGAAAGGGGCACGAGGATTACCAGATCATCGGCGCGGTGAAACATCATTTCGACGACCGGGAAGAGGCGGCCGCCGCCTTGAGGGACCGGGAGTAGAGAGGAAGCGGGCTTGTTTACCATTGCAGAGATTGTCGAGGCGACGGGAGGAACCGTTGCCGGGGAAAACGCCGGCGGCGAGGCCTCCGGAGTCTCCACCGATTCCCGGTCGGCGGCGCCGGGAGAACTCTTCGTGGCGCTGAGAGGCGAGCGGTTCGACGGGCACGACTTCCTCGGTTCCGTGGGGGAGCGCGGCGTGCGTGCGGCGCTCGTCGAACGGCGGTGGTTCAAGGGGGGGAGTGTCCCCGCAGAATTATCCTGCATCGTGGTGAACGACACGCTGCGGGCCCTCGGGGACCTCGCCTCGTACCACCGGCGCCGTTTCAGCCTGCCGGTCGTGGGGGTCACCGGAAGCAACGGCAAGACGACCACCAAGGAGATGCTGGCGGCGATCCTCGACCGGACCGGCGAGGGGCTCAAGACCGAAGGAAACCTCAACAACCTCGTCGGGGTGCCGCAGATGCTCTTCCGTCTGACCGGAGCCCATCGCTGGGCGGTCCTCGAAATGGGGATGAGCGAGTTCGGCGAGATCGACCGGCTGGCGGAGATTGCCCGCCCCGACGTGGGGATCATCACCAACGCCTATCCGGCCCACTTGGAAACGCTGGGAAACGTCGAGGGAGTGGCGAGGGCCAAGGGTGAGCTCTTCCTCCGGCTCCGGCCGGGGGGGTGCGCGGTCTTCAATGCCGATGACCAGCTCATCGCCCAGTGCCCATCGCCCGAAGGGGTGCGCCGGATTTCCTTCGGTTTCGGCGCGGCCGACGTGACGGCGGAATCGATCGAGAGCCTCGGCGTCCGGGGGCAGCGGTTCATGCTCCGGCTGCCGGGGGAAACGGTGCCGGTCACGCTCCGGGCGTTCGGCCGGCACAACGTCGCCAATGCCCTTGCCGCCGCGGCAGCGGCCCATGTGCTCGGTGTGCCCGCCGATGTCATCGCCAGTGGGCTCGGTACATTCCATCCCTACGCCCGCCGGTTCAATCTGGAGGAGGTAGGCGGCGTGGTGCTGATCGACGACAGCTATAACGCAAACCCCGCCTCCATGGCCGCTGCCCTCACCACGCTGCGCGAGATCGCCGACGGGCACCGTTCGGTGGCAGTCTTCGGAGACATGCTGGAGCTGGGCGAAGGGGCGGAAGAGTCCCACCGGCAGTTGGGACGCCTCGCTGCCACCTGCGTCGACCGGCTCTACCTCATGGGGGCCATGGCCGGGGTCGTGGCCGCCGGGGCTCGGGAGGGGGGGATGGCCGAGGGTGTCATCGTAGTTGCCGCCGGCCACGAAGAGATCGTACAGGACCTGCGGCGCACGGTCGGTGCGGGAGAGTTCATTCTCGTGAAAGGTTCCCGGGGGATGGCCATGGAAAGGGTCGCGGAAGGGATCAGGACGATGGAGACCGCCTCCTGCAGTGAGAGAGGACACGCCTGATGCTCTATCATCTCCTCTATCCGCTGGCCAGTGATTTCAGGATCCTGAACGTCTTCAAGTACCTGACGTTCCGAACTATTTATGCGGTCATCACTGCCCTGGTGGTATCGTTTATCATGGGGCCGTGGGTGATCCGAAAGCTGGAGGCGCTCCAGGCGCGGCAGGTGATCCGCACCGACGGTCCCGAGTCGCACCTGAAGAAGTCGGGGACGCCAACCATGGGGGGGATTCTCATCCTCGTCTCCATCGTTATTCCCACGCTGCTATGGGCGGACCTGACCAACATCTACGTCTGGACCACCCTGTTCGTCATCGTCGGGTTCGGCCTCATCGGCTTCACCGATGACTACAAGAAAGTCGTGGAGAAAAACCCCAAGGGACTTTCACCCCGGCAGAAGATGTTCTGGTCGTACGTGATTGCGGGGGGGGCGGCCTTTTTTCTCGTTTATGGCGCCGGGATCTCCACCGAACTGTACTTTCCCTTCTTCAAACGGCTCCATCCTGACCTGGGTTTTTTCTATATCCCCTTCGCGATGCTTGTGATAATCGGGGCTAGTCATGCCGTGAACCTGACCGACGGCCTCGACGGCCTCGCCATCGGTCCCGTGGCGATCAACGCCGCCACCTATTTGCTGTTTACCTATATTGCCGGGAATGCTAAACTCTCCAGCTATTTACAGATTCCTTACGTCCCCGGAGCCGGCGAGCTGGCAGTTCTCTGCGGTGCCATGGTGGGGGCGGGGATCGGCTTTCTCTGGTACAACGCCTATCCCGCCGAAGTTTTCATGGGGGATGTGGGTTCCCTCTCCCTGGGTGGGGGGCTGGGCATCCTGGCGGTCATCACCAAGCAGGAGATCCTCCTCGTCATCGTCGGCGGGATCTTCGTCATAGAGGCCCTGTCGGTCATCTTCCAGGTGGGGTCGTACAAATACCGCGGCAAGAGGATATTCCGGATGGCGCCGATCCACCACCACTTCGAGCTGAAGGGGGTGGCGGAGCCGAAGATCATTGTCCGGTTCTGGATCATCACCATCATCCTGGCGCTGGTCGCCATTTCGACCCTGAAGCTGAGATAACATGGAACTCTCCGGAAAGAACATACTCGTCGTAGGGCTGGCCCGCACCGGGGTGGCGGTGGTCCGCTTCCTGGCGCAGCGGGGTGCCCGGGTGACGGTGACCGACCTGCGGGATGAGGCCGCCCTTGCGGGACCGCTCGGAGAGCTGGCCGGACTCCCGGTGACCTACGTGCTGGGCCGGCACGACGAGGCGGACTTTGCCGCCGCCGAGACGGTGGTGGTGAGCCCCGGCGTCCCCCAGGAAAGCCCCTTCCTCCAGGCGGCGCGGCGCGCCGGACACGAGGTGATTACCGAGATCGAGCTGGCGTCCCGCTTCATCGCCGCACCGATGGTGTCCATCACCGGCACCAACGGCAAGACGACCACTACGACCCTCACCGGGGAGATCTTCTCGGCCTGCGGCTTCCGGACCTTTGTCGGCGGAAACATCGGCAATCCTCTCATCGAACTGGCGGGAAGCGGCGAGGCGGTGGAGCGGGTGGTGGTGGAGATCAGCTCCTTCCAGCTGGAGTGGATCAGCTCCTTCCGGCCGCAGGTGGCGGTGCTCCTCAACGTCACCGAGGACCATCTCGACCGCTACGCCACCTTTCAGGAATACATCGACGCCAAGGCCCGGATTTTCGAGAACCAGGACGCCTCGGACTGGGCCGTCCTCAACATGGACGATCCGATCGTGGCGGGGTTTGCCGGCCGGATCGGCGCGACGGTCTTCCCCATGAGCCAGCGGCAGGAGCTTGCCGAGGGAATTTTCCACCGCGACGGCGTCATCACCTTCCGTCACGGCGGCCGCGAGGAGCGCTTCCCGACGGAGCGGTTCCGGATCACCGGGGTCCACAACATCGAGAACATCATGGCCTCCCTCGCCGCGGCGCTCCTCCTGGGGTGCGACGCGCCACGGGCGCTGGCGGCCGTGGAGGCGTTCGGCGGCCTTCCCCACCGGATGGAGCTCGTGCGGGAGCTGGACGGCGTCCGCTACTACGAGGACAGCAAGGCGACCAACGTCGGGAGCGTGGAGAAGGCCCTCGCCAGCTTCACCGGCATCACCCTCATCGCCGGCGGCAAGGACAAGGGGGGGAGCTACACCCCCCTCGCCCCTCTGGTGCGGGAGCGGGTGCGGCACATGATCCTCATCGGCGAGGCGCGGGAGCGGATGGCCCGGGAGCTCGGCCATCTCACCGACACCCGGATGGCGGCAACCCTTGAGGATGCGGTGGCCCTTGCCGCATGTCTGGCCGGGCCGGGGGAGGTGGTGCTCTTCTCGCCGGCCTGTTCCAGTTTCGACATGTTCCGCGACTACGAGGAACGCGCCCTGCGGTTCCGGGCGGCGGTCAACGGCCTTGCCGGGGGAGGTGCGCCGTGAAGCTCGGCGTGAACGTCAAGGAGATCGAGCGCTACGACCTGGTCATCCTCCTCATGGCGGTGGCCCTCACCTGCTTCGGGGTGGTGATGGTCTATTCTGCCTCGTCGGTCATGGCGACCAAGAAGTTTCACGACGGCTTTTACTTCCTGAAGCGCCAGGGCATCTACGCCCTCATGGGGTTCGGGGTGATGACCCTCGCCATGAGGTTCGACTACCGCAAGTGGCGCGAATACGCCGTGCCGATCCTCCTCGGCTGCCTCGCCCTGCTCGTCCTCGTCTTCATTCCGGGGATCGGCGGCGCCGCCAAGGGGGCGTCCCGCTGGATCCGGCTCCCGGGCTTCAACTTCCAGCCGTCGGAACTGGCGAAGATCGCGCTGATCATGTACATGGCATATTCCCTCGACAAGAAGCAGGAGAAGGTGAAGTTCTTCTCCACCGGCTTCGCCCCCTACATGGTGCTCCTGGCGCTGCTCCTCGGGATCCTTCTCAAGCAGCACGACCTGGGGGCGGCGCTCACCATGGGGATAGTGGCGATCATCATGCTCTTCGTGGCCGGGACGCGCCCCCGCTACATCCTCGGCATGGGGGTGCTGGCGGTGCCGTTCATCTGCTATGTCGTCATGACCGAGTCGTACCGGATGCGGCGGATAAAGGCGTTCCTCAATCCCTGGGAAGATCCGACCGACACCGGTTTCCAGATCATCCAGTCGTGGCTCGCCTTCGGCAACGGCGGCATCATCGGCCAGGGGCTCGGCGAGGGGAAGCAGAAGATGTTCTATCTCCCCGAGGCCCATACCGATTTCATCCTCTCGGTGACCGCCGAGGAGCTGGGGCTCATCGGGGTCATCGTCATCGCGGCCATGTTCCTGATGCTCGTGCTGCGCAGTGTGCGGGTGGCCCTCATGGCCGAGGACACCTTCGGACGGTTCCTCGCCTTCGGCATCGCCACGCTGCTCGGGATCCAGGCCTTCGTCAACATGGCGGTCGTCACGGGGCTCCTGCCGACCAAGGGGCTGGCGCTCCCCTTCATCAGCTACGGGGGGAGCTCCCTCATCGTCACGCTGTTCGCCGTCGGGGTGCTCCTTAACGTCTCGACCCGCATGAAGGGGGCGCCATGAGACTGCTCATTGCGGGAGGGGGTACCGGTGGCCATCTCTTCCCGGGGATTGCAGTGGCGGAGGAGTTCCTCGCCCGCAAGAAGGGGAACGAGGTCCTCTTCGTGGGGACCTGGAAGGGGATCGAGGCGCGGGTGCTGCCGAAGCTCGGCTATCGCCTCGAATGCATCACCGCCGCCGGTATCCGCGGCAAGGGGAACGTTGCCCGTGCCAAGGGGCTCGCCATGTTCCTCTACGGCTACGCCCAGTCGCGAAAGATCCTGAAGGAGTTCCGACCGGACCTGGTCCTCGGTGTCGGCGGCTACGCCTCGGCGCCGGCGCTCCTGGCGGCCAAGGGGATGCAGATTCCCCGCTTCGTTCACGAGCAAAACGCCATCCCCGGTTTCACGAACAAGATGCTCGCCACGGTGGCCGACCAGGTCTTCATCTCCCTGGAGGAGTCACGGAAGTTCTTCCCGGAGGGGCGGACGCTCCTCACCGGCAACCCCCTGCGCCGGCAGATCCTGGAGCAGGTGGTCGATACGGGCGCTGAGGGGCGGCAGGACGATGCCTTCCACCTCCTGGTCTTCGGCGGAAGCTCCGGGGCCCACCGGATCAACCTGACCATGGCGGAGGTCCTCCCGTTTCTGGAGGAAGCGAAGGGGCGACTGCGGATTACCCACCAGACCGGCGAGAACGACCTGGAGGAGGTGACGGCGGCCTACGACGAGCGCGGGTTCCGGGCCGATGCGGTGCCGTTCATAGACGGCATGGCCGACGCCTACCGGTGGGCCGATCTGATCATCTGCCGGGCCGGTGCCACAACAATCGCCGAGATAACCGCCTGCGGCAAGCCGTGCATCTTCATCCCGTACCCCCATGCCGTCGACGACCACCAGCGCCGCAACGCCGAGGCGCTCCTCAAGTGCGGGGCCGGCCTCGTGATCATCGAGAAGGAACTCACCGGAGAACTGCTGGCGCGGACGATCCGGGAACTGATGGACGATCCGGCGAAACTGCGGGCCATGGGGGACGCGGCTAAGGGACTGGCACGGCTGGACGCCGCCCCGGTGATCGTGGACGAGATGCTGAAGGCAAAGAAAAAGTAGGGGCGCTGCTTG
>NZ_DAHVYG010000062.1 GCF_027327745.1 Geobacter sp.
CCGCCTTCCCTCTGGGGGGCTACGTCAAGATGGTGGGGGAGGGGGGGGAGGGAGAGCTGTCCGAGGATGAACAGGCCCGCTCCTTTGCCGGGAAACACCCTCTTCAGCGGATTGCCATTGTGGCTGCCGGTCCTTCGTTCAATTTGATCTTTGCCTGGCTTGTCTTTATCGTCGTGTTCATGGTCGGCGTCCCATCGGCTACCACCAGGATCGGCGAGGTCGTCAAGGATAAACCGGCCGCGCGTGCGGGGATCGTAGCCGGAGACGTGATAACTTCGGTCAACGGCAAGCGTGTCGCGAGGTGGGATGAAATGGCCGCCCAGATTGCCGCGTCGAAAGGGGCTTCGATCGTCATTGAAGTCAAGCGCGGCGATAAGGCGAAGACCTTCCGCCTGGTACCCGAAACGCGGACCGCCAAGAATCTCTTCGGTGAGTTGGTGACCTCGCCGGTCATCGGCATCGTTGCTTCTCCCGAGACGGTCATCGACCGGTTCGGTCCCGGCGAGGCGTTCGTCAAGGGGAGTGTGCAGGCCTGGAATGTCGTCAAGCTGACGGCAATCTCACTGGTCAAGATTGTTGAGCGCGCCGTTCCCCTCGATACCATCGGCGGTCCGATCATGATCGCCAAAATGGCGGGTCAGCAGGCAGAAGCGGGGGGGGTAAGCTTTCTCGCCTTCATGGCCCTTCTTTCCGTGAATCTCGGCGTGCTGAATCTCCTGCCGATCCCGATTCTTGATGGGGGGCATCTGGTCTTTTATGTTTGGGAGCTGGTCTTTCGTCGCCCGGTCAGCCCGAGGGCCCGGGAGATTGCACAGCAGATCGGCCTTGCACTGCTGATCGGGCTCATGGTGCTTGCCTTCTACAACGATATTGCCCGCTACGTGGTGGGGCAGGGATAGCGTGAGGCTGCTGACTGTCGATACTTCAACATCCACCTGCAGCGTCGCGCTGACCCGTGACGGCAGGCTTGTGGCAGAGTACCTGGTAGATAGCGGCCGGACCCTTACGGGGCGACTGCTTGCGGCCATCGAAACCGTACTTGCGGCTGGATGCCTTGACCTGGCAGAGCTTGACGGCTTCGGGGTAGCCCTTGGTCCGGGGGCGTTCACCGGGGTCAGGATTGGGGTCGCGACGGTAAAAGGGCTTGCGATAGCGATCGGAAAGCCCGTTGCGGGATTCTCGTCCCTAGCCATGCTCGCCATGAATCTTCCGTTCTGTTCGTTGCCGGTCTGTCCCCTTTTCGATGCGCGCAAAAATGAAGTGTACGCCGGTCTCTATCGCTGCGCCGGTGTCACGCCGGAGCCTCTGGTGCCAGACCGTGTTCTTTCCCCCCGGCAACTTCTTGAGGAGATAACGGGGCCGACGATCTTTGTCGGCGACGGCGCGCTTCGCTACCACGACCTGATCGAAACAAATCTCCGTGAGAGAGCGATATTCGCCCCGTCCTATTGCCATCTCCCCCGGGCTGGGGCCGGCGCTCTCCTTGCGCAAGAACTTCTGCGGACTGGAGATGGTACTCCCCTGTCATTGCTCAACCCTGCCTATCTCCGTCCCTCGGAAGCAGAATTGGCAAAGGTTCGGCGCGAAATGCCAAACGCTATTCTATAGCAGTTGACAGCACCCCGGTAATGTATTATTTTCACACTTTACTCTTGCGACGGCGGTATGTTTGGTGTCGTCAAATTTACGGAAATCACGGCTGAACGAAGCATGGTGCCATACCGGTCGTGCGGAGTTCTGCCCGTTCATTTTTTGATACGAGGTTCAGATTATGCGTAGCGACACCATCAAGAAGGGGCTTGAACGGACTCCCCACCGGGCCCTCATCAAGGGAACCGGCGTTCCCCAGAGTGCGATGGACAAGCCGTTCATCGGCGTCGCCACCAGTTTCACCGATCTTATCCCCGGTCACGTGGGGATGCGGGACCTGGAACGTTTCATCGAGAAAGGGATCCATTCAGGGGGAGGCTACGCCTTTTTCTTCGGCGTTCCCGGGGTCTGCGACGGCATTGCCATGGGGCACAAGGGGATGCATTACTCGCTACCGACCCGCGAGCTTATCGCCGACATGGTGGAGTCGGTAGCCGAGGCCCATCGGCTTGACGGACTCGTTCTTCTGACCAACTGCGACAAAATTACTCCCGGCATGCTCATGGCTGCTGCCCGTCTCGACATTCCCTCCATCGTGGTGACCGCAGGCCCCATGATGGCCGGACGGGGCGCGGAGGGTCGCCGCTTCTCCTTTGTCACTGACACCTTCGAGGCGATGGCGCGTTACAAGGCAGGGGTCATCGATGACAAGGAGCTGCAGGTCTGCGAGGATAATGCCTGTCCCGGTATGGGTTCGTGCCAGGGGCTTTTTACCGCCAATACGATGGCTATCCTGACCGAGACCCTCGGCATGAGTCTTCCCCGCTGCGGTACGGCGCTGGCAGTCTCGGCCCTCAAGCGGCGGATCGCGTTTGCTTCCGGTGAGAGAATCGTGGACCTCGTCCGTTCCGGCGTCACCCCGCGACAGATTCTCACAAGGGCATCCTTCGAAAATGCCATCCGTGTCGATCTTGCCTTGGGGGGGTCATCCAACACGGTTCTGCACCTCCTTGCCATTGCCCGCGAGGCGGGTGTCGAGCTTCCGCTCGAGACGTTCGATGTTCTCGCCAAGGAGACTCCCCAACTCTCGTCCATGAACCCGGCGGGAGAGTACTTCATGGAAGATCTGGATGCCGCCGGCGGGGTACTGGGGGTCCTGAAGCAGCTGGGGACGAAAATCAAGGACAATCCGACGGTCATGGGGCTCTCTACTCTTGAGCTCGTTTCCACCGTCGAGGCCGTCGACGAGCGGGTCATCCATCCGCAGACCGACCCGGTCAAGCCCGAGGGTGGAATTGCGGTGCTTTTCGGCAATCTCGCGCCGAAAGGGGCGGTCGTCAAGCAGTCCGGCGTCTCCGCGGCCATGATGCACTTCGAAGGGACGGCCCGCTGTTTCGATTCCGAGGAGTCGGCCATGGCAGCCCTCATGGGGGGAAAGATAGCCTCTGGCGACGTGGTGGTCATCCGTTACGAAGGGCCGAAAGGTGGACCGGGGATGCGGGAGATGCTTGCCCCCACGGCGACCCTCATGGGGCTGGGGTTGGGCGATTCGGTGGCACTCATTACCGATGGCCGCTTTTCCGGCGGGACCCGCGGCCCCTGTATCGGCCATATTTCGCCCGAGGCTGCCGAAGGGGGCCCCATTGCTCTTGTTGAAGAGGGGGATCGGATACGTCTCGATATTCCGAACCGCAGGCTCGAATTGCTGGTCGATGACACGGTTCTTGCCGAACGGCGCAGTCGCTGCGTTGCGCCGGAGCCCAAGATCAAGAGCGGCTGGCTTGCCCGCTACGCCAAGGTGGTTACTTCGGCCTATACCGGCGCGGTGACGAGCGCCGACTAGCTTACTTCTAATTCCAATTCCCTTGCGGGAGGCTTCTAATGAAAATGACGGGTGCGCGGATACTCCTTGAATGTCTCAAGCTGGAAGGAGTCGATACGGTTTTCGGTTATCCCGGGGGTACCGTAATCAACATTTACGACGAACTCTTCAGTTTCAAGGAGATCCACCACATCCTTCCCCGGCACGAACAGGCAGGGGTCCATGCGGCTGACGGCTATGCGCGCGCCACCGGAAGGGTCGGGGTCGCCATCGCTACTTCGGGCCCCGGGGCCACCAATACCGTCACGGGCATCGCAACCGCCTACATGGACTCCATCCCGCTTGTCGTGATCACCGGCCAGGTGCCGACGGCGCTCATCGGCAACGACGCGTTCCAGGAAGTCGACATCGTCGGCATAACCCGGCCCTGCACAAAACACAACTTTCTCATAAAAGATGTCCGGGAGATCGCCACGATCATCAAGAAGGCGTTCTACATCGCCCGGACGGGACGTCCCGGGCCGGTGCTCGTAGATCTTCCGAAGGATGTGCAGATCGCTACGACTGAATTCCACTATCCCGAGGCCATTGAACTTCGGAGCTACAAGCCTACTGTTGAGGGGCACCCGAAACAGGTGGAGAAAGCCGTGTCGTTGCTTCTCACGGCAAAAAAACCGGTAATTTACGTGGGGGGAGGCGTAATTTCCGGCGATGCCGCCGAAGAGTTGCGCGCTCTGGCGGCAAAACTCAATACCCCGGTTACCACTACGCTCATGGGCCTCGGCTCGTTCCCCGAAGACGACCCCCTTTCTCTTGGGCTGTTGGGAATGCATGGTACGTATTACGCGAACATGGCCGTCACCAACTGTGACCTTCTCGTGGCGGTCGGCGCCCGCTTCGATGACCGGGTCACCGGCAAGATAGCCACCTTTGCCCCCCATGCGAAGATCATCCATGTCGACGTCGATCCGACCTCCATTCGCAAGAACGTCCGTGTCGACCTCCCGATTGTCGGTGAGGTGAAGGATGTTCTGTCAAAGATGCTCAAGGCCACCGAGGAACAAGGTGACAAGGCGGACGACTTCAGGAAGGGTGTCGGGCCGTGGCTCGCCGAGATTGCCGGGTGGAAGGAAAAACATCCGATTACCTACAAGCAGGCGTCGACTACCATCAAGCCGCAGTTCGTCATCCAGAAGCTGCGGGAGCTCTCGGCCCCCGACGCCATCGTCGCCACCGATGTCGGACAGCACCAGATGTGGACCGCCCAGTTCTTTACCTTTACGAAACCCCGGACTCTCCTTTCGTCCGGCGGCCTCGGGACCATGGGATTCGGTCTTCCCGCAGCCATGGGAGCGCAAGTGGCGTTTCCCGGCCGGCAGGTTGTCGCCATCTGCGGTGACGGCGGATTTCAGATGAATATGCAGGAGCTGGCGACCCTTGTTCAGAACCGGTTGCCGGTAAAGATCTGTATCCTGAACAACAACTTCCTCGGCATGGTCCGTCAGTGGCAGGAACTTTTCTTCGATAAGCGTTATTCTCAGACCTGCATGGAGCTTCCCATTGACTTCATAAAGCTGGCTGAGGCCTTTGGTGCCAAAGGGTTTCAGGCTACCAAGCCTGACGAAGTCGAGGAGACCATCAAAAAGGCGTTCGAGACCCCGGGCCCGGTCATCATGGAGTTTAAAATCGCCCGGGAGGAGAAGGTTCTCCCCATGGTTCCCGCAGGGGCATCCCTCAATGAAATGGTACTCAATGCCTGATTGCCAGATTTCGCATGATATCAGGAGGTTTCCTGTATGAGACATACGATTACCGTGCTGGTAGAGAATGAATTCGGCGTGCTTTCCCGCGTAGCTGGGCTCTTTTCCGGTCGAGGCTTCAATATCGACTCCCTGTCGGTGGCCCCCACCAACGACGAAAGCATCTCGCGCATGACCATCGTTACACGGGGCGACGAACAAATCCTGGAACAGATATCCAAACAGCTCAACAAGCTGATCGATGTCATAAAGGTCATTGATTTTACCGGTGGAGAGGCGATTGAGCGGGAAATGGCGCTTATCAAGGTGACGGCGGAGGATGCCAGCCGTGCGGAGGTGCTGCGCATTGCCGATATCTTCCGGGGGAAGATCATTGACGTGACCCCTAAGTCGTATACCATTGAGGTGACCGGAGCTCCTGCTAAGATCGAAGCGATCCTTGAGCTGCTTCGTCCCCTGGGACTCAAGGAGCTGGTTCGTACCGGACCGGTGGCCATAGGCCGCGGCGCCAAGGGGTGGAAGGGATAAAATTCTTGCGGCTCTGCCGACAGGTTTATGTGTGCATCAACGAACGACAGGAGGAAGAAATGAAGATTTACTACGACAAGGATTGTAACCTGGGAGTGCTCAAAGGGAAAAAGGTGGCGATCATAGGCTACGGTTCCCAAGGCCATGCCCATGCCAATAACCTGAAGGATTCGGGAATTGATGTGGTCGTTGGTCTGCGCGCCGATTCAACCTCGGTCAAGAAGGCTACTGACGCGGGGTTGACGGTGCTTCCTACCTCCGAGGCGGTAAAGATTGCTGACGTGATCATGATCCTGCTTCCCGATGAAACACAGGGGGATGTCTACCGCGAGGAGATTGCTCCCTTCATTAAGCAGGGGGCATATCTTGCGTTCGGTCACGGCTTCAATATTCATTTCGGCCAGATCGTTCCGCGCCCCGATATTAATGTTATCATGGTGGCTCCCAAGGGCCCGGGACACCTGGTGCGCCACGAATACACCCGGGGAGGCGGCGTGCCGAGCCTCATCGCCATTCATCACGACCCGTCCGGCAACTCCCGCGACGTGGCCCTTGCCTATGCCTCGGCAAACGGCGGCGGTCGGGCCGGCATCATCGAGACCTCTTTCAAGGAAGAAACTGAAACCGATCTTTTCGGCGAGCAGGCGGTTCTGTGCGGTGGCATCTCGGCGCTCATTCAGGCCGGATTCGAAACCCTCGTGGAGGCTGGCTATGCGCCTGAGATGGCCTACTTTGAGTGTCTCCACGAGACGAAGCTTATTGTCGACCTGATCTATGAAGGTGGCATTGCCAATATGCGCTACTCCATCTCCAACACCGCCGAGTATGGCGACTTGACCCGTGGGCCACGCATCATTACCGCGGAGACCAAGAAGGAGATGAAAAAGATCCTCGGCGAGATCCAGGACGGCGAGTTTGCCAAGGAGTGGATGCTGGAGAACAGGGCCAACAAACCGGTCTTCAGTGCCCTGCGCCGCAAGGGGGCCGAGCACCAGATCGAGGAAGTCGGTGCGCGCCTCCGCTCCATGATGTCGTGGATCGGCGCCTCCAAGATCGTTGACAAATCCAAAAATTAGGCAAATTCAAGCCCGAACATGGAGGCCGGGATTGGCGAGCAGGCTGTTTGCTTCGTCGAGACCCGGCCTCTTTTCGGTTGGCGGCGGAAGTCGGTGTAATTATTTCCCATTCTGTGTATAATTCCGCTCTATCGTTGAGGTACGATTAATGCGCAATACTCATACTCCCATCGCCACGGAAGGATATCCGTTTGTTGCGATGGCAGGAGCTGTAACCATCGTTCTGGGGCTGCTCTCCGCCAAGGTTGTTGCCATCCTTCCGGTGGCACTGCTTGCCCTTGCGGTGACCCTTTTCATCGCGTTCTTTTTTCGCAATCCCCGGAGAATTGCCCCCGCTATTGAGAATGCCGTGGTGGCACCGGCAGACGGGGTTGTAATCTACCTTGGCCCGTCACGCGAAGAACATCTGGGTGTGGAGATGACCAAAGTCAGCATCTTCATGTCGGTCTTCAACGTGCATATCAATCGGGTACCGCTGACTGCGCGGGTAGTCGATACGTTTTATACGAAAGGCAAGTTTCTTGATGTGAGGGACGAGCGTGCAACCTTCGAGAACGAACAGGCAGGACTCATCTTGGAGAGCGTCTCGGGGGTCAGGCTGGTCGTCGTGCAGGTAGCGGGACTCATCACCCGGCGTATCGTCTGTTATGCCAAAAAGGGCGATCTGCTCGAACGGGGAAAGCGCTACGGGTTGATCCGGTTCGGCTCCCGTCTCGATGTTTACCTCCCCATGGACGCCGACATCAAGGTCAAGCCCGGGGACAGGGTGGTTGCAGGCGAAACCATCCTAGGGATGCTCCAATGAACGGTGAAAAAATCGACATGACCGAGAGCATGCGGAAGGGTATCTATATCCTCCCCAATCTCTTTACGACCGGAAGTCTTTTTGCCGGTTTCTACGGCATGGTTGCCACCATGAATGGTGATTTCAAGAGTGCTGCCCTCTGGATCCTCGTCTCTTCGATTTTTGACGGGCTGGATGGAAAGGTGGCGCGCCTTACCGGAACGTCAAGCAAATTTGGTGTCGAGTACGATTCTCTGGCCGATCTGGTCTCTTTTGGCGTGGCGCCGGGACTCCTCATGTACAAGTGGGCCCTTCAGCCCTTCGGAAGGTTGGGATGGCTTGCAGCGTTCCTCTTTGTGGTCTGCGGTGCCCTGCGACTGGCCAGGTTCAACGTCCAGGTGAACACCGTCGAGAACAAGCGGTTCGTCGGACTCCCGATTCCTGCCGCTGCGAGCATGGTGTCGGCTACCGTCCTGCTGTTTTATCATTTCGGCTGGCCGAGTTCCTACAAGAAGGTGGCGATTCTTGCCCTCATCTACCTGCTTGCGTTCCTGATGGTTTCCAGTTTTCGCTATTATTCCTTCAAAGACCCCGAGTTGATCAAGCGGCAGCCGTTTGCATTCCTTGTTCTGGCGGTGCTGCTTTTCATCGTTATTGCCGCCGAACCGCTCATCATGCTTTTCGTGATCTTCATCTGCTACACATTCTCCGGCATTGTCGGTTTTCTCATGACCTGGCCGCGCAGACGGCGTCTGGAAAAGGCCATTCATAACAAACACTCGAAGGATGAAAAGTAAGGCGGTGAAATTCCGGTGACGTTGTTTGGCAAGACGAAACTCTGTCCATTGTGGTGGAATATCTCGAAATGAAAAGAGTTTTTTTCTTGACAGAAAGACCGCTGTTTTCTAGTATAAAAAAAATTATAAAGGCAATGAAGAGGAGTAGTAGTCCTGCCCCTTATATTTCCTCTCCGTCAGTGGGAGGGTCAGAGAGCCGGTGGTTGGTGCGAACCGGCATAAGGATGGATGAACTCGCCTCGGAGCCGCTTCGGTGAACGGAACAGGTTGATGTTCCGCTAGCCGATGCCGTCACCCGCGTAAAGGGATAAAGAGGTCTACCTTCGGGTGGACGAAAAAGGGTGGTACCGCGGAGCGCAAGCCTTCGCCCCTTGCTGGGGCGAAGGCTTTTTTGTACTCGTTGTATCTCGTCGACCGGAAGATTCTCCTGATGGAGTACTACCACTAACAAGGAGGCAGAAATGGCGGAACTGAAGACTATTAAAATTTTCGATACGACCCTGCGGGACGGTGAGCAGTCCCCGGGGAACAGCATGAACATCGACGAAAAATTGCGGGTGGCCAAGCAGCTCCAGAAGCTCAATGTCGATGTCATCGAGGCAGGATTTCCGATTGCATCCGAAGGGGATTTCGAGGCGGTAAAGCGGGTTGCCCAGTCCATAAAGGGACCGGAAATAGCCGGTTTGTGCCGTGCCAACGACAAGGACATCGACCGGGCGTGGGAAGCATTGAAGTATGCGGGGGAGAAGGGGCGCATCCATACATTCATCGCCACCTCGGACATCCACATGAAGTACAAGCTCAAGATGGAACCGTCGAAGGTGCTCGAAGCAGCCGTGAAGGCGGTGAAGCGGGCAAAGTCCTACACGCCGAACGTGGAGTTTTCCTGTGAGGATGCAGTCCGGACGGATCTGAAGTTTCTTGGGGAGATAGTGACGGCGGTGATCGATGCCGGTGCGACGACGGTCAATATCCCCGATACCGTCGGGTACACGATTCCGTTCGAGTACTACAATATCATCAGGCACCTGAAAGAGAATGTTTCCAATATCGAGCAGGCGGTAATTTCGGTCCACTGCCACAACGACCTCGGCCTTGCGGTGGCCAACTCGATTGCCGCGGTGCAGGCGGGAGCGGGGCAGGTGGAGTGCACCATCAACGGGATTGGCGAACGGGCCGGCAACTGCTCGATCGAAGAATTCGTCATGGCGGTGCGGACCCGCCACGACATTCTCCCGTTCAGGACGAACGTGGAGACAGAACAGATCGTTCCGTCGAGCCGACTCCTCTCTACTATCACCGGGATCAATGTGCAGCCCAACAAGGCCATTGTCGGAGCCAATGCATTTGCTCACGAATCGGGCATACATCAGCATGGGGTGCTGATGGAGAAGTCGACCTACGAGATCATGACCCCTGAATCAGTCGGGCTCAAGACCAACGTGCTCGTTCTTGGCAAGCACTCCGGACGACACGCGTTCAAGAAGCGGTTGACGGAGCTCGGTTATGAGCTTTCGGAAGACGATCTGAATCGCGCTTTCGACCGGTTCAAGGCCCTGGCGGACATGAAAAAGGAAGTTTATGACGAGGATATCGATGCAATAGTTGCAGACGAAGTGATGCGTCCGGCAGAGAAATACCGCCTATCTCACATCACAGTGACTTGCGGTTCCTTTGCCGTCGCGACCTCGACCGTCCAGCTGGAGATTGACGGCGAAGCGGTAAGAACTGCGGAACTTGGCGACGGACCGGTTGACGCTACGCTGAAAGCGATCAAAAAGCTGACTAAATCCAAGGCCAAACTTCAACAATACAACGTCGGGTCAATTACCGGTGGAACCGATGCGCAGGGGGAGGTTACGGTTCGTGTCAGCGACGGAGATGAAACGGTGGTAGGTCGCGGTTCGTCGACCGATATCATCGAGGCTTCGGCCAAGGCGTATATCGATGCGCTCAATCGTCTCCACTTCAAGAAGAAGCGCATTCACGAGTGTCTATAACAAGCATGCCCGGAGGGCTTTCCCTTCGGGCATGCTTCCGGGCTGGAAAAGAGAAGGCCCGCCGGAATTTCCCGGCGGGCCTTCTCTTTGACCATGTGTGGTTCAGGGTTAGATCTTGCGGACGTTGGCGGCCTGGAGTCCCTTGGGGCCGGACACCACGTCGAACGTCACCGCTTCGCCTTCAGCCAAGGTCTTGAATCCTTCGGACTGGATTGCGGAGAAGTGCACGAACACATCTTCACCATTTTCCTGCTCGATGAACCCGAACCCTTTGGCGTCATTGAACCACTTAACCTTGCCTTGTGCCATTTTCCTACCTCCTTTGGTGCCGCCGGATTAGCTCCGGACTTCGTGGAATGCTGCTTAAGTTTCCGGAGTCTTGGGGCAGGAAAACGACAAAGTCGGACGATCTTTGTTCAGTTTTCAAGTGCTGCGTAAAGCTTCCGAAACTTGCTGCTCATGATAAATTAACATTGTGTAATTACGTGTGTCAAGCAATAATTGAACCGACGCGGGGAAAAGCAGGGTTAAAAAGTGTTTATCCTGCCGATGAATGCCATGAGCAGGCCATAGTGTTGATGGTTGAACTGCAGTGATATTCGGGGAAGTTTGAGCAGGTCGGGTTCGTCGGCTTCTTCGGGAAGAGGGGCGCAGCGGGTGATCCGGGTGTCGGGATGGCGAAGTTCCGGAAATTCATTTTCAAGCTCCTCAAGTTGGGCTTGGGTAAGTTCCTTGTTGAGTCGAATGATGAGACGCCCTTCGAAGAAGCGGAGCGAGTGATAGGTTCGGTAAAATTGCTCGATGATCTGGATGGCTTCGTCCACATCGCGCGTGATGGTGAATATGGAAAAGTCTTCCGCGGAAATGAATCCCTTGCCCAGAATGCAGGTCTTGACGAATTCGAACCAGCGGTCCCAATAGCCGTCGTTGTCGTCAATGAGGACAAGCGGTTTCGGCGAGGTTTTGCCAGTCTGAATAAGGGTGAACACCTCCATCGCTTCGTCGAGGGTGCCGAACCCTCCCGGGAAGACGGCCAGTGCGCTCGACTCCTTCACAAACGCGACCTTGCGGTTAAAGAAGTACTTGTAGTTGATAAGGCGGGGGTTCTGAAGCATGATCGGATTCGGCTGCTGTTCGAAAGGAAGGCGGATGTTGACGGCGAAGGAGTTTTCGCTTCCTGCCCCTTCATTGCCGGCCTGCATGATTCCCGGGCCGCCGCCGGTGATGATCATGAATCCCTTTTCCGCCAGCTTGCGACTGAATGCGACGCAGGTCTGGTAGATCTGTTCGTGGGGCTCGGTACGGGCGGAGCCGAAGATCGTGACCTTCTTTTTGGGTCGGTACGGTGCAAATACGTTAGTGGTGTAACGCATCTCCTTCATGGTGTTGTTGAGGAGCTTCAGATCGGCGAGGTAATAGCACTCCATTCCCGATTTGAGGACAGAAATGATCATCTCGCGAATAAGCTCGGGGTGATGAATGGTGCCAACTTCGGCCAGGAGATTGTCGATAAGGGTGTCGATTATTCCGTTGGTTCGGGAAAAGCTCAGTTCCATGGGCGCGGTTGCCCTCCCTCTGAAAAATTTGCGCATTATAGCACTCGCGGCAACGTGAAGCAAATGTTAAACCGGATCGAACAAATATTACATTGATTTGTCGCGTTCCTTTGTCTACAGTAATATAAATATTTCACCATCTACTTGAGAGGTACACGCTTCATGGGGAAGACCACAGCGGAAAAGATTTTTTCGAGCCATTTGGTCGACGAGCCGTTTGCGGGAACGAAAGTTTTGCGGCTTGACGTAGTCATGTGCCACGAGATTACCACTCCCATCGCCATTGCCGATCTCATGGCACGGGGGAAAGACCGGGTATTCGATACGACTAAAATCAAGGCGGTGATCGATCACGTTACCCCGAGCAAGGACTCGAAGACGGCCACCCAGGCGAAGATGCTTCGGGATTGGGCCCGTCGCCACGATATCAAGGATTTCTTCGATGTGGGCGCAAACGGCGTCTGCCATGCCCTGTTCCCGGAGAAAGGTTTCATCCGGCCCGGTTATACGGTGATCATGGGTGATTCCCACACCTGTACGCACGGCGCTTTTGGCGCCTTCGCCGCTGGGGTCGGGACCACTGACCTCGAAGTGGGAATTCTCAAGGGGGTGTGCGCATTTCGCGAGCCGAAGACGATTCGGGTCAACCTGAACGGAACGCTTCCCAAGGGTGTTTACGCGAAGGATGCAATCCTCTTCGTGATCGGCCAGATCGGGGTTAACGGCGCTACCGATCGGGTGCTGGAGTTCCGCGGGCCGGTGATCGACGCCATGACCATGGAGTCACGGATGACTCTCAGCAATATGGCGATCGAGGCTGGGGGGACCTCCGGCATCTGCATGCCCGACATGGTGACGGTCGAATATCTCTGGCCGTTCATTCAGGACGAGTATGCTTCCAAGGAGGCCGCCCTTGCCGCGTTCAGTCAGTGGCGGTCCGACGATGATGCGCAGTACGAGCGGGTGCTCGATTTCGATCTGTCTAATCTTGAGCCGATCGTCACGTTCGGTTACAAGCCGGACCAGGTGAAGCCGGTTGCGGAGATTGCCGGAACGCCGGTCGATCAGGTATATCTCGGTTCCTGTACCAACGGGCGCCTTGAGGACCTGCGGGTTGCGGCACGGATTCTCAAAGGGAAAAAGATTGCTCCGACGGTTCGAGGCATTCTTTCACCGGCCACGCCGAAGATCTATAGGGATGCCATGGACGAAGGAATCATCGACATTTTCATGGAGGCCGGTTTCTGTGTGACGAATCCCACCTGCGGTGCCTGTCTTGGCATGAGCAACGGCGTACTGGCGGAGGGAGAGGTCTGCGCATCGACCACCAACCGCAACTTCATGGGACGCATGGGCAAAGGGGGGATGGTTCACCTCATGTCTCCGGCCACCAGTGCAGCGACCGCCATCGAGGGGAAGATCGCCGACCCCCGGAAATACCTCTGAACTCCCGTCAGTCGGGTGAGCACTATACCATCTTATCAAGGAGTTGAATAATGAAAGCATTCGGCGGATCCGTCCTCTTTCTCGACCGCTCCGATATCAATACCGACGAGATCATTCCTGCCAAGTACCTTACCGAGATTACCAAGGAAGATCTCAAGCCTTACATCCTCGAAGACCTCAAGCTCCCCGGCTTCGACCCCAAGGGTGAGAAGACGAAATCTGCCCGGGTGATAGTCTCCCGTGCAAACTTCGGGTGCGGGTCCTCCCGGGAACATGCGCCGTGGGTCTTCGAAGTGAACGGCATTACCGCCGTCATCGCCGAGTCCTTCGCCCGGATATTCCGGCAGAACATGTTCAACTGCGGCATGGCAGCCATCGAACTGCCGAAGGAGAAGATTGATGCGCTGTTCGCCTATGCAGGTGCGCCAGACGTCACGATCTCCCTTGACTTGGCATCGCAGAGCCTGGCCGTGTGCGGCGCGGGGAAGGAGGAGACCTTTTCCTTTGACATCTCTCCCTTTGACAAGGCACTGGTTCTTGCCGGAGGGTGGGTCGACTACGCCGACCAGAAGTATTGAGTTCTCCGGCGCCACGCCCCCGTCGATCATGATCCGCGAAAGGCCTGCATTCCAAGCAGGCCTTTCGTCTTTGGGGAGAAGCTGGCCGTGTTTTTGGTTGACTCTCACAGTTTCCTGTGATTATTAATTCAGAATCTCACAGGTATTGAATTCGGACCTTTTCCCATGCGCCTTCGCATTCCCCTTATCATGCTCGTACTGGCTCTTGCAGGGACCCCGGCGGGAGGAGCCGACAAGGGGGAGAGCGAAGCGCGGGGGACGATATTTACCCTCTGGCCCCTCGTCGATTACCGCGAGAGCCCCCGGGAGGGGTTCAGAAACCTTTCGCTTCTTGGGCCCCTGATCAAGGTACAGGCGCGGGGGGACGAGACGGTAACGGCGGTGCGTCCACTGTTCTATCGCGATGCCCGTGAAAAGCCCGAGAGCGCGGCGACCGACTATCTCTACCCCCTCGCCTCCTCAGAGAGTTCGCCCGACGTCTCGACCTTCCAGGTGCTGAAGCTCTACCAGAAGAACGTCTTTCGCCGTACCGACCCCGCGCAGGCCGAGAAGGGGACCATGCTCTTTCCCTTCTATATTACCGGGGAGTCGAAGAAGTACGGGCCTTACACGTCGGTATTCCCCTTCTACGGCGATATCTACGAGCGGTTCTGGCGGGACGAATACCACTACGTTCTCTTTCCGCTCTACGGTCGGACGGTCAAGGGGGGGACAACAACGCGCAACTACCTCTATCCTGTGTTTTCCACCGTGGAGGGGAAGGGGGAGAGCGGTTTTGCGGTCTGGCCGCTCTACGGCCAGTCGTCCAAGGAAGGGGTATACCGGAAACGGTTTGCGTTATGGCCGATCTATGACGAGGCGGAGACGGGGCTCGATACGGATAATCCCACCCGCCGGTTCCAGATTCTTCCCTTGTTTGTGGCAACCGATTCGCCCAAACGGACGAGCCGGCATTACCTGTGGCCGTTTTTCGGCTGGGTGGACGACCGCGAGAGGAAGGTTACGGAGACCTACTACCTCTGGCCCTTCGTGATGACCGCCCGTGGCGAGGGGCGCACGGTGGACCGCTATCTTCCGTTCTACGACGAGGAGCGGGGGAAGGAGACGCTCAAACGCTGGTACCTCTGGCCCCTCTTTCGCCACGACGAGATAGCGGGCGCCACCTTCGGGCAGGAACGGGACCGGGTGCTTTATTTCCTCTTTTCGGATAGCCGGGAGTGGTGGCCGACTGACGGTGCCGAGCGCCGGCGGACGGCCCTCTGGCCACTTTTTGTCTACAACCGCGACGTGCGGGGCGTGAAAAGCTTCTCGTTTCCGGCCCCCCTTGAGCCGATCCTGGATCGGGAGGGGTTTGAGCGGAGCTGGTCGCCTCTCTGGAGGATCTACGTCCAGAAATGGAACGACGCGGGGGATTCGGCGGCTTCTTTCCTCTGGAATCTTTACTGGCATGAGCGCCGGGGGGAGGATTTCGCCTGCGAGTTCTTTCCCGTCGTCTCGTACCGCTCCGAAAAGGCCGCAACCGATCTTGCCTTTCTGAAGGGGCTGGTCCGTTTCGAGGAGCATGACGGAGTCAAGACCCTCAGTTTTTTCTGGCTTCCCTTCGGGATCAGTTGGGGGGAGAGTGAGAAGGCGAAGCCGGTGGGAGAGAACGAGAGCGGCCTTAACATGAACAAAGCGAGGTTGGAACCGTAATGGGCGCCTTAGAGCGGGTCGGGAAAAGGGTTCTCGCGTTCAACGAGATCGTCGGGGAGATGCTGATGCTTCTCGGTCAGACGGTTTGGTTCTTTCGAGAGGCCCCGCGCAACCTCCAGAGCATCTTTACCCAGATGGCGATCATTGGGTACGAGACGCTGCCGATCGCTTCGGTGATGGCGTTTTTCGTTGGGATGGTCCTGGCACTCCAGACGGGGGTCGAACTCCAGAAGTACGGGACCCAGAACATCATCGGCGGTATCGTCGGCCTGTCGATGGTGCGGGAGCTGGGGCCGGTCATGACCAGTTTTCTCGTGGCTGGGCGCGCCGGCTCCGCCATGGCAGCGGAGATCGGGGTAATGAAGGTATACGAGGAAATCGACGCCCTGAAGACCCTCGACATCAACCCTGTTCGCTACCTCGCCATGCCCCGGCTCATCGCCTGCCTGATCTGCGTTCCGGCGCTCGTCATCTATGCGAACTTCGTCGGGGTACTGGGCGGCGCGTTCATGAGCCATCTCCATCCGAAGATTTTCATCTCCTACTCTACGTACTACGACAGCCTCAAGACGGCCCTCAAGTTCAAGGAAGTGGGTGCCGGGCTGATCAAGGCGACGACCTTCGGGGGGATCATCGCCCTCGTCGCCTGCTACACCGGTTTCAAGACCAGCGGCGGCGCCCGGGGGATCGCTCAGTCCACGACACGGGCCGTGGTCATGTCGTTTATGCTGATCCTGGTTGCCGACTACTTTCTCACCAGATTGCTCATGTGACGGACGGCGGTCGGGATTGTTCCGCGGCCGCGTGCTGTATTGACGGGAGGCAGTGAGCCATGGCGCTTACAACGGAAAAAAAGGTCGGGATATTCTTCATGGCGGGACTCACGCTCCTGGCGGTGATGCTGGAGCTTGGCGAGCGGTGGAATCCCTTCGAAAGGAACCTCCACTATAAGACTTATCTTTCGAGTACGACCGGTCTCAAACTCGGGGACCCGGTCCGGCTTGCGGGCGTGGAGGTCGGCAAGATTACGAAGATTGCCATCAGCGACAGCCGCGTCCGGGTCGATTTTGAGGTGAAGCCGGGGACCACCATCAAAACCGACTCGGTCGCGACCATTCGGCTCACGAACCTTCTCGGTGGCCAGTTCCTCGGGCTGTCGTTCGGCTCGCCGACGGCGCCGGTTCTTCCGCCGGGGAGCGAGGTGAAAGGCCGCGACATAGCCAATATCGACGTGATCGTGGACAACGTGAGCGATCTGACCAAGGACGCCAAGAGCTTCATCAACGATCTCAACGCCAACCAGCGGGAAGTGCTCACGAAGATCTCCGCCATGCTGGACGAGAACCGCGCGAATCTGCGCGGGGCGGTCTCAAACCTGAACAGCATTACCACCAAGATGGACCGGGGCGAGGGATCGCTTGCCATGCTCCTGAACGACAAGGCCCTCTACCGCAACACGAACGAACTGGCGGCGAGCCTCAAGACAGTGAGCACCAAGATCGAGCGGGGGGAGGGGACCCTCGGCAAACTCGTCAACGACGATGCCCTGTACCGCGACGCGAAGGGAGCCGTGGCGAACCTGAACGACGGTTCCAAGGACATCAAGGAGATCGCGGCGAAGATCAACCGGGGCGAGGGGAGCGTCGGCAAACTGGTGAACGACGAGGCGCTCTACAACGAGCTGCGGGACGCCTCGAAGAACATCGGCGCCGTTGCCAAGAAGATCAACGAGGGGCAGGGGACCCTCGGCAAACTGGTGAACGAGGATACCCTCTACCGCGATACCACCGCCGCCATGAAGAAGGTGGAAAAGGCGGCCGATGGGCTCGGTGACAGCGGGCCGATTTCGGTTCTCGGGAGCGTGATCGGCACCCTGTTCTAACGGCCGAGGGGAACGGAATTTTACGTCGTTTGAGTAATGGGCGCGGAGGCCGCGATGGGGTCTCCGCGCCTTTGTGCGTCAGGAGGAGTCATGGGGGATATGCTTGGAATTGCGGTTGGGACCGTCACGATGCGGCCATACGTCTTCGCTTTTTTCGCCGCCTACCTGGTGGCGGCGGTGCCGCACCTCGGCTGGCGAAAGGTCGCTCTGTTCACGGTCGCGGGGTACCTGACCTCGTTCGTTTCGGAGTTCAGCTCCATCAATACCGGCATCCCGTACGGCTGGTATTACTACATCGATACCACCAGCGCCCGCGAGCTCTGGATCGCGGGGGTGCCGTTCTTCGATTCGCTCTCCTACGTCTTTCTTGCCTACTGCAGTTATGCCACGGCCCTTTTCGTGGTTTCGCCGGTAAAGGCGTGGCGGTGGAACCTGGTGACCCTGGAGACACGCGCCATCAGGCGCTCGTTTTCGGTCCTTTTCCTCGGCTCTCTCTTTCAGGTCTTCCTCGACATCGTTGTCGATCCGGTGGCGCTCCAGGGGCGGCGCTGGTTCCTGGGGCAGATTTACGGCTATCGCGAAGCCGGGACCCACTTCGGCGTTCCCCTCTCGAATTACCTCGGGTGGTGGCTTGTGAGCTTCGTTATGATCTTCGTCCTCCAGGTGATAGACCGGAGGGTGGGCGCGGGGAGAAAGAAACCGGCCGGGGTCTCCGATCTCCCGTTTCGTCCTCTCTACGGACCGGTTCTGTATCTTTCGGTCATTGCCTTCAATCTCGGAGTGACCGTATGGATCGGCGAGCGCCTCATGGCTCTCACGGGGCTCTTCATCTTCGTGCTTCCGCTGGCCATTGCCGCCGTGACCATCATCCGGAGAACAAACCGGTATCACAAGGAGGAGCTTTCCGACCATCTGCGGGATTTTCCGTGGTCGGCCGCCGCGCCGGGAACGGTGGAGAGAAGCCGTTAGCCAGGGCGCCTCGCCAGGAGAGCTGACGCCGCAATCACGGCATCGGCCAGGGTGGCTCCGGCGGTGTGCGTGTTCCGTGCGAGGCGGATGAGCTGGGGGACGATCCACGGCTTCCGGAGGATGGTTGCGAGAACCTTCGTCCCCCGGATGTTCATGTCACGGTCGGTAAACTCGTCAAGGGTGAAGGAGAGCTCTTCCCGGGCATCATCGCTTACGGCGCGAAGCGCCACGAGCGGGATTGCGCGACGCTCCGCTATCTCGGCAACCGCCGCCGTTTCCATGTCGAGGACCGGCGTATCAAACTCCCGGGGGAGGAGTGGGGCGAGCGCTTTTTTGGCCAGGATTTCCCGGGAGGTGATGATCTGGCCGAACGCCACTCGGCGGAATGGCCCGCCGAGACCGTCGAGAATGTCACGTGCCAGGTCGCGGTCAATAGCGCCCCGCGGCACGAGATGACTGCCGGAGGCAAGCCAGCATCCGACGCCGACCACCAAGTCGCCGACTTCGAGCCCCGGAAGGACCGCGCCACCGAACCCGAACGAGACGATGGCCGCCGGCGCGGTTTCGGCGAGCGCATCGGCAGCCCGGGCGGCGCGGTTGGGTCCCATCCCCGATTCGACGAGGTTTATGCCGGCGCCGCCCAGTAAGAACCGGTACAGCGTGAAATGTTCTCTCCGACATTTTTCGACCGGTTTTACCCGCCGTAGCAGGGGGCGTACCTCGTCGGGCATTGCCGCAATGAGCCCAATGGTTTTCGACGACATGACCCACTCCTTCCCCGAATGCTTCCGGAACTCTACCAGAGGGGGGCGCCGCGGGGCAACGCATTTCACTCCTTGACACGTCACGGCCTTTGCGGTAGCGTAGAACGTCCCGCCTGCCAAAGGGACACGCTATCCAGCAACAATTCTCTTGCCTTCATTCGGACAATCACGACGGTATCAGTAAGTTGGAGTAATCACGGGAGTTGCATCATCCGATGCGCGTCGCTTCCGTATGCCGTAGTTGCGTTGTGTGCCGGCTTCGGGGCCATTTATGAAGATAACAGCCATCATTCCCGCCCGCTTCGCTTCGACCCGTTTCCCCGGCAAGGCCCTTGCCGATATCATGGGGAAGCCGATGGTGCAGCATGTGTACGAGCGGACTTCCCGTGCCGGCCTCGTGTCGGAGGTGATCGTCGCCACCGATGACAAGCGGGTTGCCGATGCGGTTCGCGCCTTCGGCGGGCGGGTCGAAATGACCGCAGCGGAGCACGAAACCGGTACCGATCGGCTGGCCGAGGTGGCGGCCCGCATCGATGCCGACCTCATCGTCAACGTGCAGGGTGACGAGCCGCTCATCGAGCCGGCGATGATCGACGAGGCAATCGCCCCGCTCGCCGCCGATGATCTCATCAGGATGGGGACCCTGAAGAGCCGGATCAGGACGCTCCACGATTTTCTGAGCCCCAACGTGGTCAAGGTGGTTACCGATACCAGGGGGTTTGCCCTTTATTTTTCGCGCTCCCCCCTCCCCAATTTCCGCGACAAATGGAATGACCTGAAAGACGAGGCGTTCGTAGCGGGGCGGCTGCTCTGTCACAAGCATGTGGGGCTCTATGTCTACCGCCGCGATTTTCTCCTGGAGTTCGCGCAGATGGCTCCCACGCCGCTGGAGCAGGCGGAAAAGCTCGAACAGCTCCGCGCCCTGGAGAACGGCCATCGGATCCGGGTAGTGGAGACCGAGCACGAGTCGATCGGCGTCGATACGCCGGCGGACCTGGAAAAAGTCATCGAAAAACTGAAAAAGGTGTAACGACATGAAAACCAAATTCATCTTTGTGACCGGCGGCGTTGTCTCCTCCATCGGCAAGGGACTCGCGTCGGCCTCACTTGGAGCGCTTCTCGAGGCCCGGGGACTGCGGGTCACCATGCAGAAGCTCGACCCGTACATAAACGTCGACCCGGGGACCATGTCCCCCTTCCAGCACGGCGAGGTCTTCGTCACCGACGATGGCGCCGAGACCGACCTGGATCTGGGGCACTACGAGCGGTACACGTCGGCCCGACTCTCGAAGCGGAGCAACTTCACCACCGGTCAGGTCTATTTCTCGGTCATCGAGAAGGAGCGCCGCGGCGATTATCTCGGCGGAACCGTTCAGGTCATTCCCCACATCACCGACGAGATCAAGCACAAGATCATGGAGAACGCCAAGGGTGCGGACGTGGCCATCGTCGAGGTGGGCGGTACCGTCGGCGACATCGAGTCCCTGCCGTTCCTGGAGGCGATCCGCCAGTTCAAGGCCGACCGGGGGGCGGCGAACGTCCTCTATCTTCACGTGACCCTCGTTCCTTACATCAAGACCGCTGGCGAGCTCAAGACCAAGCCGACGCAGCACTCGGTCAAGGAGCTGCGGGAGATCGGCATCCAGCCCGACATCCTCCTCTGCCGCTGCGAGAAAGACCTTCCCCACGACATGAAGGCCAAGATCGCCCTGTTCTGCAACGTGGAGGAAAAGGCGGTTATCACCTCCGCCGACGCCGAGCATATCTATGCGGTCCCCCTGGCGCTCCACAAGCAGGGGCTCGACGAGCAGGTGGTGGAAAAGCTCAATATCTGGACCAAGGCCCCTGATCTCGCCCCGTGGGAGAGCGTGGTGGAAAAGCTCCGCAATCCGCTCAAGGGAGAGGTCCACATTGCCATTGTCGGCAAGTACGTCAACCTCACCGAGTCCTACAAGTCCCTGGCCGAGGCCCTGACCCACGGCGGCATCGCCAACGACTGCCGGGTCTTCCTGAAGTACCTCGATTCGGAGAAGATAGAGAACGAGGGGCTGGACACCCTGTTGGACGATGTCGACGCGGTCCTCGTCCCCGGCGGGTTCGGCGAACGGGGGACCGAGGGGAAGATCAAGGCGATAGAGTTCGCCCGGACGCGGAAGATCCCCTTCTTCGGAATCTGCCTCGGGATGCAGATGGCTGCGGTGGAATACGCCCGCAATGTCTGCGGGCTTGAAGATGCCTTCTCCAGCGAGTTCCGTCCCGACTGCGCCAATCCCATCATTAACCTGATGGAAGAGCAAAAGGGAGTCGATCGCAAAGGGGGTACCATGAGGCTTGGCGCCTACCCCTGTACGCTGGCCAAAGGCTCTTTTGCCCAGAAGGCTTACGGTTCCCTGGAGATCTCGGAGCGCCACCGCCACCGCTACGAGTTCAACAATGCCTTCCGGGATCTCCTTGCCTCGAAGGGGCTTGTGATATCCGGGGTCTACAAGGAAGGGGACCTGGTGGAGATCGTCGAGGTGGCCGATCATCCCTGGTTCCTCGGCTGCCAGTTCCATCCCGAATTCAAGTCGAAACCGCTCAATCCGCATCCGCTCTTTCGGGCGTTTGTCGCCGCTGCGCTTGAGCACAGGAAGGTGAGGGGGTAAGGTCCCCCCACGATGGAGCTACCGTGGTAAGAGAAATTGCAATCGGAAATGTCAAGCTCGGCGGCAACCGGCCGCTGATGCTGATCGCCGGCCCCTGCGTCATCGAGAACGAAACCGCGACGCTGCGCTGCGCCGAACGGCTCATGACCCTGGTAAACGGCGTCGCCATCCCGCTCATCTTCAAGGCGTCCTATGACAAGGCGAACCGCACCTCCGTCACCTCCTTTCGCGGTCCCGGCATCAAGGAAGGGCTTCGCATCCTCAGGAAGGTGAAGGATTCCCTCGGGATTCCGGTGCTGTCGGACATTCACTCCATCGAACAGGTGCAACCGGCAGCCGAGGTCCTCGATGTCATGCAGATTCCCGCCTTCCTCTGCCGCCAGACCGACCTGCTGGTGGAAGCCGCCCGCAGCGGCTGCGTGGTGAACGTCAAGAAAGGGCAGTTCTTGGCCCCGTGGGACATGGAGAACGTGGTCGGGAAGCTCGTCTCCAGCGGCACCGAGAAGATCATCCTCACGGAGCGCGGGGCGTCGTTCGGCTACAACAACCTCGTCTCCGACATGCGGAGTCTGCCGATAATGCGCGGATTCGGCTTTCCCGTGGTCTTCGACGCCACCCACAGTGTCCAGCTCCCCGGCGGGCAGGGGGGCTCGTCGGGTGGTCAGCGCCAGTTCGTCGAGTATCTCTCCCGGGCCGCGGTGGCCACCGGCATCGACGGGATTTTCATGGAAGTGCACGAAGAGCCGGACAAGGCGCTCTGTGACGGCCCCAACTCGGTCAAGCTCGACGATCTGCCGGTGCTGCTCAAGAAGCTGAAGGCGATCGATGCCATCGTAAAATGAAAGCAAGGTCACGGGGTTCCCATTGATTCTCGAAGAAGCGCGCAAAGTTATCCGTATCGAAGCCGAGGCACTGCAGGCCCTGGCCGACTCCATCAACGGCGAATTCGAGCGGGCCGTCCGCCTGATACTCGCCACCAGGGGGCGGGTGGTGGTGACCGGCATGGGGAAGTCGGGGCTCATCGGCCAGAAGATAGCCTCCACCATGGCGTCGACCGGAACCCCGGCCTTTTTCCTTCACCCGGCCGAAGGAATACATGGCGACCTCGGGATGATCATGAAGGGGGATGTGGTGATCGCCATCTCCAACAGTGGCGAAACCGAGGAGGTCTGCCGGATCCTGTCGGTGATCAAGCGTCTCGGCGCGTCCCTCATCGCCATGTCGGGAAACCCGAACTCCAGCCTTGCCAAGGTGGGGGACATCTTTCTCGACATCTCGGTCAAGGAAGAAGCCTGCCCTCTGGGGCTCGCACCCACCGCATCCACGACCGCCACCCTTGCCATGGGTGACGCGCTGGCGGTGGCGCTTCTTATCGAGCGGGGGTTCAGTCCCGAAGACTTCGCCCTGTTCCATCCCGGCGGAGCGCTGGGGAAGAAGCTGCTCCTGACGGTGGCGGATGTCATGCACGCCGGCGATGCCGTTCCCGTGGTGGCTGAAGATGCTGCGATGCATGATGCCCTTTTCGTGATGACGTCGAAGGGGCTCGGGGTGGTGGGGGTGACCGACGCCAGCGGCGCTCTCCTCGGCGTAATCACCGATGGCGATCTTCGGCGGGCGCTGGGGCGGGGGGTGGATATCCTGCACCTGCCGGCCCGGGAGCTCATGACCCGCAATCCGAAGCGGATCGGCCGCGGCGAGTTGGCCGCCAAGGCGCTGCAGCGGATGGAGGAGCATGCCATCACCTCCCTCTTCGTGTTCAACGACGATAGCGACGGCCGTCCGGTCGGTGTCGTTCATCTGCACGACCTGCTGAAGGTGGGGATCGCCTGATGGAAGAGCGGCTCGCGAGAATCAGGCTCCTGCTCCTCGATGTCGACGGCGTGATGACCGATGGCCGCATCATTTTCGATTCCAATGGCGTGGAGAGCAAGTTCTTCAACGTCAAGGACGGTCACGGCATCAAGATGGTCCAGCGGGCGGGGATCCAGGTCGGGATCATCTCCGGCCGGGAGTCGATGGTGGTGACGAACCGGGCTGCCGAGCTCGGCATCTCCCTTGTCTACCAGAGGGCCCTCGATAAACTTTCTCCCTACCTCGACATCCTCGACAAGACCGGGCTCGATGACGTTCAGGTTGCCTTCGTGGGTGACGATGTCATCGATATCCCCGTCCTGCGCCGGGTCGGCTTTGCCGCTGCGCCTGCCGATGCCGTTCCCGATGTTTTCCCCCATGTTCACTTCACCACCCGAAACCGTGGCGGCTGGGGAGCCGTTCGCGAGATATGCGACCTGCTTCTCAGGGAGCAGGGGAAGTGGGATGAAGTGACGGTCCGCTACTTTCGCTGACCCTCATACGCCCGTTTTCAGTTACGTCTGCGGCTTGTCCCGCCAGGTTTTCTGCACTTCATTAAAGCCATTTTGCCCTGGCCGAAGTTACTCTACAATCTCCATGCCAATTCACGTGGTTCTTCCGATTATTCCCTTTACAGTGGGGGGGGGAGATGGTATACTGCCCCTGCGTTTATGATAAAGGCAAATAAAATCAGGCATGTACTTGCTGTCGCCATTGTTTTGGTTGCTTTGTATCTGGTGGTTTCTCTCGCCCTTAATGTGGGGAACGGCCGCAAGGGAGACAAGGTGTTGCCGGCCCTTCCCCGCAATATTGAACTCTCCCTCAAGAATATTCATTACACCGAAACGAAGGGCGGCGTTAAAAAGTGGGATCTTTACGCCGAGCAGGGAGAATACGATAAAGGCCGGGACGTGACCCGGCTGAAAGGGGTACGGTTTATTCTCCCCGGCGACGCCCGCAGCGGAGACATAACGCTGCGGGCCGACCAGGCCGATTATCTTAATGCCTCCAAAGATGTGGTCCTGACCGGCAATGTGGTTGCGACAAGCGTTTCCGGCATGCGGTTCAGCACGGGCCATGTTTCGTATCTGGCTGCACGTTCGTTGATTACCACCGATGATCGGGTCCGTTATTCCGACGACCGCTTCGATGTCGAAGGGGTTGGCATGGAGTTGTCGGTCAAATCCCGTGAGCTGCGGATCCTGCAAGATGTGCGGGCTGTTGTCCGGCCCGCTGCAAAGGGATGAGATGAAACGTCTTCTGTTCGCTTTCTTTCTGCTGTTCGCCGTTGCCGGAGCCGGACTTGCCGCGCCCCCGGCCGGTGAACGGGGAAAGGAGCCGATTACCATCAAGTCGAATGAGCTTTCGACCGACAGCAAGAACCGGACAGCCACCTTTACCGGAAAGGTTACGGCCCGCCAGGGTGATTTGACGATCTACGCCGACCGGGTCGTCGTCCATTACAAGCAGGACGGGGGAGACGTGGAACGGGTGGAGGCAATCGGCAATGTCCGGATTGTCCAGGGAGACCGTCTCGCCACCGCCCGTGAAGGTGTCTACCTCAGCGCCGACCAGAAGATCGTTCTGTCCGGAGATCCCAAGGTCTTCCAGGGAGAGAACACGGTCTCCGGCAAGGTCATCACCTATTTTGTCAACGAAGAGAAGAGTGTGGTAACCGGTGGACCGGACGGCCGCGTGGAGGCCGTGATTCATCCGAAGAGCAAGGGTGGTGATGGTGCCTCGAAGCGTTGAAACGGCACTTCGTGCCCGGGGACTCCGCAAGGGGTTCGGGCGGCGCGTCGTGGTAAACGGCGTCGACCTGCAGGTTTCTCCGGGCGAGGTGGTGGGGCTGCTCGGTCCCAACGGTGCCGGGAAGACGACCACCTTTTACATGGTTGTCGGTCTGGCCCGTCCCGACGGAGGCGAGGTCTTTCTGGGGGACGAGGAGATCACGTCCCTGCCGATGTACCAGCGGGCGCAACGCGGGATCAGCTATCTCCCCCAGGAACCTTCGGTTTTTCGCAAGCTTACCGTCGAGGAGAACATCCTGGCGGTGCTGGAAACAATGGACTTCTCGGTTGCCGAGCGACGCGAGCGGGTCGAGGAGCTTCTGGCCGAGTTCAAGATTGGCCACATCGCCCGGAGCAAGGGGTACGCACTTTCCGGCGGCGAGCGCCGAAGGGTCGAGATCGCCCGCGCATTGGCCACTAACCCGTCGTACATCCTCCTGGATGAGCCGTTCGCCGGAATCGACCCCATTGCGGTGATCGATATCCAGGGGATCATCACCGATCTGAAACAGCGCGGGATCGGCATCCTGATATCGGACCATAACGTCAGGGAGACCCTCGGAGTTTGCGACAGCGCCTATATCATGAGCTCCGGTGAGGTGATAGAATACGGCGATCCCATACGGATTGCCGAGAGCAAGAAGGCCCGGGAGATCTATCTGGGAGACAAATTCAGGCTGTAACGTTTTTTTGACGAGCGATGACCGGGTGCGATGCGCTGTCGCTTGCGCGATCGGAAGAGAAACTCGGTAAAGGTACCCTGCTATGGCCATCGAGATGCGCCAACAGATGAAACTGACCCAGCAACTGGTGATGACTCCCCAGTTGCAGCAGGCAATAAAGCTCCTGCAGTTGTCCCGGCTTGAGCTTCAGGACCTCGTACGTCAGGAGATGGAAGAAAATCCGGTCCTTGAGGAGACGCTGGAAGCCGAAGAGGTCAAGGAGCAGGATCAACTGGAGTTCGCCGAGAAGGAGGAACAGCCGTCCGGCGAAGAAAAGGAATTTCACGAGGTTCAGGCAGGGGCGGAAACCCTGCGCGACACCGATTGGGACAGTTACCTCGAAGGATACAACTACAGCTCGGGCGAACAGCAGTACTATGACGATGAGGACCGCCCTTCCTACGAGAATATTCTTACCCGCAAAGGGACCCTCATCGACCATCTCATGTGGCAGTTGAACCTTACGAACCTCACCGAGCTCGAATACCGGCTGGGGGCCGAGATCATCGGCAATATCGATGAAGACGGCTATCTGCGGGCCACCGTCGACGAGATCGCGGTCACCTGTATGGTGGAACCCGAGCTTGTCGAGTCGACCGTGAAAAAGATTCAGGAATTCGACCCGATGGGGGTCGCTGCCCGGGACCTGCGCGAGTGCCTCCTCATCCAGGTGGAACAGCTCGGAATGGGGGGGAGTGTGGTGGAGGGGATCCTCCGGGACCACCTGCACGATCTGGAAACCAGAAGATACAAGCAGATCGCCAAGGCTCTCGGGATCGAGGTGAACGATATCCTGACCGCCGCCCGGATCATCGCGAGTCTGGATCCCAAGCCCGGTCGTCTCTACGGTTCCGAGGATGTCCATTATATCTCCCCCGACGTGTTCGTGTACAAGATCGCCGACGATTACGTGATAGTCCTCAACGACGAAGGACTTCCCAACCTGCGGGTCAATCCGTTCTACGCCGGGGATGTGAAGGCGAATCCCCAGGTCGATGCCAAGGCGGAGGAGTACATCAACGACAAGGTGCGTTCGGCGACGTGGCTCATCAAGAGCATCCACCAGCGGCAGCGCACCATCTACAAGGTGGCGAAGAGCATCGCACGGTTCCAGCGCGATTTCCTCGACCGGGGGATCGAGTTTCTGCGCCCCCTTGTTCTCCGCGACATCGCCGAAGATATCGGCATGCACGAATCGACCATCAGCCGCGTGACCACCAACAAGTACATGCAGACCCCCCAGGGGCTCTTCGAAATGAAGTACTTCTTCAACAGCGGCATCTCGACCACCGAGGGGGATTTCATCGCTTCGGAAAGCGTCAAGAACAAGATCAAGGAGATCGTCGACGCCGAAGACTCCCGCAAGCCATACAGCGACCAACGTATCGCCGAGCTCCTCTCGGCCCATAATATCAACATCGCCCGGCGTACCGTTACCAAGTACCGGGAGATGCTGCGGATCGGCTCGTCATCCGAACGCAAACGCCACTTCTGACCTGTCATGCAGCTTATTTCATCGATCTTTGATGTTCCGGGTTGAAGGATCGTAATTTCGTGTTTACCTTGAATCAAGGAGCGCGGTCCGGAACGCATTCACAGCAAGGAGGAAGTCATGCAAATTACAACAACGTTCAGGCACATGGAGCAGAGCGAGGCCCTCAAGAGCTACGCCGCCGAAAAACTGGAGAGGGTGAAGAAATATATCGACGAGCCGGTTACCGCCCAAGTCTTCTTCACGGTGGAGAAGATCCGGCACGCCGCTGAGGTTACCCTCACCGCCAAGGGGGTCATCATCAAGGCCGCCGAGGAAACCAACGACATGTATGCAGCCCTAGATGCGGTGGTGGACAAGATCGAGCGCCAGCTCCGCCGTTACAAGGAGCGGCTCAAGGAGCACAAGCCGACGGCCGAAACCCGCGCCATCGAAGTCCGGAAGAGCATCGTGACCGCGGAGAGCATCGAGCAGCAGAAGCAGCCGGTCATCATTCCGAGCAAGACCATCTCCATAAAGCCGATGTCGGTGGAGGAGGCGGTCATGCAGATGGACCTCATGCACAAGGATTTCCTTGTGTTTACCGATTCGTCCACCGAGGCAATCAATGTAGTTTACCGTCGCAAGGACGGGAACTACGGCCTGATCGAGCCGACCCGCAAGTAATGCGCCGCGCCGCGCCGCCCGCGGCGGCGCGGCCCTTGCTCGGCTCCGTTTCCCCTCAATCCGCATCGAGGATATCCACCCTTGAACAGCATCACCCTTTCAATTGCCGACCTCCTCAACGACACGGAGTACGGGCTGGACCTTGTCCTGCACGCCGGCGAACGGGGATTGGGCCATCGGGTGCACAGTTCCCGCATTCAGAAGCCCGGGCTGGCGCTGACCGGGTATACGGATTATCTTCATCCCGACCGCGTGCAGGTGCTGGGTAACACGGAAATCTCCTATCTGCGGCAGTTACCGCAGCAGCAGGCTGCAACGAACATCGCGAAGCTCTGCCAGTTCCCCATTTCGTGCTTCATCATCACCAAGGGGCTCGATCCTCCCGAAACCCTCAGGAACGAGACGGAGAAGGCGGGGATTCCCCTCCTCGTCTCACCTCACCAATCGTCGACATTCATCTCCCTGATCACCAAGTTTCTGGAGGAGCGCCTTCTTCCGACCACCCACATTCACGGGGTGCTCGTGGACGTGCTCGGCGTGGGGGTGCTGCTCCTCGGCAAGAGCGGCATAGGAAAGAGCGAGTGTGCCCTGGACCTCGTCATCCGGGGTCACAGGCTCGTGGCAGACGATGTGGTCTACGTCAAGAAGAAGATGCCGGCGGCACTGGTCGGACAGGCGGCCGAAGCGATCCAGTACCACGTCGAGATCCGCGGTCTCGGCATCATTAACATCAAGAATCTGTTCGGGGTTTCCTCCATCCGCGAAAAGAAGATCATCGATATGGTGATCGAGCTGGTGGAGTGGGATCCGAACCACGAGTACGACCGTCTCGGGATTGACGACGAGTTCTACCGCATCCTCGATATCGAGGTCCCCTATATCAGGATCCCGGTACGCCCGGGACGCAACCTCACCTCCATCATCGAGGTGGCGGCGCGCAATCACCTGCTCAAGGGGATGGGCTATCATTCGGCACGCGAACTTCAAGAGAAGCTCATGGCACGGATGGAGGTTCGCCCCCTTGGGGACGAGGTGGAGTGAGGGATGCGGATTCTCGTCATCAGTGGTCTCTCCGGTTCCGGCAAGTCGACGGCGGTACGCGTTCTCGAGGACGAGGGGTTTTTCTGCATCGACAACCTGCCGGTCCAGCTCTTTCCCACCATTATCGATCTGGTGCGCAAGGCCGAGGAGAAGGTGCCGGGGGTTGCGCTTGTCATGGATATCCGTGGGCGCGATTTCCTCAAGGGGTACGAGCGGGTTTTCCAGGAGATCCGGCAGGCCGGCAACACCATAGAAATCATCTTTTTCGATGCCACTGATGATGTCCTGATACGGCGTTTCTCGGAAACGCGGCGGCGCCATCCCGCCCTCGAGAGCGGATCGGTCCCCGAGGGAATACGGTTCGAACGTGACCAGTTGGCCGATTTGCGCCGTCAGGCCACGCTGGTAATCGATACCTCGGAGCTTAACGTTCACCAGTTCAAGGAGCTCTTCACCGCCAAGATCAAGGGGGAGTCGGGCCCCCGGCGGATGACGGTCCACTTCCAGTCATTCGGTTACCGGTACGGCATTCCCCTGGAGTCCGATCTGGTTGTGGATGTTCGGTTCCTCCCCAATCCGCACTTTATCCCCGAGCTCAAGCCGTTCACGGGGCTCGATCTGTCCGTTCGCACCTTTGTTCTGGAAAAGCCCGAGACGGAGGAGTTTTTCAAGCGGTTCACGGATCTGCTCGACTTCCTCATTCCCTCGTACCGCCGGGAAGGAAAGTCGTATCTCACCGTCTCCGTTGGCTGCACGGGAGGGAGACACCGCTCGGTTGCCATCGTGGAGGAGCTCTGCAGGTTTTTTGAAGGGAAGGGGTTTGCCGTAAAGTCAACTCATCGTGACGTCGAAAAGGGATAGGAAATGATTGGACTGGTTCTTGTGACTCATGCCGGCCTTGCGGCCGAGCTGCTCCGGGCCGCCGAGATGATTGTCGGACCGATAGACTGCGCCGAAGCGGTGGGGATTCAGCCGGGGGACCCGGCCGGGAAGGTCATGGACGATATTGTGGGCGCGGTCAAGCGGGTATCGGAAGGGGGGGCGGTCATAATGACCGACATGTTCGGCGGGACCCCTTCGAACATGAGCCTTTCCCATCTCGAAAGCGGGAGGATCGAGGTGCTGACCGGCGTCAACCTCCCGATGGTCATCAAGTTTGCCACGGAACGCGCAAACGTTTCCGTGTCCGAACTGGCCGCCGCCATCAGGGATTGTGGGCGTGAAGGGATAACCGTTGCGGGAGACTATCTGAAATAACCTTTTGAGACAGGATGTAATGCAATGCTTGTACAGGATTTTACCATTGTCAACAAACTCGGCCTCCATGCCCGTGCTTCCGCCCTTCTCGTCAAGACCGCCAGCCGCTTCAATGCGGAGATAAAGATTGGACGTGAGGGGGTTGAGGTTAACGGCAAAAGCATCATGGGAATCATGATGCTTGCCGCCGCCAAGGGGACGATCATCACCGTCAGGGTTGACGGGGAAGATGAAGCGGAAGCCATGGCGGCACTGGCGGATATCATCACCAATGGATTCGGCGAGGAATAATCCCAGAATATTTCGTGGCACGGGGGCTTCTCCCGGTATTGCCATCGGAACGGTCCGGATGACCGACCGGGGACGGGTGGCAGTGACCGAGACGGCGGTCCCCTCCGAAGACGTTCCCCTTGAGGTCGAACGCTTCTCCACGGCCCTGTCCAAGGCCCGCGAAGACCTCACTTCCCTCAAGCTGCAGTTTGCCTCTACTCACGGCCCCGAGCACCTCTACGTCATCGATACCCACCTCCTCATCCTGGAAGACAGCATGCTCACCCAGGGGACCGTCGAGCTGATCGAGCGTGAACAGATCAATGCCGAAGCCGCTCTCAAACGGAATGTCGCAAGGTTCAGGGACTTTTTTGCCGGCATCGAGGACGAGTACCTTCGGGAGCGGTGCGGCGACATAGAAACCGTTGCGGAGCGGGTGCTCAGGAACATGATCGGCACCCGTCATGAGCCGATTGCGAGCATCGAGGGGGGGAAGGTGGTCGTGGTTGCCCACGACCTGTCGCCCACCGATGTCCTGCAGATCGACAAGGGGACCGTGATCGGTTTTGTCACCGATCTCGGGGGGAAGACCTCCCATACATCCATCCTGGCCCGGGCGCTGGAGATTCCTGCCGTGGTCGGGCTGGAGTCGGTCACCGCCGAGGAGATCGACGGCCTGCCGGTCATTGTTGACGGCACCGACGGCACCGTGGTTATCAATCCGGACCAGGAAACCTTCCGCGATTATCTCAAGCGCAAGCAGCACTATGAATATCTGGAGCAGGAGTTCCTGAAGCTTCGGGAGCTGCCGGCCGAAACGCCTGACGGCCACCGAATCAACCTGATGGGAAACGTGGAGTTTCTCGAGGAGGTCCCGTCGCTCATGAGGCACGGCGGGGAAGGGATCGGCCTATACCGTACCGAGATGCTGTACATGAACCGACCGGGGCTTCCGGACGAGGAGGAACAGTATCAGGTCTACTCGGCCATCGTCGAGAAGATGGCGCCGTTGCCGGTCACCATCCGAACCCTCGATGTCGGGGGGGACAAGTTTGCCACCGACCTCCATCTCGAAGACGAGATGAATCCCGCCCTGGGCCTGCGCGCGATTCGCCTTTCGCTCCGCAAGCCCGAGGTGTTCAAGACCCAGCTCCGGGCGATCCTGCGGGCCAGCGCCCGGGGTAAGGTCCGGATATTCTTCCCGATGATCTCCGGCATCGAGGAGGTGCGAAGCGCCCGCCGGCTTCTCGACGAGGCGAAAGAGGAGCTCCGCCGGACAGGGGTCCCCTTTGACGACGGGATCGAGGTCGGGATCATGATTGAGATACCCTCGGCGGTCGTCATTGCCGACCTCTTGGCGCGGGAGGTCGATTTTTTCAGTGTCGGCACCAACGACCTGATCCAGTATTCCCTGGCGATCGACAGAACCAACGAGCACTTGGCCTACCTGTATCAGCCGCTCCACCCTGCCATCCTCCGTTCCCTGAAGATGGTGGTCGATGCTGCCCACGCTGCCGGCATCAGGGTCTGCATGTGCGGCGAGATGGCGGGGGAGGCGGCCTATCTGCCGGTACTCCTCGGCCTCGGGTTTGACGAGCTCTCCATGACTTCGGTCTCGGTTCCCCGGGTAAAGAAAGTCCTCCGGCGTGCGTCGAAGGCCGAAGCCGAGCGCCTGGTCGCCCGTGCCCTCGCGTGTTCCACCGCCGCGGATGTGGAGGAGTTCCTGAAGCGCGAAATTTCCGCACATTTCTCGGAGAGTTTCGACTGAGCCGTCGCCTTCCTTTTCCTTGACAAACCGATTTCCCGAACCTTACAATTCAGACCTTTGCTGTTTGAGCCGTCCCTATTAACCACCTGCATGAGGAGGAACAGAGAACGATGGAGATGAAAGATTACATTTTTACCTCGGAATCGGTGTCCGAAGGGCACCCCGACAAGGTTGCCGATCAGATCTCCGATGCGGTCCTCGATGCGATTCTTACCCAGGACCCGAAGGCCCGTGTCGCCTGCGAAACGCTCGTCACCACCGGCATGGCCGTCATCGCCGGTGAGATTACCACCACCGCCGTGGTCGACTACGCGAAGATTGCCCGCGAAACCATCAGGGAGATCGGCTACAACGATTCCGCCATGGGGTTCGACTGGGAGACCTGCGCAATTCTGACTTCCATCGACAAGCAGTCGCCGGACATTTCCCAGGGGGTAACGGAGGGGGAGGGGCTCTTCAAGGACCAGGGGGCGGGCGATCAGGGGCTCATGTTCGGATATGCCTGCACGGAAACCCCCGAGCTGATGCCGATGACCATCATGTATGCCCATCGCCTCACCCAGAAGCTGGCTGAGGTGAGAAAGAGCGGGGTCCTCGGTTTCCTTCGCCCCGATTCCAAGTCCCAGGTTTCCATCCGGTATGTGGATGACAAGCCGGTGCGGATAGACACGGTGGTCATCTCCTCGCAGCATGCTCCGGAAGTATCCTACGAAACGATCAAGGAAGGGATCATCGAAGAGGTGATCAGGAAGATAATCCCGGCTGAACTCATGGATGACAAGACCCGTTTCCTCATCAATCCCACCGGACGTTTCGTGGTCGGAGGGCCGATGGGGGACTGCGGCCTCACCGGACGCAAGATCATCGTCGACAGCTACGGCGGCCACGGTGCCCATGGTGGCGGCGCGTTTTCCGGCAAGGACCCGTCCAAGGTCGATCGTTCCGCCGCCTACATGGGTCGCTACGTCGCCAAGAACCTGGTGGCTGCGGGCCTTTGCGAGAAGTGCGAGGTCCAGGTGGCGTACGCCATCGGCGTGGCCGAGCCGGTATCGGTCATGGTCGATACCTCCGGCACAGGCAAGATCCCTTCGCAGCGCATCGCCGACATCGTCCGCGAGGTCTTCGACCTCCGTCCCCGGGCCATCATCGAGCAGCTCGACCTTCTGCGTCCCATTTACAGGAAGACCGCGGCCTACGGCCATTTCGGCCGCGAACTCCCGGAATTCACCTGGGAGCGGACCGACAAGGTCGACATCATCCGCCGGAAGGCGGGGCTGTAAGGCCGGGACTCGGGACTCGTAATAGAAAAAGGCCGGGAGGTTATTCCTTCCGGCCTTTTTCTTTGAATTTCGCCAGTCCCGAGTTACGAGTCCCGATCGCCCCGGATTCTAATCCCCACCTTGCCTGCTGAACAGATACCCCACTCCCCGCACGGTCTGGAAGAAGACCGGTTTCGCGGGATTGGGCTCGAAATACTTGCGCAGGCGCACGACGAAGTTGTCGAGGGTCCGGGTCTCGGTGCCGGACGAATACCCCCAGACACTCTCCAGGATCTCCCCCCGGGGAATCGCTTTCCCCTCGCGGTGGAAGAAGAGCGAGAGCATCTTCACCTCCAGTTCGGTAAGGTCGATCTCACCCTGGGCGGTGCGAGCGTGGTAGGAGAGGAGAAACACCTCGTTGTCCCCGAAGCGGTATCCTTCCTCCACCGGTTCCGGACGGTACCAGGCAGAGCGTCGGAGCATTCCTCCCACCCGCAGCAGGAATTCGTTCAGGCTGAACGGCTTGGTCAGGTAATCGTCGGCGCCGCTCTTGAGGCCGGTGACCCGATCTCCTTCGTCGGTACGGGCGGTGAGAATGAGAATCGGCACCCTCGGATCGGAGGCCCGGACCTTTTCACAAACCGTGAAGCCGTCCATGCCGGGGAGCATCACGTCGAGGATGATCAGGGCGAAACGGTCGTAAGCGAGCCGTACGAGGGCCTCTTCGCCGCTCTCCACGTGGCTGACGCGATACCCCTCCTGCTCCAGGTTGAAACAGATTCCCCGGGCAAGGTGCATCTCGTCCTCCACGAGGAGGATATGCGGTTTTTCATCGTTCACGGCCGGTTCTCCTGGCGGGGAAGCGGAAGGGTAATGGTGAAGACCGTTCCCTTGCCGATCCCGGGGCTTGCGACGCTGATGCTCCCCCCATGCTCCCTGACCACCGTCCGGACGATCCAGAGCCCCAGACCGGTGCCGCGGATGGTCTCCCCGGGGCGGCGGACCCGGAAGAATTTCCGGAAGATCTTCCTGAGGTCGTCCGCCGCTATCCCGATGCCGCTGTCCTGAAACGTCAGGACGCAGCGGTTCCCCTCCCGGTGCAGCGCAACGCGGATCTCCGGCGTGGCCGGGCTGTAGAGGATGGCATTCTCGAAGAGGTTGCGCAGAACGGTCTTGAACCCCTCGGCATCGAGAGCGACCTTGATCCCCTCTTCAATGTCGAGGGTTACGCTTCCCCCCTCCGGGAGCTTGTCGCGCTTGTGCTCCAGGTAGCCTGCAACCAGACCGGAGAGGTCGACGACCGGGTACTGGGAGGCGCGGCGGCGCTGCTCCAGCTTGGCTGCCATGAGAAAGTTGCTGGTCAGGTCGTCGAGTCGCTCGACATCTTCGAGCATGGTGTCGAGGAAGCGCTCCAGTTTTTCGGGGGGAGGTTTTCGCAGCCGGATGGTCTCCAGATGGAGCTTGATGGAGGCCAGGGGGGATTTCAGTTCGTGGGTCGCCTGGGAGATGAAGTCCTTCTGTTCCCGGTAGAGGTTAGACTGGCTGCGCCAGTAGAGAAACATGACATATACGCCGGCCATGATAATGACAAGAAGGAGCAGCCCTTCAACCAGGACGATCCAGTCGAAGCCGCGGCTCAGGAGTTCCGGGCGGTAGCGCATCGCCAGTTCGCGGAACTCCCTGTGTCTCCCCATGAACCAGTAAATCCAGAAAAAGACCACCAGACCCCAGACGAGCTGGATGCCGATCAGCGCCATGAGCGGATTTGCGAGTTTTTTCAACCATTTCATGCTCTTCTGTGTAGCACCCGGCCCGACAGTTTGCAAGGGAGAATTCAGGGAGAATTCGTTTTACAAAAGTATTACACCTGGAGCCGGGGCGGTTCTGCTATGTTTACACTCACGAATCCATCAGGGGGTAAGGAAATGGCCGGACCGCTCAGAATCGGGAATCACGAAGTGAGGTATCCGCTCATCCAGGGAGGGATGGGGGTTAGAATATCGGGATGGCGTCTTGCTGGACACGTGGCGAAGAGCGGTGGGGTTGGCTTGGTGGCTGCCGCGGGGATATCGCTGAACAGCGGGCTTTTTACGGGGCATAACTTTCTGCAGGTCAATCCCGAGGCGCTGAAGCAGGAACTGCGCAAGGCCTACGAAGTGGCGCCCGACGGCGTCATCGGCGTCAACATCATGGTCGCCCTCTCTGATTACGAAGCCCTAGTGAAAGCCGCCGTGGAGGGGGGAGCCAAAGTGATCGTCTGCGGCGCCGGTCTCCCCATGACGCTCCCCGAGCTGACGGCCCACGCCCCCGACGTGGCTCTGGTGCCGATCGTTTCATCGGTCCGTGCCGCCCAACTCATCGCCAAGAAATGGGAGAAGGGGTACGGCCGCCTCCCCGACGCGGTGGTGGTCGAGGATCCGGACACCGCCGGCGGGCATCTGGGCGAAAAGATGGAGAATATCGGCACCGGCAGCTATGACCACTACGGCACCATCCGCGGCATCAAGGAATTCTTCCAGGCCGAGTACGGCAGGAGCGTGCCGGTCATCGCGGCGGGAGGGATCTGGGACCGCAGCGATCTCCTCCGCGCCCTGGCGGAAGGGGCGGACGGGGTGCAGATGGCGAGCCGCTTCGTCCCGACGGTGGAGTGTGACGCCGATGATGCCTACAAGCAGGCCTACCTCCAGTGCCGCCAGGAGGATATCGGCCTCATCATGAGCCCCGCGGGGCTGCCGGGGCGGGCGATCCTGAGCAATCAGGAGAAGATCCCCCTTTACGACGAGATCAACGGCACGACGTGCGGCAACGGCTGCCTCAAGAAATGCTCGTACAAGGAGAGCGGCGAGCGGTTCTGCATCGTGAGCGCCCTCGACCGGGCCCAGCGCGGCGACGTGGAGACGGGGCTCGTCTTCTGCGGCACCAACGCCTGGAAGGCCGACCGGATCACCACCGTGCAGGAGATCTTCGACGAACTCTTCGCCGAGGAGATGGCTCCGGCGGAAGAGGCGGCGTAGGGAGAGGGAACGGGAAAAGCAGGGGCGGGAAAAGGCGGCGTGGACCGCCTTTTTCTTTTTCCGGGCAGTTACGTTTTGACCCGCTCTGGCAAAGATGATATAAAAAGCTGCTTTTGTGCCGGAAATTACCAACATACGGAGGAGACGATGTCGCCAGATGCAGTCAAAGAAGCCGTGACGGCAGGTGGGTTCACGGATTACGTCGTAAATGATCTTTCCCTTGCCGATTGGGGACGCAAGGAGATGGCAATCGCCGAGACCGAGATGCCGGGCCTCATGGCAATCCGCCAGGAGTTCGCGAAGGCGCAGTCGCTCAAGGGAGCCCGCATCGCCGGTTCGCTCCACATGACCATCCAGACGGCCGTTCTCATCGAGACCCTGGTGGCCCTGGGCGCCGAGGTCCGCTGGGCTTCGTGCAACATCTTCTCCACCCAGGACCACGCCGCCGCGGCCATCGCCGCCGCCGGCGTCCCGGTCTTCGCCCACAAGGGGGAGACCCTGGCGGAGTACTGGGAGTATACCCACCGGATCTTCGACTGGCACGACGGCGGCGCCCCCAACATGATCCTTGACGACGGCGGCGACGCCACGCTGCTCCTCCACCTGGGGAGCGACGCGGAGAAGGACCCGTCGGTCATCGCCAACCCCACCTGCGAGGAGGAGCAGTTCCTCTTTGCCGCCATCAGGAAACGGCTGGCCGAGAGACCGGGGTGGTACTCCGCCACCGCCGCCAACATCAAGGGGGTGACCGAAGAGACCACCACCGGGGTCCACCGCCTCTACGAGATGCACAAGAAAGGGAAGCTCAAGTTCCCCGCCATCAACGTCAACGACTCGGTAACCAAATCAAAGTTCGACAACATTTACGGCTGCCGCGAATCGCTTCTGGACGGCATCAAGCGCGCCACCGACGTGATGGTGGCCGGCAAGGTGGCGGTGATCTGCGGCTACGGCGACGTCGGCAAGGGGTGCGCCCAGGCCATGCGCGGCCTCCAGGCCCAGGTCTGGGTGACCGAGGTCGACCCGATCTGCGCCCTCCAGGCCGCCATGGAAGGGTACAAGGTGGTCACCATGGAGTGGGCCGCCGACAAGGCCGACATCTTCGTCACCACCACCGGCAATATCGACGTCATAACCCATGACCACATGAAGGCGATGAAGAACAACGCCATCGTCTGCAACATCGGCCACTTCGACAACGAGATCGAGGTCGCCAAGCTCAGGCAGTACCGATGGGAGAACATCAAGCCCCAGGTCGACCACGTCATCTTCCCGGACGGCAAGCGGATCATTCTCCTGGCCGAAGGGCGCCTGGTGAACCTCGGCTGCGCCACGGGACACCCCTCCTACGTCATGTCTTCCTCCTTCGCCAACCAGACCCTGGCCCAGATGGAGATCTTCTGCAACCCGGGCAAATACCCGGTGGGGGTCTACACCCTGCCCAAGGAACTGGACGAGAAGGTGGCGAGGCTGCAGCTCAGCAAGCTCGGCGTCATGCTGACCGAGTTGACCGATGCCCAGGCGGCCTATATCGGCGTCTCCAAGGAGGGGCCGTACAAGCCGGCGCACTACCGGTACTGACACTGCCGGAACGGAAGCGAAAAGACCGCCGAGGAGATGCTCCCGGCGGTCTTTTCGCGTCGGGAGAAAAAGTCCTCAAGATTTCTTCCGTGGATGACGATAAAAAAAGGGATTGCGGCAACATCATACAACACGCGAACATGGAGGTCACAGATGGGATTCAAGCAACTGGTTGGGGGAGCTCTTCTCCTGCTCATGGGAACCGCCGCTTCGGCGGGGGCCACCGGGATCGAGGCGGCGATCGGGGTCTGGAACCATACCCCCCGCGGCAACATCGCCTACCAGGGGACCAGCCTCGATCTGAAGGACGAGCTGAAGTACGGCGACGAGACGCGCCTCACCGGCAGGGTGAAGGTGGAGACGCCACTCTTCTTCCCCAACCTCTATCTCATGGCGACACCGATGGAGTTCAAGGAGCAGGGGATCAAGTCGTCAACATTCACCTTCGGCAACCAGACCTTTACCGGCAACACGACCTTTACCTCCAAGCTCAGGCTCGACCACTACGACCTCGGCCTCTACTGGGGGCTGCCGTTCCTCAAGACCGCCACGGCCAACATCCTGAACGTCGATCTCGGCATCGATGCCCGTCTCGTCGACCTGAAGGCCGAGGTGGTGCAGGGGGCCACCACCGAATCCAAGTCGCTCACCGTCCCGGTCCCGATGCTTTATGCCGGGGTGCAGGTAAAGCCCTTCTCCTGGCTGGCGGGGGAGGCGGAGGCCCGCGGCATCGCCTACGGCAAGGACCGGTACTTCGACATCATCGGCCGGGGGAAGCTGATTTTCTTCGACCACGTCTTCGCCGCCGCGGGGTACCGGTACGAGAAGCTCAAGATCGACGAGAGCGACGTCAAGGCCGATGTCAACTTCGGTGGTCCCTTCGGCGAGGTCGGCTTCCAGTTCTGAGCTCTGCCCCATGCCTGACCAATAAAGAAACGCCGTCAGGGGATGATCCCGGCGGCGTTTCTTTTTAGAGATTCCATGGCCGGTGTTACGCTTCGTCGAGCAACCCTTTCAGCTCTGTGATCAGCTCCGCCAGGAAGTCGTATCCCTTCTGCCAGAAGTGGGGATCGGCGAGGTCGATCCCCGTCGGCCGGACCGTGTCGGCCGGGGACAATGAGCCGCCGCTCTCCAGGATCGCGACGTAGGTCGGGATGAACGGCTCACCTTCCTCCAGGTATTTGCGGTAGAGGGAGAGAACGAGGAGCTCGGCGAAAGTGTAGGAGTAGCAGTAGAAGCGGGCATGGATGAAGTGGCTGATGTAGCTCCACCCCCAGCGGTAGGGAAGGATCATCTCCACCGCGTCGCCGTAGAGCTTATCGTTTTCCTCCCACCAGAGGTCGCACAGGTGTGAAGAGGTCAGGAGCCCCTTCTGCCGCTCCCGGTGCATCTGCTCCTCGAAGCGGGTGAGGACGTTCTGGCGGAAGGTGGTGGCGATGATGTCCTCGATCTTGGCGCAGAGGAGCGCCACCTTCACCTTCGGGTCGGCCTCGCGCTCCAGGAGATAGCGGGTGAGGAGCATCTCGCCGAAGACCGACGCCGTCTCGGCCAGCGGCAGGGGGGCGTGGTAGTTGAGCATGGTCTGCTTCTGGGAGAGGACGAAGTGGAGCCCATGCCCCATCTCGTGGGCCAAGGTCGCCACGTCGCGCAGGTTGCCGGTGAAGTTGAGGAGAAGATAGGGGGGGAGCCGCGGCGTCATCCCCATGCAGAACGCCCCGCCGCTTTTCCCCGGCCGCGGCAGGACGTCGACCCGCCGTTCGGCAAAGAACGCCTCGGCCATCTCACGAAACCGGGGAGAGAAGCGGCCGTAGGCGTCGAGCACGAGCCCCTTCGCCTCCTCATAGGTGTACCGTCGGTCGGTCTCGCCCACCGGGGCGTAGACGTCGGTGTTCTTGAGCTTCGGTAGCCCCAGGAGCCGGGCCTTCAGCCGAAAATAGTCCCGGGCCAGCGGGTAGTTGGCCTCCGACACCTCCATCAGGCGGTTCACCACCTCCTCCGGGAGCTCATTCCCCAGATGGGTCGGCTCCATGGGGTGGCGGTAGCTGCGGAGCTCCAGCTCCTGGCCGTGGTCGAGGGCGATGGTGTTGAAGATGGTGGAGAGGACGATCCCCTCCTCCTCGTGGCGGTTCAGGAAGGTGGAGAACGCCCGTTCGCGGACGGCGGCGTCGGGGTGATGGAGAAGCCCCAGGAGCTCCTCGCCGGTGAACTCCTGCTCCTGACCGTCCATTTCCATCCGGTAGCGGAGCGAGGCCGAGAGCTCATCGAAGAGCCGCGTAAAGGCATCGGAGCCGGTGAGGCTCTTCATCTTCAGGAGCTGCTCCTCCCGCTCCTTGAGGGTATGGGGCTTGAAGCGCCGGACGCTTTCCAGGAAGTGCCGGTAGTTGGCGAACTGCGCGTCGGCGATGACCCCGGCGAAGCGGTCGTCGGGAATCTCCATGATCTCCAGATCGAAGAAGAGGAGCTCCCGCCCCATGAGATTGCCGAACTCGGCCGCCCGCTGGGAGAGCCGCTTGTGGGTCTCGTCCTCCGAGTCCGCGGCGAAGAGGAGATGGGCATAGAGCTGGGGCTTCGCCAGCAGCTCGTTGAGGGCTTCGTAACTCCGGAGCGCCTCCAGAAACGCGGTGTTATCAAGGGAGGCGACCCGTCCCTGATAGGTGGCGCGGAACTTCTGCGTCTCCTCGGCACCCCGGGCCAGTTCGGCCTCGATTTCCGGGGAGCCGGCGGCGGGGTAGAGGGGGGTGGTGTCCCAGAGCATGGCGGCAATGTCGGTGGTCATCGGTATCCTCGCAGAGTAGAAAATCGCGGCGCAGGCGGCGCACACGTTTTGGAGTATCATATCGGAAGGATAAATCAACCGGAAATCGGGAAAAGGAGGCGACGGTGGAAGGCGAAACGATCGAATACCCCATCGACGGGATACTGGATCTCCACACATTCCAGCCACGGGAGGTGAATGAGCTCGTTCCCGACTATCTTGAAGAATGCCGCCGCAGGGGGATTTATGCCGTCCGGATCATTCACGGCAAGGGGACGGGAACCCTTCGCCGGACGGTGCATGCCATTCTTGCCCGTCAGCCGGAAGTCGCCTCGTTTCGCCTGGCGGGGGAGGATGCCGGTGGCTGGGGGGCGACCCTTGTAGAATTGAGGAGAGGTGGTTGGGGGCGATAAGTTCCGCAAAGGCGGTCCCACCAAGGGAGGTTAAATCCGAAATTGCTGTTCGTCTCGCGGGGAATGACGGAATGGTGTACCCGGTGCATGTCGGGGGTTACTACGAAAAGCCGCAAATGCCGGTCGGTCAACTGACAACGGATTACACTGCAATCTTGATCCCCGTCCTCTTGATCTCATCCACCAGGTTAGTGCTCCGGTCGGAACGGCATCGGTTCGATACGGTTGTCAATCCGGCGCCGGAACGGCACAATCTTACGCCGGTCCTCGAAGCGGTCTCCGGTGAAGACATCGGAAACTAGAGCGATGTCGATGTCACTCTCTTCTTTAACATTCCCTTTGGCGTAGGATCCGAAGATTATGACCTCTTGAACGTCGATGTTATGACGCTGCAGTTCTTCAACGTATTTTTTTACGATCTCTATGACTGTATCAGCCGGAGCAACCATTGTCGTGCCTCCTCGATCCTTGTCAGATACCCTTTGGTGAAGTCCTTGGTGCATTTCCTTTGGAAGGAAAACTTCTCGTCCGGATACCGGGCCTCAAGATTGAAATCGGTTATGATCTCAAGTAGTTCCAGTTGATCGGTGGAAAGCTCAAGCCCCTGTGAGGATAGAATCCTTTTTACCATAGTCGTTTTCAGTCAGGCAGGCAATCAGCGAGAAGAAAAAAGGCCCGCTTTCTGCGAGCCTTTCTGTATTGATGCGTCTGGGTTAAGCGCACTCGGAGTACCCGCAGACCCGGCAGACTGCGCACCCCCCTTCGTGCTCCACGATCCCGCCGCACTCGGGGCAGGCACCCCGGTCGGGGCCCTGGCTCTCCAGCCCCAGGTCGTAGCCGGCGACCTGCATGTGGCTCTGGATCGCCTTGGCCACGGCGTCGGCGCAGGAGAGGACCTTGTTGTCGCCGAAGCCGGCGGGGAGGTGGCAGGAGATGCCGAGGAGCTGTTTGATCACCTGGCGGGCCTGGACGCCGCTTCGCCACGCCAGCGACACCATCCGGCCGATGGCCTCGCTCTGGGAGGCGGCGCACCCGCCGGCCTTCCCCATGGTGGTGAAGAGCTCGAAGAGGCCGGCCTTGTCCTCGTTGATGGTGATGTAGAGCGGGCCGCAGCCGGTCTGCATCTGGTAGGTCCACCCCTTGAGGGCCTTGGGACGATCGCGCTTGATCATCCGCTTGTCTTCCTGCGGGACGGCCTTCTCCTTCTCCTCCTTCTTGCCGGTGGAGAGGACCTGCTCGTCGCGGGAGCCGTCGCGGTAGATGGTGACCCCCTTGCAGTCGAGCTTATAGGCGAGGCGGTAGACTTTCTCCACTTCATCGATGGTGGCGTGGTTGGGGAAGTTCACCGTCTTGGAGACGGCGTTGTCGGTGTACTTCTGGAACGCGGCCTGCATCTCGATGTGGACCTCGGGGGTGATATCGTGGGCGGTCACGAACACCCGCCGCACGTCCTCCGGGACCTCCTCGATGTCGTGGACCGTTCCGTGCTCGGCGATCCGCTGCATCAGCTCCTCGGAGTAGAAACCCCGCTCCTTGGCGATCCGCTCGAAGATCGGGTTCACCTCAACGAGGATATTCTTGTCGAGCACCTGGCGGACGAAGGAGACGGCGAAGAGCGGTTCGACGCCGCTGGAGGCGTTGGCGATGATGGAGATGGTGCCGGTGGGGGCGATGGTGGTCACCGTGGCGTTGCGGATTGCTCCTTTACCCGGCTTGTCGTAGATCGACCCGGCGAAATTGGGGAACGTGCCGCGCACCGCCGCCAGCTCCCGGGAGTAGGCGTGCCCTTCGTCGTTGATGAAGCGCATCACCTTCTCGCCGAGGCGGACCGCTTCGGGCGAGTTGTAGGGGATGCCGAGGAGGATCAGCATGTCGGCCCACCCCATGACGCCGAGGCCGATCTTGCGGTTTGCCCGGGTCATCTCGCTGATCTGTGGGAGGGGGTAGTTGTTCACCTCGATCACGTTGTCGAGGAAGTGGACCGCCAGCCGTACCACCTCCTTCAGACGGTTCCAGTCGACCTCGCCATCCTTGACCATCGTCCCCAGGTTGATGGAGCCAAGGTTGCACGACTCGTAAGGGAGGAGCGGCTGCTCGCCGCACGGGTTGGTCGATTCGATCTGTCCCACGTGGGGGGTCGGGTTGTCCTTGTTGAGGCGGTCGAGGAAGATGATCCCCGGCTCGCCGTTTTTCCACGCCTGCTTGACGACCCGGCTGAAGACCTTGCGGGCGTTGAGGGTGCCGCACTTCTTGCCGTCGCGGGGGTTGAGAAGCTCGTACTCCTGGTCCTTCTCCACCGCCTCCATGAACGGCTCGGTGAGCCCCACCGAGATGTTGAAGTTGTTCAGATGCTTCTGGTCATCCTTGCACATGATGAAATCCATGATGTCCGGATGATCCACGCGGAGGATCCCCATGTTGGCGCCGCGCCGGGTCCCCCCCTGCTTGATGGTCTCGGTGGCGGCGTCGAAGACCCGCATGAAGGAGATCGGGCCGCTGGAGATGCCGGAAGTCGAGCGGACCACGTCGTTTGCCGGCCGCAGCCGCGAGAAGGAAAACCCGGTGCCCCCCCCCGATTTGTGGATGAGCGCGGTGTACTTGACTGCGTCGAAGATATCCTCCATCGAGTCGCCCACCGGCAGGACGAAGCAGGCGGAGAGCTGCCCCAGCTCACGCCCCGCGTTCATGAGGGTGGGGGAGTTGGGGAGAAACTCGAAGTTGGTCATGATTTCGTAGAACTTGGCGGTAAGGGCCCTGGTGTCGGCCTTCTTGTCGAAGTTCCGGTCCGCTTCGGCGATCGACCTGGCAACCCGCTGGAACATGTCCACCGGGGTTTCGAGGACTTTCCCCTCGGTATCGCGCTTGAGGTAACGCTTTTCGAGAACGGTGCGAGCGTTCTTAGAGAGTCCCGGGATTTCCGCTGTGGTCTTCGCCTCTGCCATGCTGTTCTCTCCTTGGGTTTGATGTGGTGCAAACGGGTAGTGAGCCATATATGTTGTGTTGGGTTCGTAAAATAACCACAAGATGTATGGCGTGTCAAGGCTATTTAACGGACGTAAATAATTCGGTGAAATGGCGAATGGTTTCAGTTGATTTTTGAGTCTCCCCATGGTGCTTTTGGCAGGGAAGGCAAACCCGGGATCTGCTTCCCGGCGACGGTCAATTTTCGGACAATAAAAGCGGTTTCTTGACAATATTTCCTTTGTCTGTACTCTTGCAATGGTGACGGAAATGTCGTTTTATTCTACCTAAGGCCGGGATGGACATTCTGGCATCAATATCGCATACGCAGCTGTCAGTCGCCAGCCATCATAAAGGAGGTAGCACGATGAAGCTCAGAAACCTATTGTTTGGGATCCTGTCCGTCATTGGGTTCATTATTGCCGGATGCGGAGGTGGAGGGGGGGGAACCCCTGCAAGTACCACCTTCAGTGGCGTAGTCTCTAAAGGGCCGGTACAAGATGCGACGGTTAACATTTTCAGGATTGATCAATCAGGGAATAAAGTTACCCCGGCCTTTGCGCAAGGTCGTACCGACGCCAATGGCAATTACAACATAACGGTCGGCGGAACCATTACGGGGCCGGTTCTCGTGGAAGTGACCCACGGCCGGTATAAGGATGAGGCAAATCCGAATGTTTTCAAAAATATCAGCACGGAATTCCCGGCAACCGGTAGTTCTCCCGGCGGCCTGCGGGCGTTTCTTGCCGAGGCCTCCGGCGCCACGGGAAGTATCAACGTAACGCCGCTGACGGAAATGGCCGTGCAGAAAAATGGGACCAGTCCCATGACGTCGACCAACATAAACGCTGCCAACAACGCCATAGCCACCGCGTTCTTTGGTGCCGGGACCACCGTTGATATCGTCAAGACGAAACCGCTTGATCCGACGGCATCGTTCCCCACCGGTGCTACCGATGACCAAAAGGCATACGCGTTGAAGCTTGCGGCTATTTCCCAGTACAGTGCCACTACCACTACAATTACTGGCGACGTAACTAACACGCTTCTGAGTAATATTGCTGCAAACAATGGACAACTTGCCGGACAGGTTCTTACGGATTTCACTGCGGCGACAACTGCCTTTGTGAACTCTGCTGCAAAGAATCCCAACGGGACATCTGTCGGAGATATTGTGACGAGTCTTGACCTCACCGCATCGGCAACCACTTCGTTTACCGGCAACCCGTTGACACTTACCGCTACCGTGGTAAGAGCGGCGGACCCCGCGCCGACGGGCGAGACGGTCTCCTTTATGGTGTCGCCGGCAACGAGTGCAACTCTATCGGCAGCTTCTCAAACCACCACTAGTGGTGTTGCAACCGTCACGCTCACAGGGTCAGCCTTGGGACAGGCTACCGTCACCGCCACTGCCGGCAGTATGTCCAAGACGCTGACTTTCAACTTCGTCGATCCGAATGCCCCCCAAAGCATGACCGTCACGTCTTCGGCACCCGCGGCGTTTTTGAATGGCTCTCTCACCCTTACCGCCAATGTCGTTCGGGCTGCGGGTGGACCGGTCCCCGACGGTACGGTGGTGACCTTCGCGGTGACGTCGGGAACGGGTACTCTCGGAACTCCTACGACTACCGTGGGCGGGGTCGCGACCGTAACTCTGACGAGCGCTGTTGCGGGCGCGGTGACCGTCACCGCGACGGCGGGGACCGTTATCACTCCTGTTTCCTTTAATTTCGTGGTGAAGCCGACGACGGCAACGGTGAAAGTTGCTACTACTGGTACCCTGCCGGCGAATACCCTGATCGGCAACATTTCTGCCGTGGTAACGTATGATTCGACTCGGTTGACGTTTGCCAGTGCCGCTGGGTCGGGCGTCACCACATTAGCTCCTATTTCCGATGCAACAACTCCGAATCAAGTTCTCCTTTTCTGGTCGGGAGTTCTCTTCAGTAATGCCCAGATCCCGGTTGGAGAATTCACCACGGTTACCTTTAATATTTCTCCCGGCATCACACCCGAAACCATGCCGACTGCCAGTGATTTTGCCCTGATTGATGCCAGTTCATCGGTTACCGATCTAAACGGCACAACAATTCCTGGGATTTCGGTTGTAATTCAGGGGGTTCAGATTCAATAACTTAGTACTGTTGATAGTCGATCAAAGGGGGAGCGCAAGCTCCCCCTTCTTTTTATCTGACCATATCTTGCAATACTGCGGATGAAGATGAACAGGAGAGATGAGCAAAAAATTTCCATGTAGGCTCCGTTTGTGGTACAATTCTAGTTTTATTTCGTGTAGGAACCAATATGGAACGCTGCCCGGAATGTATCCGAGAAAATCTCGAATCCGAAGTGAGGGCGCTGCGCGACCTGATTGAGGTCGCCGGTGCGGTGGGGTCGACCCTCGACCTCGATTCGGTGCTCCACGCCATCCTGGCCAGTGCCATGCGTTTTGCCGAAACACCCGCCGGGAGCATCGCCCTCTATGACGCCGTCCGCGGAGAGCTGACACTCCACGCCCATGAGGGGCTCACCGCCGATTTCGTCAGAACCGAGCGCTGGGAGGTTCACCCCGGCGGGCTGACGGAGCGGGTCCTCACCGGTGGCGAGATCCTTTTCGTCAACGATACGGCCGAGACGACCTTTTTCACCAATCCCATCGCCCTGGCCGAGGGGATCCGCTCCCTCATCTGCATCCCGCTCAAGGTCCAGAGCAGGACCGTGGGCATCCTCTACCTCGACGATTTCGTCCCCCGCGCATTCGACCGCAAGCGGATGGAGCTCCTGTCGGTCCTCGGGTCGTTTGCCGCCATGGCGATCGAGAATGCCCAGCTCCATGAGCGCACGCGTCACATGGCCATCACCGATGCCCTGACCGGTCTGTACAATCACCGCTACTTCCAGCAGGTTTTCAGCCGCGAGCTCAATCGGGCCAAGCGCTACGAAAAGCCGTTCTCCATCATCATGATGGATGTGGATGACTTCAAGAAGTTCAACGATACTTACGGCCACCCCCACGGGGACAAGGTGCTGGCGGCCATGGGGGACATCCTCACCGAAGCCCTCAGGGATTCCGACATGGCATTTCGGTACGGCGGCGAGGAGTTCATCGTGCTCCTCCCCGAAACCGATTTCTCCAATGCCTTCCAGGTGGCGGAGCGCCTCCGCGAGCTCGTGGAACGGAAGAGCGTCACGATCCTGCAGGGAATAGCTCCCCATGGCGTGACGGTCAGCGTTGGCGTCGCCTGCTACCCGCGCGATGGCGAGACCCGCGGCGAGCTGCTCAAGGGGGTCGACGATCTCTTGTACCGGGCCAAGGAATTCGGCAAGAACAGGGTTTACTACCGGGAAGGAGCCGGGGAATGAGGTGTTTTGTGGACTGCATGGTCAGACGCAAGGGAATCGCCTTTTTCGGGATTTCCTGCGTAGCGGTGCTCCTTTCGGGGTGCGGCACACTCTCCGGACTGTGGGGGGGGAGAAGCGATGCATCTTCGGCAGGGACCCCACGTTCTGCTCCTCTCCGGGTGGTTTCTTCCCCCGTCGTTGCACCGGTGCGGCAGGTGCAGAAGGATGCTGCCGACGAAATGACCGCACCCTCCCAGGCAAAGCCTCTGCCGCCCCCGGAACGGGCGCCGCTCCCCGGAGCCGGGCGCATCGCACCTCCTCCCGCAGCTATGGCCGGAGTAAGGGTCTATCGGGACGAGGTTCTTGTGGAGGATACGGTATGGCGCGGCGAAGTTGTGGTGGAAGGGAGCGTGATGGTCTCACCCCAGACCACCCTGACGGTGGAGCCAGGGGCGGTGGTTCGTTTCCGGCGCACTTCCGCCGGCGTTGGGGCGGGGCCGCGGCTCCTCGTTCAGGGGCGCTTCGTTGTCCGGGGAAGCGCCGAGTCGCCGGCGCGTTTCACCTCGGTCTTCCCCGAGCCCCGGGCGGGTGACTGGGAGGGGATCGTGCTTCTGGGGAGTCAAAAGAAGAACGAGCTCGACCACGCCCGGATCGAAGGAGCAACCATTGGCGTCGATGCCGTCTACTCGACCGTTTATCTCCGTGACGTGGACTTCCACAACTGCGGAACCGGGGGGAGATTCCAGGATGGGGTCGTGAGTGTCGGCGGCGGCGAGGCGCTGGGGGGCGATGTCGGGATGGAATTCACGGACTCGGAGGCCGATGTCCGGGACGCCTCGGTTGCAAGGAACCGCGTCGGGCTGATGGTGCGCGACAGCTCCCTCAATCTCGAAGGGACAACCGTTGCCGACAACGCCACTGTCGGCTTGTCCGTCGACGGTGGGCGGATCCGGCTGGAGCGGAACCTGTTTGTCGGAAACGGGACCGGTCTCGTTCTGGAAGGGTGCGAGGGAGAGGTCGCCCGGGGAAGGATTGCCGGCAATCGCGAGGCCGGCATCGTCTTGACCCGTTCGCGGGTGAAGGTGGTCGCCAACGAGATCGCGGAGAACGCTGCGGTGGGGCTACGGGTTGATGACGGCAGAGGGGCCGCCTGGGGAAACGTCTTTGTGAACAACGGCCGCTATGACCTCTATAATTCGGGTTCGGAAGCGTTCAGGGCCATGGCCAACTGGTGGGGGGAGAGTTCTCCGGAGTCCGTTGAGAAGAAGGTGTCCGGTGCGGTCGACAAGACCGGCCGCGGGGGGGTGCTGCTGACCCCCGCGCTGCGCGCGAAGCCCCTCCTGCCGGCCTTGAATTACATTGCCAAATAGCGGTTGCCATGCTAGGTTCCATCCATGTCGCTCTATCTTGACAACGCGGCCACCTCATATCCCAAGCCCGATTCGGTCTACGATGCGGTGAACTACGCCTTGCGGGAGATCGGCGTCGGGCCGGGGAGGGGCGGGCACCGTCGGGGGATGGCGGCGACCCGGCTCGTCTTCGAAGCCCGGGAGGCCGTGGCCGCCCTTTTGGGGATTGCGGACTCTTCCCGGGTCGTCTTTACCCACAGCGCCACGGAAGCCCTCAATATGGCCTTTTTCGGGCTCCTGCTCCCCGGCGACCATGTCGTGACGACCACTATGGAGCACAACTCCCTGGTCCGCCCGCTGCATCTCTTGCAGGAGCGGGGCGTTCAGGTGACCTGGGTCGAGGCGGACCGCCGCGGTTTCGTGACGGCGGCCCAGGTGGCGGAAGCGCTCCGCCCCGGGACGAGGCTCGTTGCCCTTTCCCACTGTTCCAACGTCACCGGCTCGATTCAGCCGATAACGGAGATAGGCCGTGCGGCCCGGGCGGCAGGGGCGTTTTTTCTCGTGGACGCAGCCCAGAGTGCCGGCATGATCCCGATCAACGTTTCCTCCATGGGTATCGATCTCCTGGCGGCGCCGGGGCACAAGGGGCTCATGGGGCCCCAGGGGACCGGTGTCCTGTACGTGGCGGAAGGAATCGAGCTCACCCCGCTCATCGTCGGAGGCACCGGCGGCTTTTCGTCGGGGCCGGAACAGCCGGCGACCATGCCCGAGAGGCTGGAGAGCGGGACCCTCGACACCCCGGGCATCGCCGGCCTCAAGGCGGGGATCGAGTTCATCCGTGAGGTGGGGATCGAGGCGATCGCGGCGAAGGAGCAGCGGCTCATCACTTCCCTTGTCGAGGGACTTCGCGCCATTCCGGGGGTAACCTGTCACGGCCCCCTGCCCGACGAACCCCGCGGGGGAGTGGCGAGCTTTACCGTCGAAGACACGGATCCCCAGGAAATCGGCTTTCGCCTCGACCACGATTACGACATCAGCGTCAGGGTCGGTCTTCACTGCGCGCCTGCCGCGCATCGTACCATCGGCACCTATCCCGGCGGCACGGTGCGGGTGAGCCCCGGGTACTTCACGACCGAGCGGGACATCGAGGATTTTCTTGCCGCCCTCAGGGAGATTGTCGGCAAGGGTTAGTCATATCGTTTGCTTTGGGAGATCACTATGAAAACGTGGATTTTGGGAATGCTTTTCCTCGTGATGATCGTCTTTGCCGGCTGCTCGCTCCCACCGGAAAAGCCGGTGACCAAGGACGAACTCTACGCCACCGGGATCTACAACTTCTATACCGTCAAGGAGTCGCCCGAGAGTGTGCTGGCCGCCCTCAACCGGGAAGGGGAGGTTATTCTCGACGCCAAGTACCGCGACCGGCCGGTCTTCATCAAGATTCTCGCACTTTCGTCCGGGCTCCAGATACACGTCATCGACAAGTAGCAATTCAATTCATTCCACGGTGGAAACGAACCCATGACCAAGAATTTCATCCTCGACACCAATGTGCTTCTCTATGATCCCCAGGCGCTGTTCAAGTTCAAGGAACACAATATCATCGTTCCGATAACGGTCATCGAAGAGGTGGACCGCTTCAAGAAGGACATGAACGAGACCGGTCGCAACGCCCGGCAGGTTTCACGTTACCTCGACGACATGCGCAAGGAGGGGACGCTCTCGGCCGGCATCGCTCTTGAGAGCGGCGGGGTCCTGCGCGTCGAGATGTACGAAGAGAAATTCATGAAAAATCTCCCCCCCGAGCTGCGGGAGGAGCGGGGGGACAACCGGATCCTCGCCGTTGCCATGCGCGTGAAGGAACAGGACAGCGCAAGCCCCGTCATCTTCGTCACCAAGGATACGAACCTCCGGATCAAGGCGGATGCGCTCGGTCTCACCGCGGAGGATTACGAATCGGACAAGGTCGACATCCAGGAGCTTTATTCCGGCTGCTCGGAGATCGAGGTGGCGCCGGAGCTTGTGGACCGTTTCCATGGGCAGGGATGGGTGACGGTCGAGGGAGGCGCGTTCTACCCGAACCAGTGCGTAACCCTGCGGGACGAGGCCAATCCGTCCCATGCCGCATTGGGGAAATTCCGGGCCGACGACGGGAAGATCATCCCTCTGCACAAGGTTGCGAAGGATGGGATCTGGAGCATCCTGCCGCGGAACCGCGAGCAGGCTTTTGCCTTCGATCTCCTTCTGGACGATTCGGTGAAGCTGGTGACCCTCGTCGGCAAGGCGGGGACCGGCAAGACGCTGCTGGCCATTGCCGCCGGTCTTCACAAGACCGCCGAGGAAAATGTCTACAACCGGCTCCTGGTCTCCCGTCCCGTCTTCCCCATGGGGCGGGACCTGGGATTCCTCCCGGGCGATATCGAGGAAAAGCTCGCTCCCTGGATGCAGCCGATATTCGACAACGTGGAACTCCTCCTCTCCGGGCACGAGGCCGAAAAGCGCCACAGCAAGGGGTACAAGGAGCTGATGGCCATGGGGATCATGGAAATCGAGCCGCTGACCTACATCCGCGGTCGCTCGATCCCGCTGCAGTACATGATCGTCGACGAGGCTCAGAACCTCACCCCCCACGAGATCAAGACCATCATCACCCGGGCGGGAGAGGGGACGAAGATCGTCCTCACCGGCGACCCTTACCAGATCGACAACCCCTACGTCGATTCCTCCTCCAACGGCCTGACTTATGTGGTCGAGCGGTTCAAGGAGCAGTCCATCTCCGGGCACGTCACCATGACCAAGGGGGAACGCTCCGAACTGGCGGAGCTGGCGGCGAATCTGCTGTAATGCTTCTGTTATCCATAGAAACATCCTGCGACGAAACCGCGGCGGCGGTGGTCCGCGACGGGAGGACGATCCTGTCCAACGTGGTCGCCACCCAGGTCAAGGACCATGCCGAGTACGGCGGCGTCGTCCCCGAGATCGCGTCCCGCAAGCATCTCGAACTGATACCGGTGGTGATCGCCGAGGCCCTGCGCGCTGCCGCCGTCCCGATCGACGGGATCGAGGGGGTCGCGGTGACCCAGGGGCCCGGTCTTGCCGGCGCGCTCCTCGTCGGTATTTCCGTTGCCAAGGCGATCGCCTTTGCGCGGGGGGTGCCGATTGTTGGCGTCAACCATATCGAGGGGCACCTTTCGGCCATCTTCCTCGAACGCCCGGTGGAGTTTCCCTTTGTCGCCCTCGCCGTTTCCGGCGGCCATACCCACCTCTACCGCGTGGATGGCATCGGCCGGTACGCGACCCTCGGCCAGACCCTGGATGACGCGGCCGGGGAGGCCTTCGACAAGGTCGCCAAGCTGCTGGGGCTTCCCTATCCGGGCGGCGTCGAGGTCGACCGTCTCGCCGCCTCGGGCGATCCGGAACGGATTCCGTTCCCCCGGCCGCTCTTCCATGACGGGAGTTACAACTTCAGCTTCAGCGGGCTGAAGACGGCGGTCCTTACCCACCTGAAGAAGCATCCCGATTTCTCTTCCGGGCAGAATCTGCGCGACATCTGCGCCTCATTCCAGCGTGCCGTCTGCGACGTGCTCGTGGCCAAGACCTTCCAGGCGGCGCAAGACGCGGGCGTCGAGCGGGTTGTGATGGCAGGCGGGGTCGCATGCAACAGCGCGCTGCGCCGGGCGATGGGAGAGGCCGCCGCGCGAAAGGGGATGGAGCTTTCGATCCCCTCGCCGGTTCTCTGCAGCGACAATGCGGCCATGATCGCCGTCCCCGGGGACTATTACCTGGTCCGGGGGATCCGGGGCGATCTCTCCCTCGACGCCCTGGTTTCGTGGCCCCTCGACACCCTGAAGGCGAGGTTTGCATCATGAGGGGGGAGGGGATTCGCGCCAGAAAATCGCTCGGCCAGAATTTCCTTACGGACCGCAACGTCCTGTCGCGTATTGCCGGTCTGGTCTCAGCCGGCCCCGGGGACTGCATTCTCGAAATAGGTCCCGGCAAGGGTGCCCTTACCGCATTTCTCGTCTCGGGGGGGGCGCGGCTCGTGGCGGTCGAACTCGACACCCGTCTCGTCCCGCTTCTCAGGGAGACGTACCGCGACAATCCGAGGGTCGAGATCGTCCAGGGCGACATTCTGGAACTCGATCTCCCCGGGTTGCTGACCCGCTATGAAGAGGGACCCTGGCAGGTCGCCGCCAATCTGCCATACAATATTTCAACCCCCGTCCTGTTTCTCCTCCTGGAAAATCGGCGCTTCTTCTCCCGTCTCGTTCTCATGCTGCAGAAGGAAGTGGGAGACCGATTGGCGGCGGTTCCGGGGAGCAAGGACTACGGGGTCCTCTCGGTTCTTTTCCAGCTTCACTTTGATGTCGTGCGCGAGCTGATCGTGCGACCCGGCTCATTCCACCCTGTGCCGAAGGTCGATTCTGCGGTCCTGAGCTTCGTCCCCCTGGAGACCCCGCGGGTCGAGGTGGGAGATGAGGCGTTTTTCAGCCGTGTGGTGAAGGGGGCGTTTGCGATGCGGCGCAAGACCCTGTGGAACTGTCTGCGGGGGGCGGGGTTGGGAGTCACGGAAGAAGGTATTGCCGCGGCGCTCGCCCACTGCGGCATTGCGGCCGGAAGGCGCGGCGAGACGCTTGGTCTTGAAGAATTTGCGTGTCTTGCGAATGCACTGCTGGCCAGAAGGGGCGAATAGGAAAAGCCGTCCCCGCTGACGAACAGGGACGGCTTTTCTCTCAATGCATATCCGCGAACGGCCTAAGCCTTCTTCTTGCGAACCGCCTTTGGTTTTGCCGGTTTCTCGGTCGTGGCGGCCTTCTTTTCCTGGATCTTTGCCATCCGCACGGCACGTGCCTTGGCCAGATTCTCGGCAAGGCCCCGGTCGCGGGCCATCTGCTTCCGGGCCTCGGAGAATTTCCTGGCGGTGAGCGGTTGGGTGCTCGGGATGCCGAACTGTTTCCGGTACTCGCCCGGCTTCATATCGTGCACCTGGGCCAGGTGACGGGTAAGGGTTTTCATCCCCCCCTTGCCGCAGATCATGCAGACGACCTGGTCGGCCTGGAAAGCCTTCTTGAGCGTAACAACCGGCCCTTTTGCCTCCTCTGCCGGAGCGGCTTCGGCAGCTCCAGCTTCAAGCCCCTGCAGGGTGGAGAAAACTTTCTGGATCTCCTGGACCAGTTCGTCGGTCGAGAGCTCTGACACAGCGGCGTGGGATGATACAATGCTTGCTGTCAACTCCAGTAATGTTGATGCCATTTAGTCCTCCTTTGATAATAACAACACGATAGACAACGATTGCTTATATTTAACGGTATAACCTCATAAAATCAAGTGGGAAATGCATTTTTTTGCAATTGACGCACTGACTGTTGTTTTGTTACGGTTGAGCAGCGGCTGTATATGGCAACTTTTCTGAGAGGAAGTTCACCAATGGCGCGTATCAAGATAGATGAATCACGGTGCAAGGGATGCGGTCTCTGTACGCTTGCGTGTTCGCGCAAGCTCATCGTCATGGGTAGCACCATCAATAAGCAGGGCTATGTCTCGGCGCTCATGACGAGCCAGGAACAGTGTACCGGCTGCGCTCTCTGTGCCGAGATGTGTCCTGACGTTGCCATAGCCGTCTTTAAGTAATCGTAGCGGGATCTGTTACTGATCCCGGCTCGGCACGGGGGGATGCTCCCCTCCACAGATTGACAGTCCGGAGGCTCTTTTGACAAAGCGTCTGTTTATAAAAGGCAACGAAGCCCTGGCGATGGCTGCCATAGAGGCCGGATGCCGTTATTATTTCGGTTATCCGATCACCCCCCAGAGTGACATTCCCGAGTACATGTCCCGGGAACTCCCCCCGTTGGGGGGTGAGTTCGTTCAGGCCGAGAGCGAGATCGCCTCGATCAACATGCTTCTCGGTGCCTCGGCCACCGGGGCGCGGGCCATGACCTCCTCGTCCAGTCCCGGCATCTCCCTCAAGCAGGAGGGTATTTCCTACATGGCCGGGGCAGAACTGCCGGGTGTGATCGTCAATATCTGCCGCTCCGGTCCGGGACTAGGCGGCATCGACGCATCCCAGGCCGACTATTTCCAGGCGGTGAAGGGGGGAGGCCACGGCGGATACCATATCATCGTTCTGGCCCCCTCGTCGGTGCAGGAGATGTACGACCTGACCATGCTCGCCTTCGATCTCTCCGACCTCTACCGGATCCCGGCAATGATCTTGGGCGATTCCGTTGTCGGACAAATGAAGGAGTCGTTCGTCCCCCATCCGCGCCCCCTGCGGGGTCTTCCCCCCAAGGAGTGGGTCGTAAGAGGGAGAGAGAAGGGGGAGCAGCGGGTCGTGAAGTCGCTCTACCTTGGTGACGGAGAGCTTGAGGCCCACAACTGGAAACTCCACTCCCGCTACGCTGAGCTGAAGGAGAAGGAATCCCGCTGGGAAGAATTCATGCTCGATGACGCCGAGCTCGTCGTCACGGCCTTCGGCTCGGCCGCCCGCATTGCCAAGAGCGCCGTTATGGCCGCCCGGGACAAGGGACTCAACGTGGGACTGCTCCGCCCCATAACCCTCTTTCCCTTTCCGGAGAAGGCCTTTCGCGACGCAACGCAGCGGTGCCGGAAGGTGCTCGCCATCGAACTCAACGCCGGCCAGATGGTGGAGGACGTCCGCCTGTCGGTGGCCCGCGACGCGGAAGTCTTCTTCTACGGGAGACCCCCGGGGGCCGGCTCTCTGCCGACCCCTGAGGAGTTGCTGGTGCAGATTGAGAAATATTGCCAGGTTGGAAGTGATAGGTGAGAGGTGAGGTTCCCATGCAACAGGTCTTCAAGAAACCGGTCAGCCTCAAGGATGTTCAGACCCATTTCTGCCCGGGTTGCCATCATGGCACGTTCCACCGGCTCGTCGCCGAGGCGATGGACGAATCCGGCGTCCAGGGGCGCACCATCGGCGTCGCGTCAGTGGGCTGTTCCGTCTTTCTTTACGGCTATTTCGACATCGACGTGGTCGAAGCTCCCCATGGCCGGGCGCCGGCGGTTGCCACGGGGGTAAAGCGTGCCCGGCCCGATTCCTTCGTCTTCACCTACCAGGGCGATGGCGATCTCGCCGCCATCGGCACGGCGGAGATCATTCACGCGGCGAACCGCGGCGAGGACATCACCGTCATCTTCGTCAACAACACCACCTATGGCATGACCGGCGGACAGATGGCACCCACCACACTTGTAGGGCAGAAGACCTCCACCTCTCCTTTCGGCCGAAATGCTGCCAAGGACGGTTCCCCGATCCGGATGGCAGAGCTCCTCTCCCAGCTCGAAGGTGTCGCCTTTTCGGCCCGGGTCGCGGTCAACAACCCCAGGAATCTCATGGACGCCAAAAAGCAGATTAAAAAGGCGTTTCGCTATCAGGCCGAAGGAAAGGGTTTTTCGTTCATCGAAGCGCTTTCCTCGTGCCCGACCAACTGGGGTATGGATCCACTGACCGCCAACGGGCGGGTAGGGACGGAAATGTGCGGCTATTTCCCGCTGGGGGTTTTCAAGGACACCGCGAACTTTGAGGTGAGGTGACGGGAGCTATTCATGCGTTATGACGTCTTCATAGCGGGTTTCGGAGGGCAGGGGATCCTCATGGCAGGCAACCTGCTCGGTTATGCGGCAATCATCGAGGGGAAAAATGTCTCGTTTCTTCCCTCCTATGGGGTAGAGAAGCGTGGTGGCGCAGCCATGTGCACCGTCGTTATCGCCGATGGCGAAGTCGGTTCACCGGTGGTCGGCAATCCGTCGGTGGCCCTCATACTCAATCAGACCTCTTTCGACAAGTTCGCCGCCAGGGTCAAGTCCGGTGGGCTTTGCATCGTTAACAGCTCGCTGGTCGACTCCACCGGTCTTTCCCGCACCGATGTCGAGGTGATTTCTATCCCGATGAACGAGATCGCCATAGAGCTCGGCGACCCGCGGATGGTCAACATGGTGGCCGTCGGCGCCTATGCCGCCAAAACCGGCGCTGTAGCCACCGTTACGTTCGAAGAGGCACTCCGCCGGACGCTGCCGGAACGCAACCGCCGGTTCATTCCGGCCAACATCAGGGCGATTGCCGCCGGCGCCCAGCGGGTCTGAACGATCTGATATTTTTCTCCTGTGAAGCAATTAAATTCTTGACCCGACAAAGCCCGTGTGGTACAAAGTCCTTCTCGTTGGGGTGTAGCCAAGCGGTAAGGCACCGGATTTTGATTCCGGCATTCCAAGGTTCGAATCCTTGCACCCCAGCCAGGTATTTCGACGAAGAAGGTAGTTGGTGGTGGGGATACGATCGCTCCTTTCTCGTTCAGGAAAGTTTCTACGGTCCCATCGTCTAGTGGTTAGGACACCGGCCTTTCACGTCGGTAACAGGGGTTCAAGTCCCCTTGGGATCACCATCTAAAAAAGCAGCAGCCTTTTACGGGCTGCTGCTTTTTTGCTTTCAGGCGGGAATTCTGCCCGTCGGCATGAGGCGTTAAGGCTTTCACCGTGGATTTCCATGTTTTGCATCTGCACTGTCGGTTGAGCTTCCGTTTCTTTGATGGCATTCCGATAAGGGAAGTCCCTATGGCTTATTGAGCGGCAGCGTGCTATATAAATTTCATCCTCCGGCTGGAAACCAAGGTTGACGGCATCGCAGCCGACCTTGCCGCCCACCGGGCCGACACCGAGACCCATCACGGTGTGTATCGGGTGAAGGAAGGGTTGGTTTGGCGGGGCAAAAGGTGTCTCTCATGAGGCCTTGGGGAAAGTTAGTCAACAAATTAACAACGTCCCCTGAAGGTGCCCTGAAGGTGCCCTGAAGGTGCCCCACATGTCCTTGGAGGTTAATATTTCATGAATAACGATTCGATCAAAAGAATTGAGGAGCTGTTTAAACACCATATTGGAGTTCTTTCCGAAGACTTTCAGTACAAGCTCGACCTTGTAGTTGAAGGGCAGCAGATGCTGGCAGAGAGGCTGGAGTTGACCAGGACTGAGTTGAAAGATGAAATCCGGAAGGTCGACCAGAGGCTGACCATGGTTGAAGCCCGGCTTGAGCAGAAGATCGACGCTGTTGCCGTCGACCTTACCGCCCACCGGGCGGATACCGAGGCACATCATGGAGTGTATCGGGTGAAGGAAGGGTAGGCTTTGGAGAGAGGGGGAACTGGCTCAGTCCTCTTCTGAAACCCGAGAGAGCGAAGATGCGGTAGAATCCGGGGAGTGTCTATTGGTGCAGGGAGATACATAATGGCCCGTCTGATCGAAATCTTACGACAAAACAGAGAAGAAATTCTCGCCATTTCAAGTAAGTATCATGCCGATAATGTCCGGTTGTTCGGTTCTGTGGCTCGCGGAGACGAACGACTGGAGAGTGATATCGATTTCTTGGTCGACTTTCAACCAGGTTCCACGCTCTTCGACCAGATTTCCCTTATCGAAGCTCTTTCAAGCAAACTGGGTCGCAAGGTTGATGTGGTAAGTTCCCGGGCTTTAAACCGGCATTTAGCACAAAAAATCCAGCAAGAGGCCGTGAAACTATGAAAGACAAATCTGTCTATATTGCCACGGCACTGGAATGCATCGACTTGATCAAGGATTACACCTCTGGCTACACACTGGAAAGCATTTCTTGATGATCGAAAAACCCAGGATGCTGTCGTCCGGAATCTTGAAGTCATTGGGCAGGCCCTTAAAAATTACGGTATTGATATACTCACTGAGAAGAAGCCCCATATACCTTGGTCGCAGATTGCCGGTATGCGGAATATTTTGGCTCATGATTATCTGGGCGTCGACATGGTCATGATTTGGGATACTCTACAGTTGCACCTCAATGATTTGCAGCAGGCTCTTGAGGGCTGTTAAAGTGCTGCTCTCCGCGTCTTGGGTGAGCGTCAGCAAGAGGGAAAGACGTAACACCTTGAGGAGGCAACGATGCAAAAAGATAATTTAGAAATACTTCTTGAAGATATCCGTAGCAAACTTGATCTTGTCCTGGAAGGGCATGCCGCACTGGACAAGAAAATCGACGACAGGTTCGATGCCTTGAATGAAAAGATTGATCTGAACAGCTTCAAAATTGATATCTTAAGCGGGAGGGTCGACAAGCTGGAAACCAAGGTGGACGGTATCGCGGCTGACCTTGCCGCCCACCGGGCGGATACCGAGGCGCATCATGGGGTGTATCGGGTGAAGGAAGGGTAGGTTCGGCGGGGCAGGTGTCTCTCTTGTGACCTTGTGGGGAAGTTAGTCAACAAATAAACAACGTCCCCGGAGCGGACGCAGAAAGTGCCTGTCCCCCGGGAACAGGCAGTGGAGAGAGTCAGGAGTTGCAAACTGACACTGTAGACATCTTGAAGGTGGCACTCGGGGGTGAACCGCTGCTGGAACTGGCTGTCCTGATAGGGAGCCGGGCGACGGGCCGACCCGGCCCGGAGAGCGACTGGGACATCGCCATCCAGTGGGAGCGGGGAGTTCTCCCTCTCGAACGGTTGGGGCTGACCGAAACCCTGCGCAGGCGGCTGGCCTCCCTTCTTGGCGTAACGGAAGCCGCCATTGATCTGATCGACCTTCCCCTGGCGCGTCTGGCCATGCGTGCCGTGATCGCGGAGGAGGGGATACCGCTTAAAGGGGAAGATGGACTTCCCTGGCAGCATTTCCTCAGACGAACGTGGCGTGACCTGGAAGAATATTACTGGGAGCAGACCTATGCGGCTTGACCTGTATCAGGCTGAAACGGCATTCATTGCCCAGCAGCAGACGGCCCTGCTGGACGAGGCACGTGCGATTCTGCTTGTTGCGGAATACATTGAAAGAGATTCTCCCTTTTGCAAGGGCTGTAGTGACAAAAGTCATAGGCGTCACCAGACATCTGTCGGAGTTTCCCTTTTCCGGGCGCGTAGTGCCGGAGCTGAAGGACCATGCGATAAGGGAACATTTTGTTTTCAGTTACAGGATCATTTATCGTGTTAAGGGGGAATCCGTAACGGTTATTGCGGTCATCCATGACAAAAGACTTTTGGTGCGGGAAACAGGGGATTGACAAGTGTTGGGGCTAACGCTGAATTCCGAAGCGCATTATGGGGTGTATCGGGTGAGGGAAGGGTAGGAATTGGATGTGTGTCGAGCGGAGAAGAATGAAAAGGAAATTTGGGGGACAAGTTAACGACGTCCTCTTGTGGGTTCTTTGTGGGTTCCCCCCATCCCCTGAAAATGCCAGGAGATAATCAATGCGAAAGGAAAGTCTGGAAATTTTGCTCGAAGATATACGTAGCAAGTTTGATCTGGTCCTGGAAGGCCATGAAGTGCTTCGCGGCGAGATTCGCGAGCTTGGCCGCAAGACGGACGAACGCTTTGATCTGGTTGACCTCAAGATTGATACGTTGAACAAGAAGATTGACGAAGTGGATGAACGGTTAAACAAGAAGATTGATGAAGTGGAAGAGAAGCTCGGCAAGAAGATCGACGCTGTTGCCGTCGACCTTGCCGCTCATCGGGCGGATACCGAGGCGCATCACGGGGTGTATCGGGTGAAGGAAGGGTAGGAATCGAAAGTGGTTCATTGTCTCGCAGGATTGTCGAGCGGAGAATGAAAAGGGGATTTGGGGGAGTTAGTAAACAAGTTAACAACGTCCCCTGAAAGTGCCCTGAAAGGGGGGACATGATATGGAACACTTGCAAACCGAACTTGCTCCGATTTTCGACAAATATCATGAAGAGATTGTCGCCGCCTACCTTTTCGGTTCAGCTGCCAAGGGGCAGAGATCGCCTTCAAGTGATATCGATATAGCGGTGCTGATGCGCAAAAGGGACAACATAAGCGGAGCAACCCTGAAATTTCGCTTGTATGCAGACCTGTGCCGAAAACTGAAAAGAAACGATATCGACCTGGTTTTGCTTGACCTGTCAGGCAATCTTATATTGAATGATGAGATCATCAGGCATGGAAAGGTTCTTTACGTGACCGATCAGGATGCACAAGAAGAATTTGAGCTGAAGGTGCTCCACAGGTGCACAGACTTTAAGTTTCAGCGTCAATACGCCATGGGGGTCTAGTGGAGCGGATACTGCAGAAGATAGGGCGGATCAACGAACACCTTTTGATAATCCGTTCCATCGAGGATGATTGCAGCCGCAGATTTGCTGCTGATCCGCTGTATCGCGGAGCTTTGCTCCATTATCTCTATCTGCTTTCCGATAGCTGTATCGTGCTGGCTGAGTTGGTAATCAAGCATAAAGGGTTGCGAATACCCCAGTCTTATGCGGAGTCGTTCGATATTCTCGGTGAGAACAAGGTGCTTGATGCGGACTTTGCTTATCGTTTCGCAAGCATTGCCGGGTTCAGAAATTTTTTGGCTCACGATTATGAAAAGATTGATCAGGAAGTAATCTGTGGTCAGATAATGAACAGTCTGACTGATGTTGATGTATTTCTCCAACAGATTCGTAAGTCATTGGGATTGACTGGTTGACCAGGATGGAGTGCCCTGCTCGCGACTGCGACGTGGCACGGGATTTGATGGTAGTCCCCCTTTTTTCTCAACGTACTGGTGAGGTGTCTTTTCTTTAGGGAAGAGGGAAAGACGTAACACCTTGAGGAGGCAACGATGCAAAAAGATAATTTAGAAATACTTCTTGAAGATATCCGTAGCAAATTTGATCTTGTCCTGGAAGGGCATGCCGCACTGGACAAGAAAATCGACGACAGGTTTGATGCCTTGAATGAAAAGATTGATCTGAACAGTTTCAAAATTGATATCCTAAGCGGGAGGGTCGACAAGCTGGAAACCAAGGTCGACAAGCTGGAAACCAAAGTCGACAAGCTGGAAACCAAGGTGGACGGTATCGCGGCTGACCTTGCCGCCCACCGGGCGGATACCGAGGCGCATCATGGGGTGTATCGGGTGAAGGAAGGGTAGGGTTGGGGGCAAACGACGTCCCTCGTGACCCTGTGGGGAAGTTAGTCAACAAATTGACAATGTCCCTTTGTGGGTTCCAACGTCCCCTGAAGGCGCCCAAGGAGATAGCAATGCAGAAAGACAATCTGGGAATACCGCTTGAAGATATCAGAAGCAAGTTTGATCTGGTTCTTGAAGGCCACGAAGTGCTTCGCAGCGAGATTCGCGAGCTTGCCCGCAAGACAGATGAGCGCTTTAATCTCGTTGATCTCAAGATTGATACGTTGAACAAGAAGATTGACGAAGTGGATGAGAAGCTCGGCAAGAAGATCGATGCCGTTGCCGCCGACCTTTCGGCCCACCGGGCCGATACCGAGGCGCACCATGGGGTGTATCGGGTGAACCCCACGAACAGGATGTTGCAAAAGTCATCCACGACCTTTTGCAACGACGAACTCGCAGAAATGAATTCTGCGAGTTCTCACAAT
>NZ_DAHVYG010000069.1 GCF_027327745.1 Geobacter sp.
CCCCCCTTTGTCAAAGTGGGGGTGTTTTCTTGATTCAATAACTCTTTACCCCACTTTGAAAAAGGGGGGTGGCGCAGCCGGGGGGATTTGCCTTTTGCTGCAGGCACAGAAACTTTGTCCCCAATTTGAAATAATGAGGATTAACAGCTTCATTATCTCTCTCCGGCTTGCCACGTTTTCACCCTCCTTGGCGAAAACAGCCGCCGCTCGGAAGCGAACGACACCGGCACGTCGGGGAGGCTGTCCCTGCCATCGGCGAAGTTCTCCACTTCTTCCTGTCGGGTTAAGGATTCAAGCGGCCTTGTTCCAATGAGGAGGCTCAACGCTTCGCCCCGATCAGACCTCAGGCCGGCCAGCACCGGCGCTGTCGGAATACAGGCCTTACGCCCGAGCCATACTCCCCAGACAGGATTTTCCAACGCATCGGCCATCTGTTTGAGCAGCATTCCTTCGCCTTCGAGCAGAATGCCAAAAGCCGCATCTGTCAGGTATTGGCGATGAGTAAGAACGGCAAGAGATTGACCATTCTTTGCCCGTGGTTTTCCGTCTTCGGCGGCTATGGTGATACTTCCCCGCTCATCAGGACTGTTGGGATCATAGCCGCCGCCAACCGTGTGATAATCCTGCAACCGTCTGACCGCTAATTCCTTTCTAATGCCGGTTCTGGAAATTGCGATTGCGGTCATGCGGACGCTTCTGAATGCGGCAAGGAACTCCTGTTCACTCGCACTCCCGCGGGAATAGCCGAGAGCAGCACAGCAGATGCCGGCGATGGCGCTCCTGGTCGGCATAAGCCCCGTGTTGCGCCGGTTGTATTGGCTGTCGAATCCCCATGACTGGAGCGGCCCTTCCAGCCGGAGGGCAAGATATGATTTATCAGATAACATGGGCCACCATCCCGGAAACGAAGGTTTTCATATTCACGTCGGGGATCGACTGTTCAAAGACGGCCTCAATGCCCCAGGTTTCTTTCAACTTCGCATACTCCGCTTTCATCAATTCAACTGACTTGATCGCATACCCCTGCGAAGAGCGAACCGGCGCTTCGAATGCGTTCACCAGTTGGATCGGGTGTCCGTTTTCACGGACGACGCCGAGCACATAGAGCGGCAGGGTATTGCCGTTCATGGTGTTCTTGCGTGCCCCTGGGAGGGCCTTGATCGTCGCCTCGACAAAGGCTCCCACCACGCTCTGGCGTTCTTCCCTGCTCAGACAGCCGAGGTGCTCATCATCGGCGAGCATGTCCAGATTGAGGGCGGCAAACCGGTAGTAGGTGGCGGAGTTGAACTCTAGGGTGCTGGTTATTGCAGCACCGGGGTCTTTCTTTGGCTGTCGATCGTCCACAGCCGAAAAGAAATCGATTTCATTGTCAACCTTGTGAATTGAGAGGGCATGGGAAAACATGGAGGCTGCTTCGACTGTCAGGGAGTGGTCGGTGGCGACCATGCGGCCGAAGATGGAAATATCGGCAGCGTCCTTCAAGGACTTGGCATCAACCGCCTTGAGCGTCTTCTTTGCATCCTTCGTCTCAGCGTATGCCTTGGCAAGGGTTTCCAATTCAAGCGGCGACATGAAATAGAGAGTGGTGGATTTTACCTTGTCCTTCGATTTGGTATCGAGCTTCACCAGTTCATCGACTATCTTCTTTGCACCTTCGTCTGCGTCAGCATCTGTAACCCCAGCCGACACCATGGCTTTGACAAGAGGCTCATACATCAGACGGGTGCGTTCTCCCTTGAAATTCTCCGGCGCCAATTCCTTCGCCATTTCCCGAATCGCCCGCTTCCACGATTGGCTCGATACCCGCGCCCGCTGGACGCCGCCGAAAACAGCGGTCTTGGGCGAATTGAGGTCGTCACGGTTGAGACAGGCAACGGGGACGGATTGGATGATGTGCAGTTCCAGGTGTTTCATTGATTGGCTCTCCTTTATTGGTATTTGATTACAGGTTGACCGGCGCGAGCAGCAGCAGGCCGAAGCCGAATCCCTTGGCGCTGCCGATACCCGACCGATAGGTTTCGGTAAAATGCTCCCGGTCGGTCACTTCCAACGTCCCGCGAAACTGGACGCCGCCGTGGTATGCACTCTGCCCCTTCTTGCGGAAATGGCTCTCCACCATCGGACTGATTTCGAGGGGCCTCTCTTCTACGATACGAAACCCGCCGGGGATTTCCTGTCCGGTCTCTCGATCCCGGCACCGAACCTCGCCCTTGCGAATCAGCCAGGCCCGCAATTCATCGGGATTGACCAAAGGCATCCGCTTCCCGGATTTCCGCTTTCCGTTCGCCTTGAGCAGGGGCTGACCGTTGGAATCCCGCTGCACCTGGGCCTTCACGGGATTTGCCCGCACGTCGAAGGCGTAATGCCGGTGCGACAGGAAAGAAGGCGATATCTCTTTGAGGGCAAACGCTTCCTGAGGACACCAGTGCGGCCAGACCGGTTTTGTGCCGGACAAGACCCATACCCGGAAAGCGCCTTCCAGCGGATCGATCCGGGTCAGGAAATTCCGCTGCGCATCGGGCATATCCGGGAAGCAGTCCCAAATCTTCTTGTGCCAGGCGTAACTGTCGCAGACCCCCTCGGCGCTGGCAATCTCTGCATCGATTTCCATTCGGGCGAGCCAGTTCATATAGCCTCCTCGCCAATGGGTTCTGCACCCGGCGCCCAGAAGGCGGCAGCCCATTCGGTCTTGGTACGCTCAGTCCAGAACCTCAGGTCAGATTCAAGCTTCGCGTAGTTGACCGGAACACCTTGTGATTTCGCCATGAGCACCATACGCATGGCCCGCTCCAGAACTTCGTCCCTGCCGGCCGCAAGCAGATGCTGAAAGCGCCTTTCGGTCGGGGTCAGCTTGTTGTCGTCGCCCCGCTTGTCTCCCCGTTTCTGTTCGATTGCCTTGCAGGTGACGCCGAAATTGCCGTTGGAGGTTTCCTCTGGATGGGTGGCATACAGTCCAGCCACGAATGCCGCAACATGATCGTCAATCGCCACTCCAAGCCGATTCAAAGCAGGCCAGGCGCGATGTTTCTTGTTCTCCACAAGTATGCACCGGAGATTCGCCATCATTCCCCGGTCATCCTTGCACCTGCGGAGCCGTTCGAGAAGGTTGCTCATGGATTCTCCTCCGTGGTCTCATTGGTATCGTCTTCCGGTTCTCGATTTATTGAAGTCAATTCCAGCCATCCTTTGGCAAAAGCTTTTCTTTGCCGTGGAGTTTCCCGGCCGCAGGCGATTGCATAAGCTTCGCGAGCAGCATCATAGAGCTTGCTTCGCCACAATTGATTAGTAGGAGTTGCTTCGTCTGTTCCTATGGCGTCAATATGCTTCATGAGGACAGGCAGATTGTTTTCAACAGTTGTCCAGTAATGTGTCAATGCCGATGATCCAAGCCCTTTACCGTCACCACTATCAAGCTCAGAACGATAAATATAGACTGCTGTGTCCAATAATCTTGATACGCTTTGTGCTTTTTGGACTTCAGTAGCATAAATAGCACATCCTGTTTCTGTGCGAAATCGCTTTGAGATATGAAATCTTGATTCAATTGAATCCAGTATATCCTGTTTACCCGGGTTTCTGACCAAAGCTCCAACCCAGATGTCAATAGGCTCGCCTTCTAGATGATTCAGATTGAGGGCATGCGTCAGGGTTTTCCCAGGGAGATTGTACTGAAGGATCGCGTCCAATTGCCGCCATGGCCGGACATTCAGTTTTGCTCCCACCAGAAACCTTTCTTCCTTCTTCTTCGTTTTCCTAACAACAACAGACGTATTGAATTCTTGGGGGAAGTCTGGATATGTGGCGTATCTCAATGCTTCGCCATAAAGCATTTTGGAACTTCCTTCAAACAAACGGATAGCCCTTGAAACCGGCGTCAGACGACCGAGAAATGTTCCCGTCGATATTGCATCTGCTTCGCTCTTTGGCATCTGTTCCCACACTGGACGACCAAGCCAGCCTTGATTAGCCGATCCACTCATGAGTAGTGACAACTCTTCAAAGTCGCAAAGGTTTATGCAGATGGAATCTTTCAGGTCCTTCCCTACCAAAAACACGTGATACATCGAGGAGGTTATGCAAGGTGCATCCTTCGCCGAGTCTGGAGTGGCTTTCCCGTTCCATAATGGACGTGACAACAGTCCGCACGTTGAAAAGTTCTGAATCGAAATCAAACCCAATACTAACTGTGTAAGATCAAACAACCTGTTTGAATTATTGACCCCGTCGTGGTCGAAAAGAGTAGAGGCTGCGCCACTCGCCAAAGAGAAATCAAGTTTCGCAAGAGGCGTAAACGATTTATCATCATTCTCCTTGGCAGGTTTCAGCCCCGCCACCTGCAACCACGGTCTTGTCGGGTGGAACAGTTCGAAGGAATCTCTCCACTCCGTCAGGTACTTGTGCGCCACCTCCGGCAGCCGCTTCGGCACCTCGCACCACTCGTCATAATCCTTCGGTCCATCCAGCGCCGCATGAGCCGCGCAGAGAAACAGCCGCATCAGGGCGACCCGCTCGTGCGGGCGCACAGCAAGATCGGCATATTTCCCACCTTCGGTAAGTACACTGCACAGGCTTACCAGCTCTCGGGTCCCTGTGGCGTCGACAACCGGTATCCACGGGTCAAAAGCAACGTTCATACTCCCTCCTTTCCTGATCGCTTCTCGACAAACAGCCCAACCTCGTCCGAATATGACAACCTTACGCCTTCCTTCAATCCCTTGACCGCTACGGTCCCATCCTCCCCAACAATCCCGACGCACTGCCTCTCGTACATGTATTCGTCAAACTCGGGACAAGCCTCCACCCGCTCGAAGTGATGCAAGGGAACCTTCACCAGATTCCGGTGAATCGCGCGGGCAGTGGTAAATCGGAACGTATCGCCGCCAAGTTCAGCTTTTGCGCCGTCGATGAACAACGCCTCCTGCGTGGTAATGCCCCGACAGAGGACCATCGAAACCGTTTCAAGCTCATTGATGCGGGTCTGAACACCTTCCTGATCCTCAAGAGCCGGCTGCCAGATATTCAGGCTCATCAGCGCCTTCATCCTTTTCGCCGAATCGGTCCCGTACCATTCACTGAAAAGCTCGGACCAGCCGGCAGGTTCGTGCTCCCGGTCCTCGTAGGTGGATTCGATCAGTTGTCGCACCTGGGTCGGAATCGACACTCCTTCTGCCTGTTTTTTCCAGACTTCAAGCGAACGGAGAAGAACGAATGGCGCGTAAACCTGCGCTTTTCCGCCGAGAACTCGAACAACTTCCTTCGGCGCCATCTGGCGCAGTTCATCAAGGGTCTTCTCTTCCTCGACGATGCAGATCCTCGGCGTATCGACCGGCCGCTTTCCCCGCTCATGCCGCCAAAGCCTACCAAGCCTTTGCAGCAGCATGTCGGTAGGCGCGAGCTCGGTAATCAGCAGGTCGGCATCGAGATCGACGCTCTGCTCGACCACCTGCGTCGATACGAGAATCGAGCCGCATCTCGTCGCGCCCTCCTTCCCGAAGCGCTCCATCCATGCCGCCTCAAGCTCCTCGCGCCGCCAGAAGGGAAACCGTGCATGCAGCAGGCCGATGGGCAACTCGCCGTCCGCAAGCTCCTTGAACCGCTTGAACTGCTTCTGCGCCGCGCCGATAGTATTGCAAATCCAGAGCACGGCGCCACCTTTGCGGGCAACGGCCATTGCCTCTTCAACCGCCCGCTCGCCGACAGCGAATTCCACCTTGATCTCCCGCGAGGGGGGTGGGTTTGCCGGCATCGGGTCAAGTACGCTTCCTTCTGTCCGGCCCGAAATGAGCGGATATGGTTGCTCGGCATCTCCCATTGCATCACCGTCGGCGGAAACGATCTGACCGCGACGTTTGCCGGTCAGCGTGGCGGATAGGACGATCACCGTACAGCCAAGCCCTTCGAGGGTAGCAATGAGCTTGTCAATGAGGGTGCCGGTATAAATGTCGTAGGAGTGGACCTCGTCAAGTATGACCACCTTGCCGGCAAGTGCGAAGTGGCGGACAAAGAAATGTTTTGCGGCAACCACACCGAGCAGGGCCTGGTCAACCGTGCCGACTCCGAAAGGGGCAAGCAGTGCCCGTTTGGCCGATGCAAACCAATCTCTGCCGTTCCGCGCGTCCTCTGCCGATTTTTCCTGTTTCCCGTTTGATGCGGGGTTGTACTCCAAGTCTTCCCGCATGAGCCAGGAATTGCCGTGAATAAGCCGGCTGGGACCTGATGCGGGTGATATGCGTTGCAGAAACTCGTTCAAGCGCAGGTGAATGCGGTTGCTGGTCGCCTGGGTCGGGAGCGCAAAGTAGATGCCGTTTGCCTTTCCGGCCACCATCAGTTGGTACGCAGCACCCAAAGCCGCCTCGGTCTTCCCCATTCCCATCGGGGCCTTGACAACATACACACCGGGGCCGGCAATGGTCGCAAGGGTCTTTCTCTGCATATCGTTCGGAGGAAACCCGAAAATCTCTTCGAAAGTCAAACCCTTCTCGATGTCCGGCAGGGTGAACCCGATGGAATCAAGGGCATGGCGGGCAAGGAAACCAATATCCTCTTCAGTCGTTCTTGGTGCAGGGGAGAAATAACGCTCGTCCGAGCCGATCCAGTCGGCAACAGACGTAAGGCCGGCAAGCCACCAGATGGCAGCTGAGTCCCCGGCGAGCGCATCGATGGAACCTTCCACCTTGAAGTATGCCCAAACCTTCTGAGCACACTTGAGACGTTCAGAGTTCCATTCGACGCCGCTGCGGCTGTCAGTAATCTCCTTGATGAGCGGCGGCCTTATTCCACGATCATTGGGAAGATATTTCAGCCTTCCATGATGCCCGCCGAGGGCAGCTGCCACATACTTGGCGATGCTTCTGGCAATACCTTGCTGCACCAGGAAAACCTGGATCGCAGAATGGGAAACCTTGCCGTGATCGGGTTCTGTTCCCGTATCCCAGCAGCCGTTCCTGGCCACGGTCATCAAGTTGTTCTCTTCAAGCCATGCCTCACACTTTCGCTGAAATCCGGGAGATATCTTGCCGAGGTCATGGAGAGCGGCAAGGGCGCCAATTTCCGATTCACGCAAATTAAACCGTGCAAGCAGTCCCGGCGATACTTCAGCAATGCGATGCGCCACGCACCCTACATTGACCATGTGGTCATACACGGAAATGCCGGGTTTGCCGTCTGAAGTTGTTTTTGCCCAAAAATTCATTTAGCGCCTCTCCGCCTTCCCCCAGTACCGAAAATATCCCGGCAGAGAATCTCCCATCTCCCCCTCCCAACCACCTTCCAGCACCCTACCAGCCCGAACCACGCCCCCCATTCATAAAGAGGGACTTTTGGGTGTGCATCATTTGCAAGCCTACCGTGGAACAACCGGCGCCCCGCGCTCGGCATTTGATCCGCCAGACCACGTCCCCCGTTGGGAAAGGGGGATGTGCGTCACGATATTAGATTTATCCAACAGAGGCAACTAAACGTTTTTACCGCTAAACATTTCCACGAAAAGAGCGATAAGTTTATACACCACCGCCAGCGGGACGCCCGCACGGTGACCGCTCTCCCCCTCCATGCGTCGAGGCCTTCGTCACCCATGAAGAGTTTCAGGAGCTCGATTCCCCTCTCCGTATCCGCCGTCATCGCGGCCATCGCCCTGGCGACGGGATATTTCGTCATCCAGATTGACGGCGAGGCGCAGCGCCAGGCAACAGTCGAGCAAATGCGCGTCGGGGTGATTGCCGCGGCGATCCTCATCGCCGTCATCTTCGCCCTGGCTGCCGGAGCGTTTCTTGCCGCCAGGCGCCGCACCGTCCGGGAGCTGGAACTGAAGGAGGCGGCCATCGCCTCCTCGGTCACCGCCATCGCCTTCTGCGATACCGGCTGCAGGCTCACCTATGCGAACCGGGCGTTCCGCGAGATGTGGGGCTTCGGGGAAGAAGACGAACTCCTCGGGCGGCAGACGACCGAGCTCTGGGAATATCCGGAGGATGCAAAGGCGGTCACGGCCGAGGTGCTGGCGAACGGCCACTGGTCGGGGGAGCTGATCGGCAGGAGGAAGGACGGCCGCACCATGTTCGTCCGGCTGACGGCGAGCCTCATCCCCGGGGGGGACGGCTGCGGCGCCTCCCTCGTGGGATCCTTCGTGGACGTGACCGAGACCCGGCGGGCGGAGCGCCTCCGAGAGGGGGAGCAGCGGATCATGGCACTCATCGCCGGCGAGGTCCCCCTGACCGAGGTACTGGAGCAGATCTGCCTCACCATCGAGGGGCAGAGCGAGGGGGGGCTCTGTTCGGTCCTCCTGGCCGATGCCGACGGGTCGCACCTGCGTCACGGGGCGGCGCCGAGCCTCCCCGACGACTACAACCGGATCATCGACGGCACGAGGATCGGGCCGGCCGTCGGTTCCTGCGGTACGGCGGCCCACGAGCGCCGGCAGGTGATCGTGGCCGACATCGCCACCGACCCCCTCTGGGCCAAGTACCGCAAGCTCCCCCTCGCCCACGGACTGCGGGCAAGCTGGTCGTCGCCGATCTTCGCCAGCACCGGCGAGCTCCTCGGCACCTTCGCCCTTTACTACCGCACCGTCCGCCGTCCCACCGACGACGAGCTGCGGCTGATCGAGCGGGCCGCAAGCCTGGCGAGCATCGCCATCGAGCGGGCACGGGAACGGGAGGCACTGGAGGCAAACATTCGCTTCCTCAAGGTACTGATCGACACCATTCCGAGCCCGGTCTACTACAAGAACTCCGCTGGCGTCTACCTAACCTGTAACCGGGCCTTCATGACCTCCCTCGGGGTCCGTGAAGAAGAAGTCGTCGGAAAAACGATCTACGACCTGTTACCTAGAGAGGTGGCCGAGTCATACGCGGAGATGGACCGGCAACTCATCTCCTCTCCCGGCATTCAGGTATTCGAGTCGAACGTTACGTGGGTCGATGGTTCACACGAAGTTATGTTCACCAAGGCCACCTTCTGCCACCAGGATGGACGGGTTGAGGGTATTGTCGGCATCATCGTAGACATCACCAAGGTCAAGAATGCGGAGCGGGAAATCCGTGCCCTGCAGCGGCAGCAGCAGGCGATCCTCGACAACATCCCCGACCTCGTCTGGCTCAAGGATGCCGAGAGCCGCTTCATCGCCGTCAACGAAGCCTTCGCCCGTTCCTGCAACTCGACCCCCGCAGCGCTCGTGGGCAAAGACGACCTGGACGTCTGGCCCCGGGACCTGGCGGAGCTCTACCGCCAGGACGACCGGCAGGTCATGGCCTTGCGCCAGCGGAAACGTATTGAGGAGCCCCTGGAGGAAGCGTCGGGGGAACGGCGCTGGATCGAGACCATCAAGACCCCGGTCATCGACGAGGGGGGCAATGTGGTCGGCACCACCGGCATCGCCCGGGATATCGAGGGGCGCAAGCGGGCCGAGGAGGCCCTCCGGGAGAGCGAGGAGCGCTTCCGCGGGCTCTTCGAGCAGAACGAGGACGCCATCGTCCTGCTCCGGCGCGAAAGCTTCAAGGTGCTCGACGTCAACCCGGCGGCGGAGCGGCTCTTCGGCTACTCCCGCGACGAACTCGGACGGCAGAGCCCATGGAGTTTTTTCTCTCCCGAGGCTTACGCCACCTTCATCCGGGCGGTCCCCCCCCGGGGGGAGAGCGCCCCCTTCTATCTGGACCGCCTCGGGACCGCCCGCAAGAGCGGCGAGGCGATCATCGTCTCAATCTGGGGCAAGATCATCCGGCTCCGCGACGAAGAGGTCATCTACTGCTCCATCCGCAACATCACCGACCGGGTCCGGCTGGAGGAGGAGTCCCGCAACATCCAGGCCCGGCTGATCCACGCCAACAAGATGACCTCCCTCGGCATCCTCGTCTCCGGCATCGCCCACGAGATCAACAACCCCAACACCTTCATCCAGGGAAACGCCGGCATTCTCGAAAGGATCTGGCTCGACGTCATGCCGCTCCTGGTTCGGCACCGCCAGTCGGCGGACAACGTCACCCTCGGCGGGCTTCCCGCCGACGAGGTGGAGCGGATCGTCCCCCGCCTCCTCCTGGGTCTCAGGGAGGGATCGCGCCGGATCAGCGCCATCGTCGGCAACCTCAAGAATTTCGCCCGGGAGGATAAGGCGGCCGGCCACGCCCCCATCGACGTCAACAAGATCATCCGCGACGCGGCCCTGATCCTGAGCCACCACATCCACCGCCACACCGACATCTTCCAGCTCCGGCTCGACGACACCCTCCCCCCCGCCCTCGGCAAGGCGCAGCAGGTGGAGCAGGTGGTGATCAACCTGATCATGAACGGCCTCCAGGCCCTCCCCGGCAAGGAGGCGGGGCTCACCGTCGCCACCCGGGTCGACCGGGCCGCCGCCGCCGTCGTCATCACCGTCCGGGACGAAGGGGAAGGGATGAGCGGCGAGGTCATGGCGCGGCTCACGGAGCCGTTCTTCTCCACCAGGCTCGAACGGGGGGGGACCGGGCTCGGGCTCTCCATCTGCGCCTCCATCATGGAGGAGCACGACGGGGCGCTCCGATTCGAGTCGTCCCCCGGCGCCGGTACCACCGCCACGGTGACCCTGCCGCTGGCACCACCGGGAGCTTCCCCGGGGTAATCGTCCCATCCCTGCCGCCGCTTCAAAATCCCCCCTTTCCCGCCTACACCTCCCTTGCAGACCGGTGCGACAAAACGAGCACCCCGGACTACGGTTGCAGCCCGTGTTCGCCGGCATTCCGCGGGCATCTGCCGCCGGTGCGTCCGGTGGGAGCAACTTCCGTCGCACCCCTTCCCGCGCCACCCAACCGCAATCCGCTGTAATCATTGAAATTATATTATAAACAGCCTGGCACTTCCCGTGCTAATGAGAAAGCAGGCCGGGCGCACCGTCCGGCCTGCACAAACTGCAATGCTGAGGAGGGACGAACCATGTCCGAACAGGCCGACACCCCCGCACGGATCACCCTCGGCGGCGATTGGTCCATCAGCGGCGTCACCGAGCGGCTGAACGAACTGACCGTCCACCTGGGATCGCTCCTCGCCGGCAGGGGCGCGGCGGCCCCCCCGCCGAAGTCCGAGATCTGCGTGCGCGACGTGGAAACCATCGACGCCAGCGGCTGTCAGCTCCTTGCCGTCTTTGTCCGGCATCTGCGCCGGCACGGCTTCGCCCCGGCGATCGTCAACCCGCCGGAGCATTTCCGCTCGAGCGTCTCCCTCCTCGGGTTCGACGACGAGCTGGAAGGAACGGGGGGGCCGGGAAAATGACCGCTGTCACCGGCACAACGCCGACGATCGACATAAGCTCCTTCGGCCTGGTCTTCTTCGAGGAGTGCGCCGAGCACCTGGCCGAGATGGAGCGCCTCCTCCTCGCCATCGACCCCGGCAACCCCGACCGGGAGGAACTTAACGCCATCTTCCGCTCCGCCCACTCCATCAAGGGGGGAGGGGGCATCTTCGGCTTCGGCGACATGACCGTGGTGACCCACGAACTTGAATCGCTCCTCGACCGGGTGCGCGGCGGCGAGATGGGGCTCACCCGCCCCATGGTCGATCTCTTCCTGCAGGCCACCGACGTGATCGCCATGCAGCTTGCCGGACACCGCGACGGGGCGCCGGTGGACCGGGACGCCATCGACCGGGTATGCGGCGCGCTCCGGGGGCTCATCGCCGAGCCGGCGGCCCATGCCGCTCCCCCGGCCGCAACGGTTTGCGGCGGGGCGCCTCCTTCCGCCGGAGCGAAACGCTACCGTATCGATTTCACCCCTTCGCCGGACATCTTCTGCCGGGGGATCCGGATCGAAAACCTCTTCGACGAGCTGGCCGGCCTGGGGGGAGTCACCGTCAGGGCCGACGTCGCCGGAGCGCCGGAGATCCCCGATCTGGACCCGGAGCTCTGCCACTGCCGCTGGGAGTTGCAACTGGAAACCGCGGCCCCGGAGAGCGAGATCCGCGACATCTTCGAGTTCGTGGCCGACGACAGCGACCTCACCTTCACCGCCGTCGACTTCCCCCCCGCCGGGCCGGCATCGGCCGCAGAGGAGCCCGCACCTCGCCAGGGAGCCGCGCCGGCGCCGGAGAACCGCGGGGGACGGGAGCAGGCCGAGGGGTCGATCCGGGTCGGGGTCGGCAAGGTGGACCAGATCATCAACCAGGTGGGGGAGCTGGTCATCACCCAGGCGATGCTCGCCCAGCTCGGGGCGGTCCTCGATCCGGTGCAGTTCGCCGATCTCCACCGGGGGCTCCAGCAGCTCTCCCGCAACACCCGGGACCTGCAGGAAAGCGTCATGTCGATGCGGCTCGTCCCCATCAGCCTCGTCTTCAGCCGCTTTCCCCGGCTGGTGCGGGACCTGGCCGCCAAGCTCGGCAAGGAGGTGGAGCTGCGGCTGGTGGGAGAGACGACGGAGCTCGACAAGGGGCTGGTGGAGAAGCTGGCCGACCCCCTCACCCATCTGGTGCGCAACGCCCTGGACCACGCCATCGAGCCCCCCGCCGCCCGCATCGCGGCCGGCAAGCCCGCCGCCGGGACGGTGACGCTGCGGGCCTCCCAGATCGGCGGAAAGATCGTGATCGACGTCATGGACGACGGGGCGGGGCTCCAGCGGGAGAAGATCCTGAAGAAGGCGGCGGAGCGGGGGATCGCCGTGGGCGACGCCCTGACCGACGACGAGGTCTGGCAGCTCATCTTCGCCCCCGGCTTCTCCACCGCCGAGACGGTCACCGACGTCTCCGGCCGGGGGGTCGGGATGGATGTGGTGCTGCGCAACGTCCAGGCCCTCGGGGGACGGGTGGGCATCGCCAGCGAGACGGGAAGGGGTACGCGGATCACCCTGAGCCTCCCCCTCACCCTGGCGATCCTGGACGGCCTGGCGGTGGCGGTGGGAAGGGAGAAGTTCATCATCCCGATCAACGCCATCGTCGAGTCGCTCCAGCCCCAGGCCGGCGACATCCGGACCGTGAACGGCACGGGCCGCGTCCTCCAGATGCGGGGGGAATACCTGCCGCTCATCCCCCTCCATGAACTGTTCGCCATCGACGGCGCCGCGGAGCGCCCCGAAGCGGGGGTCCTGGTGGTGGTGGATGCCGAGGGGGACCGGGTGGCCCTGCAGGTGGACGCCCTGGTGGACGAGCAGCAGGTGGTGATCAAGAGCCTGGAGGAGAACTACCGCAAGGTCCCGGGGTCGGCCGGGGCGACCATCATGGGGGACGGCCGGGTGGCGCTGATCCTCGACGTGGGAGAAATCACCGCGCTGTGGCGGGGAAAAAGCAGGGAACGGGCCGCGCGAGCGTAACCCGCGTTACCTTCGAAGCCAAGGGGGAAGCATATGGAGCAGGGAACAGTAACGGCGGCGAGCGGGACAAGGGAGTACCTCACCTTCACCCTCGGCAGCGAGGAGTACGGGATGGACATCCTCAAGGTCCAGGAGATCCGCGGTTATGACGCCGTGACCCGGATCGCCAACACCCCCGACTTCATCAAGGGGGTGATCAATCTGCGGGGGGTGATCGTCCCGATCGTCGACATGCGGATCAAGTTCAGCGTCGGCACCGTGGAGTACGGCCCGTTCACCGTGGTCATCATCATCAACGTCCTCGGCCGGGTGGTGGGGATGGTGGTGGACGGGGTCTCCGACGTGGCGGCCCTGGCGCCGGAACAGATCAGGCCCGCCCCGGAGCTCTCGTCGAGCCTCGACACCCGCTACCTGGCGGGGCTCGCCACCGTCGACGAGCGGATGCTGATCCTCGTCGACATCGAGACGCTCATGGGGAGCGCGGAGATGCAGCTCGTGGACCTGGCGGCCTGAGGGGCCGCCCACCGATACTACGCGGAGAAAGGTGAGACCGATGAAATTCAAGCACTTCAAAGACTGGACGATCCTGACGAAGATCCTCAGCATCTCGGTGGCGACCATCGTCGTCCTCATCGCCGGGATCCTCTTCTACCTCCTCCCGCTGGTGGAGCAGAAGCTCATGGCCGAGAAGAAGCAAACCGTGCGAAGCGCCGTCGACACCGTCGTCACCCTCGTCGACGGCTACCTGGCAAAGGTGAAGAGCGGGGAGCTGACCGAGGCCGAGGCCCGGAAGCGGGCCATCGACAACATCCGCGCCCTCCGCTACCAGGGGAACGAGTACTTCTGGATCAACACCGTGGAGCCGGTGATGGTGATGCACCCCATCAAGCCGGAGCTCGACGGGAAGAAGCTGGACGACATCAAGGACCCCGACGGGAAGCAGATCTTCGTGGAATTCGCCAAGATCGCCAGGGAGAAGGGGGAGGGAGACGTGGCGTACCAATGGGCGAAGCCGGGGGCCACGGCGCCGAGCCCCAAAATCTCCCACGTCAAGCTGGTCAAGGAGTGGGGCTGGATCATCGGGAGCGGCATCTACGTGGATGATGTCCAGAAGGAGCTCAACGCCCTGAGGCTGAAGGTGGTCGGTGCCACCGTCCTCTTCGCGCTCCTTATCTTCCTCTTCGCCTGGCTGGTGGCGAACCGGATCCGCCGGGCCCTGGCCGAGGCGATCGCGGTCTCCGAGCAGATCGCCGCCGGCGACCTCACCACCACCATCGAGGTGAAGAGCGCGGACGAAACCGGCAAGCTCCTCACCGCCCTCACCCACATGAACGAGAGCCTCTCCCACATCGTGGCCGAGGTCCGCGGCGGGGCCGACTCCATCGCCACCGCCACGGAGCAGATCTCGGCCGGCAACGTGAACCTCTCCCAGCGGACCGAGGAGCAGGCTTCGGCCCTTGAAGAAACAGCCTCCAGCATGGAGGAGCTCACCTCCACCGTGAAGCAGAACGCCGACAACGCCCAGCAGGCCAACCAGCTGGCGGTCACCGCCAGCGACGTGGCGGTGAAGGGGGGAGAGGTGATCGGCAAGGTGGTGACCACCATGGAGGGGATCACCGCCAGCTCCCGCAAGATCGCCGACATCATCACCGTCATCGACGGGATCGCCTTCCAGACCAACATCCTCGCCCTCAACGCGGCGGTGGAGGCAGCCCGGGCCGGCGAGCAGGGGCGCGGCTTCGCCGTAGTGGCCGGCGAGGTGCGAAGCCTCGCCCAGCGCAGCGCCGCCGCGGCCAAGGAGATCAAGGCCCTCATCGAGGATTCGGTCGGCAAGGTGGAGGACGGCAGCCGCCTCGTGACCGAGGCGGGGAGCACCATGCAGGAGATCGTGACGAGCATCAAGCGGGTCACCGACATCATGGCGGAGATCTCCGCCGCCTCCCTGGAGCAGTCGAGCGGCATCGAGCAGGTGAACACCGCCATCACCCAGATGGACGACGTGACCCAGCAGAACGCGGCCCTCGTGGAAGAGGCGGCCGCGGCGGCGGAGTCGCTGGCGGAGCAGGCCAACGCCATGGTGGAGATGGTGAGCCGCTTCAAACTCGAAGAATCGCTCCAGGGGGCAAAGAAACCGGCCCGGAAAACAGCCGCGGCGCCGAAAGCGGCAAAGCCCGTAAAGCAGCTCCCGAAGCCGAAGGGGGCCGACAACGGCTATCACAAGCCCGAGCAGGCACCGGAGGAGGCCCCGCTGCCGAAGGCGGTGGGATACGACGATGACGACTGGAAGGAGTTCTAAGTCAGGAGCTAGGGACTATCAGGGGCTAGCGAATGGGGTCTTGAGCCAGGAGTTGCCGATGACGGCTGGAGTGAATTACCTGACATCTTCCGCCCGGGACGGCGCCGCCGGCCTCCACCAGTTCCGCTACACCGCCGCCGACTTCGAGCGGATCCGGGGGCTGATCTACCGCTGCGCCGGCATCTCCCTCAACCCCCACAAGCAGCACATGGTCTACAGCCGCCTCGCCCGGCGGCTGCGGGCAAGGAGGATTGCCTCCTTCGCCGCCTACATCGACCTCGTGGAGCGGGAGGAGGAGGGGGAGCGGGAGGAGTTCATCAACGCCCTCACCACCAACCTGACCGCCTTCTTCCGCGAGCCGCACCACTTCCCGATCCTCGTCCGGCACCTGGAGGAACTGCTGCCGCTGCGCCGTCCCCTCACCATCTGGAGCAGCGCGGCGTCGTCGGGGGAGGAGCCGTATTCCCTTGCCATGACGGTGGTGGAACAGTTCGACAGCTTCACCCCGCCGGTGAGGATCCATGCCACCGACATCGACACCGGCGCCTTGGAGCGGGCGCGGCGGGGGATCTACCCCGCGGAGCGGGTGAAGGAGCTCTCCCCGGCCCGGATGAAGCGCTTCTTCCTTCGGGGCGAGGGGAAGAACGCCGGCCATGTCCGGGTGAAGCCCGAACTGCAGCGGCTCGTCACCTTCGGGCGGCTCAACCTCCTGGACGCGCGCTGGCCCCTCACCGAGCGGTTCGACGCCATCTTCTGCCGCAACGTGATGATCTACTTCGACAAGGAAACCCAGTACCAGGTCCTGAAGCGCTTCCTTCCCCGGCTCCAGCCGGAGGGGCTTCTCTTCGCCGGCCACTCCGAGAGCTTCCACCACGCCGACGACCTGTTCCGGCTCTGCGGCAAAACGGTCTACGCGCCGGTCTCCCCCTGAGGGACGCCATTCATTGGAGATTCACCATGGCCATCAAGGTTCTCGTCGTCGACGATTCGGCGCTCATCCGCAGCCTCCTGACGGAGATCATCAACAGCCAGCCCGACATGGAGGTGGTCGGCGTCGCCGCCGACCCCCTCATCGCCCGGGAGAAGATCAAGGCCCTCAACCCTGACGTCCTCACCCTCGACGTGGAGATGCCGCGGATGGACGGCCTGGTCTTCCTCGAAAAGCTGATGCGGCTTCGCCCGATGCCGGTGGTGATGATCTCGTCGCTGACGGAGAAGAGCTCCTACATCACCCTCCACGCCCTGGAGCTCGGGGCGGTGGATTACATCACCAAGCCGAAGCTCGACATCCGCAACGGGATCATGGAATACGCCCGGGAGATCACCGACAAGATCCGCGTTGCCGCCCGGGCCCGCCTGAAACGGCCGGGACCGCCCCAGCTCCACCGCACCGTGGCGCCGAAGCAGAGCGCCGATGCGGTCCTGCCGGTCATGCATCGCCGGTACGCCGGCACGGAGAAGGTGATCGTCATCGGCGCCTCCACCGGGGGAACCGAGGCCCTCAAGGAGGTGCTGGGCGTCATGCCCGCCGACTCCCCCGGCATCCTCGTCACCCAGCACATGCCCGAGGCGTTCACCCGCACCTTTGCCAAGCGCCTCGACGGGCTCTGCCGCATCAGCGTGAAAGAGGCGGAGCACGGCGACCGGGTGCTCCCCGGCCACGCCTACATCGCCCCGGGAAACCGCCACCTTCTCCTCGCCCGCAGCGGCGCCAACTACGTCGCCGAACTCTCCGACGGCCCCCCGGTGAACCGGCACCGCCCCTCCGTGGATGTCCTCTTCCGCTCCGCCGCCAACGCCGCCGCCAACAACGCCGCCGGCGTCATCCTGACCGGCATGGGGGACGACGGCGCCGACGGCATGGCGGAGATGCACCAGGCCGGGGCGTTCACCATCGCCCAGGACGAGGAGAGCTGCGTCGTCTTCGGGATGCCGAAGGAGGCCATCGCCAGGGGAGGAGTCGACACGGTACTGCCGCTTCACGAGATCGGCCGCAGCCTCGTGGGATGGCTCTCCGCCCAGGGAGAAAAGGCCTTCCGGGTCTAAAGCGAAATCGCCTCCCGTCTCCCGTCTCACGTCTCCCGTCTCACGCCCCACGTCTCACGCTCAACCCGATTGACACAGCGCCGCAAGAAATGATAATAAAAGATTTTTTACATTAGATGAGTCTAGGAAAGCCTCATCCCCAAGAGCTGTCCGCACGAGACCCGTCTTACCCCAACGTCCCTACAATGCAGAGGGAGAATACGATGAAGCGCCGCATCGCTTTGCAACTGCTGCCGTTTGCCTTCTTGTGGCTCACTGCCTGCTCATCGACCCCGGAGGTGAAGCCCTCCGTGGAGTGGGGCTTCGAAAAGGAGGCGATCCGCCTCCGCCTCACGGGCGACCGCCAGCTGAACCTCTTCCAGCGCACTCCCCACGCCCTGGTGGCCTGCGTCTACCAGCTCCGGGACCCCAACGCCTTCAACCAGTTCCGCAGTGAACCGGACGGACTGGTGAAGCTTCTGGAGTGCGGCCGCTTCGACCCCGGGGTGGCCACCACGAAGCAGCTCGTGATCCAGCCGGGGGGGGAGCTGGCCGAAACCCTCGACCGGGCCGAAGGGGCCCGCTACGTCGGCTTCGTGGCCGGCTACTACAACCTCCACAAGGAGGGGACGGTCCGCCTCTATCCGATCCCGGCGGTGGAGGAGACGAAGGGGTGGTTCAGCCGGACCACGACCGTGAAGCCGGGCGCCATCGACATCAGACTCATCCTGGGACCGCGGGAGCTCCAGGACGTCAAGGAGGAACCAGAAAAACCATGACCGCCCATCCCCCCCTTTACTGGCACCAGGGACTCTTTCTCCAGCCCCACCACTTCCAGCAACTCGACCTCTCGGTCCAGGGGCGCCTCGCCCCCCTCTTCAGCCACCTCCACCCCCACTTCTGGGGGGTCGGGGAACTCGACATCGAGGAGAGCGCCCTCGGCACCAGGGTCTTCTCGATCCGCTCCGGCTCTTTCCTCTTCCCCGACGGCAGCTGGGCGGTCATCGGCGAGAATGCCCTCTGCGAGCCCCGCTCCTTCGACGACTCCTGGCTGGAGGGGGACAGGCCCCTCATGGTCTACGTAGGGCTCCGCAAGTGGCAGGAGGCCGGCGCGAACGTGACTCAGGTGGAGCGGCTGGAGGGGCTTTCTGCCGTCACAACCCGCTTTGCCGCCGCAACCGACCCGGAGGAGATGCGCGACCTCCACTCGGCAGGCCCTCCTGGCCCGGCGAAACGGCTTCGCCACGTGCTGAAGATATTCTGGGATAACGAGCGGGAGGAGCTCGGCGACTGGCATCTGATCCCAGCCGCCCGGCTGGAGCGCTTCGGGGCCGAGGTGCGGCTCGCCCCGCACTTCGCCCCCCCCTGCCTCGTCCTGGAGGCGAGCGAGCCCCTCTTCCGCATCGTCCGGGAGGTCCGGGACCAGGTGGCCGCCCGCAGCCGCCAACTGGAGGAGCACAAGAAGCAGCGCGGCATCCAGAACGCCGAGTTCGGTTCCCGGGACATGGTCTACCTCCTGGCGCTGCGCTCCGTGAATCGCCACGTGCCGCTCCTCTTCCACCTGACCGAGGCGCGCAGCGTTCACCCGTGGGAGGTCTACGGGGCGCTTCGCCAGCTCGTCGGCGAGCTCTCCTCCTTCTCCGAGCGGGTCTCGGCCCTGGGGGAGCTGGACGACGGCTTCCGGCTCCTCCCCCCCTACGACCACCGAAACCTCTGGGAGTGCTTCGCCGCGGCCCGGGACCTCGTAGCCCGCCTCCTGGACGAGATCACCGCCGGCCCCGACTACGTAATCCGCCTCCTCCACGACGGCACCTTCTTCGCCGCCGAGCTGAAGCCCTCGGTCTTTGCGGGGGGAAACCGCTACTACCTGGCCCTGCGGACCGCCACCGAGCCGACCCTCTTCCTCCCCTCCCTGGATACCGCCGCAAAGCTGAGCGCCCGGGAGCACCTCCCGGTCCTGGCCGCCCGCGCCCTTCCCGGCATCGGCCTCAGCCACCTCTCGATCCCCCCCCAGGAGCTTCCCCGCCGCTCCGACACCCACTACTTCGCCGTCGACGCCACCAGTGACCAGTGGCCGCTGGTGGAGCGGGAACACGCCATCGCCCTCTACTGGACAAGCGCCCCCGCCGACCTGGAGGCGGAGCTGATGGTGCTGGCGAAGGGATAACCCGTGCGCGAAGAACGCCTCCTGGAACGCATCCGCGCCTTCGAGCGCGACCCCTCCCGGCGCGGCCGGACCGACCACGGCCGCCTGGTGGAGTCGGTCCTCGCCCACCTGCGGCTCATCCTCAACACAAGGCAAGGGAGCGCCCCCATCGCACCCGACTTCGGCGTCCCCGATTTTCTCGACTTCCTCCAGACCTACCCCGACTCGGTGCGGGAGATCGAGGCGAGCATCTGCGCGGCCATCCAGAGATACGAGCCGCGCCTCGCCGGGGTGCAGGTCGCCTTCCTCCCCCAGGAGGACGACCTCCTCGCGCTCCGGTTCCGGATTGCCGCCCAGATCACCGGGGCGGAGAGGCCCAATGTCTATTTCGAGACGATCGTGGATACGGACGGAAAGGTTACAGTCAGGCGATAGCCCGTGCACAGCAGAGACTTGTGTGCAAAGACTCATCACCGAAAACATAGATAAGGAAATGACGTCACATGCTCACCGTTGACCTGAAAGCCCTTCTCTCCCGCCTCAATCCCCTCTGCAGCCGCGCCCTGGAAGGGGCGGCCGGCCTCTGCGTCGCCCGCGGCCACTACGAGGTGACCGTGGAGCACCTCCTGGCACGGCTCCTGGAAGAGCCTGCCGGCGACCTTCCCCTCATCCTCCGCGCCTTCGAGATTGACTCCGCATCGGTCACAGCCGGAATAACGCGGGTACTCGACGAGCTGCCCACCGGCAACTCGGGCAAACCGGTCTTCTCGCCGGTCCTCCTGGAGTGGCTCCAGGAAGCCTGGCTCATCGCCTCCCTCGATCTGGCGGAAGGGGCAATCCGCTCCGGCGCGCTCCTCCTGGCGCTTCTCGCCCGGCCGCTCCAGTTGACGAGCGGCCGCTACGTGGACCTCCTCATGCCCATAGGCCGGGAGACGCTCCTCTCCCGCTTCGCCACGGCAACGGCCGGTTCCGTTGAGAACGCTTCTTCCGGAAACCGTCCCGCGTCTGCCGATGGTCAGCCCCGGGAAACCACGGCCCGCGGACGCTTCTGTACCGATTACACCGAGAAGGCGGCAGAAGGCGCTATCGACCCGGTCTTCGGCCGCGACCGGGAGATCGCCCAGATGGTCGACATCCTGGCCCGGCGGCGGAAGAACAACCCGATCGTGGTCGGCGAGGCCGGGGTGGGGAAGACCGCCGTGGTGGAGGGGCTGGCGCTCCGGATCGTGGATGGGGACGTCCCGGAGGCGCTCCGGGAGGTACGGCTCCTGGGGCTCGATCTGGGGCTCCTCCAGGCGGGGGCCGGGGTGAAGGGGGAGTTCGAGAACCGCCTGAAAGGGGTCATCGAGGAAATAAAGGGGTCTCCCCGGCCGGTGATCCTCTTCATCGACGAGGCCCATACCCTGATCGGCGCCGGGGGGCAGGCCGGCGGGGGGGATGCGGCGAACCTCCTCAAGCCGGCCCTGGCGAGGGGGGAGCTGCGGACCATCGCCGCCACCACCTGGAGCGAGTACAAGAAGTACTTCGAGAAGGACGCGGCCCTGGCCCGCCGGTTCCAGCCGGTGAAGCTGGACGAGCCGTCGGTGGAGACCGCGGTGCTGATCCTCCGGGGGCTGAAGGAGAAGTACGAGGCGGCCCACGGTGTGGTGATCCGCGACGACGCCATCCGGGCGGCGGCGGAGCTCTCCTCCCGCTACCTCTCTGGGCGCCAGCTTCCGGACAAGGCGGTGGACCTCCTCGACACGGCGGCGGCCCGGGTGAAGCTCCTTCTCACCGGCAAGCCGGGGAGCGTGGAGGAGAAGGAGCGCCGTATCCAGGCCCTGACGCGGGAGGAAGCGGCCCTCTTCCGCGACCGGCTCCACGGCCGGGAAGTGGACGATGAGCGTCTTCGGACGCTGGCGGAGGAGCTGACGACGCTGCGGGAAGAGCTGGCTGCCGTCACGGCGCGCTGGCACCGGGAACGGGAGCTGGCGGCGACGGTGGTGGCCCTCCGGAAGGAGCTCTCGACGGCGGGAAGGGAAGAGAGCGATGCGGTGAAAACCCGGGTGGCGGAGGCCACGGCCCGGCTGGCGGAGTTCCAGGAGGACGGGCCGCTGGTGCGGATCGAGGTGGACCCGGAGGTGGTGGCGCGGGTGGTGGCCGACTGGACCGGCATCCCCCTCGGGAGCCTACAGAAAGACCGGGCCGCCGGGGTCCTCGCCCTGGAGGACGACCTGCGCCGCCGCATCCGGGGGCAGGAGCCGGCCCTCTCCGCCGTGGCCGAGGTGCTCCGCTCCTCCGCGGCCGGGCTCAAGGAGCCGCGGCAACCCCTGGGGGTCTTTCTCCTGGTGGGTCCCTCGGGGGTGGGGAAGACCGAGACGGCCCTGGCCGTGGCCGACCTTCTCTTCGGCGGCGAGCGGTTTCTCACCGTCATCAACATGAGCGAGTTCCAGGAGCGCCACACCACGAGCCGCCTCATCGGCTCGCCGCCGGGGTACGTGGGGTACGGCGAGGGGGGGGTCCTCACCGAGGCGGTCCGCCGCCAGCCCTATTCGGTGGTCCTTCTGGACGAGGTGGAGAAGGCCCACCCCGACGTCCTCAACCTCTTCTACCAGGTCTTCGACAAGGGGATGCTCGCCGACGGCGAGGGGCGGGTGATCGACTTCGCCAACACCGTCATCTTCCTGACGAGCAACCTGGCCTCGGATATCGTCACCGATCTCTGCGCCAAAGGGCGGCAACCGGCTCTGGATGAGCTCACCGCCGCCATCCGCCCGTCCCTCTCCCGGCACTTCAAGCCGGCGCTCCTCGCCCGGATGACGCTGGTCCCCTACCTGACCCTCGCTCCGGAGCACCTGGAGGAGATCGTCACCCTGAAGCTCGGCCGGATTGCGGAGCGGCTCCGGGAGAACAGCCGGACGGCGCTCTCGTGGTCGCCTGCGGTCACGGCCCGCATCGCCGCCCGCTGCACCGAGGTGGAGAGCGGCGCCCGCACCATCGACCACATCCTGCGGGGCACCCTCCTGCCGCTACTCTCCCGGGAGCTGCTGGTGCGGCTCGGCACGGGAGAAACGCCGGAGGCGATCCGGCTCGACGCAGCGGACGACGGCTCCTTTGCCGTCACCTTTGATTCCGGAGGTACGAACCCATGACCCAGCATCACCAACGGACCCGTTTCGCCAGGATGGCGCTCCTTATCCCCCTCTCCCTCATGACCGCCTGTGCCACCGTGAACACGCCACCCGTCGCCGAACACGCCGGCCCCCTGGCGCCGGGGACCGGCTTCGAAGTCGACGCACCCACGACTTCCCCATCACCGGCCGCCGTACCGCCACCGGCGCCAGTCCCCTCTCCGGCAGCCCCACCGGCACCGCCAGCCTCACTGAAGCCGGTCGCCGGCCGGATCAGGCACCATCACAAATACGTGAACGTGCGCCCCGATCCGTCGTCCAGGAATAGACCGGTCGCCGTCCTCCGGGGAGGGAAGCGGATCAAAATCCTCGGCGAAGAGGGGAACTGGGTGAAGATCCGCTGGAGCCGGGGGAAGAGGGAGCTTGAGGGGTGGGTGTTCAGGAAGTACGTGGAGGGGCGGGAGTAAGCGCCTGGATTCGGTGTATATCCGCAACGGTAATTTCTTCATCCAAAGAACCGGTAGACATGGCAAGCGGCGCGTATTATTACGACCACGCCGACCTTGCGATCGGCGGCAGTGCCCCGCTTGGGCTTGCGTTTACCCGTTCCTACGACAGCAGGCTCAATCTTGCGAAAAAGACTCTCGGTCATGGCTGGACCCACAATTACGACATCTATCTCAGCGCCACCAGCCACGGCGATCCGGGGCTCGGGAAACGCCAGCCGGTGGACGCCGCTTCGCTGATTGCGGCGCTTTACGTGAGCCTCGACCTGCTGAAAACCAAGGATAACATCCAAGTATGGATGGTTGCCTCCCTGGCAAGCAAGTGGGGGGTCGACCAGTTGATCGACAACGCCGTTACCGTGCACATGGGAAAAAATACGGTGGAATTCATCAAGCTTGCCGACGGAAGTTATATGCCCCCTCCGGGCATCACGACACAACTGTTCAAGAACACGGACGGCACCTTCAGACTCCTGGAGCGGTTCGGCACGCGTCTCGATTTTAATGCAAACAAACAGATTGCCAATTTGAGCGATGTGGACGGAAATAACGCTGCTTTTTATTATAGCGGCAATAACTTGACGATGATCAAAGATGCCTTTAACCGTTTTCTTCAGATAGAATACAACCCCGAAGGGCGCATAAACAATGTATCGGGCTATTTCACCGGCCTTTCGGCATCCTACGGCTATGATGCCAACGGCAACCTGACCAGTTACACCGACCCGGAAGGAAAGGTCTGGGGGTACGGTTACGACGCGAACCACCGGATGACCAGCCTGACCAATCCCCTGACGATTACAACAGCAACCAACACCTATGACTCTTTGGGCCGTGTCATGACCCAGACCGTTCCCCGCCAGGGGCCTGCGGGGACTACTGCCACCTACAACTTCTATTTCTCCGGCTTCAGGAACGTGGAGCAAGACCCCTCCGGAAACACCCTCAC
>NZ_DAHVYG010000021.1 GCF_027327745.1 Geobacter sp.
CCACAGAATGAGAGGCGTGTAGTATGGTGCTCCATCCGTTTCCTCCTGGTTTCCCAGCGTAATATACGGGAAGCCGAAGAGGATGTCCAGCATTTATTTATCGCAGGGGATCAAGCTCCGTCAAAAACGGGTAATGCTCCCCACGTCTCTTCACTCTGATTCGCCGCCATCGTAGAATTTGTGGTACTCAGCATTAAAAGACCCACAAGAATAACCGTTTTCATTTGTAGTACTCCTTTTTATGTGTATTTGTAGCTGCTCAACTTGTTATTGAGCAGTTCACGCGCACGCGCGCGTGAACTGCTCATCCCCCCAAATGGAATATTTCTTCCGAAAACCTCCGGCAAACATCCGAACTCTTCTCCTTGATGACCATGTAGCTACTTCCTCCCGAGTTCGGCCGAGCGGGCGGTGGCCGCGTCGACGGCGCCGATCACCGCGCCGCGGAATCCGCTTTGCTCCAGGGAGGCGAGGCCGGCGATGGTGGTGCCGCCGGGGGAGGTGACCTTCTCCCGGAGGATGGCCGGGTGCTCGCCGCTCTCCATGACGAGCTTCGCCGCGCCGAGGACGGTCTGGGCGGCGAGTCGGGCCGCTACGTCGCGGGGGAGGCCGTTCTTGACCCCGGCGTCGGAGAGCGCTTCGATGAAGGTGAAGACGTAGGCCGGGCCGCTGCCGGAGAGGCCGGTCACCGCGTCCATGAGCTTTTCGTCCACCACGCAGCTCGTCCCGACCAGGTCGAAAATCCCCCGCGCGAAGGAGAGGTCTTCGTCGATGGCGTGGGTGCCGCGGCTCAAGGCGGAGGCGCCGTGCAGGACCAGGGCCGGCGTGTTCGGCATGACCCGGATCACCCGGACCGGCCCGTCGCACGCCTCTTCGATGGCGGCGGCCGTTACCCCTGCCATGATGGAGATGAGGAGCTTCCCGTTGAGGGAGCCGGAACCCATTCCGGCGATAACCCCCCGGAAGAGCTGGGGCTTGACGGCGAGGATGACGGCGTCGCTTTCAGTCACCACGTCGGTATTTTCAGCCCGCGCGTCGACGCCGTAACGGCTCCGCAGTTCCTCCCGCCGGGCCGCCACCGGTTCGGCGACGAAGATGTTCGCCGCCGGCACCCGTCCTGCGAGGAGCCCCTTAATGATCGCCTCCGCCATGTTCCCTCCGCCGATGAACCCGAGTTTCCGACCCTGAAGCATGATATTTCCCCTTCCCTGTAGGCGCCGCGCGCGTTTATTTTCAACAGCCTGCTGATGTATTATGTGGTTTTCACCGTAATAGAGCCGTCCCCCCGAAATGTCAAGCCGGATGATGGCGGCGGGTCGACAAGGGAGCCGTTTTTCCGCTGTGCGGCGAAGCGATTTCGGTGCAAAAACGCCATTGTATGAAAAAGGTGTGACGGCCCGAAAAAATCGTTGACACCCGTATTCCTTTGTATTATAAACCACCCCTTGTGCGCGCGTGGTTAAACAGAAAGTTTAGAAATGCTAAACCAGCCGCCTTACAGAAAGTTTAGAAATGCTAAACTCGTCAAATGACATAAAGTTTAGCATTTCTAAACCCGGAGGAACGCGTGAAGATCGGCGAGCGGTTGAAGCGGCTCAGGATGATCAACTCCCTCACCCAGGAAGAGCTGGCGAGTCGGGCTGACCTCACCAAGGGGTACATCTCCCAGCTGGAAAATGACGCCACCTCTCCCTCCATTGCCACCCTGAAAGACATCCTCGACGTCTTCGGCGTCAGCATGCAGGAGTTCTTCGGCGACCCCATCGGCGAGGACGTGGTGTACGGCAAGGAGGCGCGGGTCCAGCCCTCGGCCGGCGACGAGAAGATCCGGGTGGAGCTCCTGGTCCCCGGCGCCCAGAACCGGGAGATGGACCCGGCGCTGGTGACCCTGGCCCCCGGCGAGGAGATGGACGAGCAGAATTTCCACGAGGGGGAGGAGTTCGGCTTCGTCCTCCTCGGGAAGATCCAGCTCCGGCTGGACGACAAGGTCCATACGGTGAAGAAGGATGAGTGCTTCTATTTCACCTCGGACAAACGCCACACGGTGAAGAACATCGGCAGGGGGCCGGCGAAGATACTGTGGGTCGTGACCCCGCCAACCTTTACGTACTAGAAACGGAGGATTCGAATCCATGAGCAAGGTACTGATAATCGGAGCCGGCGGCGTCGGCCAGGTCGTGGCCCACAAGTGCGCCCAGCGCCGGGACATCTTCAGCGAGATCACCCTGGCCTCCCGGACCAAGGCCAAGTGCGACGCCATCGCCGCCCAACTGAACAACAGCATCGCCACCGCCCGGGTGGATGCCGACAACGTCCCCGAGCTGGCGGCGCTCATAAGGCGTGAGCAGCCGAAGCTCGTCATCAACGTGGCCCTGCCATACCAGGACCTGACCATCATGGACGCCTGCCTGGAGACCGGGGTCGACTATCTCGACACCGCCAACTACGAGCCGCGGGATACCGCCAGGTTCGAGTACTCGTGGCAGTGGGCCTATCAGGACAGCTTCAAGAATGCAGGTCTCATGGCGCTCCTCGGCTCCGGCTTCGATCCCGGCGTGACCAACGTCTACACCGCCCTGGCCGCCAAGAAGTACCTGGACGAGGTGCAGGAGATCGACATCATCGACGCCAACGCCGGGAGCCACGGCCAGCCCTTCGCCACCAACTTCAACCCGGAGATCAACATCCGCGAGGTGACCGCCCCGTGCCGCCACTGGGAGAACGGCCAGTGGGTGGAGACCGGCGCCCTGGCCACCAAGCGTTCCTTCGACTTCCCCGAGGGGATCGGCCCCATGAACATCTACCGGATGTACCACGAGGAGATGGAGTCGATCGTCAAGCACATCCCGACCATCAGGAAGGCCCAGTTCTGGATGACCTTCTCCGACAACTATCTCAAGCACCTGGAGGTGCTGCAGAACGTCGGCATGACCCGCATCGACGAGGTGGAGTTCCAGGGACAGAAGATCGTGCCGCTCCAGTTCCTGAAGGCGGTCCTCCCCGACCCGGGCTCCCTTGGGCCGCTCACCAAGGGGAAGACCTGCATCGGGGTCATCGCCCGGGGGCTGAAGGACGGCAAGCGTCGCCAGGTCTACATCTACAACATCTGCGACCACGAGGCCTGCTTCAAGGAGGTCGGCTCCCAGGCCATCAGCTACACCACCGGCGTGCCGGCGGTGGTCGGCGCCATCATGATGCTGACCGGCAAGTGGCACGCTCCGGGCGTCTGGAACATGGAGCAGTTCGATCCCGAGCCGTTCCTGGAAGTGCTTGGGCCGATGGGGCTGCCCGAAGTGGTTGTTGAAGGGGAATGGCCGGTTTTGTAGGGGCGAACCTCGTGTTCGCCCTTCCATATGCGGAATCGGCTTAAAAGCGGGCGATCACAAGGATCGCCCCTACTGACTGACGTTTCCTGAGGGGAACCAATGATCAAGCGGAGCAATCTCCCGGGTGACATTTTTTCACGCATAGATAATCTGGGCACCTTGTTCGGCCGGGATGAACGGATCATTTTTGCCTATCTCTTCGGAGGTCTGGCAAAAGGGGCGCTGAAACCTCTTTCCGACGTGGATATTGCCGTGTACCTGGCTCCGGGGACGGCGGAGGGGACCGTAAAGATCGAACTGTCCGGCTCCATCTCGGACATTCTGGGTACCGATGAACTCGACCTGGTCATCCTGAATGATGCTCCCTTGAGTCTCGCCGGGAGGATACTCGCCGCCCGGCAGGTCATAACGGACAAGGAGCCGTATCTGCGACACGCCTTCGAGTCCCGCATCATGCGGGAGTTCTTCGATTTCAGGCGCAAGGAGGAGGCAATCCTCCTGAGGAGGTTCGCGTAATGGTTGATGTGGCCCTCGTTCTGCGCAAGCTGGCGTCGCTGGACGATTACCGGAAGCAGATCTCCGAATTTTCCGCGATTACGGTGGACGACTATCGGAGCGACTGGAAGGTCCAGCGCATCGTCGAACGGACTCTGCAGATGATGATCGAGCTCTGCGCCGATATCGCCGGGCATATTATTTCAGACCGTGCATTGAGGACTCCGGAAACCTATGCCGATACCTTCCGCGTTCTTGGGGAAAATGGCATCCTGACGGCAGAGCAGACCGCCGTCATGGAAAAGATGGCCAAGTTCAGGAATATCGTGGTGCACCAGTATGAAACGGTTGACGCGGAGATCGTCGTGCTCATCCTGCGGAAACATCTCGACGACTTCCGGCTTTTCTCCGATGCCATCGCGCGGCATCTCGGCGTAAAGACAACGACATGACCGGCATCGACATCGGCAAAATCCTGAAGCTCGCCCCATCCCCCGCCTACGTGGTGGACCTGGGGCGGCTGCGCCACAACCTCGCCATCCTGGACGAGGTGCAGCGTAGGAGCGGAGCGAAGATCCTCATGGCCCTGAAGGCGTTCGCCATGTGGAGCGTCTTTCCGGTCATCCGGGAGACGTTGCAGGGGGTCTGCGCCAGCTCCCCCTGGGAGGCCCGGCTCGGACGGGAGGAGTTCGGCCGCGAGGTCCACAGCTTCGCCGCCGCCTTCAAGGAGAGCGACGTGGTGGAGCTGCTTGCCACCTCCAACCACCTGGTCTTCAACTCCTTCAACCAGCTGGAGCGCTTTCGGCCCCTCTGGGAGAAGGAGCGGGGGCGTGTGTCGGTGGGGCTGCGCGTGAACCCCGAGCACTCCGAGGGGCACACCGCCATCTACGACCCCTGCGCCCCCAAGTCGCGCCTCGGCATCCCCCGGCGGGAGTTCGAGGGGAAGTCCCTGGAGGGGGTGGAGGGGCTCCACTTCCACACCCTCTGTGAGCAACTCTTCGAGCCCCTGGAGCGGACCGTCCGGGTCTTCGAGGAGAAGTTCGGTGCGTTCCTCCCCGGCATGCGGTGGCTGAACCTCGGCGGCGGGCACCACATCACCCGCGATGGATACGACATCGACGCCCTGGTGGAGCTCATCACGTACTTCAAGGGGAAGTACGGCGTGGAGGTCTACCTGGAGCCGGGGGAGGCCATCGCCATCGGCACCGGCATCCTCGTGGGGGAGGTGCTGGACGTGGTGGAGAACGAGATGGAGATAGCCATCCTCGACGTCTCCGCCACCTGCCACATGCCCGACGTGCTGGAGATGCCCTACCGCCCCGGCATCACCGGCGGCTTCGATCCCGGCGCGAAGGCCCACACCTACCGCCTCGGCGGTCCTTCGTGCCTGGCGGGGGACGTCATCGGCGACTGGTCCTTCGAGAGGCCGCTGAAACCGGGCGACCGGCTCGCCTTCGAGGACATGTCCCACTACACCATGGTGAAGACCACCATGTTCAACGGGATCCAGCACCCGGCCATCTGCACCTTCGAGCCGGAGACGGGGGAGTTGAGGGTGGTGCGGAAGTTCGGGTACGAGGATTTCAGGAGCAGGCTGTCTTAGGGGGGCGATATCTCGACGCCGTGTCCTCGAAACCCTGCCTCAACGTAGCGCTGCTACGCCTCGGCACGGTTTCTGCGGGCCGGCGCCGATCTGGCCGAAATCTCCCGCCCCGTTGGAAAAAGCAGAGAAGTAAAACAAGAAAAATATCGTTACAGCGGCGTCAGATTTGCGATGATTCCGTTGGCGGAGAGGAGGAAGGCCCCGCAGGCGTAGCAGCGCTACGTCGAGGAGCCTGACGACGAGCCGACGGCGGAAGGGCGCAAATATGGCGGCGCGAGGAGAGCATATGGAACGCTGGTCGATCAACGACTCCGCCAAAATCTACAACCTCCCCAACTGGGGCGCCGATCTCTTCTCCATCAACAAGAAGGGGAACGTCTGCGTTCATCCGTCCCCCACGTCGAAGCATTCCATCGACCTGCGGGCCTTGGTGGACGACCTCATCAAGCGCAAGATCAAGCCCCCGATTCTCCTTCGGTTCATGGACGTGCTCCAGGGGCGGATCGCCGCCATCAACCGGGTCTTCAGGAACGCCATCGAGGAGAACGACTACCCGGCCAAATACCAGACCTTCTACCCCATCAAGGTGAACCAACAGCGGCAGGTGGTGGAGGCCATCGCCAAGTTCGGCAAGCGTTACAATATCGGCCTCGAGGTGGGCTCCAAGCCGGAGCTGGTGATCGGCATCTCCTTCGCCACGGGGAACGGCATTCCGATCATCTGCAACGGCTACAAGGACACCGAGTACATCGAGACCGTCCTCTACGCCACCAAGATCGGCTACGACATCACCATCGTGGTGGAAAAGATGTTCGAGCTGGAGAAGATCATCGCCCTCTCCAGGAAGACCGGCATCAAGCCGAAGCTCGGCATCCGGGTGAAGCTTTCCTCCAAGGGGACCGGGAAGTGGGCCACCTCCGGCGGCGAGGATGCCAAGTTCGGCCTGAGGATGTCGGAGATCATCGCCGCCATCGGCCTTCTGGAGCAGAACGACCTCCTCGACCGGGTGAAGCTGATCCACTTCCACATCGGGAGCCAGATCACCAAGATCGACAAGATCAAGAGCGCCCTCATCGAGGGAACCCGCGTCTACGCCGAGATGCGGAAGCTTGGGGTCGGCATCGAGTACGTCGACATCGGTGGGGGGCTGGGGGTCGACTACGACGGCTCCAAGTCGAGCTACTTCTCCAGCGTCAACTACTCCATCGAGGAGTACGCCAACGATGTCATCTACCAGATCAAGAACATCTGCGAGGACGCCGGGGTGGAGTGCCCCAACATCATCTCCGAGTCGGGGCGGGCCACGGCGGCCCACTACTCGGTGCTGGTGACGAACCTCCTCAACACCAACACCGCCAACGTCATGCCCGACTTCGAGGAGACCCTGAACGGCGCCGAGAAGCTGGCCCCCACGGTCAAGAAGCTGGTGGACATCTACAAGAGCATCGACCGCTACTCCCTGCGGGAGGACTACCACGACACGGTCCAGCTCATCCAGGAGGCGGTGAGCCTCTTCAACCTCGGGTACCTGACCCTTAACGAGCGGGCCATGGCCGAGTGGCTCCACGGCAAGATCCTGCGCAAGATCAACGGGATCGTGGAGAAGATCAAGCCGATTCCCGAGGAGCTCCAGAACTTCCAGCTGTCACTGCGGCAGACCTACTTCGCCAACTTCTCGCTTTTCCAGTCGATCCCCGACTCCTGGGCCATCGACCAGCTCTTCCCCATCGTGCCGATCCAGCGGCTTAACCAGAAACCGGACGTCATGGCCTCCATCGCCGACATCACCTGCGACTCCGACGGCGAGATCACCAGCTTCGTCGGCGAGAACGGCCGGACCAAGTACCTGCCGCTCCACAAGATCCGCAAGGACGAGGACTACTTCGTGGGCTTCTTCCTGATCGGCGCCTACCAGGAGATCCTGGGGGACATGCACAACCTCTTCGGCGACACCAACGCCGTGCACGTCACCTTCAACAAGAAGACCGGCTACAAGGTCGACACCGTCATCAACGGCGACGCCACCTGGGAGAGCCTGAAATACGTCCAGTACAAGGGACCGGAGATCCTGAAGCACGTACGCGACAACCTGGAGAAGGACGTGGCCCTGCGGAAAGTCACCATCGAGGAGAGTAGCCACTTCCTGGAGCTCCTCGACCGGACGCTCCTCGGGTACACCTACCTGGGGGAATGATGCGGCCGTGAGGCGGTGAGCGCCTCGCGGGAAAGATTGCGGAAGGTAGAAGCGCCCTTGATGTTCCGGCTTCGGAACGTCAGGGGCGTTTTTGTTGCAACAAGGAGCGGGGAATACCACCAGCCGCGGGCGGTGCCGTCCACATCAATCTTCCGGAGAGTCGGGAGGGTATTCCGGATTCGGCTCGCCGCGGAACGTCCAGTAGAGGAACAGCAGCGACGGGACCAGGACGGCTGCGCCGAAGGGAAGGGCCGCGAAGACCGCGACGAGCGTGGCCCGGGGCGCTGCCGCCGCGGCGAGGGAGAGCTGGCCGATGAGGATGTCGGGATACATCGCGGCGCAGAAACCGGTGATCGTCAGGGCGACGGTCCCGGCGGCGACGACCTGCGCCCAGGCGTAGCGGCGCTGCCAGAGCAGGAGCTGGGTCGTGGTCCCCGAGATCACGGCCAGGGCCACGATGGGTGTCGCCCATGAGGTGAGGAGCCGGGCGGCGAAGAGGGGGGCATCGGCCAGGGCAACGGGAATCTCCACCGCGGTCAGGATGCCGAGGGCGAGACCGCCGATCACGCCCCGTGTTCTGAAGTCGTCCTGCAGCTCCCCTCTGGTGCGCACGGTCATGTAGATTGGCGCCAGATAGGCGCAGACGGCCATCCCCACCACTCCGCCGACCAGGGTGAAGGGGGTGGCCCACGACCACGCCTCGATGTTAACCCGGCCGTCTGCCAGGGTGATCTTCCCTGTCGCCGTGGCGGTTACCGTCATGCCGAGGGCAAAGGGGGTCAGGATGCTCGATATTTCGAACGCTCTCGCGATGAGGGGGACCCCTCTCACCGCCCGCCTGCCGAAGTGGCGGAAGGCGAAGGCCGCACCGCGGAAGTTGATGCCGACCAGGGCGATCACGAGCGGGACCAGCAGGGCGATAAAGAGGGCCGCAAACCCTTTCGGGAATGCGGTGAAGAGGGTGACCACGACGAAGATCAGCCAGATGTGATTCGTTTCCCAGACGGGGCCGATGGCATGGAACAGGTTCTCCCGCTGTTCCCTGGCGCGGGGGCCGGAGGCGAAGGCGGTCCAGATGCCGCCGCCAAAGTCCGCACCGCCGAAGAGCGCATACATGACCAGCCCGAACAGGAGGACCGCGGCTGCGAGGTTCTCAAGGGTTGACATGGCGATCCTCCCCGGTCCAGTCGCTGTCGCCCGCCTCGTGGGTCGGGCGGGGGAGGAGCCACAGGAGGCCCAGGGTGAGAGCGACATAGACCGCCAGGAAGGTGACGAACACGAGACCGATGCCGGCGTTCGGCGTCACCCCTTCGGCGACGCGCATGTGCCCCTGTACGATCCAGGGCTGGCGGCCGAATTCGGTGACGAACCAGCCGCTTTCCAGGGCGATCATCCCGCAGGGGGAGGCGAGGAGGATCCCCCGCAGCGGCCACTTTCCGACAGGAACTTCCCGCCGGCGCCAGCGCAGCCACCAGAACCACCCGGCAGCCGCCGTCATGATGAAGAACGAGCCGACCATCAGGTCGAAGAAGGGGTGAACGAGGCGCGGATCGGGGATGGCATGGGGGGGAAAGGCGTCGAGCCCTTCCACCACTGCGTCGGGGTCGCGGTGGATGAGAACGCTGAGGAGTCGGGGGAGTTCGATGCCGTACAGGACTTTCCCGGACGCGGGGTCGGGCCAGCCGCCGATGATGAGCGGGGCGCCCCTCGTGGTCGTGAAGAGCGCCTCCATTGCCGCCAGTTTGGGCTTCTCGTGCCGGGCGAGAAACCGGGACGCCCAGTCGCCGGAGATGAGCATGAACGGGAGACAGACCCCGGCAATCGCCAACGACAGCGTGAGGGCGCGCCTGTTGAAGTCGGTGATGCGCCCGCGCAGGAGGGCTGCCGCATAGACCCCGGCCGCGGTGAAGCCGGTGGCGACGTATGCGGCGAGCGTGCCGTGAACCGCCTCGTGGGCCCACGCGGGGTTGGCCAGGGCCCGAAGGGGATCGACGTCCGCGAGCCGGCCGTTGACGAGACTGAACCCGGCCGGGGTATTCATCCAGGCGTTGGCGCTGATGACGAAGGCCGCCGAGGCGGCGGCGGCGATCGTGAGGGGGATGGTGGAGAAGAAGAGCATCCGGCGGGAGAGCCGCTGTTCCCCGTAGATGTAAAGGGCAAGAAAGACCGCCTCGGTAAAGAACGCAAACCCTTCCAGCCAGAAGGGGAGGCCGATGAGGGGGCCGCTGAAGGCCATGAACTCCGGCCAGAGAAACCCGAGCTCAAACGAGAGGATAGTGCCGGAAACCGCGCCGATGGCGAAGAGCACTCCGGCAGGGCGCACCCAGCGGCGGGCGATATGGTGGTAGACCTCGTCGCCGGTCCGCAGCGAGAGCGCTTCCGCGATCATCAGCATGAAGGGGAGGCCGACCCCGATCGTCGCATAGATGATGTGGAAGGCGAGCGAAACCCCCATCAGGGCGCGGGAAGAGAGCAGGGAATCCATTCACGCCACGTCTTATCGGTTCTTGAAACGGGACATCATCTTGTCATACTGGGCGGACAAATCTTCCAGTGCCTTTTGCGTTTCGGCCTTCGCATTGTCCCAAGCTTCGCCAGTCGCCGACTTGAGCTTCTCCAGGTTCCTCTCCGCCGCCTCTTTTTTCTCTTTCATAATCATCATTTCCTGGTCGAACTTTTCCTTCGCATCCATTTTCAGGTCGGCAGCCTTCTCTTTCATCTCGTCCATTTTCTGCTCGAGCCCCTTGAGCGTTCCCTCCGCCTGCTGCTGATACGTCTCCTTGTCCATCTTCTGATCATCACCGAACGCCGGAAGGGCGCCCGCGCATATGAGGCAGAGTAATGTCACAACTATCCATGCTCGTTTCATCTTTCATCTCCTTTTCTGGTGTGATAGACCTGCCGAGAGTCAATCAGTTGCAACGATTTATCTCTGCGCCGGTTCTGTTTACTATTGCAAAGAATTGATCCAAGTCAAGGGGACCGACCAGTCCGCGAAAATCGCTTTATCGGGGTTGAAAGTAAATTCTTCCCAATGGTTGTCAATGAGGCAAACGTGTGCGAGGATCATTTTCCGGTGGAAATCGGCAACCCGTCCGGCAATCTCCCCTTCCTCCGGGTGCACGTGGGAAAATGCATCGAATCGGCGCGATCTTAAACGGCCCGAACATAATCTTTACCTTTGCCCCGGGGTGAAGAGTGTGCGATAAGTGAGTCTCAGCCCGGAAAACCACCGGAGCCCTGCTGTGTGGAGCCGGGGCGATTGTGCGGCACACTGTCACATCGGCATGTGCGATCTCAAGGAGGATGCGTGGAAGACCTTAAGGTGAGCGGGCTCGTGCGCCTGGTGGGAGCGGGGGTGAACCTCGTCTATGTGGTGACCGACAACGAGCGGCGGACCGAGCAGATCGCCGTCCAGGCCACCTCGCGGGTGAAGGGGGCGGGTACGCCTTACCTCTGGACCTGCACCGACGGTCTCGTGCGCGACGGGGCCGCGGCGGAGGGGACCGACGATCCGGTGGCGGCCCTCGACTTCGCCATCGCCCAGCCGGGACCCCTGGTCTTCATCTTCAAGGATCTCAGCTGGTTCTGGGGGGACAATCCGTACATCATCCGGAAGGTGAAAGAGTTCGCCCACCGGGGAAGGGGGAAGGTCCTCCTCATCCTCGGCGAGAGCGAAGCGGTCCCTCCGGCGATACGGGAGGAGCTCGTGATCCTCCACCAGGGGCTCCCGACCATCGACGAGATCAAGGCGTTCCTGGAGCAGATGAAGGGGCGCGACCAGTTCCTCGCCCGGTCGTGCGAGGCGGACCCGGGCCTCATCTACGACCTGGTGGTGGCGGCCCAGGGGCTGGACCTGGCGGACATCGAGCGGGGAATGCGGATAGCAAGGGCCGCCGGCGGCATCGGAGGGGGCGCCCTCGTCATGGCGCTCTTCGAGACCAAACGGACGATCATCCGCAAGAGCGGCATCATGGAGTTCGTCATCAACGATGCCTCTTCCGAGCAGGTAGGGGGGATGGAAAACCTCAAGCAGTGGATGGAGCGACGGGAGCGGGCCTTCGGCCTGGAGGGAATCTCCTCGGGGACGAACCTTCCGAAGGGGATCCTGATGATGGGGATCGCCGGCTGCGGCAAGTCCCTCTTCGTCAAGGCGATTGCGGCCACGTGGCGGCTGCCGCTGATACGGCTCGACATGGCGGCGGTCTACGACGGGAGCTACGGCACCCCCGAGTCGAGCCTGCGCAAGGCGTTCAAGACCGCCGAGGCGATCGCGCCGTGCGTCCTCTGGATCGACGAGATCGAGGCGGGGATATCCAGCCAGGGGTTCAAGGCGGAGGGGGGGCCGGCGTCGCGCATCCTCGGCTCGTTCCTCACCTGGATGCAGGAGAAGCGGGCGCCGGTCTTCGTCGCCGCCACCGCCAACGCCATAGAGATGCTTCCGGCCGAGGTGATCCGCAAGGGGCGCTTCGACGAGATCTTCTACGTGGGGCTCCCCGACCCGCCGGCGCGGGAGGAGATCTTCCGCATCCACCTGCAGAAGCAGAAGATCGACCCCGCCGCCATCGACGTGCCGCTCATGGCCGGCTCCACCAAGGGGTTTTCGGGGGCCGAGATCGAGCAGGCGGTGCTGTCGGCCTCCTTCGAGGCCCTTACCGAGAAGCGCGCCGTGACCCAGCAGGATCTCATGGCGGCCATCAGCCGCACCGTCCCTCTTTCGGTCACCATGGCGGAGCAGATCAAGAAGATCGAGGCGTGGGCGTTCAAGCGGGCGGTACCGGCCTCGGGTAAGTTTGCGTAGGGACTCGGGGCTCGGGACTGGCAACAAACCGCGAGCCCCGAGTCCCCAGCCCCGAGGTTTTTCATGCTCAACGGTATTTCCGCCAACGTCCTGATCCTGGGGCTCGTCAGCTTCCTCACCGACGTCTCCAGCGAGATGATCTATCCGCTCCTGCCGCTCTTCCTCACCTCGGTGCTCGGGGCGGGGCCGGCCTTTCTCGGGGTGATCGAGGGGGTGGCCGAGTCGACCGCGGCGCTCCTCAAGCTCGTCTCCGGGATCGCCTCCGACCGGGTGCGGAGCCGCAAGTCCCTGGTCTTCTCCGGCTATGCCCTCTCCTCAGTCGCACGTCCCCTCGTGGCGGCCGCTACCTCTGCCGGGGCGGTGCTCGCCGTGCGCTTCGCCGACCGGGTGGGGAAGGGGATCCGGACCTCGCCGCGGGACGCCCTCATCGCCGATTCCACCGATCCCGCCCTGCGGGGAAAGGCCTACGGCTTCCACCGGGCCATGGACCACGGCGGGGCGCTCGTCGGGCCGCTGGTGGCCACCCTTCTTCTCACCTGGTTCGTGAAGGATCTGCGGACCGTCTTCTGGCTCGCCGCCATCCCCGGGGGGCTGGCGGTACTCCTCGTTGCCGTCCGGGTGCGGGAGACCGAGCGGCGGCAGACCGCCAACGGGAGCTTCCTCGGCTTCGTTCCCCGGGGAAGGCTGCGGCGCTACCTCTTCGTCCTTCTCATCTTCACCCTCGGCAACTCCTCCGACGCCTTCCTGCTCTTGCGGGCGGGGGAACTTGGCGTATCGGTGGCCCGCATTCCGCTCCTCTGGACCTTCTTCCATCTCGTCAAGATGGCTGGCTCCACCCCATTCGGGTCGCTTTCCGACCGGATCGGCCGACGGTGGGTGATCGTCGCCGGCTGGGGGGTCTATGCCCTCTCCTATGCCGGGTTCGCCCTGGCGACGACCGAAGCCGCCTGCTGGCTCCTCTTCGCCGTCTACGGGCTCTTCTACGCCATGACCGAGGGGGTGGAGAAGGCGCTCCTGGCCGATCTCGTGACGCCGCAGGAGCGGGGGGGGGCCTTCGGCTGGTACAACTTCGCCGTCGGCGTCGGGGCACTGCCGGCGAGTCTTCTCTTCGGGTTTCTCTGGGAAAAGGTCGGGCGGGGGGCCGCCTTCGGCTGTGGCGCGCTGCTGGCGGCGGTGGCGGCCCTTCTTCTGCTCACCGTCGTGGGGGAAACGAGGCGGGAGCCCTTTCTTGACAACGGTCCCTGACCCTCTATCATGGAGTGGACGGCCGCGCCGTCCCATTTGCCGTCATTTCCCGTCGAGGAGGAATCATGAAAACCGTTTGCCGTCTGCTGCTGGCCATCTCGCTCGTTACCTCCTTCACTGCCGGTGCCGCCACGGCCGCCGGGGATCCCTGGGTGCTCATCGACGAGGACCCGATGCTCTCCAATTACTTCTACGACCGTACCTCCGTGAAAAAGGGGGACGACGACCTGGTGACGGTCCGGACGAAGGCCGTCTACACCGGGGAAGGAAAGAGCGATGCCCTCGACACCATCGGCCATCCGAAGGGGTTCGAGGATCTGAGCGCCACGGTATTCCTCTATGCAATCAACTGCTCCGGCGACATGAGCCGGTTAGAGAAGGTTACCCACTTCGACAGCAAGGGTGGCACGATCAAGTCGTACGACCTGGCCGGCAAGACCACTTGGGAGCCGATCGAGGCCGACACCCGCATGAGCCTCCTGCGCGACGCCGTCTGCAAGTAGTCTGAAGCCAGGCCCTCCACATCCCTCCTCCTCCTCCCCCTCAGTGAAGGGGAGGAGCCCCCTGAGTGGAAGATTGCTCAACGAGGTTTTGCCCTCTCGGTCAAATGGCTGACTTTTTTCTCTGTTGACGTTTTTTTGACAACACTCCCCCCCTTATTCTCACCGATAAAACCTGCCATTGCCCCTCAGTCCGTCTCTCATTAACATTAAACCTGCCCTGTTATTTCGAGCAGTTCACAAGGCTCAAAAATTAATCTAAAGTCTCCCGACGTCGTTGCCGATGAGTTTTCCAGGCCCGTTGTTTTTCGGGTCTGATATTTGCTCGATTGTCATGCAGGTGAGCCGCGCACGCGTGCGCGGATTTTTTTGGCTGCCGGTGTAAGTAAGCGCTTACATCAGTTGCCCGGCGGAGGCTGCTGATGACAGGTGGCAAGGTGAAAAAGTCACTCGGCCCGTATGATTCCACCCACGAGAGGATTCTGGAGACTGCCCTGGGCCTCTTCTCCACCAAGGGGTACCAGGGGGCGTCGACCCGGGAGATTGCCCAGGAGGCAGGCGTTGCCGAGGTGACCCTTTTCCGGCACTTCCCCTCGAAAGAAAGACTCCTCCAGGAAGTTCTCTCCCGCTTTTCGGTCCTGCCGTCACTCAAGGCGTATATCCCGGCGGCACTGGAACTGCCATACGAAGAAGCCCTTACCGGGATGGCGGACCACCTGTTCGATACCCTGGTCCAGATCAAGGACTGGGTCAGGGTCATGCAGGCCGAGGTGCAGCGCTCGCCGGAGAAGCTCCTGACGGTTTTTCACGGTTTCATCGACGATCTCTTCGATACGTACGCCTCGTTTTTCCGGGAGTTGCAGCAGCGGGGCAACCTTGGCGATTTCGATCCCGAATACGCCGCCCGGGCGTTTCACGGGATCGTTTTCTGCTACTTCAGCATCGAAGAGCTCCTGCACCGCAAGCAGTACAAGGCGAACGACCGGGGGGAGGCGATCCGTCAGTTCATGAGGATCTTCGCCCTCGGCACGGTCAGCCGGCCGGCCGATAGATAAGACGGGTTTCCCCCGCGGCACCGGCCACGGGCACATCTACACGTGATCCACGGAAGGGGGTGAAGTGGCGGCAACGGCCGCGAGCACGGATTCGAGCAGTCTCGTCTGATTTTTCATCTGAAGGAAAGGGGGTCCACTGAATGGGAATCAAAGGGTTCACACGGTTGCTTCTGCTGGCATCCGCCCTGTCGGCATCGAGCGGCTGGGGGGCGGAGATCCATGGCAGAAGCTCAACCCAGCTCCTCTGGTTCAACAACTACTTCAACGACAGGAGGCAGGTTGAACTCGGGGAGTACCTGCGTCTGTCGGTGACGAACCTGGACAAGGAGGGGAAGGCGTCCCTCTACGGTTACGGCCGGGTGACGCAAGACCTCAACAACGGCGACGGGTTCAACTCCCGGCTCTACTACCTCTACGGCGAGTACCGGGATCTCTGGAACAAGGTTGACATCCGGCTGGGGCGGCAGTTCATCAACCAGTCGGCAGGGTCCGCCATCGTCGACGGCGGGCAGATCGACCTCAAGAACGTAGGTCCCGTCGGCCTCTCGGTCTACGGCGGGCGCAACGTCATCTTCGGTTTGGACCACGAGGCGGGCCACGGGGGCGATCTCGCCTTTGGCGCCGCCGCCTACCTGCAGGGGTTCAAGGACACCGACCTCGAGCTGAGCTGGTTCCGCAAGTGGGACCGGTGGGACATCGCCCGCGACACCCTCGGGGCGAGCTTCAAGCAGTACCTGTTCAACAACGTGCGGCTGTACGGCAATACCCGGTACGATCTGGTCTCCGAGACCTTCAGCGAGGTGCTGGCCGGGGTGAAGTACTACCCCTGGAGCAACCTGATCTTCACCGGCGAGTGGTACCAGAGCTATCCGACCTTCGACACCACCTCGATCTACTCGGTCTTCGCCGTTGACCGTTACCAGGAGGCCGTCTTCCGCGCCGACTACACCATCAACGACAGGATCGCCGTCAACGGCGGCTACACCTCCCAGTGGTTCGAAGAGGGGGGGCGTGGCCACATCTATCATCTGGGGTGCAGCGTGCGGCCGGTGGAGCCGCTGCAGCTCAATGTCGAGTATGACAACAACCAGGGATACAACGGCAAGACCAACGGCGTTCTGGTCGATGCATACTATGACGTAACCCGGGCGCTGCAGCTGGCCGGCGGTTTCGGCTACGACGTCTACAAGCGCGACGTCATGAACAACGACGAGATTGCCCGCACCTACTGGCTCGGCGGCAAGTACCGGCTGAGCAAGGGCATGGCCACCTCGCTGCGCGTCGAAAACAACGTGAATGCCCAATACGAGAGCGATACTCAAGGGCGCTTCGTCTTTGACTACGACTTCTAGAAAGGGGGGAAATCCGTGAAAAAATGGTTTATCGCACTCCTGCTCCTGGCGGCGTCGACCTTCTCGGTCCAGATGGCCCTGGCCGACAAGGTGGCGCACAAGGAGTACGCCTCGACCCCCATCGCCGACTGCAACTCGTGCCACAAGGAAGAGGGGGTCGCCCCGAACCACGACGCCGACTGGGTCCGGGGCCACCGGGTCCTGGCCAGCAAGGCGGGTAGCAACTGCGCCCAGTGCCACGTCCAGCAGTTCTGCCTCGACTGCCACCAGGGAGGCGGAATCGACGCCAAGCTGTCGACCCGCAACTACCAGCGCGACTACGTCCCCAAGAGCCACCGGACGGATTTCATCATGATCCATCCGATCAAGGCCCTGGACAATCCCCAGACCTGCACCCGCTGCCACGAGCCTTCCTACTGCAACGAATGCCACAGCCGCTACCCGAAGGGGGCGCTACGGATCAAGTCGCACCTGGGAGGACAGACCTTCATCTGGAACAGCGAACACGCCGCCGAGGCCCGCAGGAACCTCCAGTCCTGCCAGACCTGCCACCCGGACGGGGACGTCTGCATCAAATGTCACGGCACCACGGCGAAAGGTGGGTCGGGGATCAATCCGCACCCGAGGAACTTCAAGGGTGACAACCTGATCCGCAGAAGCGACCGCTCCTGTCGCAAGTGTCACAACCTCTAACACCACTAACCATCAAAGGAGGAAAGCAGCATGAATTTGCGCAACCAAACCGTACTCCTGCTGGGCGCCACCGCACTGTTTGCCCTTGCCGGCTGCGGCAGCAGCAATCGCGAGAGCGCCATTGACCAGCAGACCGCTTCATTCCAGGCCTCGGCCGGGTGTATAAGCTGCCATGCCGGAAACAAAACCTCCCCTGTCACGGGGGCACAGATCACCGACGAGTGGCAGAAGTCGGCCCACAATACTAAGAACGGGGCAGCCTGTGCCGACTGCCATACCAACAGCGGTCACCCGAACGGCGGGAGCATCGTGAAGGCCGTCCAGGATACGCAGTGTGCCACCTGCCATACCACCGTCAAGCTCGGCTCGCCGCACTTTGCCAATTACACCACGAGCCTCGCTTCGCAGTACGTAAGCCAGAGCGACGCCGCGGGCGTTCAGTGCCGCCAGTGCCACAACCCCCACGACACCACCTCCCTGATCCAGTACAACAAGGATTGGGCCGACTCCGGCCACGGCAGCACCACCTACGTCCCGGGCAACGCCAACGCCAGCAGCGTCAACTCCCACTATGCATGGACCACGTCGAGCCGCGACGCCTGCTCCAAATGTCACACCACCACCGGCTACAAGAATTTCACCAACGGCAATGCCGCACCGTACATGAGCAACAACAAGAAGAACGAGACCATCATGTGCTCGGCCTGCCACCAGGATTACAGCTGGAAGCGTCGCAACATCGGCGCCCAGACCCTCGAGTACACTTACAATGCCGCGCCCATCACGCTTCCGGATGCCAAGGACTCCAACCTCTGCCTCGTCTGTCACAGCGGTCGCGGCAACGGGCAGTCCGCCAGGTCTTCGCGTTTTGCCGGTCACCACGCACCGACCGGTGCGGACCTGTTCGCGGAATACACCCACCTCGGCTACGAGTTTGCCGGTCTTGACTACACCAAGAAGTCATACTTCGAGCATGACACCATCGGCATGACCGACGGCTCTGGTCCGTGCGTCAGCTGCCACATGAAGGCGGCGAACAGCCACACCTTCGACGTCGTCACGAAAGATGCCAACGGTGTGATCACCGCCATCAAGTCCCAGGCGGTCTGCGATTCCTGCCACAGCGGCAGTTACGCCATGACGGCTGCGAAGCTTGAGGAAGAGTCTGCCGGCTATCAGGAAGCGGGCACCATCCTCAAGGCCTATCTGGCCAATACGATCGTGAACTACAAGAATGCGGCCATCGTATATTCTTCCAACCCTGCCACGATGTCTGACAATGAGTACGGGGCATACCAGAACTCGCTCTTCCCGTCGGAAGACCCCGGCGGATATGCCCACAACCGTTACTACGTCAAGCGCCTGATCTTCGACTCCATCGACTTCCTGGATAACAGCACGTTCGACGGCACGATCACCATCGATGCCACGACCTATCCGAATGCCGCCGCCTGGTTCGGGGCGCCTGCCGGCACGACGGGCAACTACACGGCTACCCGCCCCTAGTGTCACCGCAACTGGAAGTGCAGCACCCAAAAGCCCCCGCCTCGGCGGGGGCTTTTCCTTTTTCACGACCGCCTGTAGTTGTTAGGGGAGCATCACAGAAAAGCCATTTGAAGCACAAGCAACTGATCGTAACATCCTCTACCAGGATATCGCCCCCCGTTTCGGCGTGAAAAAAGCCCAGGAGCTTGAAAATCTCTTTTTTTATCTGACCTCAAACGTGGCGTCCCTCTATACGTTCAATCGTTTGTCGGCGCTTGTGGGGCTTGCCGACAAGACGGTGAAGGAGTACCTCGCGTATTTTGCCGATGCCTATCTTCTCTTTACCCTCGATTCCTTTGATTTTTCAGTGAAAGAGCAGATCAAGAGCCCGAAGAAAGTCTATGCAATCGATACTGGCATGGCTGTGGCAACGGCTTTCGGCTTTTCGGAAAACATCGGCCATTATCTGGAGAATCTGGTCTATCTTGCCTTGAGGCGCCAGGGACGCGAGGTCTACTACTACAAGACTGTCACCGGCCTCGAGGTTGATTTCGCATGCCGGGAGAAAGGGCGGCTTACCGAACTCATCCAGGTGGCAAGGGACCTGAGGGGCGAGAATGCGAGAAACCGCGAACTCAAAGCCCTTTTCAGAGCCCTTGAGGAGTCGGGATTGGAAACGGGTACGATAGTTACCTATGAAGATGAGGATGAAATCAGTGAAGGGGGAAGAACGGTACGCGTGGTCCCTGCGTACCGCTATCTCTGCGACGTTGAAGTGCCGTCGAATGCTCCCGCCGCACGGGCGAAAGTCCCTTAAGAACATAGTCGTCATCTCCCGACGCAGGGATTCCGACCGCCACTTTTGCATGAGAAAATGCACAGCTTCGTTTGACAAGAGATTCTTTACCTCTACACTTTTTTTCAATCGGGCAGTCGGATTCAAACGCCATTTTGCGCTGTTCCCCGAGTCAACCTCACTACTAGGAGCGTGCCATGAAACACAAGCTGCGGCTCATGACCCTGGCGTTCGCCTCCCTTCCGTCGCTGGCGGCGGCGGCCGACCTCGGTATCGACGCCACCTCCCTGATCCGCCTGGAGGAACGGAGCGTCCCCGGGTTCAAGGACGAGAACGTCGTCCCGGCCACCCAGTTCCTCGGCGTCGACCTCGACAAGTTGGGTGACGGCAACCTCTCGTTCCATCTCCATGGCTGGGGGCGGGTGGATCTGGCCCATCGCAGCACCGACGAAGGGACGACGGACGGCGACCTCTCCTATGCCTACCTCGCCTACCGCTTCCCGAAGGCGGACGGCCTGATCCGTCTCGGCCGGTTCTACGTCTACGAAGGGATAGCGGCCGAGCAGCTGGACGGGGTAAGCGTGCGGGGGGACCTGGCGAAGGGATTCACCGCGTCGCTCTTCGGGGGAGCGCCGGTTCGCCTGGACATTACTGACAGGAACAAGGGAGACTATGTGGTCGGCGGGAGGGTCGGTTTCCGCGTCCCCGGCATCCTGGAGATCGGGGCGTCGGCGCTGCGGGAGGGGAACACCGACACCGGCCAGACCGCCGATCTCAAGAATTACCGGCAGCTGGTGGGTGGGGATATCTGGCTCGCCCCCTTCCGGATGATCGAGGTGCGGGGGCATTCCAGCTATAATACCGCCACCGACGGTTTCGCCGAGCACTCCTACTTGGTCCTGTTCCAGCCGCTCAAGGACCTGTCGATCTCGGCCGAATACAACGACTACCGACTGAAGGACTACTTCGCCTCCACCAATCTTCGCTCCCTCTTCAACCCCGACAAGGGAGAGACCCTCCGCAGTTACGGCGGGAGCGTAACCTACGTGATCGCCAAGCCGGTGGAGGTGAGCGCCGACTACAAGCGGATCAACTATCACGGCGACAGCCATGGCAACACCCATCGCTACGGCGGCGAGGTGCGGCTTACCCTGGCCGACCGGAAAGTCCGGGCGGGGGTCTCCTACCACCGGGCCGACAGCAGCAGGGCCGACGTCAACTCGTACCACGAGGTGCGGGGGTGGGGGCTTTACGACGCCACGGCGTACTTTGCGAGCCTCGACGCCATCGCCCATTTCTACCGCCAGTCCATTGACACGAGGAGCCACGATTACGAGTTCGTCGGCTCCGCCGGCTACCGGATTCTTCCGAACCTCGCCCTTTCGGGGGACATCGCCTATGGCCGCAATCCCCGCCTCGATTCCGAATTGCGGGGGGTCGTGAGGCTCACCTGGAACTTTACCTCCACAAGCAAAGGAGCGGCAAAATGAGACGGATCAAGCTCTTGAGTCTATGCGCAGCGTTTGTGGGTGCGATGGCCCTGACCGCCTGCACCCATGTGATATCCCAGGAGACGAGCCTGCCGTCGTCGCATCCCGAGGCCCTGGGGGAGGGACGTGTCGACTGCTCCGAGTGCCACGAGGACAAGATCAAGGGGGTCCTCAAGCCCTATGCCTCCTTCAGTCACACCCCGGTCTTCGTCAAAAACCACCGCTTCTATGCCGGGGAGGACGGCCGGCTCTGCGGCGTCTGCCACAAGCCTTCCTTCTGCACCGACTGCCACGCCAACGAGCTTGAGATAAAGCCGTCGATCAGGTACGGCAACCGGCCGGACCGGGAGCTCGTCCACCGGGGCGACTACCTGACGCGGCACCGGATCGACGGGAAGATCGACCCGACCAGCTGCTTCAAGTGCCACGGCAGGACCAATAACGAACAGTGCGTTGCATGCCACCGGTAGGAGGGAACCAATGAAACGACTTGCGAGCGTCATTCTTCTCCTCGCTGCCGGGGCCGTGTTCTGGGGATGTTCCAGCAGCAACGACAACTCACCCCTGTTCGATCCGGTCACCGGCAAGCATCCCGCCAACTGGATCGAGAGCCACTGGCTCGAATTCCGGAAGAACAACGACCAGTGCGTGCAGTGCCACGGTTCGTTCACCGTCAGTGCCCAGTCGGGCGGAATCTCGGGGGTGAGCTGCTTCTCCGCCAATATCGGGGCGCAGATCTGTCACGTCGACGGTCCGGCAGGGCACCCCGTCGGATGGGGGGCCGCTTCCCAGCACGGGCGCAGCGGCGCCATGGCGGCACCTGCGGTATCCGCGGGGTTTGCCTATTGCAGCCGCTGTCACGGTTCGCTGTACAGCAACGGGGCGGCCCGCTCCTGCCTCTCGTGCCATACCCGGGCTCCCCACCCCGATGCCCCGTGGCACGGGACGACCGCATCGGGAACGAACCATGTCTTCACCGACCCGGGGAATGCCCCCGAATGCGCCAAGTGCCACCTGAACGGCGCGAACTCGGCGATCCAGCCGACAACCCCGGCCCCGGCCGGGACCGCGCCCGGCTGTTTCAACAGCACCCTCTGCCATGGTACCGACGTTTCGCACCCGACCGGATGGAGCGATCCGAACAGCCCGAACTTCCACGGTCCGACCGCCAAGGCCGCCAGTTCCCCATCGGGCGGATTCGGCTACTGCCAGAGGTGCCACGGGACCAATTACCAGGGGGTGGGGGCGGCCGTGAGCTGCTTCTCCGCCAGCGTCGGGGCCTTCACCTGCCATAACGGCGGCCAGCCGGCCGTCACCCCCCATTCGCCGGCGCCGTGGCATGGGACCCATACCCACACCAATACCGACACCACCAACGCCATTTTCTGCGCCGCCTGCCACACCAACGGCGCCAACTCCACCCGGCAGCCCGCAACGCCGGCAGCGCCGGGGACTCCCGCCGGCTGTTTCAACAACACCCTCTGCCACGCCAACGACGTGTCGCCGCCGCACCCGGTCGGCGGGCTCTATCTGCCGGCTTCGCAGCACGGCGCCGACGCCATCAACAAGAACAACAACGGCAAGGGCCTCAATACCTGCCAACCCTGCCACGCCACTCCCTCAACCGGCGCAAATCCGCGCTTCAACGTGCCCCGTGGCGCCACCCTCACCGCCGGCTGCGAAACCTGTCATACGGCGCTGACGGCCCACCCGACCCCGTGGCTCGTCGGGCGGGGGACGACCCAGGGGGCCACCAACCAGCTCCGTCATTCGGCCCTCGCGTCTCTCGCCACGGCCGGCACGGCGGTCACCAACTACTGCACCCTCTGCCACGGCGCGAACCTGGATGGCGCCGGCGGCGTCGCCCCCTCCTGCGTTTCCGGCACCACCCGCCTCAACATCGCCGGGGTGGGGGCGGTCTGCCACTTCAACGCCGTTGCCGTGAAGGATGTGAGCACCGGCCTCTTCAATATCCAGACGGGGTGCGTGTCGTGCCACGGCAATCCGCCGGTCGGCACCTCCTACCCGAACCGGGACTTCCAGCACGGTGAACACCAGTTCCTCAACGTATCCTGCGCTACCTGTCACAGCGGCGCCGGTTACGCGACCGCCCTGCACGCCAACGGGACGGCGAACGTGGTGCTCTCCGCCACCTTCCAGGCGAAGAGCGGGGGGGTTGCATCGTACAACGCGACGACCGGAGCCTGCAGCAACGTCAGCTGCCACGGCGGGCAGGTGACCCCGCCCTGGCCGACCGGGGTCATCAACGTGAGCACCGACTGCCTCTTGTGCCACGCCTACGGCACGACCCAGTACAACAGCCCCTCCTCGGGACCGTTGACGCACCACGGCTTATTCACCACCACCTGCACCGAATGCCACGACACGACGAAGCTGGCCGTGAACCACTTCACCAACCTCCAGACGACGGCCATGGAGGGGCCGGCATCGGGGACGATCTCCGATGCCCTGAACTACGATCCGGCGACACGGACCTGTCTCTTCACCTGCCACATCGGCAATCAGGTCCATGACCGATCCATGGTCTGGCAGTAACGGACGGACATCTTTCGGATGCCGAGCAAAGGGAAAGGCGAGTTCTTCTCGCCTTTCCCTTTTTGACGGGTCGCCCCGGATGTAATTGGCGACGGGAGAGGAGCGTCATGGGCAAGAATCCGCGTTTCACCCTCCCTTTCAGCGAACTCACCCCCGAGGAGGTCTTCCGGAACCGCCGCACCTTCCTCAAGGCCCTCGGCTTCGCCGGGCTCAATGCCTGGCCGCTCCTGAACGCCTGCACCAACTTCGCGGCGGAGCGGCGCGAGCTCGGCGGTACCCTCGTGAACCTGAAGACGCTGCCGGCGCGCCCGAATCCGGGGTACACCCTCGACCGACCCCTCACCGACCGGGTGGAGGCGGCGAAATACAACAACTTCTACGAATTCACCTCCGGCAAGAATGTCTGGAAATCGGTGGACCGCTTCCTCACCCGCCCGTGGCAGGTGGCGGTCACCGGCATGGTGAAGAAACCGCGGGTGTACGATGTCGAGGAGTTGATCCGCTCCATGCCGCTGGAGGAGCGGAGCTACCGTCACCGCTGCGTGGAGGCATGGGCCATGGCGGTCCCCTGGACCGGTTTCCCCCTGGCGGAACTGGTGCGGCGGGTGGAGCCCCTGGCCGGGGCGACCCATGTCCGGATGCTTTCGTTTCTTCGCAAGGATCAGGCCCCGAACCAGGGAGGGTTCTTCACCACGGACCTCTGGCCCTACCACGAGGGGCTGACCCTGGCCGAGGCGACCAACGAACTGGCGTTTTTCGCCGTGGGGGTTTACGGCAGGGAACTCCCGAAGCAGCACGGGGCGCCGATCCGCCTCGTCACCCCCTGGAAGTACGGCTTCAAGGGGATCAAGTCCATCGTCGAGATCAGTTTCACCGATCGCCAGCCCCCCACCTTCTGGAGCAGCCTGGAGCCGGACGAGTACGGCTTCTGGGCCAACGTGAACCCGGAGGTGGACCACCCCCGCTGGTCCCAGAAAACCGAACGGATGCTCGGCACCGGCGAGCGTCGGCCGACGGTGATCTTCAACGGCTACGGCGAGTACGTCGCCCACCTCTACCGGCCGCCGCGGCGGGAGTACTTTTACTGACCTCTCTTGCCCGTAGCCCATTGCCCTTAGCCTGTCTTATCTGTTAAGATTTCCCGATTCATTTCACCACTTCAGGGAGCAGAGCGTGCGCCACGCAGACAAGCAGTCCGACAGCAGCCTGAGCCCCGCCCTCGCCTCCGATCCCCGCTTCACCGCGGTGGAGCGGACCCTCAAGCAGTACCAGTACCGCCCGGATGCCCTGATCGAGGTGCTTCACGTGGCCCAGGAGGCCTTCGGCTTCCTGAGCGACGAGTTGATGGACCATGTGGCCCGGCAGCTGAAGGTTCCCCTGAGCCGGGTCTACGGCGTGGCCACCTTCTACCATTTCTTCTCCCTGGAGCCCCGGGGCGAGCACTCCTGCGTCGTCTGCACCGGCACCGCCTGCTACGTGAAGCGTTCCGGCGAGATCGTGAAAAGGCTCGAAGGGGAGTTCGACGTGAAGGGGGGGAATACCACCGCCGACGGGAAGCTGACCCTCTCCACCGTCCGCTGTCTCGGTAGCTGCGGCCTGGCGCCGGTGGTGGTCCTGGACGGCGAGATCGCCGGCCGCAGCACCCCCGACTCGGCCGCCGCTGCCGCCCACCGCCTCATCGCGGAGGGGAAGCCGGAGAAGAAGCCAGTGGCCGAACGCCCCCGCCGCCGGGGGAGAAGGGGAGGGACGCCGTGATCCCGGCCGACCTGAGGGTCATGGCGGAACAGGAGCGGGAACGCCAGGAGGGGTTCCGGTGCCGGATCCTGGTCTGCGCCGGCACCCCCTGTCTTTCCGCCGGGGCTGACGCGGTGCTGGAGACCCTTCGCCAAGGGGTCGCGGAGGGGGGGCTCGACGCGGAGATCGAACCGGTCGCCTCCGGATGCATGGGGCCCTGCAGCCGGGGTCCCCTGGTCAAGGTCCGCTCCAGGGGAAAGGAAGTCATCTACGAGCGGGTCACCCCCGAGTCTGCCCGCCAGATCCTCTTCTCCGTCGTCAAGGGGCGCAAGCCGCCGACGGTTTCCCCCCTCCCTCCCGACTTTCCGTTTCTTGCCCGCCAGGAGCGGGTGGTCCTCGCCAACAGCGGCGCCATCAACCCCGAACGGATCGAGGAGTACGTGGCGGCCGGCGGCTACGGGGCGCTCTCCCACGCCCTCCACGAGATGACCCCCGACGACGTCTGCCGCGAGGTTTCGCTCTCCGGCCTGCGGGGGCGGGGAGGGGCCGGCTATCCGACCGGGGTCAAGTGGAGCCTGGCGCGCAAGGCCCCCGGCGAACGGAAGTACGTGGTGGCCAACGGCGACGAGGGGGACCCCGGCGCCTACATGGACCGTTCCATCATGGAGTCGGACCCTCACCGGGTCCTGGAGGGGATGGCGCTTGCCGGCTATGCCATCGGCGCCGAGCAGGGGTTCGTCTACGTCCGGGGGGAGTATCACCTGGCGGGGCGGCGGCTGGAGGGGGCGATCCGCGATGCCGAGCGCAAGGGGCTCCTCGGTAGCCGCGTTCTCGGGAGCAACTTCAACTTCCGGATCGACATCCGCACCGGTGCCGGCGCCTTCGTCTGCGGCGAGGAGACGTCGCTTATGGCCTCCATCATGGGGAAGCGGGGGCAGCCGTGGAACCGTCCTCCCTATCCGGCCCAGAAGGGGCTCTGGGGGAATCCGACCCTCATCAACAACGTGGAGACCTTTGCCGCCGTCCCGGCCGTCGTCGGGCGGGGGGCCGAGTGGTTCGCCGCCATCGGGACCCCCAAGAGCAGGGGAACCAAGGTCTATGCCCTCTGCGGCCAGGTGGAGATCGCCGGCCTCATCGAGGTCCCCATGGGGACCACCCTGCGGGAGGTGGTCTTTGAGATCGGCGGCGGCATCCCGTCGGGGAAGCGGTTCAAGGCGGCCCAGTCGGGGGGACCGTCGGGGGGATGCATCCCGGCCGCGTTCCTCGACACCCCCCTCGATTACGAGAGCATGGAGCGGCTCGGCACCATCATGGGGTCGGGGGGACTGATCATCATGGACGAGACGAGCTGCATGCCCGACGTGGCGTCGTTTTTCCTCGATTTCTGCCGGGACGAGAGTTGCGGCAAGTGCGCCCCGTGCCGGGTCGGGACGGTGGAGATGCACCGGCTGCTGCGCCGGATCACCAGCGGCACCGCCACCATGGACGACCTGGCGAAGCTGGAGGAGCTCTGCGAGCTGGTCGGCACCACGAGCCTCTGCGGCCTCGGCATGACCGCCCCCAACCCGGTGCTGAGCACCCTGCGCTACTTCCGCGACGAGTACGCGGACCACATCCGCCAGCGCCGCTGCGCCGCCGGGGTCTGCGCCATGGCGGAGAGCCCGGCCCCCGGCGCCGGGGGAGAGGCGCTGCTGCACGCCATGGGCGTTCCCGGGGAGGTGGAGTGATGCCGGTCATAACGCTGACGATCAACGACGAACTGGTGAGCGGCCGGCGGGGGGAGTCGCTCCTGGAGGTGATCCGGGAGCACGGCATAACGCTTCCGACCCTCTGCCACATGGAGGGGCTCAGCGAGCGGGGTGGGTGCCGGCTCTGCATCGTGGAGGTGGAGGGGAGCCCCCGCCCCGTGACCGCCTGCACCACCACGGCCCGGGAGGGGATGGTGATCCGGACCCACACCACGCGCCTCATCCGCTACCGCCGGATGATCGTGGAGCTGCTCCTGGCCGAGCGTAACCACTACTGCGCGGTCTGCGTCTCCGTCGGGCACTGCGAGCTCCAGAACGTCGCCGCCTCCCTCGGGGTGGACCACGTCCGCTACGAGTACCTCTCGCCGCGGGTCACCATGGACCTCTCCCACGAGCGCTTCGGGATGGACCACAACCGCTGCATTCTCTGCACCCGCTGCGTGCGGGTCTGCGACGAGGTGGAGGGGGTCCGCACCTGGGACATCGCCCACCGGGGGGTGCGCAGCCGCATCATCGCCGACCTGAACTACCCCTGGGGGGAGAGCGAGACCTGCACCAGCTGCGGCAAGTGCGTCCAGGTCTGCCCCACCGGCGCCCTCTTCACCAAGGGGGCGACGGTGGGTGAGATGGTGAAGGACCCGGGGATGCTGCGGCGGGTGCTGGAAGGGCGCGACCGGAAGGAATGGGAAGGGTGAGGCGATGAACAAGGCAGGAACGACGGATAGGATCAGGTTCGCCACGGTCTGGCTCGGCGGCTGCTCCGGCTGCCACATGAGCTTTCTCGATCTGGACGAGCGGCTCGTGGAGCTTGCCGAGGCGGCGGAGCTGGTCTTCAGCCCCTTCGTCGACACCAAGGAGTTCCCGGAAGGGGTTGACGTGACCCTGGTGGAGGGGGCGGTCACCAACCGCGCCAACCTCGCCATGGCGGAGCGGGTGCGGGAGCGAAGCCGCATTGTGGTGAGCCTCGGCGACTGCGCCGTCACCGGCAACGTCACCAGCCTGCGCAACCTCTTCCCGGTGGAGGCGGTCCTTGCCCCTTTCCGCGCCGAAGACGGCCGGAGCGGGAAGGCGTTTCTCGATTACACGAGCATCCCGGAGCTCCTCCCCCGGGCCCTGCCGCTTCACCAGGTGATTCCGGTGGATGGCTACGTCCCCGGCTGCCCCCCCGATGCCGACCGGATCTGGGAGGCGGTTCGGGCGCTTTTGCGGGGCGAGCCGGTGGCCCTTGCCGAGTCGATGCGCACCTTCGGGTAGGAGAGAGTAACGTTCATGTCCCGCACCATCACCATCGATCCCGTGACCCGCATCGAGGGGCACGCCACCATCACCATCCGGCTCGACGACGCCGGCGACGTGGCCGACGCCCGGTTCCACGTCACCGAGTTCCGCGGCTTCGAGCAGTTCTGCGTCGGCCGGAGCATCTGGGAGATGCCCGGCATCACCGCCCGCATCTGCGGCATCTGCCCGGTGAGCCACTCCATCTCCGCCGCCCGGGCCGGCGACGCCATCCTCGGGGTGAGCATCCCCCCCGCCGCCGCACTGCTGCGCCGGATCGCCAACCTGGCCTCCCTCATCCAGAGCCACGCCCTGAGCTTCTTCCACCTCTCCGCCGCCGATCTCCTCATGGGGATGGCCGGGGAGCCGTCGCGACGCAATCTCATGGGGCTTCTGTCTAGCCGCCCCGAGGTGGCCCGCGGCGGGATCAGGCTGCGCCAGATCGGCCAGCGGATCGTGAGCCTGGTGGCGGGGGAGAGCATCCATCCCTCCTGGGCGGTCCCCGGCGGGGTCCGGGAACCGCTCAGCGCCGCGCACCGGGAGCAGATCGCCCTCCTCCTCCCCGACGGCTTCGCCATCGTCCGCTCGGCCCTCGGCCTCCTGGAAGAGATCTACGACCGCCATGGCGCCGAGATCAGCGCCTTCGGTGACTTCCCCTCCCTCTTCGCCGGCCTCGTCTCCGAGGTGGAGGGGGAGCTGGAGTACTACGACGGGGTGCTCCGTTTCGTGGATGCCGGTGGCACGGTGGTGGAGGAGCTCCCCCCCGCGCATTACGACCTCGCCATCGACGAGCGGGCCGAGCCGTGGAGCTACATGCTCTTCCCCTACTACCGGAGCCGGGTCGGGGAGGCGGATGGCGGGATGTTCCGGGTGGGGCCCCTGGCGCGCCTCAACATCTGCGACGCCGCCGGCACCCCCGAGGCGGAGCGCGAGCTGGTCCGCTTCCGCGACCTGCGGGGACAGGGGCGGACCGTCACCGGGAGCTTCCACTACCACCACGCGCGGCTGATCGAGATCCTCCACGCCCTGGAGCGGATCGGGGAGATGCTCGACGACCCGGAGCTCCTCGACCGCCACGTCCGGAGCGACGCCGGCATCAACCAGGAGCGGGGGGTCGGCTTCTGCGAGGCCCCCCGGGGCGTCCTCTTCCACGACTACGAGGTGGATGCCGACGGCGTCGTCCGGCGGTTGAACCTCCTCATCGCCACCGGCCAGAACAACCTGGCCATGAACCGCACCATCCGGCAGATCGCGGGGACGTTCATCAGGGGGGGGAAGTTCAGCGAGGGGATCCTGAACCGGATCGAGCACGGGATCCGCTGCTACGATCCGTGCCTCTCCTGCGCCACCCACGCCTACGGCCGGATGCCGCTCCGGGTCCTCCTCCTCGCCCCGGACGGAACGGTGCTCGACGAGGCGGCCCGGTCACCCCTCACCCGGCCTTCGGCCACCCTCTCCCCCGGGGAGAGGGTTTGATCTGTCCCCTCTCCCCGGGGGAGAGGGGCGGGGGTGAGGGGGAAAGGCGACATGCCATCGTACTTTTGATCGGATACGGGAACGTGCTGCGGCGTGATGACGGGGCCGGAGTGGCGCTGGCGGGTAGGGTGGCCCGCGGGGCGGGACCTGGAGTGAAGTTGATAGAGACGCAGCAGCTTCTCCCCGAGCTGGCCGAGGAGCTTGCCGCCCCCGGGGTGGCCGCCGCGATTTTCTGCGACGCCCGGCTTGCGGACGCCACGGACGGGGAACCGGTCCGCCTGAGCCGAATTTCGCCGGTCTGCGCAGGGAGCTCCCTTGGACACCATCTTGCCCCCGAAGAACTCCTGGCGCTTGCCGATGGTCTTTACGGCGCGGCTCCGCCGGCCTGGCTTGTGACGGTCGCAGGGCACGATTTCGGCCACGGGGAGGGGTTCAGTACGGAAGTCCGCCACGCCCTTGCCACGGCGGAACAGATGGTGGGCGTGCTGATTGCCGCTGAGAGTGGCGTGGAGCGTCCTATCCCCCCAGCACCACCGGCAGCCGCTCCACGAGCTTGATCTCCTCCGGGGTCACCAGCGCCCGGTAGGCGAGGGGCTCCACGCCGCGGGCCGCCGCCTGGCGCAAAAGCCGGCCGTACTCCGGGTCGATGGTGTCCGCCGGCGCCACCGCAGCGCCGTCTCCCCGCTGCACCACGAAGAAGATCACCCCCCGGTCCCCCTGCCTCACCACCTCCATCAACTCCCGCAGGTGCTTCTGCCCCCGCTCCGTGACGGAGTCGGGAAAGAGCGCCCGCTCCCCCTCCACCAGGGTCACATTCTTCACCTCCACCCAGCAGCGCCCCTTTTTCCCCTCCAGCAGGAGATCGATGCGGCTGCGGGTGCCGTAGGGGACCTCGGGGCGGATCGTCCCGTATCCCTGCAGTTCCGCGACGGTGCCGTCCTCGATCGCCTCCCGCACGAGGCGGTTCGGAAGGGCGGTGTTGATGCCGGCCCAGAAACCGCTGCTTTGGACCAGCTCCCAGGTGTAGGCGAGCTTGCGGGCGGGGTTGTCGCTGCGGGAGAGGTAGACCGGGCTGCCGGGGACGTTGCACCCCTTCATGCTCCCGGAGTTGGGGCAGTGGGCGGTGACGATGGTCCCGTCGTCAAGCTGCACGTCGGCGAGAAACCGCTGATAGCGGCGGATGAGCGTGCCGGGGTAGAGTCGGGCGGGGAGTTTCACGTTCGCTTGGCCTGATGCTTCACAAGAATTCACACGCGCGAGAGGAGGAACTGTCCCACCCAGTTCTTGGAGAACTGGAAGGCGGTCCGGCCACAGCGCTTGGTCTTGTCGTGGGACCACTTGATGGCGTCCTGCTCCAGTTCCTTCGTCCACGGGATTTCCACCTTGCGGTTGCGGGCCTCGCGTTCGACGCAGAGGCGCACCGCCTCGATGTAGCGGTCCTGGGTGAAGACGTGGAACGGGATCCAGAGGCCGAACCGGTCGGAGAGCGAGACCTTCTCCTCCGTCGCCTCGCTCTGCTGGAGCTCGCCGTTGACATACTTGCCCCCCAGTTTGTCGGTCTCGTACTCGGGGAGGAGGTGGCGGCGGTTGGAGGTGACGTAGATCAGGACGTTCTCGGGGGCCGAGTAGACCGAGCCGTCGAGGGCGCTCTTGAGCATCTTGTACCCCAGCTCCCCCACCTCGAAGGTGAGGTCGTCGCAGAGGAGGATGAAGCGGTACGGCTCGTTTTCCACCGCGGCGAAGATCTCGGAGAGGTAGATCAGGTCTTCCTTCTCCACCTGGATCACCCGGAGCCCCTCGGCGGCGTATTCGTTGAGGAGCGCCTTCACCAGCGACGACTTGCCGGTGCCCCGCGACCCCCACAGGAGGGCGTTGTTGGCCGGCAGCCCCTTCAGGAACTGGCGCGTGTTGTTGATCATGATCGCCTTCTGCTCCTCCACCCCGAGCAGCTCGTCGAGCGTGGTGGTGTCGGTCACCCGGACCGGTTCGAGGAAGCCGGAAAAGGAGTGGCGGCGCCAGTTGGCGGCGGAGCAGGAGGCCCAGTCGATCGGCTTGACCGCCCGGGGAAGGAGCATTTCGACGGAGCCGAGCACGCGCTCGAGCTGGGCGACGACTTCGGGTTTCAGGTTGATCATGGTTCTCTCTTTCTGTGAAATGTGAATGGGGGACGGGAGGCCGTCCGCCATAACTGTGATCGTGCTGTGAAGCCGGGGAGGAATGGGGGCGAGGCTTGCAGGGGGTGGAACGGGCGAGAATGGCACGGGCACCGAAATTGGCTGTTTTGTATACGTTATCTCTCCAGTGGCTGTCAAGCCCAAAACCGGCCGCAGGCGCGAAACGAAAAAATTCAGGTTGCTCCTCCGGCTCCCGTGCTAACTGCTTCAGCTTTCAAATTCATGCGCCACCCCGGAGCGACGGTTTTTTTTCAGAAAAATTCCCATCCTTAATTCTCCGCTAAGTTTCTCCTGTTATCGTCTGAATCATGCAGCATGGCTGCAGAAATCAAAACAGGAGGTAACACCAATGAAACGAGCAATCAAGGCAGGAATCACGGTTGTAGCCCTCTCCACGGCCACGGTTGGCGCCCTTGCGGCCCATGCCGCAAAACCGCAGGAAAACGACGCGCTCGTCACCAGCCATGCCACGGTATCGCTGGTCCAGGCGGTCCAGGCAGCGCAGCAGCGGCTCCATGGACAGGCGGTACGGGCGGAACTGGAGTCGAGCAGGAAGGGGTGGGTCTACGATGTCGAGGTGGTTGCCAACGGCACTACCTACGACGTTGCCGTCGATGCGGCCAAGGGTAAGGTGCTCGCCTTCTCCATAGACAAGGCCGACCGTGACGACGGCAACGACAGGGAAGATTAGGCGATTCACCTCTGTTTCCGTGCGGTTCTTGCAACCCGCCGCCCGGGGGGCGCTCCGCCTGTCCGGCGCGGCTGGGTTGCGGAACGCCACGCTCATCAAGGAGAGCCTATGAATGTCACTGTGGAAAAAAGTCTCAGCAAGGTTCCCGAGGCTACGCTGATCTTCTGGATCATCAAGATAGCAGCAACCACGCTGGGTGAAACCGGGGGGGATGCGGTCTCGATGTCGATGAACCTGGGTTATCTGGTTGGAACAGCGATATTTGCGGCACTTTTTGCCGTTGCCGTTACCGTGCAGGTCTCTGCAAGGCGATATCACCCGCTGTTGTACTGGACGACCATCATTGCCACGACAACGGTGGGTACCACCCTGGCCGATTTTGCCGATCGTTCGCTGGGGATCGGCTATGCCGGCGGTACATCAATGCTGTTTGCCCTGTTGATGGCTTCCCTGTTTGTCTGGCATCGCACCATGGGCTCTGTTTCTGTTGATACGGTGCGGACAAAAAAGGCCGAGGTGTTTTATTGGGTGACGATCATGTTTTCCCAGACCCTCGGCACCGCGCTCGGGGACTGGACCGCGGATACGGCCGGACTCGGCTACATGAAAGGGTCCGTTGTTTTCAGCCTCCTGCTGGCGGTTGTCGTTGCCGCATACTACCGGACGCGTATCTCCCGGACGACACTCTTCTGGGCGGCATTCATCCTGACCCGCCCCCTCGGGGCCGTGGTCGGTGACCTGCTTGACAAGCCGGTCACCGCCGGAGGGCTTGCGTTAAGCCGTTACTCGGCATCGGCGGTGCTTCTCGGCGTTATCCTGACAAGTCTGTGCCTGTTTCCGCAGAGGGCGGCACAGAAAAGCCATTGACTGCAAGACGCCTGCGTCCTCCGGCATAAATGTAAAAAGCCCCCGGCCGCGTTGGCAACCGGGGGCTTTTTCATTCAGGCTGTTATTGCTTACAGCCCCAGCTGCTTGAAGAAGTCGTTCCCCTTGTCGTCCACCAGGATGAAGGCCGGGAAGTTCTCCACCTCGATCTTCCAGACCGCTTCCATCCCCAGTTCGGGGAAGTCGATGCACTCGACCTTCTTGATGTTCTCCTCGGCCAGGACCGCGGCCGGGCCGCCGATGGAGCCGAGGTAGAACCCGCCGTATTTCTTGCAGGCGTCGGTCACCTGCTGGCTCCGGTTTCCCTTGGCGATCATGATCATGCTCGCCCCCTTGGACTGGAGGAGGTCGACGTAAGAGTCCATCCGGCCGGCGGTGGTGGGGCCGAAGGAGCCGGAGGGCTTGCCCGGCGGGGTCTTGGCCGGGCCGGCGTAGTAGATCGGGTGCTTGAGGAGGTACTCGGGGACCGGCTTGCCGGCGTCGATGATCTCCTTGAACTTGGCGTGGGCGATGTCGCGGCCGACGACGATGGTGCCGTTCAGGAGCAGTGGTGTCGCCACCGGATACTTGCTGAGCTCGGCGAGGATCGCCTTCATCGGCTGGTTGAGGTCGATCTTGACCCCGTGCTCGTGCTTGCCGCGGTACTGCTCGGGGATGAGGCGCCCCGGGTTGCGGTCGAGCTCTTCGACGAAGAGCCCCTCGCGGGTGATCTTCGCCTTGACGTTGCGGTCGGCGGAACAGGAGACCGCCATCCCCACCGGGCAGGAGGCGCCGTGGCGCGGCAGGCGGATGATGCGGATGTCGTGGGCGAAGTACTTGCCGCCGAACTGGGCGCCGATGCCGAGCTTGTAGGCGGCCTGGAGCATCTTCTCCTCCAGCTCCAGGTCGCGGAACGCCTGGCCGTACTCGTTCCCCTTGGTCGGGAGCTCATCCAGGTACTTGGCGCTGGCGAGCTTCACCGTCTTCATGCACTGGTCGGCCGAGGTGCCCCCGACGACGACGGCGATGTGGTAAGGGGGGCAGGCGGCGGTCCCCAGGTACTTCATCTTGTCGATGATAAACTTCTCCAGCTTCTCGGGGGTGAGGAGCGCCTTGGTTTCCTGGAAGAGCATGGTCTTGTTGGCCGAGCCACCCCCCTTGGCCATGAAGAGGAACTTGTAGGCGTCGCCGTCCACGGCCTGGATGTCGATCTGGGCCGGGAGGTTGGTGCCGGTATTGATCTCCTCGTACATGTCCAGCGCCACGGTCTGGGAGTAGCGGAGGTTTTCCTCGGTGTAGGTCTTGTGGATTCCTTTGGAAAGGAATTCCTCGTCCTTGCCGCCGGTCCAGACCTGTTGTCCCTTCTTGGCGATGACCGTGGCGGTGCCGGTGTCCTGGCAGACCGGGAGCTCGAATTTGGCGGCGATCTCGGCGTTGCGCAGGAAGGCGAGCGCCACCCCCTTGTCGTTCTGGGACGCTTCCGGATCCTGAAGGATCTTGGCCACCGACTCGTTGTGCTCGGGGCGAAGCAGGAAGGAGACGTCGCGCATCGCATCGTTGGCGAGGATGGCGAGCGCCTCGGGGCAGACCCGCAGCACCTCCTTGCCGGCGAACTGCTCGACGGTCACGTGCTTCTCGGAACCCTCGATCTTGCGGTACCGGGTGCTCTCCTTGGCGAGGGGGAAGGGGTCCTGGTAGACGAACGGCTTGGTGGACATCGTCTGCTCTCCTTTCATGGGGGGGATGACGGGATCGTATACTGTATACGGCGAAATCTTATTTAAAAAAACTCAATTTGTCGAGAGGGAAGTTGGCGGATAGTTTCAGAAAACGCTCAACTTCCGGAGGCCGGTGCCGATGAGATACTAACGATTCCCGGGAGGCATGCTCCGCCGGTGCCGCCGGCGCGTACGGGGAGGGATATGGCAGAGATGGAGAACAACGACCGGCATCCCCTGGATGAAACGGGGCGCTACGCCGGGTACGACCGGATCATGGGGAGCATCTCGTGGCTGCTGATCGCGCTTGTCCTGCTGGATATCAAGCTGATGGGGCCGGACGAGCGGAGCGCCATGATCCTCGCCATCTTCTGTTTCTTCCTCCTCGCTTACAACATGGCGGCCCGTTACCTGATCCTGCGGGGGACGTCGAGCCGGGGCAAGACCCTCACCGACCTGATGATTTTCCTCCTCTTCATCGTCGGCGTTTCCTGGTTCACGGGGAAGGCGACGAGCCCCTTCGTATCACTTCTTTACCTGGTGCTGATGGCCACCTTCCTCACCCAGCGGAGGCGGGTCACCTACTTCATGGCGGGGCTCGCCATCTCCTTCTACGTATTGCTGAGCTCGGGGGAGTTCCTCGGACTCTTTGCCAGCAAGGGGGATATGGTGGGGTACCTCCTCCAGCTTTTCCCCTTCCTGCTGATCGCCCACCTGGGCGCGATGCTTTCCGGCGAGGCGGAGCACGCCCGCAAGGAGATCGAGAAGCTCTCCCTCACCGACGAGGTGACGGGGCTCAGCAACATGCGCAACTTCTTCCACCTGGCGGAGGTCCAGGAAAAGCTCGCCAAGCGTTATCACCGGCCGTTCACGATCTGCATGCTCGATGCCGACAACCTGAAAAAGATAAACGACGTCCACGGCCACTTTGCCGGCACCGAGCTGATCCGGCACACGGCCCGCATGATCACGCAGCGTATCCGCTGTACCGACATTGCCGCCCGCTACGGCGGGGACGAGTTCACGATCATGTATGTGGAGGCCGGCAAGCATGATATCGAGGCCGCGGTGCAGCGGCTCATCGCCCAGATGCGCGATACCCCCTTCGAGCACGACGGCAAGAGGCTCATGACGACGCTTTCGGCGGGTATCGCCTCGTATCCCGACGACGGCGTCGATGTGGAGGACGTCATGGCCCGGGCGGACGAGGCGATGTACGTCAGCAAGAGGCGGGGAAAAAACATGGTCACTGTTTACCGGGAGGGGATGGAGAATGGGGATCCGGCGGAAAAAGAGTGCCCGGGAGTTGCGGACCCGTGAATCCTCTGGTAAATGTTAAACGCTTGCCACACAGCTCGGACATCGCACCGTTTATGCTGAAAATGACGGGATAACAACATCACAGGGGAGGAAGACCATGAAGATGCAGGAGCTCAAGGAGATTGCCAAACAGCGGGGTGTCAAGGCCGGAACCATGAAAAAGGCCGAACTGATCAAGACCATCCAGCGCGCCGAGGGGAACACCGACTGCTTCGCCGAAGGGAAGGCGGCCACCTGCAGGCAGGACCAGTGCCTCTGGCGCGAGGACTGCGACTGATCCCGACGCGACAACTTGACTGGTTAGAGTGAAAATAGCCGGCTTTCTGCCGGCTTTTTTCGTGTGCGCCGAGCGCTTCCGGCAGAAAGGGCGCCGCGGTCAAAATCGTTGACCCGGCACTCCATCGCGCGGTATAGTATCCCTCCCGCGAGTTACTTCCACCGCTTCTTCCCAAGGCAGGCCATGTCCGCAGTCGATCTGAGAAAAGTCCCTCCCCAGAGCCTGGAGGCCGAGATGTCGATCCTCGGCGGCATCCTCCTCGACAACGAGGCGATCAACCGGGCGCTGGAGACCATCGAGGCGGACGACCTCTACCGCGAATCGCACCGCAAGATCTTCCGCGCCATGGTGGAGCTCTCCACCCGCAACGAGCCGTGCGACCTCATCACCCTCACCGACATCCTGAAGCGCAAGGGGGAGCTGGAAGAGGTGGGTGGCGGCGCCTATCTCGCCACCCTGGTCGACTACGTCCCCACCGCCGCCAACATCGCCTACTACTGCAAGATCGTGAAGGAGAAGTCGATCACCCGGCGTCTCATCACCGCTGCCACCGACATCGTCACCCGGGGGTACGAGGGGGAGACCGGGATGGAGGAGCTCCTCGACTCCGCCCAGAAGACGATCTTCGAGATCTCGGACAACAAGCTCCGCCCCGCCTTCACCCCGGTCGGCACGATCCTGAAGGACACCTTCAAGCATATCGAGTCTCTCTACGAGAAGAAGCAGGCCGTCACCGGCACTCCCACCGGCTTCTACGACCTGGACGAGATGACCGCCGGCTTCCAGAAGGGGGATCTCATCATCATCGCCGGCCGCCCCTCCATGGGGAAGACCGCCTTCGCCCTGAACATCGCCCAGTACGCCGCGGCCCACGCCGATCCGCCGGCCCCGGCCGCCATCTTCTCGCTGGAGATGAGCAAGGAGTCGCTCGTGATGCGGCTTCTCTGCTCCGAGTCGCGGGTCGACGCGAGCCGGCTGCGGACCGGCCACCTCATCGACACCGACTGGCACAAGCTGACCCACGGCGCCGACAAGCTCTCCAAGGCGCAGATGTTCATCGACGACACCCCGGCGATCCCGGTGATGGAGATGCGGGCCAAGGCCCGGCGCCTCAAGGCGGAGCACGGCCTGGGGCTGATCGTGGTCGACTACCTGCAGCTCATGCGGGGGAGCGCCAACATCGAGTCACGCCAGCAGGAGATCTCGGAGATCTCCCGCTCGCTCAAGGCCCTGGCCAAGGAGCTGGAGGTGCCGGTGGTGGCACTTTCCCAGCTCAACCGCTCTCTGGAGAGCCGTACCGACAAGCGCCCCATCATGAGCGACCTGCGGGAATCGGGGGCCATCGAGCAGGACGCCGACGTGATCATGTTCGTCTACCGCGATGCGGTCTACTGCGACGACTGCAAGAAGCGCGACGGCTCCTGCACCAAAGAGCACGACAAGGACGCCGAGATCATCATCGGCAAGCAGCGTAACGGCCCCATCGGCACCGTGCGTCTTTTGTTCAACGGCCAGTACACCAAGTTCGAGAGCCGGGAGAAGCACCATTCTGACTACTAGGGACTCGGGACTGGGGGCTCGGGGCTGGTGAACGTCATGCCAATTCAGCCCCGAGTCCCGAGTCCCGAGCCCCGAATCACGAGGTTTCCAATGATCCATCCATCCGCCCAGATCAGCCCCACAGCAACGATCGCCCCCGACGTCGAGATCGGCACCAACGTGGTGGTGGGGGACCACTCCTGCGTCGGCGCCGGGACGCGGATCATGGCCAACGCCGTGGTCGGCCCCTGGACGACGATCGGCGAGAACAACACCATCCACTACGGCGCCATCGTCGGCCACGATCCCCAGGATTTCGGCTACAGGGGGGAGGAGAGCTGGACCATCGTCGGCAACGGCAACATCATCCGCGAGTACGCCACCATCCACCGCGGCAACCGCCCGGGGACGAAGACGGTGGTCGGTGACAACAACTTCTTCATGGTCCAGTCCCACGTGGCCCACAACTGCGAGGTGGGGAACAACATCATCCTCGCCGGCGGGGCGCTCCTGGCGGGGCACGTGATCGTGGAGGACCGGGCCATCATCTCGGGGAACTGCGTGGTCCACCAGTTCATCCGGATCGGGAAGTTCGCCATGATGCGGGGGCTCTCCCGCACCTCCCGCGACGTCCCGCCGTTCTGCATCATGGACGACACCCACACGGTGAAGGCCCTGAACCTCGTGGGGCTGCGGCGCAACGGCTTCGACCAGGCCCGCATCCGGGCGCTCAAGAACGCCTTCAAGCTCCTCTTCCTCTCCGGGCTCAACATGCAGAACGCCCTGGCCGAGGCGGAGCGCACCCTCACCGTTACCGACGACGTCCGCTACCTCCTCGACTTCGTCAAGGGGGCGAAACGGGGGGTCTGCTTCGGTCGAGGCCTGATTGTGGACGTATCGGACGAGAAGGAGTAGGGGCGAATCTCGTATTCGCCCTGTCCGCAGTGGCAGGATGGGCGATCACAGGGATCGCCCCTACAAACCCAGATATCGAGGTATGAACCCATGACCCCATACAACCCCCTGCGACAACTCCCAGAGCCCGCCGGCTACGGCAAAGGCGACGTCTTCGTCCTCTTCGGCGAGCTCTTCGGCCGCGGCTACGCCAACGGCATCGTCGACGAGGCCAAAAAGGCCGGCATGACCGTCATCGGCGCCACCGTGGGCCGCCGCGACAACAACGGCCCCTTGCGTCCCCTGACCCCCGAGGAGCTGGCCGAGGCCGAGGCGAACCTGGGGGGAAAGATCATCAACGTCCCGCTGGAGGCGGGGTTCGACCTGGAGCCCGCCGCCGACGGCTTTACCCCTGCCGACCGGCTCAAGGGGGTGAAGCCTGATTCAGTGGCCGAGACGAGGCTCGACATGGGGGCCATCGGGGAGTCGCGGCTGAAGGGAATCGCCCGCTTCCGCGCCAACCTCGCCTCCTTCGCGGCGGAACTGGAGGGACTCGTCCCCGCCGGAGCGAATCTCCTCGTGGCCCACACCATGGCCGGCGGCATCCCCCGGGCCCGCACCCTCATGCCGCTCCTGAACCGGGTCTTCAAGGGGCAGGAGGACCGCTATCTCTCTTCGGAGGTCTTCTGGAACTCCGATGTGGGGCGGCTCTGTTCCCTCTCCTTCGACGAGGTGACCGCCGACACCTTCGATGCCCTGATCGCCGCCACGGCCCCCCTCCGCGGCCGGGTGGAAGGGGTGGGGGGAAAGGTCGCCTATACCGCCTACGGGTACCACGGCTGCGGTGTCCTGGTGGACGGGGAGTACCGCTGGCAGTCGTACACCCCCTACCTCCAGGGATGGGCCAAGATCCGGCTCGAACAGGTGGCCGAAAAGGCGTGGCGTGGAGGGGTGAGGGTTACGGTCTACAACTCCCCCGAGATCCAGACCAACTCCAGCGCCCTCTTCCTCGGGGTGGAAATCTCCCTCTATCCGCTCCTCGCCGCCCTGAAGAAGGAAGGGGGCGGCGCGGCGGCCGAGGCGATCTGGCACGCCTGCCGGGGGCTTCTCGCTGAGGGAGCGACCCTCGAAACGCTATTGGCGAGGGCCGACGCCTACCTCGGCGCGCCGCTCATGGCGCAGTTCGGCCGGTTCGAGGAGTGGCCCCACCACAACACGCCGGAGCAGGCGGCATTCATGCTCTCCACCTCCGACGAGCTCATGGCGATGAGCGCCGACCCGAAGAACGTCGTCTGCGCGGAGCTTTCCCGGGCGGTCTTCCAGGCGGTGGGACGCCTGATGTTCGACAACTCCTGGGCGCCGGAGGCGCCGGTCGTCTGGCTGAGCCATGACGTCATCGCGCGGCGGCTCATCGCCTGATCGCCGACCTTTTCGGTCACCTGGCGGACGTTTTTCCGTCCCCGGGCGGCCGGCTCCGGTACGCTCTCTCCGCGGGAAACCGCTCGTAACGCTGTTGTTACCTGACTGATGTTGTTTTGTTGAACTACGGCATGCCGATTGCATCGTTCAGGACAAACGACATCAGCTCAGTGATACACGATAATACTAAACCATCCGCGAGGATGGGACGGAAAGCCCACAGGGTCTCACCGAGACAGCCGGGTTGCCGAAATGTCACACGACATTATTCGGCCCCGGCTTTTTTGTTGCCGCCGGTGCCTGAAGGAGGCGGGCCATGGGGGCTCTCCGCAGGTATTATCGAGGTGTGGTGGCAGGGGTGGTGCTGGGATGCATGGTGCTGGCGGCGGGCGCCGCCGGCGCGCAGGAGAGGGGGGCGATGCCGGTGGTGACCCTCACCCGTTCCGTCCAGCAAGAGGTGGTGGGTGGCCCCGGAATCCCGCCCAGGGCCAAGGGAAAGGGGATTGCCGGAGTTCTGGCGGCCAACAGCGACGGGGACGTGAGCATGGTGTTTCGCGGCGGGGTTTCGGTGGATGTCAGCTACAACGACTATCTCCCCCAGGAGGTCCCGAAGGAGCAGTTGCGGCGGATCACGCAGCAGGTCGATCCCCTCGTGAACGGCGTCGCCGTCAAGGTGGCGATCCCGTTCTGAGGTCAACCGACACGAAATCCGCACGAAAAAAGCCGCCCCGGCCGGGACGGCTTTTTTCATATTTTCATATCACTTCGTGGTACGGGAAAAATCAGCGCACCAGCTTCGACAGCTTCTTGAACTCCTCGGTGCCGGCCACGCGCAAAAGCTGGAAGAGTGCCGCCTCGGTGGAGGTGACGACGGCGCCGGCGGCGGCCGCTGCATTGATCCCCACCTTCCAGTTCCCCTTCTTCCGGCTCATGACCGCATCCTTGACGAGGTGCACGTGGTAGCCCCGCTCCCGCAGCTCCAGCACCGTCTGGAGGACGCAGACGTGGGTCTCCATCCCGGTGACGATGACCTGCTTGCGCCCCAGTTCCGCCAGGCGGTTCAGGAACGCCTGGTCGCCGCAGCAGCTGAAGGCCATCTTCTCGTAGGCGTTTCCTTCGAGCTTCTCCCTGAGCTCCGGCACGGTGCAGCCGAGCCCCTTCACGTACTGCTCGGTGGCGATGACCGGGATGCCGAGCTCCCGGGCCGCCTCCAGGAGGATGCCGGTGTTGCGGGTCAGCTGGGCGAGCACCTCCTGGTCCATGGCGAGGCAGAGCTTCTCCTGCACGTCGATCACCACCAGCACCGCCTGATTCCTGTCGAGAAAGAACGTCTCCATCACTCCCATCCGTTGATTCCTCCTTTCTAATTTACGGCCGTACGTTCGGTCACTCTTTCCGCAGTTCGATCCCCAGTTCCTGGATCTTCTTCCGGAGCGTGTTGCGGTTGATGCCGAGGATGTCGGCGGCCTTCACCTGGTTGCCGCGGGTCTTTTCGAGGACGAAGCGGACCAGGGGGCGCTCGATCTGCCTCAGGACCAGGTTGTAGATGTCGCCGGTCTCCATCTTGTCGAGGTTGGTGAGACTCACCCGCAGCTTCATGTCGACGAGGGCCTCCAGGGAGAGCTCGTCGGTTGCCGCCGGCTCTCCGCCGCGCTGGACCCGGAGCCCCGGAAAGTCCGCCGGGGTCAGGAGCGGATCGGAGGAGAGGATCACCGCCCGCTTGATGGTGTTTTCCAACTCCCGGACGTTCCCCGGCCAGCCGTAGGAGGTGAGGAGCGTCATCGCCTCGGGAGAGCAGGTCCGGGCCGCCACCTCCAGCTCGGCGCAGGTTTTCTTGAGGAAGTACTCCACCAGCAGCGGGATGTCCTCTTTGCGCTCCCGCAGCGGCACAAGCTGGAGCGGCACCACGTTGAGGCGGTAGAAGAGGTCCTCCCGGAACTGCTTCTTCCGCGCCAGCTCCTCCAGGTCCTGGTTGGTGGCGGCCACGATCCGGACATCCACGGAGATGTTCTGACTCCCGCCGGTGCGGGTCACCTCCTTCTCCTGGAGGACCCGCAGGATCTTCGCCTGGAGGTCGAGGGGCATGTCGCCGATCTCGTCGAGAAAGATGGTGCCGCCGTTGGCCTGCTCGAACTTGCCGAGCTTGCGCTCGGTGGCCCCGGTGAAGGCCCCCTTCTCGAAGCCGAAGAGCTCGCTCTCCAGGAGTTCCTTCGGAATGGCGGCGCAGTTGAGGGCGATGAACGGCTTGCCGATCCGCTTGGAGTTGAAGTGGATCGCCCGGGCGATGAGCTCCTTGCCGGTCCCCGATTCCCCCCGGACGAGGACGGTGATGTCGCTCGGCGCCACCTTGCCGATGGTCTTGTAGATCTCCCGCATGGCCGGCGAGTTGCCGATGATGTTCTTCTCCAGGAGGTAGCGCTCCTTCAGCTCCTCCTTCAGGACCGACATCTGGGAGGTGAGCTCCCGTGCCTTGCTCACCTTCTCGATGATGGCGTCGATCACGTCCAGGTCGAAGGGCTTGGTGATGTAGTCGTAGGCGCCGCGTTTCATCGCCTCCACCGCGTTCTTCATGGAGGCCTCGGCGGTCATGATCACCATGAGGAGATCGCTCTTGAGCTCCCTGGCCCGGTCCAGGAGTTCGAGCCCGGAGAGGCCCGGCATCTTGATGTCGAGGATCGCCAGGTCGTAGGGGTTCGACTGGATGAGGCGCAGCGCCTCCTCGCCGTCGCGGGCAAGATCCACGGTGAACCCCTTCTTGCGCAGGGCCTTGGAAAGGACCCAGCGCATGCTCTCTTCGTCGTCGGCTACGAGAATTCGGTTAAGTAACATGAAAACCTCTCGAAGAGGGACCAGGGGCTCGGGACTGGCGACTAGTAAGTTCATGAATTTACTAGCCCCGAGTCCCCAGCCCCCAGCCCCTGATTTACTGAATCAAAGGCACCATCACCGTAAAGGTCGTTCCCTTGCCGGGGTCCGACTCCACCTTGATCATCCCTCGGTGCTCGGAAACGATCTTCTGGCAGATGGCGAGGCCGAGCCCCGTTCCCTTTGCCTTGGTGGTGAAGAACGGGGTGAAGAGCTGTTCCAGCTGCTCCTTCGGGATGCCGGGGCCGTCGTCGCTCACCTCCACGGCCACCATGCGGGAACGGCGCTCCCCCTTCTGGGTCAGGCTGTAGTCGGAGATGACGCGGCTCGTGATCCGGACGAGGCCGCCGTCATCCACCGCCTCCACTGCGTTCTTGATCAGGTTCAGGAAGAGCTGGGTCAGGAGCCCCTCGTCGACCAGGATCGGCGGGATGCTCGGGTCGAACTGCTGCAGGAAGCTGATCTTGCGCCCCTCGGTGGCCCGCTTCTGAAGGGTAACGATGTCGCCGAGGACCTTGTGGAGGTTCACCGGCGCAAGGGTCAGCCGCCGGGGCGAGGCAAGGGCCAGGAGCTCCTCCACGATCCGGTTGACCCGTTCCACTTCCCTGACCATGATCCGGACATTGTCCCGGAGCTCGCTCTCCTCCGGAAGTTCCAGGTCCAGGAGCTGGGCCGCCCCCTTGATCCCCCCCAGGGGGTTCTTGATCTCGTGGGCGAGCCCCGCCGCCAGGGTCCCGAGGGTCGAAAGCCGGTCGGCGTGGCGCACCGCGTCCTCCAGGTCCCGGATGCTCGTCAGGTCCCGCAGGATAAGGATCGTGCCGGTCATCTCGCCGCTGGCGAGCATGAGGGGGCAGGTGGTGGCGGAGACCGGCGTAAGGTGCTTGGCCTTGCGGATGACGATGTTCTCGTGGTCCGAGATGCTCATGCCGGTGGCGGCGGTCTTTTCCGCCATCTCCCGGAGGATCTCCACGTCACGGAACAGGGCCGAAAAGAGGTTTCCCTGGGCCTGGCGGCGGGATATGCCGGTGATCTCCTCCGCCGCCGGGTTCATGAGCGCGACGCGCCCTGTCGTGTCGATGACGATCACGCCGTCGCCGACGCTGTCGATGATGTTGGCGTAAAACTCCTGGGTCTTTTCTTCCTGGGTCATGGCGCCTCCGGGGTGAAGAAGCGGCGAAGCGCTTCGAGCAGGGCGCCTTTGCCCTCGATGGTGTTGATATCCTTGCGGAACCGGGCCGCGCCGGGGACCCCGTGGGAGTACCAGGAGAGGTGCTTGCGCATCTCCATCAGCGCCACCCGTTCGCCGGCCGTCTCGATGAAGAGCTCCAGGTGCCGCAGCGCCACCCGGAGCCGCTCGTCGGGCGAAGGCGTCGTCTCCCCGCGCCCCGCCAGGAGGTCGAGGGCCTGACGGAAGATCCACGGGTTGCCGAGGGCGCCCCGGGCCACCATCACTCCGTCGCAGTCGGTATCTTCCAGCATGGCGACGACGTCGGCGGCGGTGAAGAGGTCGCCGCTCCCGATGACCGGGACCCCGACGGCCCGTTTCAGTTCGGCGATATGGGTCCAGTCGGCGCGCCCCTCGAACATCTGCGAGCGGCTCCGGGGGTGGAGGGTGATGGCGTCGCATCCCTCTCCCTCGGCGATGCGGGCGATCTCCAGGAAGTTCGGTTCGCCGCAGCTCCAGCCGCTCCTGATCTTCACCGTGAGGGGGAGCCGTGTTGCCCGCCGCACGGCCCGCACGATCTCCCGGACCTTCGCCGGCTCCCGCAGCAGGGCGCTTCCGGCGCCGGTGCCGACCACCTTCTTGACCGGACACCCCATGTTGATGTCGATGAGGTCGGCGTCGGCCTCCACAAGCCGCGCCCCTTCGGCCACCGTCTCCGGCGCGTCGCCGAAAAGCTGGACGCCCAGGGGGCGGTCCGCGGCGATGCTCCGCACCAGGTCGAAGCTCTTCTGGCCGTCGCGCACGAGGCCGTTGACGCTCACCATTTCGGTGAAGCAGAGGGCGGCACCCTGTTCCCGTGCCAGGAGCCTCATGGGAAGGTTGGTGATGCCCGCCATGGGGGCGAGAACAAGATTGTTTTCCAGGGCCAGGGAGCCGATGGCAAGGGGCTTGAGCATGGTATCGCGTATCGATTGAACCGGTTGCTTAAAATTTGGGCATAGTAGCATGGGGGGTGAAAAACGCAAGAGAAATCTTCACCGCTTCGTAACCATGGAACAGGGCGGAAAAACAGGAGAATTGACTTTTGAGGCGGGGGGGATTACCCTGCGGGCGTCGATCTCGCGGAAAACGGGGGGGGTATGGAAATCTTCGGCGGTTTCATGGTGATGATGTCGATTCTCGGGCTGTTTCTGGCCGTGATCTGGTTCGTCATGCCGTTCGTGGTCTTTGCCGTGAAGGGGAGGGTGGAGCGGGCGGTCATCCTCCTGGAGTCGGTGGACCAGCGGCTCGCCCGCCTGGAGGAGCGTCTTGCCGCCGCCGAAGCGGACAGTGGAAAAGCCGGCTCCCCTTCGGACTCCCCTGCAACAGAGAGGGGATAGGTCCGCCGTCTCACTTTCCCGCCATCCTCCTCATGGCCTCCCGGACCCCCCCTTCCAGCGCATCCCCCATGGTTCGCACCACGTAGCGGCAGAAGCATTCCACCACCTGCGGATCGAAGTGACTCCCGGCGCAGGCCCGCAGCTCGGCGAGGGCTTCGCCGATGCCATACCCTTTCTTGTAGGGGCGTTCCGAGACCATGGCGTCGAAGGAGTCGGCAACCGCCACGATCCGGGCCGACAGCGGAATCTCCTCACCCTTGAGCCCGTGGGGGTAGCCGCTGCCGTCAAACCGTTCGTGGTGATGGAGAATGGCCGGCAGCACATCGCGCAACTGCTCGATGGGGGCCAGGATGGCGACCCCCTTCTCGGGGTGGGAGCGCAGCGGCGGGAACTCGTCTTCCGAGAGAATGGCCGGTTTCTCCAGGACCGCCTCGATCACCCCGATCTTGCCGATATCGTGGAGGAGCCCGCCGAGCCTGACCCGCTCCACCATCTCTTCCGGAAGCCCCATTTCGGTGGCGATGCGGGCGGAGATGCGCATGACCCGCTCGGAATGACCCTTGGTCCAGGGACTCTTAGCGTCGATGGCGTTGGCGAGGCTCGCCACGGTGTTGATGAAGAGGTTCCGCATGTCCTCGTAGAGCCGGGCGTTCTCCAGGGCCACCGCCATCTGGGAGGCGATCTTCTCAATGGTGAAGGTCTCCTGCCGCGCAAACTTCCCCGGGTCGGTGTCGCCCAGGAGAAGGACCCCCGTCACTTCGTCGCGTGCTATCAGGGGAACGGCGAGGAGCGATCTGATGCCGGTGGAGAAGAGGGTCCGGTCGACCGTCCCGAGGTTTCTGGATCTTGCCAGATAGGCAACGCAGGTGCTCTTGCCGCTTCGGCGGGCGTTCCAGGCGGCGCATCTCCCCCGGGGAAGCCGGGCACCGGCCTGCAGGGATTCGGGGACCGGAAACTCTTCGGCGCGGGAGGCCATGACCACGAGATCTCCACCTTCGGTCTGGAGGATCGATACGAACTCGCAGCGGGTGATCCGCTCGATCTGCCCGATGGCGGTCTCCATGATCCGTTCGCGGGAGAGTGACGACGATATCGCCTTGTTGATCTCGTCCAGGGTGAGGATCACGTCGATCCGCCCCGCAAGGTCGAGGGCCATGTCGAGGGATTCGTCGAAGATCTGGATGTGGGAGACCACCAGGGCGGCGTGGCCGACCAGGTCGCGGATCACGGCCACCTCCTCTTCGGAGAAGGCCGGCAGTTCGCGGGTGCGGGCAACGAATACCGCACCGATCACCTGGTTGCGGGCCACCATCGGCACGGCGAGCAGGGTCAGGTTGGCGAGAAGGGAACGGAACTGGGGGGGGATCAGTTCCGAGGTGCCGGGGTCGGTCAGGACGAGATGCTGCTTCTTGCGGAGCATCCCCTTGAGGAGGGGGATCTTGTCCGGTACCAGCGGCATCTGCCGGAAGACCGGGACGAAACGGGGGGGGAGGCCGTAACTGCGGGCCGGTGCAAAGTCCCGGCGCTCCCGGTCGAAGAAGTAGACGGCGATCCACCGGCTCTTGACAATCCTCTTGAGCAGCCGGGCGAGGCCTTTCACCACCTCGTCCACGTCGGCCAAGCCGCTCAGCCGTTCGCTTCCCTCGATGACCGCATTGAATGTGTTGATCATGACTTCACCCTTTCCCAGTTTGCCATAATACGGCCATATGTCTTGCCAAAAAAAGGTTTTTTTATTACTATCCCCAAATCCGGCCCGGCGGTGAATCTCCTCATCCCGGGCCGATTGCGGCAAGGGGTGGCAGCTGGTGCGGGGGATGCGTGCCTAAGATTTTCAGGAGGAATGTGAATGGGGTTATTGGATGGCAAGAAGGCGATAATTTTCGGGATCGCCAATGAGAAAAGCATCGCGTGGGCCATTGCCCAGGCGTTTCATCGCGAGGGAGCGGAGCTGGCGGTCACCTATGCCAACGACACGGTGGCCAAGCGGGTCTTCCCCCTGGCCGAGGCTGTCGGGGCGAAGCTCGTGCTCCCCTGCGACGTACGAAACGACGACGATCTGAAGCAGGTGTTCGCCGAGGTGGAGAAGGCGTGGGGGGGGCTCGACATCCTCGTCCACTCGGTCGCCTTCGCCAACAAGGAGGAGCTCAAGGGCTCTTTCCTCAACACAACCCGCGAGGGGTTCTCCCTGGCCATGGACATCAGCGCCTACTCCCTGATCGCCATGATGAAGGAAGCCTACCCCCTCATGAAGGGACGCGATGCGAGCGTCCTGGCGCTCACCTACTATGGCGGCCAGAAGGTGTTTCCGAACTACAACGTCATGGGGGTGGCGAAGGCGGCCCTCGAGATGAGCGTCCGTTATCTGGCGGAATCGGTCGGGTGCGACGGCATCCGCGTGAACGCCGTTTCCGCCGGGCCGCTGAAGACCCTGGCGTCGGCGGGGGTGGGCGGTTTCAACCAGATCGCCGGCTACGTGGAGCAGAAGGCCCCGCTGCGCCGAAACATCACCCAGGACGAGGTGGCGGGCTCCGCGCTCTATCTCGCAAGCTCGCTCTCAAGCGGCGTCACCGGCGAGATCCACTTCGTCGACAGCGGCTACAACATCATCGGGCTGTAGGAAAACCGGGACCAGGGACCGGGGACCGGTAAGGTTCGGACAAGGCACGAACTGTCCGGACGGGCGGAGAACTGGATATCAAACAACTGCACGGCAACCTCATCGGGCTCAAACCGAGCCAGACGGCCGCCCTGGAGCGACTCTACCGGCGCCGCGTCCCCCCCGACGAACTCATCACCCCTGAGCTCGCGGGACGGATGGTGGAGCTCTCCCGGGAGATCCGGCGGCAGATCGGCGTCCTCGTCGACCGCCACGGGGCCGTGGAATACGTGATCGTCGGCGACGAGAAGGGGCTCTTCATCCCCGAGCTCTCCGACTACCCCCTGGGGCGCCGGCTCCTGCGGGGGCTGCGCTTCATCCATACCCACCTGAAGGGGGAGTCCTTCTCGGAGGACGACCTGACCGACCTGGCGCTGCTGCGCTTCGACATCATGGCGATCATCCAGATGCACCCGGACGACCGCCGTCTCTCGATTCAGACCGCCGCCCTCGTCCCGGATGACCATACCGGCCATCCGTACCGGGTGGAGCCGTCCCAGCCCCTCGCCCCGTTCCGGATGGACTTCGGCTCCTTCGTCTCCTCCCTCGAACAGTCCCTCGAAACCGCGGTCTCCACCGAGGCGCGGGAGGTGAAGGGTGGAGGGGAGCGGGCGATCCTCATCTCGGTCACCAAGCAGGCGCGGGAGGAGGCGGAGGACTCCCTGGAGGAGCTGAAGGAGCTCGCCCGGACCGCCGGCGTCGCCGTCCTCGATACGGTCATTCAGCGCCCCCGGCAGTTCAACCCCCGCTACCTGATGGGGGAGGGGAAGATGCGGGAGGTGGTGATCCGGGCGCTCCAGCTCGGGGCAACGCTCCTCGTCTTCGACCAGGAGCTTCTTCCCGCCCAGGTCCGCTCCATCTCGGAGATGACGGAACTCAAGGTCATCGACCGCAGCCAGCTGATCCTCGACATCTTCGCCCGCAGGGCAACGAGCCTCGACGGCAAGGTGCAGGTGGAGCTCGCCCAGCTGAAGTACATCCTCCCCCGGCTCACGGGGCGCGGGGTGCAGATGTCGCGTCTCATGGGGGGGATCGGCGGCCGTGGTCCCGGGGAGACGAAGCTGGAGATCGACCGGCGGCGGATCCGCGACCGGATCGCCAAGCTGGAGCGGGAGCTCGACGAGCTTTCCCGCGGGCGTCAGCAGCGGCGCCAGCGGCGGGTCAGGGCGGGGCTTCCCATCGTCTCCATCGTCGGGTACACCAATGCCGGCAAGTCGACGTTGCTAAACGCCCTGACGCAGAGCGAGGTCTTCACCGAAAACCTCCTCTTCGCCACCCTCGACACCTCGACCCGCCGGCTCCGTTTCCCCCGGGAGCGGGAGGTGATCATCACCGACACGGTGGGGTTCATCCGCTCGCTCCCCAAGTCGCTCATGGGGGCCTTCAAGGCGACCCTGGAGGAGCTGCAGGACGCCGATCTGCTCCTCCATCTCGTCGACTGCTCCAATCCCCGGCTCGAAGAGCAGATCCACCAGGTGGAGACCATCCTCGGGGAGCTGAAGCTCGCCGACAAGCCGCGCCTCGTGGTCTTCAACAAGGCCGACCTCCTTCCGGAGCTGAAGCGGAAAAACCCCCTCGCCCACATGAAAGTGCGCCAGCTTGCCCGGCGCCATGGGGCCATCGAGGTCTCGGCCCGGGAACCGGCGACCCTCGATCCTCTGCTGCGGGAGATGGAAAACCGCTTCTGGGCGGGGGAGACGGCGCCCTGGGAGCCCCTTCCGGAGGATACCGGCGAACCGCCGGATACCCCCTGACCTTGACAGCCTCCCCCGATTTCTCTATACTGCGGCTTCCGTCCGGCACCGACTTCCCACATCCGGCCACCGGCCATGCGCGGAAGGTTCCCTCCATGAAAAATGCGCTTCTTCTGATCATCATAACGATTGCACTCTCCACCCCTGCCTTTGCCTCCGAAGCCCAGCTCGCGCCGCTCAGGGAGCTGGCAGCGGCCGGTGCCGGCTCCGCGCTCCCCGATCTTGCCGGGATCGTGCCGAAAGGGGAGAAGGGGCGCATCCGCGTCGCCTCGCTGGCGGACGAGTCCAAGCCGCGGGCGATCCCCGACTCCACCGCTTCGGAGCTTGTATCCTCCGATCTCCTGAACGATGTTGCCGACGAATTCGAGTTGAAGCTTCCGGAGCAAGAGCTTCCCGACTCCGACATCCCCCTCACCCTCAACAGCAAGGTCGAGTATTTCATCAGCTATTTCCAGACGGTGGGGCGCAAGGCGTTCACCCGCTGGCTCTCCCGCTCCGAGCGCTACGTTCCGATGATGCGGGAGGTGCTCAGCAAGAATGGGCTCCCCGAGGATCTCGTCTACCTGGCTATGATCGAAAGCGGGTTCACCCCCCGCGCCGTGTCGGTGGCCAATGCCGTGGGCCCCTGGCAGTTCATATCGGGAACCGGCAAGCGTTACTCGCTCAGGATCGACCCGTGGATCGACGAGCGCCGCGATCCCCTCAAGTCGACGGTGGCGGCCGCCATGTACCTGAAGGAGCTCTACGCACTCTTCAACAACAACTGGTACCTGGCGGCAGCCGGTTACAACGCCGGTGAGAACAAGATCCTGCGGGCCATAGACATGTACAACACCCGCGATTTCTGGGAGCTCTCCAAGGGATCGTACCTCAAGCGCGAAACGAAGGATTACGTGCCGAAGCTCCTGGCTGCGGCCATTATCGCCAAGGAGCCGACCAAATACGGTTTCGCCGACGTGGCGTACCTCCCCCCCGTCGAGTTCGAGACGGTCACGATTCCGTCGCGCACCGACCTGGAGGTCGTAGCTAAACTGTGCGGTGTGAGCCACCACTCCCTGAAGGAGCTGAATCCGGAGCTGCGGCGCTGGTGCACCCCTCCCGATTACCCCGATTATGAGCTCAAGGTCCCCAAGGGGACGAAGAAACTCTTCGAGGAGGGGTACGCCAAAATCTCCGAGGACCAGCGTTACCGGGAGAGGATCGTTTACGCCCGCCACCGGGTCAGGAAGAGGGAGACCCTCGCGGCGATCGCGCGTCGTTACGGGACCACCGCCCAGGCCCTGGCGGAGGTGAACAGGATCCCGGTCGGGAAGAAACTCCGGAAGCGGACGATCCTCGTGCCGGTTCCGGCAGCCCCCGGAGAGCAGGAGGCGGTGAGGGTCGCCAGGGCCGCCCCCCCGCGCAAGGAGAGCTCCCGGGAGTTCCACAAGTACTACACCGTGAAGAGGGGAGACACCATCACCTCCCTTGCGAAGCGGTTCAACATCTCCTCCCGCATCCTGGCGGCGTGGAACAACCTGAAGGGAAAACTGGCGCTTCGTCCCGGCAAGCGTATCATCGTCGCCAAGTACGTCGAGAAAAGGGGGGCGATGGTTCCCGTGCCGAACGGGGACGAGAACGGCTAGCCGCTCCGCCGTCCCGGAATACCCCCCATGCCGGCTACGCCCTTCGCCCGACGGGAACACGATTCACCTTGAGCCGACTGAAACGAAAGGAACACCGATACCATGTATAACTTCCTGATCTCCGGCGGCATCGCCCTCGCCGCCATCCTTGTCATCATCCTTTCCGCAGGCGCTTCCTCCTGGTGGTGGGCAATCCTCGTCGGCATCGTCCTCTTCGGGGGATCGTTCCTGCTAATCTCCCGCATCATCATGAAGAAGGTCCTGGAGGTGATGGAGACCGCAAACCGTGACCTCCAGGCGCAGCGCGTGGAGAAGTCGATCCGCGAGCTGAAGGAAGCGTTCCGTTACGCCAAGTGGCAGATGTACGTCGGGGGACAGATCAACGCCCAGATCGGCATGATCTACTATCTCAAGCGCGATTTCAGCAACGCCTTCCCGTACCTGGAGAAATCGTTCAACAAGAACTGGGTCGCCATGGGGATGCTCGCCATCACCTACATGAAGCGCAACAAGCGCGACAAGATGAAGGAGACCTTCGAGAAGGCGGTGCAGTGGAGCCCGAAGGAGTCGCTCCTCTGGGCGCTCTACGCCTACTGCTGGACCGAGTGCGAGGACTTCGGGCAGGCCAGGGATGTCCTGGAGCGGGGTCTCAAGAAACTCCCCGGGGACGAGAAGCTGAAGGCGAACCTCGAATCGCTCCAGGCCTCGAAGAAGATGAAGATGAAGGTGTACGGCGACATGTGGCTGCAGTTCCACCTGGAGCGCCAGAGCGTTGTCATGAAGCAGCAGGCCGCCGCCATGGGCGGCATGAAGCGGCGGATCGTCCGGAAGTAGGCGCAGGGGGCTGCACAGGGGACTTACGGGAGAAAGGGACGGCGCCGTCCCTTTTTTCGTTGGTGCGGGGAGTGGATGGCAGATCTCCTGAAAACACTCACCGTCCTCGCCGTGGTGGTCTGGCTGCTGCGGCGCAGGATCTATCTCGGGACGGTCATGGCCGCCGGGTCCCTCCTGCTGGCCCTCCTCTACCTGACGCCGCCGCTGCGCTTTCTCTCCGGCGTCTGGAGCGCCCTGGCCTCCCCCAAATCGCTGGAGATGACCGCCACCCTTGTCTTCACCATGATCATGGAGAATATCCTCCGCACCACGGGGACCCTGAAGCGGATGGTGGAGAGCCTCTCGGAGCTCCTCCCCGACGCCCGCCTCGTCATGGCGGCCATGCCGGCCATGATCGGGATGCTCCCTTCCCCCGGGGGGGCGGTGTTTTCCGCCCCGATGGTCCACGAGGCGTCGGCCCGCCTCTCGCTCCCCGCCGACCAGAAGGCGATGATCAACTACTGGTACCGGCACATCTGGGAGTACGTCTCCCCCCTCTACCCCGGCATCATCCTCGTGGCCGGCCTCTGCCACATCCCCTACCAGAGGATCGTCCTTGCGAACGCCCCCTTTGCCCTGTCGGTGGTTTTCTGGGGGGCGTTCTTCTGCTTCGCCGGCATCGGGGCGGCGCCGGCCACAGCGGGAAAGGGGACCGGCAGGGGACGGGCGCTTCGGACGTTCCTGGCAACCATCGCCCCGATCATGACGACGCTCGTCCTCGTGGTGATGTTCCGGGTGAACCCGGTGATCGCCATGGGGGGCGTCACGCTCCTCCTCTACGCCGGGCACCGCTATGCGCCGGCGGCAATCCTGACGTCGCTGCGGGAGAGCGTGTCGCTCAAGGCGCTCTTTCTCGTCTTCGGGATCATGATCTTCCAGGAGACCCTCCGGGTGACGGGGGCGCTGGACGGCGTCTCCCGTTTCTTTGCCGCCAGCGGCCTCCCGGTGCTTCTCATCATCACCGTCATCCCGTTTCTGGCCGGCCTCATGACCGGCCTCACCATCGCCTTCGTCGGCATTACCTTCCCGATCCTCATGCCGCTCATGGGGGGGGATCCCCCGTCGCTCGGGCTCCTCTCCCTTGCCTTCGGGAGCGGTTTCGCCGGGGTGATGCTCTCGCCGGTCCACCTCTGCCTGGTGCTGACCCGGGAGTACTTCGGCGCCGACATGACGAGGGTCTACCATCGCCTCTGGATTCCCCAGGCCCTCGTGCTTGCGGCGGCGGCGGTGCCGGTGTATATTTTCTCGTAGCCGACGGTTCGCGAAACTGCACGGTTTGCGACATTCTTCGGGATCAAGGAGGATTTTAATGTTGAAACGTCTAACTTCAGCACTGCTCGTCGCGTGCGTCTCTTTCGCCCTTTCCGGCTGTCTCGTCAAGCAGAGCACCTATCTGAAAAAGGCGGAGGAGGCCGATACACTTTCAAAGGATCTTTCGTCGCTCCAGGAGAAATATCAGGCCCTCTCCGCCGAGAACGCCTCGCTGAAGACGCAGCTGGCGAAGCTGACCGACGAGGCGGCGGGGGTTGCGAAGGAAAAGGAGAAGCTTGCCGCCGACAACAGGGAGCTGGAGAAGGTCCTGAAGGCCAAGTCCGACAGTCTCTCCCAGACGATATCCGACCTGCGGCAGAAGGTTGCCGACCTGGAGGAGGAGAACGGGCGCCTCAAGTCCGAGATCGCGGCGACCCAGAAGGCGAAGGAGGAAAAGGTCAAGGAGGTAAGCAAGACCTACGAGGATCTCCTCGACAAGATGAAGAGCGAGATATCCCAGGGGCAGGTCACCATCTCCGAGCTCAAGGGGAAGCTTACGGTCAACATGGTCGACGCCATCCTCTTCGATTCCGGCAGGGCCGAGGTGAAGCCGGAGGGGCTCCAGGTCCTCCAGAAGGTGGTCGACATCCTCAAGGATGTGAAGGACAAGGCGATCCGGATCGAGGGGCACACCGACAACGTCCAGATCGTCGGCAACCTGACGAAGAAGTTCCCGACCAACTGGGAGCTCTCGGCGGCCCGGGCCATCAACGTCACCCGTTTCCTCCAGAGCCGGGGGATTGATCCCCATGTCCTCGCGGCGGTGGCCTACGGCGAGTTCAAGCCGGTGGCCGACAACTCCACCGAGGAGGGAAAGGCCAGGAATCGACGGATCGAGATCATCCTCGTCCCGAAGGAAGCCCCCTAGACGTCATGAAGAAAAAAACCGACAAAACCGAAAAGCCCGGGAAGAAGGGAGAGGATTTTCGCAGCACCCCCTTTTCGACCCTGAAGGGGTTCCGGGCCGAGCCGTCCCGCCGGGAGGAGCCGAAGAAAGAACCCGTTTCACCCCCTCCTGCTCCGGAACCTGACGATGCCGCCCTGTTTCTCCGGGCGGTGAGCGGCGCGAAGCCGCTTGCTCCCCGGGCATCCGCCCCCCCGAAGAAGGAGACCTCGCGGCCGGCCCCGGCGCCCGCCGTCGACGAAGGGGAGCAGCAGGAATTTCTAGCCGCGCTCAAGAAGCTCAAGCTCGACGTCTCGTTCCGCGAGGGGGTTCCCGCCGCCGGCGGGCCTGTGCGGCCGCTGCCGGTGAATCGCCTGCGCGAGCTGAAGAAGGGGACGATCCGGATCGTCAGGGAGCTCGATCTCCACGGTCTGACGCGGGACGAGGCGCTGCAGGCGCTGGAGCGCTTCGTTGCCGGCGCCCACCGCCATGGGGAGAAGGCTGTGCTCATCATCACCGGCAAGGGGAACAACTCCCCCGGCGAGCCGGTGCTGCAGGGGGCGGTGGTCGGCTGGCTCCGGGAGAAGGGGAAGGGGATGGTGGCCGAATTCGCCCCCGCACCCAGCGACCTGGGAGGAAGCGGGGCGCTGGTGGTATTCCTGAGACGCCCCGCCCGGAAGGAAGGATAATCCCATGTTCGGCTTCCTGCGGCGGAAAAAACGCGAACCGATCGTCTTCGAGAACCCCGCAGCCGCGTTCCGCTATGCCTGCGAGCATCTCGACAATAAAGTCCTGCTGGAGGCGGTCATCCCGGCACTGGTGGAGGAACGGGGACGGATCGGCTCCGAGGGGGAGCGCTACTTTCTCCTTCGCCTGGCGAACCGCACCGGGGGGCGGGTGATCGAGGCGTGCACCCTCAAGGAGGCGACCGACTTTCCCACCGTGGGGGACCTGGTCGGTTTCAAGGTGGTCCGGGTCGATCCGGAACTTCCCGAGCCCTTCGATCTGCTCGGCTTCATCGCCTACCGCCTGGGAACGGTCTACGTCCCCGGGAAGGGGTGGCCGGTGGAGCGGAACTACGTCCCGGAGAACATCAAACCGACCCTCCGGCTGTAGCCCTTGCGGCCTCGGTCCCATCCAATCCCATTTCCCGGATTTTTTCCATGATCAAGCTGCTGATCGACAATCCTCTCCTGCTTCTCTTTCTCGTGGCCGCCGTCGGCTACCCCCTCGGCCGGATCCGCATCCGCGGTTCGAGCCTCGGTGTCGCGTCGGTGCTCTTCGTCGGCCTTGCCATCGGCTCGATCCATCCCGAGCTGAAGCTCCCCGAGATCGTCTACGTCCTGGGGCTCGCCCTCTTCGTCTACACCATCGGGCTCTCCAGCGGCCCGGCATTCGTGGCGTCGCTCCGGCAGGAGGGGGTCCGCAACAATCTCTTCGTCCTGGGCGGGATCGCCATCGCCGCGCTCCTCACCGTCTGCGCCCAGCGCCTCCTCGGCCTGTCGGGGAGCGTCACCGCCGGGCTCTTCGCCGGAAGCCTCACCAACACGCCGGCATTGGCCGGCGCCCTGGAAACGATCAAGCACATGGCTCCCCCCGCTCTCGCCGACCAGCTTCTGGCCGAGCCGGTGGTGGGATACTCCATCGCCTACCCCATGGGGGTGATGGGGGTGGTGCTCGCCATCAGTCTCAGTCAGAAACTCTGGCGCGTCGACTACGCCGCGGAGGGAAAACGGCTCAAGATCGCCGGCGCTGCTACCGAGGCGCTGCGAAGCGCCACCATCCGGGTCGCGTGGCCCGGGGCGGAGCGGCAGACCATCGCGGCCCTGGCGCGCCAGGAGAAGTGGGACGTCATCTTCGGGAGGATCAAGCGGGGCGAGGCATATCTCCTGGCGGGTCCCCAGGTCCGGCTGCAGGCGGGCGACCTCGTCGTTGCGATAGGCACGGCGTCGGAGCTGGAGCGGGTGGCGGCGGTCCTGGGCGAGCTGAGCGCGGAGGAGATCGCCCATGACCGGAGCGAATTCGACTACCGGCGGATCTTTGTCTCCAACCCCCGGGTGGCGGGACGGCGGCTCGGAGAGCTCGACCTCTTCGAGCGCTTCGGTGCGACCGTCACGCGGGTCCGCCGGGGAGACGACGATTTCCTTCCCCACGACGACATGGTGCTGGAGCTTGGGGACCGGGTCCGGGTGGTGACCCGCCGGGACCGGATGGGGGAGGTTACCTCCTATTTCGGCGACTCCTACCGGGCGGTCTCCGAGGTTGACATCCTCACCTTCAGCCTGGGGCTTGCCCTGGGGCTTCTCCTCGGCACCGTGCCGATCCCGCTCCCCGGCGGGGTCACCCTCAAGCTTGGCTTTGCCGGCGGCCCCCTCATCGTGGCGCTCATCCTCGGGACCCTCGGCCGCAGCGGCGGGATGGTCTGGAGTCTTCCCTACAGCGCCAACATGACCCTTCGCCAGATCGGGCTGGTGCTCTTCCTGGCGGGTATCGGCACCCGGGCCGGCTACGGTTTCGTCTCGACCCTCGCCAGGGGGGGTGGCGTCGCCATCTTCGCCGCCGGCGCGGTCATCACCTGCGTCACGGCCCTTCTCGCCCTCTGGGTCGGGTACAAGCTCCTGAAGATTCCCATGAGCCTTCTCATCGGCATGGTGGCCGGGCTCCAGACCCAGCCCGCCGTCCTCGGCTACGCCCTGGAGCAGACCGGCAACGACCTGCCGAACATCGGCTACGCCTCGGTATACCCCGTGGCGACCATCGGCAAGATCCTCATCGTGCAGGTGCTGCTCTCGCTCCTCACGTAGCCCCGCCCCTTCAGCAGACCGGATAGAACCCCTCCGCCAGCTTCCGGCAGAATTCGCCGATTCCCGCCAGCTCCCGGGCAATGATCTCCTCCGTCCTGCCGCTCACCTCCCCGAGCTTCCTGCCCGGCTCCAGCAGCAACTGGGCCGCGGCCATCCGGGGGCGGTCGATGGGGGTGCCGATCCGGCTCAGGAGCAGGACCGACGCCTCGCGGACCCCTTCGATCTCCTCGCAGATCTCCCGGGCGAGCTGGTGGGCCAGGACGTTGTAAATCTTTCCCACGTGGCTCACCGGGTTCTTGCCGGCGGCTGCCTCGGTGCCGAGGGGGCGTCCCAGGGCGATGATCCCGTTCACCCGGTTGCCGCGTCCCACCTGCCCCGAGTCGGCGTCCTCCGCCGAGGTCCCGAGGAGGCTCAGATAGACCCCCCCCAGTCCCCGTCCCGGTTCGTCCAGGGCGTTCAGGCAGACTTCCCGGCGCCCGAAGCCGGCAAGGGTCTCCACAAAGGTGCCGATCTCCTTCAGGACGACCTCCTTGCGCGCGAAGTATTCCCCCTCCGAGCCGATGAAGCGGGCGATGAGCGGCATCGCCACGGTCAGCTCCAGGTCGGCCCCTTTCCGCAGCCCCATGACCTTCACGTCCTCCCCCGTCTCGGGGAAACGCTCCTTGAAGGGTGGTGAATTGAGGAACCGCTCAAGGGAGAAGACCGCCTGCTCCGTGGGGGAGAGGGGCCAGTAGCCGACGGCGGCGGAGGTGTCGTTGGCGGCCTTGACCTCCCCGGGACGGGCGAAGATGTCGGTCAGTTCCTCGGAGCCGGGGGCGAGGACCAGGCGAAAGGATACGTGCTCGTCGGGATCCACGAAGCGGAGATTGTCCCGGAACCACTGCCGCGCCGCCCCCACGGCGATCTCGGCCACCGGAATCTCCCGCCCTCCCGCGGCGAAGGTGGCCCGGTCGCCGATGATCAGCTCCATCGGCCCGGTCACCTGCCCGCCGCCGAAACCCTTTTCCACGCGGCCGGCGGCCAGCAGGCTCTTGTCGATGTTATGGTGGAGGATCTGACCGAATTCGCTGAGATAGGCGCGGGAGAGGGCCACGGAGATGGAGTCCATGATGGCGTCGCAGATGTAGTCGGGATGTCCCGTCCCTTTCCGCTCAACGATCTCGACCCGGTGTTCGGCGGCTGAAATGCCGCGATGGCTTTCGATGGTGATCATGCTGTAACTGTAGCATGCCGTGGCGTAAAGTCATGCCGGCCGGCCCTGTCGCAGCAAAAAAAGCTGCAGGCCGTGTCGTTTTTACCCGTGCTGCCGGCGGCTCTGGGGCCGTACTCTTTCTTCGCCCGAGATTACCCTTCAGCGTCGCCGGCCACCGCCGTGGTCGGTCTCGCGGCGCTCAGTTCGGGGGGCGGTCGGCGCCGTTTCCCGGTTGAACGACATAATCGGGAGCGCCGAAGAGGCTCCTCATCATGGAGCCGAACAGCATGAGCCCCGGCAGAAGCTGGATCGTGACGGCCATGGTCCCCAGGCCGGCGAAAAGGGTCAGGAGGAGATCTTCCATCCCGATACCGCTGAAGGCGATCGGGGGAATCCCATTGTCGAGGGGTGGGAACGCAGGCAGGCTCATGATCTCCTCGGCAGTCGCGTATTCCGGTCCGGCGGGTTTGTCTCCTCTTTGCACCGGTCGTACCAAAGATTAGTCTAGGCTCACAACATCTTTGCAATGTATTGAAAATACGATGATTGGATCATTGGGATTTGAGAAGTGGAGAAGGAGCGTCACGAGTATGTGTATAACCGGCATATACTTGCGCGGCGGGCCGAAAGCGTGTCCGGGCGGGTCTTGCGTGGTAACTGCTCGAAATTATGGGGTTGTTTTTGAGGGGCGAGGGTGCATGGAAAAGTTATACACCTCGGCAGCAAAAAAGCGGAACCTCTCGGGAGAGGTTCCGCCTGCGGAGCCTAAGCGGAGGGAGAATCGCTATCGGAAGAGGAAACTGAAGCTGAACCCGACGATGTCCGCTGCCGATTCGGGTTGCAGGATCCCCACATACCGGGCGGAACCCGGGTCGAAGACCGCAACGGCGGAGGATCTGCCGAACCGCAACCCCTCGTAGTAGACGGCCGGCCGGAAGCGGCCGATCTGCGTGCTCAGCTCCCCGAAGGCGGACCATGAGCTGCGGGGCGCGAGGGTCACATCCTGGCCGAAGGCCTCGGCGAAGTTGCGGTTGAGGAACGGATACCGGGCTCCCCCCTCCAGGGAGAGGCGGAGCGAGTCGGAGAGGCGGTAGGTGCCGCGGATGCCGAGACGGGCATAGAGGCTCAGCCACTCCTCGGTGGCCGAGGCGGTTTGCACCGGGACGGGAGGGTTGTCGCGGGTCCGGGTGGACGATGCCTCGATGTTGCGCAGCCAGTGGCGGTAGCCGAGACCGGCAAAGGGCTCCAGGTAGCCGTCGGGCCCCGGGAGCCGCCAGGAGAAATCGGTCTCGATTTTTCCGCCGAAGTAGTTGACGTCGCTCTTGACGGGAAGGCCGTCAAAGCGGGGGTCAATGTCGGTAGTCTGGCCGTCGTAGTCGACCTGCCCGCCGAACAGTTCCGCCTTTCCCCTCAGAAAGAGGAGGTTGTCGTGGAGGTCGAGGGTCGCCGCCGCCCCCACCCCGAAGAGCGGCCCCTCCTCCTTCAGCAGGCGTGCGCCGTCGGTGTCGTACTCCCTCCAGGAGAAATACTGGATGGTGGGGTAGATCGAGAGCTCCTCGAATCCGGCGGCGGTGGCGGGGGATGCCGTGAGGGCAGTGAGAACTGCGACGGTTCCGATTATCCGCTTCATCATCTCCGTTCCTCCTCCGAACGACGGGATCAGGCAGACGGTTCTTCCGGCGCCGGTTCCTTCTTCCTGCGGGGGGCCCGTTTCTTTTTGGGAGCTTCACCTGTGTCTGCCGCCGGTTCCGCCGCCGGTTCTTCTGCCGGAACCGCCGCGACGGCCTCTTCCGCGGGGAGCTCTTTCTTCTTGCGGGGGGCCCGTTTCTTCGGGGCCGGGGGCTCCGCCGCCTCTGCCGCCTCGGCGGGGGGAACGACCGGAGCAGCTTCCACCGGTTCGGCTGCTCCTGCCGCAGGAGCCCCCTTCTTCGCCCGGGGTGCCCGCGGTTTCTTCGGCTTTGCCGGGGCCGCCTCGGGCGCGGGCTCCGCCACGGCCGGAGCGGCGGGGGGCTCGACTTCTGCTGCCGGCGCCTCGGCTGCGGCTGCGATCCCTTCCTCGGCGCTCCGCTTGCCGCCGCGCCGCCGCCGGCGCCGCCGCTTCTTCTTCGCCTCCTCGGCCGCGGGGGCCTCCCCCTCGGCCGCTTCCGCTTCGGGAGCGGGGTGGGGCGGCTCCTCGACGGGGGCTGCTGCCTCCGCCTCTTCGTCCGCAATCTCCGCGGCACCCTCCACCGGTTTCTTGCCGCGCCGCCGCCGGCGCTTCCGCTTCTTCCTGGCCCCTTCCGCGGTCGGGGCCTCGGCGCCGGTCTCCGCCTCTTCCGCCTCCGGCTCCCCGGACGGCTCTTCGGCGACGGCCTCTGCGGCTTCTTCGGCCGCTTCCGATTCCAGGGGCTCTTCGACGGCACCCTTCTTCCTGCTCCGGCGCCGCTTCTTCTTCCCTTCGGCGGCTTCCGCCGGTTCCTCGCCTTCGGCCGCCTCTTTCGGCGCCAGCTCCTTCCGTTCCACGGGCTCCACAGCCTCTAGTGCCACCTCCGCCGGGAGCGGCTTTTCCCGCTTGATCAGCTCCAGTTCCACCTGGTTCATGAGGAGAGAGGTCTTCCCCTTGACGGTGACGACGATGTCGTAGTCGCTCTCGATCTGGGCCAGCTCACCCCTCTTGCGGTTGAGGAGGTAGTAGGCCACCTCCAGCGGGAGCCCCCCCTGCACCTCGGCCACGGTCCCCTTGGCGGCGGCGGCGTGTACCTTGCGCAGGAAGGAGAGGGCCATGCTCTCCACCGACTTCACCTTCCCCCGGCCGGAGCAGTGTGGACATTCGAGGACGCTCGCCTGGTCCAGGGTCTGGCGGATCCGCTGGCGCGACATTTCCAGCATCCCGAACTGGGAGATGCGCCCCACGGTGACCCGCGCCTTGTCGCTCTTGAGGGCCGCCTTGAGGGTCTTCTCCACGGCAGCGATATGCTTCTTGTCCCGCATGTCGATGAAGTCGAGCACGATGAGGCCGCCGAGGTCCCGGAGCCGCAGTTGCCGCGCCGCCTCCTCGGCGGCCTCCATGTTGGTCTTGAAGGCGGTATCCTCCACCCCCTTCTCGCCGGTGGACTTGCCGGAGTTGACGTCGATGGAGACCAGCGCCTCCGTCGGCTCGATGACGATGGAGCCGCCGGACTTGAGCGGCACCTTCTTCTCGTAGATCAGGTCGATCTGCTCCTCGATCTGGTAGCGGGAGAAGATGGGGCGCTTCTCCTGGTGCATCTTCACCAGCTTCTCGTACTTGGGCATCGTCTGCTTGAAGAAGTCCCGGGCCTGCCGGTAGACATCCTTGCTGTCGACGAGCACCTCGTCGATCTCGGCGGTGAAGTAGTCGCGGATGGTGCGGATCACCAGGTTCGATTCCTGGTAGATGAGGGCCGGCCCCTTGGTGGCGGCGGCATTTTCCTGGATCGTGTCGTTGAGCTTGATGAGGTACTGGAGGTCCTTGGCGAGCTCGGTCTTGGTCTTGCCGAGGGCCTCGGTTCGGACGATGTAGCCCAGCCCCTCGGAGATCTCCAGTTCGGCCACTTTCTCTTTCAGCTTCTTCCGGTCGGCCTCGCTCTCCACCTTGCGGGAGATGCCGGCGGAGTCGCTCCCCGGCATGAGCACCATGTAGCGCCCCGGAAGCGAGAGGTAGGTGGTGAGGGCCGCCCCCTTCATGTCGCGCTCCCCCTTTTCCACTTGGACCACCAGCTCCTGCCCCCGGCGGAGGATCTCCTGGATGCGGGGACGGCGGCTGCGCTGCTCCTCGGGGACCTCACTTCGCCACTGCCAGAAGGAGGGGTGGATCTCCCCCATCTGGAGAAAGCCGAGCTTCTTGAGCCCGATGTCGACGAAGGCGGCCTGTAGCCCCGGTTCGACCCGGACCACCACCCCCTTGTAGATGTTGCCGCGGGTCTGTTCGCTCCCCGCGATCTCGATGTCCAGATCGACCAGCTTGCCCTCTTCGACGATGGCGACGCGGGCCTCTTCCGGATGCATCACGTTGATGAGCATCTTTTTTGCCATTGATGGGGTTCCTTTGTGCGTGCGGGAGCGTCTCCCGCGGCGCGGAGATTTCGGCCGGACGCGGCGCGAAGCCGCACGGCCCGATATGTATTCCGAACGCCCGGGGGCGTGGAAGGCTTGATAAACCTTGAAACTATACCAGAGTTTTCCGGTATTAATAAGAAAAAACTGCGGCCAGCGACCGTCTTGCGGGGATCGGCGATTGACAATGCTGTTTTCCACCACCTACAATGACCGTTGCAGCAAACGAACACGGATCGGATCCAAGCATGCTCCACCTGAAAAAGCTTTCCAAGGATTTCGCGGGACGCCCGCTCTTCACCAATATCGACTGGCACCTGAAAAAGGGGGAGCGGGTCGGTCTCGTCGGCGAGAACGGCGCCGGCAAGTCGACCCTCATGCGGATCATCGCCGGGCTGGTGGAGCACTCCGCCGGCGAGCTGATCTTCGCCCGGGGAGCGACGGTCGGTTACCTCCCCCAAGACGGGATCGTCACCCGGGGCCGCCCCCTCTTCGACGAGGCGATGGAGGCGATGGGGGAGCTGCGGGAGATGGAGCGGGAGCTCCATGAACTTACGGCGCGCCTCGAAGCCGCCCCGGCCGAGGGGGAGGAGCACGACGCACTCCTCGACCGCTACGGCCGGCTCCAGGAGGAGTTCCGCCTGCGGGGTGGGTACGCCATGGAGGCGGAGGTGGGGCGGGTGCTGGCCGGCCTCGGGTTCTCCGACGCTGACGGCCGCAAGGATTGCGGCGAGTTCTCGGGGGGGTGGCAGATGCGGATCGCCCTGGCGAAGCTGCTGCTCCGCAAGCCGAACGTCCTTCTCCTCGACGAGCCGACCAACCACCTGGACATCGAGGCCCGCAACTGGCTGGAGGAGTACCTCTGCTCCTATCCCGGCTCGGTGATCCTGGTCTCCCACGACCGCTTCTTCATGGACCAGGTCTGCCAGCGCATCACCGAGGTCTGGAACGAGACCCTCACCGACTACCACTGCTCCTACAGCCGCTACCTCACGGAGCGGGAGGCGCGGGTGGCGGCCCTGCGTGAGGCGAAACGGCGCCAGGACGAGGAGGTGGCCAAGATCGAGGACTTCATCATCCGCTTCCGCTACAAGGCCGACAAGGCGTCGCTGGTGCAGTCGCGAATAAAGCAGCTGGAGAAGATCGAACGGATCGTCCTCCCCCCCGAACGGAAGCGAATCCGCTTCCGTTTTCCCGATCCCCCCAAGAGCGGCCGGGTGGTGATGGAGCTGAAGGGGGTGACCAGGGCCTACGGCGCCATCGTCGTCCTCGACCGGGTCGACCTGACCGTCGAGAAGGGGGAGCGGATCGCCCTGGTGGGGCACAACGGGGCCGGCAAGTCGACCCTCATGGGGGTCCTGGCGGGAAAGGGGTTCCAGGGGGGGGAGCGGGTCGTGGGGCACAACGTCGTCTCCGACTACTTCGCCCAGGACCAGGCCCAGGTGCTGGAGGGGGGGCGAAGCGCCTACGAGGAGCTCCTGGCCGACGCCCCCTTCGACATGGTGCCGCAGCTGCGGGACATCCTCGGTGCGTTCCTCTTCTCGGGGGACGACATCCACAAGAAGGTGGCGGTCCTCTCCGGCGGAGAGCGCAACCGCCTGGCCCTGGCCAAGATGCTCCTGCGTCCCTCCAACCTCCTCCTCATGGACGAGCCGACCAACCACCTGGACCTCTTCAGCAAGGAGGTGCTGCTGGATGCCCTCAAGAGCTTCGACGGCACCGTGGTCTTCGTCTCCCACGACCGCTACTTCATCGACGGCCTCGCCACCCGGGTGGTGGAGGTGGAGGGGGGACGCCTCACGAGCTACCACGGCGGCTACGAATACTACCTGCGGAAGAAGGCGTCGGACGACGACCAGCCTTCCCCGGCCCCCGATCCCCGCTCTTCGGTCTCCGCCTCCAAGGAGGAGCGTCAGCGGCAGCGGGAGGAGGAGAAGGCCCGCCAGCGCGACGACAAACGGCGGCTGAAGCGGCTCGTCGATATCGAGGAGGCGATCGCCGCCGAGGAACTGCGCCTCACCGAGCTGGAGCAGCGAATGGCCGATCCCGCCTTTTTCCATGACCATGAGTCGGCCCGGCGGGGAGGCGAGGAACACGCGGCACTCACTGCGCGCATCGCTCTCCTCTACGAGGAGTGGGAGGGGCTCGGCACCGCCGGCTGACCCTTTCACCGCCGTTTGGGCCCCCATCCCGCACTTCTTCCGGCGTGCAGGGATGTCACGGCGCGAACCCTTGACAGTCGCGGCTTCGGAGGGTACTCTTTGAGGACCTGAACCAGTCTCGACCACTCGACCCCGGGGATTGCCCATGTCCGAATCCGTGTCGATATCGCTTCCCTCCCACGTCCCCCTCTATCCCCTCCGGGAGATCGTCGCCTTTCCCTACATGATTTTCCCCCTCTTCCTGAAGGACGAGGAGCTTGTCTCCTTCGAGGAGATGCTCGGCCACGAGCAGCTCGTGGTGGTCGTGCGGGCCAAGGAGGAGCCGGTCCCCGGCAGGCTCCCTGCCATCTGGGAGATCGGCACTCTCTGCAAGGTGAACCAGATCTACCGCCTTCCCGAAGGGGGAGGGAAGGTGGTGCTGGAAGGGCTTGCCCGGGTGCGGGTGGAGGAGGTGGTCGACGCCGCGCCGTTTCTCCGGGCGCGCTGCGAGCCGGTCCACGAGTTCGTGGAGAAGTCGGTGGTGGCCGATGCCCTCGTCCAGAGCCTGAACGCGCTCCTCAAGATCGCCCTTTCCTATGGCCGCCCCCTCCCTGACGACGTCATGAAGATGATCGACCTCATCGACAACCCGGCGCGGCTCGCGGACCTCGTCGCCCTCTACGTGAACCTTCCCCTCGACGACCAGCAGCGGCTCCTGGAGACCATCGATCCCCTGGAGCGCCTGAAAAAGGTCTACATGCACCTGACGGCGGAGGTCCAGCGCCTCCAGGTGAAGAACGAGCTCCAGACCGAGGTGACCAAGCGGGTCGGCAAGAGCCAGAAGGAATACCTCCTGCGGGAACAGATGAAGCAGATCCAGGAGGAGCTCGGGGAGGACGACTCCCGCTCCGCCGAGCTCACCGATCTGAAGAAGAAGCTGGAGGCGGCCGGGATGCCTTCCGAGGTGCGGAAGATCGCCGACAAGGAGTTCAAGCGCCTGGAGCGGATCAACCCCGCATCCCCCGAATACACCGTGTCGCGCACCTACCTCGACTACCTGGCCGGGATGCCGTGGCAGAGCGCCACCACCGACAACAACGACATCAACCAGGCCGAGGCGGTGCTCGACGAGGACCATTACGACCTCAGGAAGGTGAAGGAGCGGATCCTGGAGTACCTTGCCGTGCGGAGCCTCAAAGAGAGGATGAAGGGGCCGATCCTCTGCTTCGTGGGCCCCCCCGGCGTCGGCAAGACCTCCCTCGGCAAGTCTATCGCCCGGGCACTGGGACGGAAGTTCATCCGGGTGTCCCTGGGGGGGATGCGCGACGAGGCAGAGATCCGCGGCCACCGCCGCACTTACATCGGCGCGCTGCCGGGGCGGATCATCCAGGAGCTCTACCGCACAGGCTCCAACAACCCGGTCTTCATGCTCGACGAGGTGGACAAGATCGGCCTCGACTTCCGGGGCGATCCGGCCAGTGCGCTGCTGGAGGTCCTCGACCCGGAGCAGAACTACACCTTCACCGACCACTACCTGGACGTCCCCTTCGACCTCTCCAACGTCATGTTCATCACCACCGCCAACCTCCTCGACCCGATCCCCGCGGCCCTCAAGGACCGGATGGAGGTGCTCCAGCTTTCGGGCTACACCGACGAGGAGAAGGAGAAGATCGCCGTCCGCTACCTGATTCCGAAGGAGATCGAGGAGAACGGCCTGGCGAAGACCCCCCCCGCCTTCGCCACGGCGGCCATCTACAAGGTGATCGGCGACTACACCCGGGAGGCGGGGGTGCGCAACCTGCAGCGGAGCATCGCCTCGGTCTGCCGCAAGGTGGCCAAGGAGATCACCCAGGGGAAGCCGCTGCGGGAGACCATCACGCCGGAGGTGGTGGAGGAGTTCCTCGGCCCCCGGAAGTTCTTCAACGAGGTGGCGGCGGAGAAGGACCGCAGCGGCGTTGTCACCGGCCTTGCCTGGACCGAGACCGGGGGGGACATCATCTTCGTGGAGGCGACCCGGATGAAGGGGAAGGGGGAGCTGATCCTCACCGGGAGCCTCGGCGACGTGATGAAGGAGTCGGCCCGGGCGGCCCTCTCGTTCGTGCGGGCCAACGCCGCCGAGTGGGGGATTGCCGAAGATTCCTTCGAGGGGGCGGATATCCACATCCACGTCCCGGCCGGCGCCATCCCCAAGGATGGACCCTCGGCCGGCATCACCATGGCGACCGCCATCGTCTCGCTCCTGGCGGGGCTTCTGGCGCGGCGCGACGTCGCCATGACCGGCGAGATCAGCCTCACCGGCCGGGTGCTCGCCATCGGCGGGCTCAAGGAGAAGGTGCTGGCCGCCCGCCGCGCCGGGGTGAAGAAGGTAGTGGCCCCGGCCCGCAACCGGGAGAACCTGGAGGACATCCCCGAGGATGTCCGGAACGAACTCGAATTCGTCTTCGTGGATGACGTGCGCGAGGCGATCGCGGCGGCGCTGCAGTAACATGCCCTTCATCTTCGTCGAAAATACGGTCAAATCGTTCCTGCTGGAGTTCCAGGCGTTCTTCGCCCTCTGCGGCAAGACGGTCGTCCGGCTCTTCCAGCGTCCCGCCTACTACCGCGAGTTCACCACCCAGCTCGACAAGATGGGGGTCGGTTCCCTCTTCATCATCTGCCTCACCGGGCTCTTCACCGGGATGGTCATGGCGCTCCAGGCGCTGATCCAGCTCAAGCCCTTCGCCGCCACGAGCTACGTGGGGGGGATGGTGGCGGTGACCATGGTGAAGGAGTTGGGGCCGGTCCTCTCGTCGCTCATGGTGGCGGGGCGGGTCGGCTCGGCCATCACCGCCGAGCTCGGCACCATGGTGGTGACCGAGCAGGTGGACGCCATGCGTGTGGAGGGGACCGACATCGTCAAGCGCCTCGTGGCGACCCGGCTCAAGGCACTCCTCATCGCCATGCCGATGCTCGCCGTCGTCACCGATGCCGTATCGCTGCTGGGGGGCTTCGTCATCGCGGTGGGGTACGACATCAACCTCCTCATGTACTGGAAGTCCCTCTCCCAGTTCATGGTGTTCCAGGACCTGATCGAGGGGGTGGTGAAGCCGTTTGTGTTCGGCTTCATCATTGCCATGATCGGCTGCTACGCGGGGCTCAACACCAGCGGCGGCGCCGAGGGGGTGGGGGCGGCGGCCAAGCGGGCGGTGGTCCTTTCGTCGGTCATGGTGCTCGTGTGCGATTTTTTCATGACGAAGATGTTCATCGTGTTCCGGTAGTTTGTGAGGGGTGAGGGGTGAGGGGTGAGGAACAGTGCATCAGGATGGAGAAGGTCTCCTATGCCGTCGGCGGGAGGCGGATTCTCGACGGCTTCGACCTCGACCTCCGGCGAGGGGTGAACCGGACCATCCTCGGGAAGAGCGGGGCGGGCAAGACCACGATCCTGAAGCTGCTCCTCGGGCTTCTCAAACCCGACGCGGGGGAGATCTTCATCGACGGGACGGCCATCGGCGGACTCTCCGAGAGCGAGCTGACCCGGGTGCGGAAGCGGATCGCCATCGTCTTCCAGGGGGGGGCGCTCTTCGACTCCATGACCGTGGGGGAGAACGTCGGGTACCGCCTCTTCGAGGAGGGAAGGCTTCCGGAGGCCGAGATCGAGCGGATCGTCCTGGAGAAGCTCGGCTTCGTGGGACTGGAGCAGACCATCGACCTCTATCCCGCCGAACTCTCGGGGGGGATGAAAAAGCGGGTCGCCATCGCCCGGGCCCTGGCTGCCGACCCGGACTACATCTTCTTCGACGAGCCGACCACCGGCCTCGATCCCGTCGGGGTCTACAACATCCGCCACCTGATGCTCCGCCTCCAGAGAGAGGGGAAGACGACCCTCATGGTCACCCATGACATGGAGACCGCCTTCGCCGTCTCCGAGCGCTTCTCCTTCCTCCACGAGGCGCGGCTCGTCTTCGAGGGGACGGAGGAGGAGATGCGCCGCAGCGACCTGCCGCAGATCCGGGAATTCCTGCAGCCGACCGACCGGTCGCTGTTCATGGGGATGGGATAATTGAAAGGAACAGAGAGCCGCACATGAAACGAAGCGACAACATCGCATGGTCCCAGTTGAGGGGAGGGATATTCATCCTCGCGGCGCTGGCGTTTTTTGCCGGCGGGGTCCTCATTATGGGGGACAAGACCAAGTTCTTCGTCCCCAAGGGAAAGCTCTCGGTCATCATGACCGACGTGGCGGGGCTCAAGGAGGGGGCGCCGGTCTGGCTCGCCGGGGTCGACGTGGGGCTCGTCACCGCCATCCGCTTCGAGCGCCCCCAGGCCGGCAACGAGGTGGAGGTGGTCCTTGAGGTCGAGCGGGATGCCCTGCGGAAGATCGGGAAGGATTCCGTCATCACCGTCAAGACCCGGGGGCTCCTCGGCGAGAAGTACGTCGACATCACCCCGAGCATGACGCTGCACCCCGTCCCCGAGACCCGGCTCCACGGCACTCCGATGCCGAAGCTGGACGACGTGGTGCAGAAGGCGGGACAGGCCTTCGACCGGGTGAATGAGATTGTGGCGAAGACCGAGAGGGGGGAGGGGACCCTCGGGCAGTTCGCCAACAACCCGCAGCTCTACGACAACCTCGTGCGGCTCACCGGGGAGCTGAACGCCGTGGCCGTCTCGGTGAACCGGGGGGAAGGGACCCTGGGGATGCTCAACAAGAGCCGCGAGCCCTACGACAAGCTGGTCCGGATCCTGAACCGGGCCGACGAAACCCTCAAGGACATCCAGTCGTCCGGCGGGACCATGAGCAAGCTCATCCACGACCGCGAACTTTACGACAAGCTCGTCTCCCTGGCGGACAAGAGCATCCAGGCCGCCGAGGACGTGCGGGAGCTGAACCGCAAGCTCACCTCCAAGGAGAGCACCGTCGGCAAGCTCCTCGGCGACCGGGAGTTCTACGACCGGGGATTGGCTCTCATCGAGCGGGCCGACCGCTCCATGACCGATCTGGAGGAGGTAACCTCCCGGCTTAAACGGGGCGAGGGGACCGCCGGCAAGCTCCTCTCTGACAGGGAACTCTACGACAAGCTCAACCGGATGGTGAGCGACCTGGATATTCTGGTGAAGGACATCAAGGAGAATCCCAGGCGATATGTGAAGTTTTCGCTGTTCTAAAGAAGCGCGTCCTCCGAACCAGCGCATACTTATCGTCCGAATTCGCGGTTACGTAGCTCACAGCCCGTTCGCCGGATGAAAACTAAACTGTCCAATCAACAAGATTGAGTGAGGGGACGCGTGAAAACTCGCGGGTGTTATTGGTAACCAGAGGGATTCCTAACGATACTGCGTGAGCGGCAATCAGCATGTCCATGGAACCGATGGGCGTGCCGGCTTTTTCCAGTGCTGCTCGAATATCTCCATAAGCGCGAGCCGCCGCTTCATCATACGCGACAACTTCCAG
>NZ_DAHVYG010000027.1 GCF_027327745.1 Geobacter sp.
TCATCGAGGCCCACGGCGGACGGATCGAGGTGGTGAGCGAGATCGACAAGGGGAGCGTCTTCACTGTCTATCTGCCCCTTTCGGGAAGGGGCTGACCGCGGCATGGAACCGGTCATCGTCTGTGCCGCCACCCGTCAGGAGATATCCCTTCTGGTACGAAGCATAGGCGCCCTAGAGACCCGGGGGCGAGGCGGGCGCGAGACATATCGTGGCGCGGTCGGAGAGCAGGAGGTTGTCCTCGCCATAGCCGGCATCGGCAAGGTAAATACCGCCTCGGCCCTCACGGCCCTTCTGGAGTCGTTCACCCCTCCACTCGTCATAAACGTCGGCTGCGGCGGCGCCTTTGCCGGAAGCGGCCTCCAGGTGGGGGACCTGGCCATTGCCTCCGCCGAGGTCTATGGCGACGAAGGGGTCCAGACTTCCGCCGGATGGGAGCCCCTCGACCTGATCGGCATCCCTTCCCTCGAACGCAAGGGCTTACGGTATTTCAACGAGTTTCCCCTGGCGAAACTCCCTGCCGAGCGGGCGATACAGCTCGCCGCGGCCTTGGGGATTTCGGCCCGGCGGGGGAGGTTCGTCACCGTATCCACCTGCAGCGGCACCTCAGCGCGGGGGGAAGAGCTGTTACGGCGCTTCGACCCCCTCTGCGAAAACATGGAGGGTGCGGCTGCGGCCCATGTTTCGCTCCTCTACGACGTCGACTGCCTTGAGGTCCGCGGCATCAGCAACATGGTGGAGGACCGGGATCTCTCCCGCTGGAACATCCCCCTGGCGGTCGAAAAGGCCCAGCGCTTCATCCTAAAGTTCCTGGAAACCTATCATGAACAGTGACCCCGGCGTGACAGAGCCTCCCCTTTCCCTCGGTTTTTCCCCCTGTCCCAACGATACCCATATCTTCCATGCCCTCGTGCACCGCCTGGTCGACACGGCGGGGCTCTCCTTCCGGGAGCGGCTGGAGGATGTGGAGACCCTGAACCGCCTCGCCATGGAGGGGGCCCTAGACGTGAGCAAGGTCTCGTACCATGCCCTCGGCCACCTGCGGGACGACTATTTTCTGCTGAGGGCGGGAGGTGCCCTCGGCCGCGGCTGCGGTCCCCTCGTGGTGGCCCGGGGCGCCTTGTCCATGGCCGGGCTGCGGGGAAAACCGATTGCGGTGCCGGGGCGCTACACCACGGCGGCCCTGCTGCTGCGTCTCTTCGATCCCTCCCTCGACACCCTGGTCTATCTGCCGTTCCACGAGATCATGGGGGCGGTGGCCCGGGGGGAAGTGGCCGCCGGGGTGATCATCCACGAGTCCCGGTTCACCTTTCCGGAATACGGTCTTACGAAGCTCCTCGATCTGGGCGACTGGTGGGAGCGGGAGACCGGCTGCCCCATCCCTCTCGGCGGGATTGTGGCAAAGCGTTCCCTCGGCGCGGAGACGGCGGCGGCGATCGATCGGGCGCTTCGGGAAAGCGTCGCCTACGCCCGAGCCAATCCCGCTGCGGCGAAAGCCTACATCCGGTCCCATGCCCAGGAGATGAGCGACGAGGTCTGTGTCGCCCACATCGGCCTCTACGTGAACGATTTTTCCCTCGACCTGGGAAGCGAGGGGGAAGCAGCGGTGAAGACGCTTCTCGCGCGGGGGGAGCAGGCCGGCATCTTCCCGCCGTCCCCTTCCTCCCTCTTCGCTCTCTGACTGGGAAAGTGCCGCATTAACAGCGGGTTATGGATTGGAGGCGGTCTTTTCCCTTGACCGCGGCCCGGCTTCCGTGCTATACGGGTGCCTCGCCCAAAAGGAGGTGCCTATGGTATCTTTCCTCCGGAAGGGACGGCTGGCGATCCTGATCATCCTCTGCCAGGCGCTCTTCCAGATCCAGACACTATCCTTGCAAGCAGAAGAGATTGCAGAGAAAGAGTCGCTCCAGGGGGCTGACGCAACGGCCCAGGAGGGCAACACCGGCGTGCTGGGAGTAGCCTCCTATTACGCCAAACGCTACAACGGAAGAAGAATGACATCGGGGAAGCGGTACGATCCGCGGAAGCTGACCGCCGCGCACCCCACCCTCCCTCTTGGAACGAAGGTCAAGGTGGTGAACGTGGCCAACAACCGGGAGGTGACGGTCACCATAACCGATCGCTGCCGAAAGAGAGTGTCGCACTTCATTGACCTCTCCCGGGAAGCGGCCAGGAAGCTCGGTTTTCTCGGCAAGGGAAAGGCGAAGGTCCTCATCGTCTCCCTCGAAGAGATCCCGTCCTGAAACAAAAAAAATCAATTTGGGCGAACATGGAAAAAGGCCGGCAATCATGCCGGCCTTTTTTCGTATGGAATCTCGCTACGGCTTTCCAGGGAAGCGTGCCAGGAAGGCGGGGAGGGCCACGAGGGCGAAGAGGGCGGTGGCGCCGACCCCGAAGTTGGTGGCCCAGCCGATGGAGGCCATGGCGCCGTAGTCGGTGAAGGCGAGGGAGCCGAAGCCGGCGATGGTGGTGAGGGCCGAGAGGAGCACCGCCCGTCCCGCCTGGGTGAAGCGCGGGGGGGCCTCGGCGGCCGCGGCGCCCCGCACGCGGTGGTAGACGTGGAGGCCGTAGTCGCTCCCCATGCCGAGGATGGTGACAAGGACCATGGCGTTCATGAAGTTGAGCCGCATCCCGGTGGCCGCCATGAGGCCGGTCATGGCGATCACCCCGGCGGTGACCGGCAGGAGGGCGGCGGCGATGCCGGCCAGGGATTCGAAGTGGACCAGGAGGAGGAAGAGGACGATCGCCCCACCCACGGCGAACCCTTCGACGAAGCTCGTCCGCACCGACTCCGCCAGCTGCCGGCTGATGAGGTCGGGGCTCGTGGCGCGGGCCGTCGGGTCCACCGCCGCCAGCTCCCGCAGGAACGCCTCCTGGGGGAAGTCGCTCCCCCGGTAGTGGAGATAGAGGAGGAGGTGGACCTTGCCGTCCCGGCTGATGAGGTAGCGCTCCACCATTCCCCGCAGGGGGGAATTGCGCAGCCGTTCCACCGCCTCGGTCAGCGGCACCGGCCGCGCCGCGGGGAGCCGTTCCATGGCCGCCAGGGTGTCGCCGAAGAGCGCCGGGTCGAATCCCTCCCGCTCCAGGGAGTCTTTAAGCGCCGCCGCCGGAGACGAGCCGCCGAGGCGCTCCTTCAGGCGCCGCAGAACCGCGTCCTGGCCGCTGCCGCCGTTCACCACCTGGCCGAGCCACGATACCGCCGCCAGCTCCCCCCGTTGCCGGTACCGCCCGGCCAGTTCCCCCACCCGCCATCCCCGCGCCATCACTTCTTCGAGGCTAGTCCCCTCCACCGCCACCACCATCTGCTTCGGCGCCAGGCTCAGGTGCCGCTCGATCCGCTCCTGGGTCAAAAATGCCTCGGAGTGGCGTGGTTGCAGGTTCTTGAGATCCCCCTCGAAGCCGAGGAAGAACGAGGTGGCGAAAAGGAGGGCCGTCAGGGCGACGGAGGCAAGGGAGACGGTCCGGGGGTGCCGGCCGGTGGCTCGCCAGAGCCACCCGAGTCCGAAGGCGGGGAGCGGGGTGGGAGGGCGGGGGAAGCGCCCCTCGGCGAAGCGGAGGAGCGGGGGGAGGAAGAAGAAGGTGGCGTAGAGGGAGAAGAGGACGCCGAGCCCCACCAGAAGCCCCAGCTCCGACAGCGCCCGGACCTCGGCAATCCCGAGGGCCAGGAACGGGAAGGCGGTGGTGGCGGCGGCGGTGAAGAGTCCGTGTCCCGTGTCGACCACCGCCAGCCGCAGGGCCTCCTCGATCCCGCATCCCGCCAGGCGCTCAGTGGCGAAGCGGTCGTAGAGGTGGATCGAGTAGTCGGTTCCGAGGCCGATGATCAGGGCGGTGAAGGCGAAGGAGATGATGTGGATCGAAGGGAGGAAGAGCCTCGCCGTCCCGAGGGCGAGGAGGGTCCCGAAGACGATGATGACCGGGATGAGGAGGGTCGGGAGCACCCGCCGGTAGGTGAGGTAGAAGAGGCCGAGGACCACCAGGAGCGATGAGATGATGCAGGCGATGATGTTGCGCTTCATCACCGCCTCGTCGATCACCGCCGAGAGGTGGGCCCCGGCGCAGGAGACGGAGACCCGCGGGTCGACGGCGGCGCGGGCGGCGTTGATCCCCGCCACGAGCCGGCGGGCGAAGGCCATCTCCTGCACCGGCCGGGCCGGCTCGGCGACCATGACGAGGAGCCGGCCGTCGCGGGAGAGGAAATAGGGGGAGTCGGGGTCGAGGTCGAGGGAGCGGCTCCCCTCCCGGAGGCGGGGAAGGACCAGATCGCGGAGATAGAGGGGGTCGGCGGCCACCAGGTCCCGCATCCCCATCCCGGCGCCGGAGGCGAGCTCCGCCGTGGCCCGCCGGAGCGCCCGGTCCATGGCCGCCGGGGTAAGATACGCGGCGTAGGCGTCCGCCCGGCCGGGATCGAGAAAGAGCTGGGGGTGTCCGACGGCGTAGGTAACCAGAGCCGCGAAGGGGGCCGCTTCCGCCGGGTCGACGACGCGGTAGGAGACCTTGCGGAAGGCGGGGGCGCCGTCCACCTGCAGTTCCCGCAGGCGGGTCGCGAGGCGCTCCGCCCCGGCGGGGAGGCGTTCCCGGTCCCCCTCCAGGATGAAGTAGGCCTCCCCGGCGCTGCCGCTCCACTCCAGGGTGTCGAGAAAGAGGCGAAGAGGGCCTTTGTCGGTGGGAAAGAGCTTGAAGATGTCCGATTCAAAGCGGATCGTCAGGACCGAGGTGAGGGAGAGGACGAGAAGGAGGAGGGAGCCGGCCACCGTCGCCCCGGGGTGGCACCAGGTGACCCGGAAGATCCACTCCAGGTGCGCCCTGATGGCGGCCTGGGTGGCCGCGATGAGGCGTGCCGCCGGCATGGCCATGGCGGGCTATACCCCCTTGAGGCTTGAAAGGGGGAGAAGGGTCAGCCCCTCCAGGTTCGGGGTGAGGGCCGCCTCTTCCACCGGCCGGTTCACCTCCGGCTCGTCGAAGGTGATCCTGACGCTGGTGCCGGCCCGGTCGGCAAACTCGATGACCGCCGGGAAGGGAACCCCGTCCACCGAGCGGTAGCCGCGGTAGAGTACCTCCCCCTCCTCCGAGCTCTTCCGCTCCAGGAACCCGTCGGGGCCGTAGGTGGCGACGATCGTGCGCCCCGCCGGATTGGTCCGCTTCACCGTGCCGGTCGTCCCGGGGCGCAGGAGGGGATCTCCCTCCACCACCCACTGCATCATTCGCCATCCCTGGAGTCCCCCTTTGGCGGGGAGGTCGGCAAAGCTCCCCACATAGGCGGTTCCCTTGGAGGGGAGGAGGAGGGTGACCCGGTCGTCGTAGGCGAAGAACTCCAGGGCGGTGGTGCCGAAGGGGGTGAGCATGACGAGGTGGAAGCGGTCGGGGCGCCGGTAGATCAGGTAACCGGTGCCGCCGGTGCTCCCCTCGGGGCCCTTGACCGAGATGGAGACTGTGGCCGCCAGGGTTTCCACCGTGGCGCCGGGGATGAACGGCGTCTGCGGCCGCGGCGTGGTAGCGCAGCCGGTGAGGGCGAGGGTGAGGGCGAAGAGCCCGAAAATGGCACGAAGAAAGCGCATCGGTAATTACTCCAGGCGAAAGTCCCGGTCGGCGAGCCCCACGTTCTTCCGGAGGCGGTGGAAGGTGATGACGGTCCGGTCCCGGTTCCGCTCCTCGATGGAGAGCCGCCGCAGGCGTCCGTCGCTGCCGAGGAGGATCTGCAGCTCCTTCACCCCCCCCCTGGCGGAGGGGAGGATCGTCAGGGTCACGTTCTCTCCCCGCTGGTCGGCCTGGACGGCGACCCCCTCGGGAATCCTCGTCACCGGCCGGTCCAGGAGGTTCATCCAGCGGAGCAGCCCCTCCTCCGGGGGGAGGACGATCTTCTGGCGCACCCCTTCCGCCGGCAGGAGCATGGTGAGGGTGGTGTCCTTCAGGAGGACCCGGCTGGCGTGGGGGGGGTAGAGCTCCAGGTAGAAGAGGTCGGGTTTCCGAAAGCGGACCGTGCCGTTGGAGACGAGCTTTCGTTTCATGAGGGCGATCTGCTTCTCCTGGGTGATGTCGGCGGTGAAGTCGGTTACGCCGGCAAACCCCTTGCGGAGGAGCTCCAGTCCCTCCAGCGGCGTGATCCGGCCGGCGCCGGCGGGGGCGGGGAGAAGCAGGACGAGGGCCGCGAGCGCGGCGCCGATGAGATTTCCGAAAACCCGGATCATGGCAGCGGTCCCACCTTGAGGGTCAGGGTCATGGTCGCCACGGTCCCTTCGTCGCAGGCGACCTCTCCCTCCACGAGGTGGAGGGTGCCGAACGACTTGGCGACCCGTGCCGTGATGGTGAGGGTGGCGCCGTTGGGAACGGCGCCGTGGAACTCGGCCCGGTCGATGGCGGCCAGGACCCCGCCGGCATCACCCTCCCGGGCGGCGGCGATCCCCGCCAGCTGGGCCACCGACTCCACCAGGAGGATCGGCGGATATCCGCCGGGAGAGCCGGTGACCCGGGCGCGGGCCGTGGCACTGGCGCCGGGCTCCACCGCCAGGAGGCGGTCGAGAAAGAGAAACGGCGGACGGTGGGGGAGGTATGCGGCCGGGTCGACGCTATGCAGGGGAGCCTCCGGCGACATCGATGGCGAAAAACGGTCCCTCCGGCGAGGCGGCCAGGTGGAGTCCCGCCGCCCCGTCCGGGAGAAGGGTGAAGATGGCGACGAGGGCAAGCCCCCCCATGGCAAGGGAGCGCCCCACCAGCGGCCCGATCTCGATGCTGCTGCCGGCGAGGCCTTCCCGGAGCCAGGGGAGATCCGCCGCCGTACCGGAGAGAGAGACGATGTCGGGGGGGACGGTGCCGCGGAGGCGGGTCCTTCCCGCAGCCTCGGCGCCGGGGGGGATAAAGCCTGCGGTCCGGATGGCGGTCACGGTCCCCCGGACGGTGGCCCCGCGCCGAAGGGCGTCCCGACGCCGCTCCAGGACGAGGATGCCGCTTCCCTCGCCAAAGCCCCGGGCGTGGCGCCGCAGCTGCCCCATGGCGTGGAAACCCTGCATCATCGGGGCGTTCAGCTCATCCACCCCGCCGGTCAGCATCACGTCGGCGCGCCCCTCCTCCAGGAAGCGGCACGCCATCTGGAAGGCGGCCTCCGCCGAGCAGAAGCGCTGCACCTGGGTGACGTTGGGTCCCTTGAGGCCGTGCTCGATGGAGGCATTGCTCGCCGGTGCGTTGGGAACGGTGTTGGGGAAGAGCATCGGGACGAGCCCCTCCACCCCCCTGGTGAAATAGCCGCTCAGCAGCTCCACCGAGTTGGCGATGCCGCCGAAGCCGCATCCCAGGGCGATGCCGATCCGGGACGCATCGGTCCCCTTCGGATCGATGCCGGCATCGGAGAGCGCCATGCCGGCGGCCACCGTGGCGAGGAGACTGCAGCGGTCGAACTTGCGCGCCTTGAGGGGGGGTATGAAGTCGGCGACCCGGAAGGCGTCGGCCTTTCCCCACCGGTGACCGCTTTCGCCGAGGATCTCCTCGGGGACCGGCGCGAGGCAGCTCGTGCCGCTGGCGACGGCCGCGCGAAGCGGCGCGGTGCCGACGCCGGCAGCGGAGATGGCGGCGAGGCCGGTGACCGCTATGTCGAGGTTCTTTCCACTCATTTCCCCACCACCACGCAGGTAATGTTCCCCCCGAAGGCGAAGGAGTTGGAGAGGACGATGGATGCGTCGCTCTGCCGCCCCCCCCCGTGGCAATAGTCGAGGTCGCACTCGGGGTCGGCGCCGCGGAAGTTGAGGGTTTGGGGGATGGCCCCGGCGCCGAGGGCGATGGCGGTGGCGGCGATCTCGATGGCGCCGGCGGCGCCCAGGCAGTGGCCGGTCATCCCCTTGGTGGAGACGAGGGGGACCTGACCGGCCCGTTCGCCGAAGACCTGCCTCATCGCCTTGCTCTCCACCACGTCGTTGAGCTGTGTGCCGGTGCCGTGGGCGTTCACCCACCCGACCTCCTCGGGGGAGACGCCGGCGGCGGCCAGGGCGTCGCCTATCACCCGGGCCGCCTCGCCGCCCGACGGTTCCGGGGCGGTCATGTGGTACGCCTCTCCCGCCAGAGCATAGCCGCGGATGAAGCCGTGGATCCGCGCCCCTCGGGCCCGGGCCTCCTCCTCGCGCTCCAGCACCAGGAACGCCGCCCCCTCGCCGAGGGAGATCCCCTGGCGGCCGAGGCTGAATGGGGAGCACGGCTCGGGATCGACCACCCGCAGGGAGTTGAAGCCGGTGAAGGTGAGGAGCGAGAGGGTGTCGGTGCCGCCGCAGAGGCACGCCTTGAGCCGGTCGGTGGCGACGAGGTCGGCTCCCCAGCTGATGGCGGTGGCCGAGGACGAGCAGGCGGTGGTGATGCTCCCCTGGTAGCCGTGGAGGCCGAAGTGGGCGGAGAGGACCGTGGCGCTCCGGTCGGGGAGGAGCCCCCGCAGTTGCGTCGGGTGCCCCGCCTTTCCCTCGATCCGTTCGCGGAGCCACTCTTCGCCCTGGATCATCCCGGCCGCGCCGGCCCCGACGCAGACCCCGATGTCGAAGGGGTCGAGGCGCTCCCGGATGCCGCTGGCGGCCAGGGCCTCTCCGGCCGCGATGACGGCGAACTGGTCGGCCCGCGAGAGGTGGTCGGCGGTCCGGCGGTCGAAGTAATCGCGCGGCTCGAAATTCCTGACCTGGGCGCCGATCCGTGCCGGGAAAGGAGAGACGTCGAAGAGGTCCACCGGGCCGATGGCGCTTCGGCCCTCCAGAAGCGACGCGGTGAAGGAGGGGACGTCCCTGCCGGCGGCGCAGAAGACGCCGATTCCGGTTATGGCGATACGGGGTTTGGTCATGGGTCTGATGGTTGTTTTTGAATACTTTTATTTTACCCGCAAAGGTGCCGGGAAGGCAAAGAAAACTTGGCGTTGGAGCCGGCCGGGGGCGGTTACACGAGCCCGCCGTCGACGATGAGGCACTGCCCCGTGATGTAGGAGGCGCGGTCCGAGGCGAGGAAGGCCACCGCCTCCGCCACTTCCTCGGGGCGGCCGAGCCGGCCGGTGGCGGTGCTCTTGACGATGCTCTCCACGATCTCCTGCTTCATCCCGGCGATCATCTCGGTCTCGATCAGCCCCGGGGCCACGGCGTTCACCCTGATCCCCATGGGGCACACTTCCCGGGAGAGGGCCTTGGTGAAGCTGATGGCCGCCCCCTTGCTGGCGGCGTAGTTGGTCTGCCCCGGGGTGCCGGCGTAGGCCGACACCGAGGAGAGGTTGACGATGGCCCCCGCGCGCCGGGCGAGCATCTTGCGTACCCCCCACTTACAGCAATGGAAGAGGGGGGAGACGTTGGTCCGGATGACGGCGTCCCAATCCTCCTCGCTCATCATCGGGAGGTAGACGTCGCGAATGATCCCGGCGTTGTTCACCAGGATGTCGAGGTGCCCCGTCTCCCGGGCCGCCGTGTCGATGAGGGTCTGGGCCCCCGCGGTGGTGGCGACGTCGGCCTTCAGCGCGACGACGGTGCCGGCAAGCCCTGCGGCATCGGCCTCCAGGGAACGGGCCGCCTCGTCGTTGGCGAGGTAGGCGGCGAAGACCCGCCCCCCCTCCCGGGCGAAGTGAAGGGAGACGGCGCGGCCGATGCCGCGGGTGCCGCCGGTGACGACGACGATCTTGTCCTTGAATTCCATGACTTGACCTCTCCTATTTCTGGCAGAACGGATTCACCCGGCTCCGCCCCAGCCGCTTCATGAGTTTCCACAATGGTCCCCGCACCGGAAATTGGCGCATCGCCTCCAGCATGGCGTCGCTCATGTTGATTTCCAGCCCCGGTGCCACCCAGTTGCGCCGCTGCATCGCCTCGGCGGTGACGAGGTCGCGAAGCTCATCCCGAACCTCGGGAGAGAGGTAGAAGACCGGCTCCAGGAGCGCCGCGTCGCCGGCAACCATCCCCTCCGCAACGGCCCGGTCGTAGAGCTGCGTGCCGGGGAAGATCCGGATGCCGGTCATGGCGATGACGGCCGTCGGCTCCACCTCGTCCATGAGGGCGAAGCTCTCCCGGACCGTCTCCCGGTTTTCCCCCGGGCCGCCGAAGAGGATGTAGTGGGCGAAGTCGACTCCGACCTCGCGGCAGATCCGGGAGGCGTCCCGGACGTCGGCCACGGTGAACGACTTTCCGAGGCTGGCGAGCATGGCGGGGGAGCCGGAGTCGGTGCCGTACTCCACGGCGTCGCAGCCGGCCGCTACCATCTGCTCCACGAGCCGCGTGGTGACGAAGCCGGGATTGACGAAGGCCGACCAGTTGAGCTTCACCCCCGCGGCGGCCATGGCGGCGCAGAGCTCCCCGGCGAAGTCGGGGGGATAGTTGAAGATGTCGTCGACGAAGTAGACGTAGTCGATGCCGCGGCGCTCCTCCAGCTCCTTCAGTTCGGCGACGATCTCGCCTGCGGGGCGAAGCCGCATCCGGCGCCCTTCCAGGAGGGGGTAGGTGCAGTAGACGCAGGCGAAGGGGCATCCCCGCTTGGTCTGGAGGTTGGCCATCCCCCCCTCCCGGCGGTAGCGCTCCAAGGCGAAGAGGCTCCGGTCGGGGGTGCCGATCCGTCCGACCGGCAGGGGAGGGGCGAAGCGTACCTCGCCCCGGACGACGACCCCCGGCAGTCCGGCGGTCTCTTCGCCCTGCTCCAGACGCCGGATCAGCTCCGGCAGGATCTCCTCCCCCTCGCCCACCAGGCCGAAGTCGCCATCAAAATGTTCGAGGAGTTCCGCCGGCATGAGGGAAAACCCCGAGCCGCCGATGATGGTCGGCGCCTTCCCCCGGCACCGGGCCACGATCGCCCTGACCCCGGCGAGGTAGGAGCGGGAGCCGGGCCAGGTGACGTTGTCGATGTTGCGGACCGAGATCACCACCGCGTCGGGGACGAAGTCGGCGAGGGCGTCGGTCATGGCGGCTTCCGGTTCGGCGGCGAAGCAAAGGTCGATAGCCCGGAGTTCGTGGCCGGCGGCCGCCAATGGAGGGGCCAGGTAGGCGAGACCTATGGGGAAGACCGGATAGGGGCTCCGCTCACGGTTGGCGGAGACGAGGAGGATCTTCATAGCTACCCTTCCAGAAAGGCGAGCATCTGTTCCAGCCGAGGGGCGACCGGTGCGGGAAAGCGGTACTGAAGGACGCCGTCGCGATCGGTAAGGGCATGGACGGTTCGGCCGGTGGCACAGAGGGTGCCGTCGGCGGCGGAGATCCGGCAGGAGAACTCCAGGGTGGCGGTCTCGGTCCGCCGGCTGGTGGTAAGGATCCGCAGCATCTCGTTGTAGCGGGCCGGCCGGCGGTATTTGAGCTCCAGCTCCACCACCGGCGCCAGATAACCGAGCTCCGCGAGCCGGGCGGCGTCGAGGCCGAAGCGGCCGGCCAGCTCGTTGCGCCCCACCTCCATCCAGCCGACGTAGTGGCCATGCCAGGCGACTCCGTAGCTGTCGACCTCGTTGAAGCGGACGGTGAGGGGAGTTTCGTGTTCGCCCATGCTACCTCCCGGTTTCGCTTTCGATCCAGCGGTTGTACTTCTTGAGGGAATCTCCCACTCCCACCTCGAGAAAACGGCTGCAGCCGGCTCTCCGCAGGGCGCGGTAGGTCCGCTCCCAGTTGACCGGAAGGGTCAGCTCCCGGACCATGAACGCGGGGAGATCGGCGGCGGTGAGGAACTCCTGCTCGATGTGGTCCAGGAGCGGAATCACCGGCTCCCGGTAGCGGTAGCCGGCGAAGATCGCCCCGAGTTCGTCCGCAATCTCCGCCATGGGGGGAGCGTGGAGCGGGGCGTCGCACGGAAAGATCTTCACCGAGAAGGCCCCCCGGCCGAGGGCTTCGGCGCAGGCATCTTCCATCGCCCCCCGCTCCCCCGAGAGGAGGAAGTGGCGCGAGGTGTTGTGGTTGGCGAGAAAGACGCCGTTGTTTTCCGCGATGGCGAGAAGCGGCTCCAGGGTGAGGCCGACGATGCACCCGAGGGCGTACGGTTTCGCCCTTCCCATGGCGGCCATGGCCCGGCCGGAGCGGGCGGTGAGCTCCAGGACTTCGCCTTCGGGAAGGGCACCGACGGCGGCGATGGCCGGGTAGATCCCCATGCTGTGCTCCGCCACCAACTGCGGCGAAACCCCTTCCGCGCGAAGCAGCCGGGTCCGGTAGAGGCTCATGGCGACGCCGTAGAGCTGGAGCGCCACCTGGTCGGTGGCCGGCGCCCCGAGCCAGGAGAACGTGACGAGGTCGAAGGCGGCCCGCTCCCGGGCAAGGCCGGCAATCTCCCGGAAGAGGGGGTCGTCGGGAAGCGCTGCGGGGGGAGCCAGGGGCTGGCCGGGGAACATGAAGCAGATCATCGGCACCCCGCCCGGAACCGCTCGGTCCTTCTGATAGCGCTGCGGAACCCGACGTTCATCGGGCCGAAGACCTGAACCGAGCGGTGGCGCTTCACGATCCGCCGCCACATGGAGCCGAAGGAGTAGAAGGAACGGTTCAGCCAGTCGTGTCCCGCCTGGAGCTCGGCGGCGGTCATCCCCCGGGGTTCGAAGGTTACGTGCCCCATGTCGTAGTTGCGCCAGTCGTTGGAGGTGATCCTTCCCTCCGCCTCCAGGCGGCGCCGGACCGCCGTGCCGGGGTAAGGGGTGAGGATCGGGAAGATGGCCGCCTCGATCCGGGCCTCCTCGCAGAAGCGCAGTATCCGGCCGAAGGAATCGGGGGTGGCGCCGTCGTAGCCGAGGACGAAGGAGCCGAGGATGCCGATGCCGTGGTCCCGGAACCGCCGGGCAAGCTTCAGGTACTCGCCGGCCCGGTTGGTCACCTTCCCCATGGCGGCGAGCTCCCCCTGGTCCAGGGATTCGAAGCCGACGAACATTCCGACGCATCCCGCCTCTCCGGCGGCCCGCATCAGTTCCTCGTCCTGCGCGAAGTCGATGGGGGCGTGGGAGAGCCACTTGAACCCCATCCCCTTCATCCCCCGGAAGAGGGGGAGGGCGTAGCGGCGGTCGGCCACCAGGTTGTCGTCGACGAAAAAGGCGAAGGAGTTCACCTTGCGAAGCTGCTCCAGCTCCGCCAGGACCGACTCCACCGGCCGTTCCCGGTATTTCCTCCCGTAGAAGGCGGTGACGGAGCAGAACTCGCAGTCGAAGGGGCAGCCGCGGGTGGTCTGGAGGGTGTTGGTGAGGAGCTATCCCTTGCCGGTGAAGAGCTCGCGCCGGGCCACGGGAATCGTCTCCATGGGGATGAGGCCGGTGGAGCGGTAGAGGCGCTCCAGGCGTCCGGCGGCAAGATCGTCCAGGAGCCGGGGCCAGACGAGCTCCCCCTCCCCTACCACCACGGCATCCACGTGGCGCAGCGCCTCGTCCGGGAGGTTGCTGGCGTGGAACCCCCCCATGACGACCTTCTTCCCCCGGGCGCGGAAGCCGGCGGCGATCTCGTAGGCCCGGGGGGCCTGGGGGGTCATGGCGGTGACGGCGACCAGGTCGCACGCCGCGCCGAAATCGACCGCCTCCCGGCTTTCGTCGCAGAGGGCCACCTCCCACTCGGGGGGGGTGACGGCGGCCAGGGACGCCAGGGCCAGGGAAGGGAACTTGAAGCCGAGCTCCCCCCAGAGTCGCCCCTTGGGCCACCCGGGGGAGACGAAGAGGATCCTCATTTGCGGTTGGTCGCGATGTAGTCGGCCATGCTCCGGACCGACGCGAAGACCTTGGTGCCGGTGGCGGCGTCGGGGACCACCACGCCGAAATCCTTCTCCATGGCGACCACGAGCTGGAGGGCATCGATGGAGTCGAGGCCGAGCCCCTCGCCGAAGAGGGAGGCGTCGGTGTCGATATCTGCGGGCGCCATCCCGTCGATCCGGAGGGCGTCGATAATCATCTGCTTGACCTGGGTGATCAGTTCGTCGGACATAAGGGGCTATTCCTTTTCCTGTAATGTGGTGGTGCCGTTCCAGTAGTCGAAGAAATTGTACCACTGGTCCGGGTACTGCCGGATGTATTTTTCGAAGACGCGGAGAACCCGTTCCATCCCGTCGCGGATCGCCGCCCCGTGGCGGCCGTGATCCCCCCTGAAGTAGACCGGTTCCTCCATGATGGTGGCGTAACGGCTCCCCTCCAGGGGGACGAAGACCGGCAGGACCGGCGCGCCGGAGGCAAGCGCCAGATAGGCCGCCCCCACCGGGATCTGGGTCGGGCGGCCGAAGAAATCGAGGGCGATGGTGTGGGACGAGCCGTCCCGGTCGCCAAGGAGCGCCACCACCTCGTTGCGGCGCAGGGCGTTCACCGCCTCCACGATGGCCAGGGGCGAGGTGTCGTCCCGGTCGACGTAGATGAAGCCGATTCCCCGTTCCTGCCGCGCCTTTTCCCGAAGCGCGTTCACCTTCTCGTCCGGCTCCCGGAAGGTCATGACGTTGATCCGGTACCCCCGGTCGGCGAGCCCCAGCCCCCCCAGCTCCCAGTTGCCGAGGTGGGGCGAGATGATGATCGCCCCGTTCCCCTCGGCCAGGACCCGGTCGAGGATGCCGTGCCCCTCCTGGCGGCCGAAGAGGGCGAAGAGCCTTTTCCCCGACAGGCGCATCATCAGCATGATGTCGCACCAGTTGCGGGCGAACTTGTAGTAGCCCGAGAGGACGAGCCCCTCCACGTTGCGGCGGCCGGTCACCGCCCGGAGATTCTCCCGGAGGCCGCGCCGCTGCGTTGCCGAGATGCCGTAGACGATCCCCGCGGTTACCAGCGCCATCGGCGGGTGGAGGAGGCGGGGGACAAGCCGCGTGAAAAGATTGATCAGAAACAGGTTCGCGCTGTTGTAGAAGGTCACGGCGGCTCCATCACCCCTTGCCGCACCTCCGGTTGCGCTTCTCCCGTACCGCCCCGAACTCCCGCTCCCAGGCAGGGTCGGCGAACGCGGCGTAGCGGCGGGAGTAGTCGTCCATCCGGTCGGCCAGGCCGGTGAAGATGGCGTCGGCCCCTTCGTGGGTCGGATAGGCCCCTTCGCTCTCGAAGAGCTCGCGTCCCGCCTCTGGGTGGTCGATCAGCATGCAGGGACGAAGGAGGTTGTCGTGGCTACCCTGGACCTCGCGGATCCTGCGGAAGAGGGGGGAGTCGAGGGCCTCCCGGATCGTGGTGCGGCGGATGTTGTCCACGGCGAAGTGGCAGAAGACGCACGGCTCGATGTCGCCGTTGGCGTTGATGTGGAAGTACTTCCGCCCCCCGGCGATGCAGCCGCTGATGATCGGCCCGTCGTTCCAGAAGTCGACGAAGAGCATCGGCCTGGTGGCCCGGAAGTCGACGATCCGCCGCCGCAGGTAGTCCCGCTGCTCGGGGGTGGCCATCAGTTCCAGGTCCGGTTCCCGCCCCACCGGCACGTAGGTGAAGAGCCAGAGGGCGAAGACCCCTTTGGAAAGCAACATGTCGATGTAGTCGTCGCTCGTGATGATGCCGGTGTTGCGGCTCGTCTGGGTGAAGGAGCCGCAGAAGGAGAGCCCCGCCTCCCGCAAAAGGTCCATGGCCCGCATCACCTTCTTGAAGTGCCCCGGGCCCCGCCGCTCGTCGGTCTCCTGCTCGTACCCCTCCAGGGAGAAGGCGGGCATCACGTTTCCCACCTCGATCAGCTTCTGCACCATCGCCTCGTCGATGAGCCCGCCGTGGGTGAAGACGAGGAACGCCATGTCCGAGTGCTTCCGGAAGATCTCGAAGATGTCCTCCTTGAAAAACGGCTCGCCGCCGGAGATGACGGCAAAGTAGACCCCCATCTCCTTCATCTGGGTGAGAACCGAGTCGATCTCCGCGTTGGTCAGCTCCAGCGCCTTGGAGTAGTCGCCGGCGTAGCAGCCGTAGCAGGAGAGGTTGCACTTCATGGTGGTGCTGATCACCACCGTGGAGGGGGGGTAGTACCCCTTGCGCTCGGCCCACGCCTTGCGCTTGTTGGTGCCGGAGAGGAGGTGGTTCACCGCCAGGTTGGTGATCCACTTGTCCCGCTGGTTCGGGTGGAGCTCCCGCAGGATGCGGCGGGGGAACTCGATGGAGGGGTGGCTCTCCCGGATCAGCTGGCGGATCCAGCGGATCCGCTCCTTGTAGTAATCCTTCTTCGGGATCAGCTCCATCAGGTGGGTCATCCGCGCCAGGTTCTCGTTGGAGGCGCTGGTGGCCAGGGAGAGGAGGAGGGAGACGATCTTTTCGGTGGTGTAGGTTTTCAGGCTCTGGAGCATTGAGTGCCCTCTAAAATTCACATGTAGCGGAGAAATGTCATGCAGATGTTCCACGTGTCCCGTACCGGCCGGAAGTGGCTGGTGCCCCGGCCGTCGGCCACCCGGGCGGCGACGGGAAAGGAGTCGATGGTGAAGCCGGCGCGCCAGGCCTTGAGCAGGATCTCCATCTCCAGTTCGTAGCCGGTTGCCGCCAGCTCCACCCCCCGGAGCAGCCGCGCCGAGTACCAGCGGAACCCCGACTGGCTGTCGGTGATGGTGAAGCCGGTCCGTTTGCGCATGCACCAGACGCCGAAACGGTTCCAGACCGCCCGCAGCCCCGCCATCTCCCCGAACTGGCCGTGACGGGCGGCGATGAGGATGTCGGTGCCACGCTCCCGGGCGGTGGCCACGAGCCGGGGGATCGCCTGCGGGTCGTGCTGGCCGTCGGCATCGAGGGTCACCATCCCCGCGAAACCGTGCCGAAGGGCCCAGGCGAAGCCGGTCCGAAGCGCTGCCCCCTTGCCGCGGTTCGTGGCATGGCTCTCCAGGTTCACCGGCAGTCCCGCCACCGCGGCCGCGGTCCCGTCGGTGGAGCCGTCGTTCACCACGAGGCACGGGACCCCGAGGGCGAGAACCTCCCGGACCACCCCGGGTAGGGTTCCTTCGGCATTGTAGGCGGGTATGATTACGCAGTATCCCAAACGTCGACCAGATGCGCGAGTGTCGTGAATTCGAATCGTCCCAGGAGGGAGCGAAGCCTCCCTTCGGCGCTGCGCCGCGGCCCGTAGGCGACGAAGGAACGTAGCGGCGAAAGCGGCAGCCGCGGCCCCGCCGGGTCCATCTCCCGGGGGTGCAGGAAGAGGACTGCCGGCATGCCGCGGCGGTTCAGCCGCCCGATGGTGGCGACGATGATCCTCTCCGGAAAGAACCGGAACCCCCAGCCGCCGCCGGTCGGGAGGTTCCCGAAGGGGGTCGGCGTCACCAGGGGTGGAAATTCCATGATCTCCCCCGCCGGAGTGGCGATGGCATGGGGCCCCCGGGGCCCCCGGCGGTTTCCCACGAAGGGGAGGGGGGAGAGGCTTGCGTCGTAGCGATACCCCTCTTCCCGCAGGATCGGGAACGCCCATGGGGTCCGCTTGCGGCAGAGGGACCACTGGGGAGCCCGGAACCCCGTGGGGCGGCGGCCGGTCTGCCGTTCGAGCAGGTCGCCGGTCCGCCGGACCTCGTCCCGGAACTCCGCCGGGGTGAGGCCGGTGACGAGCCGGTGGGACCAGCCGTGGGAGGCGATCTCGTGGCCGGCGGCGGCGATGGCGGGGACAAGGGCCGAATGCTGCTCCGCCACGCAGCCGAGCACGAAGAAGGTGGCCCTGGCCCGGCAGTCAGCCAGCAGGCTGAGGATCCGCTCCACGGCGGCAACGACCCGTTCCTCACCCTGAAGGGGCGCCGGCTCTCCGGGGAGTCCGCAGACGTGGAACCATTCCTCCACATCGATGGTGAGGGCGTTGGGAACCGTCATGAAAGAGAAAAAGGGGTGTGATCCCCCTGTTTTGACTAAGGTATCAAAGGTACACTATCCGCTAACCCAAGTCAATACAAGGGGAAACGGCCCGAAGTGGAGGTAGGCCGAACAACGCTCTTGACCGTGGAGTCTCTTTTCGGAAACAATGGCGAAACTCCCCCGTCCGTGAGGTCATGATGAACATTCTCCTTCTCCGCCCCCATCCTGGCAACGACCGCTTCGGTCTCGGCCCCTTCTTCCGGGTCGAGCCCCTGGGGCTCGAATACATCGGTGCGGCGCTCCGGGCCAAGGGGTACGCGGTCACCGCCGCCGATCTGCGCTTCCGTCCCGGTGCCGCCACCTGGATCCGCCGGAGCCGGCCGAGGCTCGTGGCCATCTCCTGCCTCCATGCCCTTGAATACGAGCGGGTGGTGGAGCTGGCCCGGGAGATCCGCCGGGCGAGCCCCGGGGCGTTCATCCTGGTTGGGGGGCATGCGGCGGCGGCCTTTCCCGCCCCTCTCGAAGTCCCCGAAGTTGATGCCCTCTGCCTCGACGACGGCGAGGAGATCGTCCCGCTCCTGGCCGAGGCCCTGGAGAAGGGGAGAGCCCTCGGCGAGGTGCCGGGGCTGCGCCTTCGCACCGGGGAGGGCTGGGTCAGCACCCCGGCACTGGAGCGCCAGACCTGCCTCGACCTGGTGCCGCTGCCGGCCCGGGAGCTGGTGGAGCGCCACCGCAGCGGCTATCACTGTCTTCTCTTCAAGCCGGTCTGGCTCGTGGAGACCGCCCGGGGGTGCCCCCACCGCTGCTCCTTCTGCTCGGTCTGGCAGCTCTACGGCCGCTCCTGCCGCGAGCGGAGCATCGCCGCGGTGGTGGAGGACTTCGCCACCGCGGGGGATGCGATCTTCGTAGCCGACGACCTCTTCTGGCACAACCCCGCCCGCAGCCTGGAGCTGGCCGAGGCGCTGAAAAGGCGCGGCGTCTTCAAACGCTGGATCCTGGTGCAGACCCGCACCGACCTCATCTGCCGCAGCGCCGACCTGATGGCGGCCTGGCGTCCCCTGGCGAAGGACTTCGACATCTTCCTCGGCCTGGAGGCGGCCACCGACAAGGGGCTCGCGGGGATCACGAAAGACTCGGGGGTGGCCGAGAGCGTGGAGGCGGTGCGGCTCGCCCGGGAGCTTCGCTACGGCATCAACGGCAACTTCCTCATCGACCCCGACTGGGAGGAGGACGACTTCCGCGACCTCTGGGAGTTCGTGGCCCGCTACGGGCTACAGCGGGCCGGCTTCACGGTGCTCACGCCGCTTCCCGGGACCGACTTCTTCCGGGAGGTGGCCCCGCGCATCGCCCGCCAGTCCTGGTCCAACTTCGACATGCACCACCTCCTCTGGGAGCCGCGGGTGGGAGCCCGGCGCTTCTTCGAGCTCTACGCCGAGACCTGGCGCCGCTCCATCCTCAACACCTCCGGCGAGAAGGGGATCGTCGACTGGATGAGGCAGGTCCGTCCCTCCCAGATCCCCTACATCGCCCGAGTCCTCTGGCGGACCCAGCGGATGATGAAGCCCGAGGCCTACCTGCGGGAGTACGAGGAGAGCCGCCCCCGGACCACGGAACCGCTGGTCGATTTCGGCGGCGCTGCCTGGCGCGGGGGTGTCGTCTGATGGCGAGAGTTCCCCGGCTGCTCCTGGTCTATCCGGCCACCCACAAGCTCGGCTGGGCCAGGTATTTCCAGCTTCCGTCCCATTCGCTCCAGATGGTGGCCGCGGCCACCCCCCTCCATTGGGAGGTGGTCCTGGCCGACGAGGTCCACGACGACGTCCCCTTCGACGGCGCCTTCGACCTCGTGGGGATCACCGCCATGACCCACCAGGCGACCCGGGCCTACGAGATCGCCGACCGCTTCCGGGCGCGGGGGGTCCGGGTGGTCCTAGGCGGCATCCACCCCACGGTCCTCCCCGACGAGGCGCTGCGGCACGCCGACGCGGTGGTGATCGGCGAGGCCGAGCCGGTCTGGGGGGAGCTCCTTGACGACCTCCTGGCGGGACGCCTTCGCTCCCTCTACCGGGCGCCGCACCCGACGGGAGAGCTTCTCACCGCCCCCTGGCCCCGGCGCGAGATCCTGGCCGGCCGGCGCTACCTCACCACCCAGACGGTCCAGGCGAGCCGCGGGTGCCCCTACGACTGCTCCTTCTGCACCGTGACTCCCTACTTCGGCCGCACCTTCCGCTACCGCGACCCGGCTGACATCCTGGCCGAGATCCGCTCCTTCAACCGCAAGCTCGTGGTCTTTCTCGACGACAACCTCCTGGGGGACCCGGCCAAGGCCTGGCCGATCCTGCGGGGGCTGGCGGAGATGAACGTCCGCTGGGGCTCCCAGACGAACCTCCGTTTCGCCGAGGACCCGGAGCTCCTGAAGCTGGTGGCGGATTCGGGGTGCATCGGCCTCTTCGTCGGGATCGAGTCGGTGGTCGGCACCCACGCCAACCTGGCCAAGTCCGGCTCGAAGCACTCCCAGGCCGATCTCATGAAGCGGGTGCGCGACGCCGGGATCATCCTGGAGACCTCCATCATCTTCGGTTTCGACGACCACGACGAGAGCGTCTTCGAGACCACGGTCCGCTTCCTGGAGGAGTGCTCCCCCAGCGTCCCCACCTTCCACATCCTCACCCCGTACCCCGGCACGGCCCTCTTCCGCCAGTTCCGGGAGGAGGGGCGGCTTCTGACCACCGACTGGTCCCGCTACGACCACTCCACCGTGGTCTTCCGGCCGCGGCTCATGTCCCCCGAGCGGCTCCACCGCGGCTGGCTCGAAGCCCGCAAGGAAGCGTACACGTGGCGCGCCATCGCCGGGCGGGTGCTGCGCAATCCGGGAAACCGCCTGACGAATCTCGCGTACAACATCCTGCGCAAGGGTCCCAACGATCTGTTGGGGCACGAAGCGGTCGCAGAGACTGATACTCTGAGTGCATGCGGGCCACTCGCCGGACAGAATCCGCTTGCCAAATGAAAAAGGGGCCGAACGCCCCTCTTCCGTTTCATCCTCTGCGCCACGCCATGGCGCCCTCCCGCTATCCCCTCTCTCTGGCAGCCATCTGCCGCAAATTTGTGATGTCCCGTAACGGTGGTGCCCCGAACAACAGCAGCGACTTCCGCTCCACTCTCCCCCGCTTCACGCCGGAAGCACTCAAGGCGAATCAGGCCCCGGTCGATCTGCTCGGGAGAATCGCAGCAGAGAAAAACGCTTCACCTGCCCAGATCGCCCTTGCCTGGCTGCTGGCCCAGAAGCCGTGGATCGTCCCCATCCCGGGGACCACGAAACTGGAGCGGCTGGACGAGAACATCGGCGCACTCGCTGTCGAACTCACGACCGACGATCTCCGCGAGATCGACAGCGCCGCCGCTCAGATCACGGTGCACGGGAACCGCTACCCCGAAAAGCTGGAGCAGTTGACCGGCCGATAACAAAACAAACAGGATGAATACAACCATGTACAAAGCCAAAGCTTACTCCGCTGCCAGCGCGACATCGCCGCTCGCCGTCTCTGCTTTCGGCCTGCTGCTCGGGCGCCGCAGCCTCTCCGGGTCGATCATTGGCGGTATCGCCGAGACCCAGGAGATGCTCGACTTCTGCGGCGAGCACAACATTGCCGCCGATGTGGAGGTCATCCCCATCCAGAAGGTCAACGAAGCCTACGAGAGACTGGTCAAGGCCAATGTGAAGTACCGCTTCTCCATCGATATGGCTTCGCTAAAGTCCGAGGGCATGAGGACATAAGAAATAAGTTTTCCCCCGCTGCTCCTCTCAAACGAAAAGGCCCGCCAAAAGCGGGCCTTCCTGCCTGTCCCTGACGGAGCGGTACGTTGTACGGTCTTCTATGGCCTGATCTCGACAACCGTGCCATTTGGCGCCAACTTGTCAATTTCGTCGATTTCTTGGTCTGTTACGGCAATGCACCCCTTCGTCCAGTCAACGTCCGTGTGGGCATCGCCAACCCACGAGAAGCCATTCTTGATGCCGTGGATCATGATGTTTCCGCCCGGAGAAACGCCGAGTTCTCGTGCTCGCTTTTTGTCGCTCTCGTTGGGATAGGAGATATGAAGAGCGCGATGATAACGGCTGTCCCTGTTTCTTGAATCGATGATGTAAGTTCCCTCCGGGGTTTTGTTATCGCCTTGCCGTTCTTTTGGACCGATCGGGTCTCCCCCCAGGGCTATCTTGTAGGTTTTGAGCACCTCACTCTTTGAGATCAACAGCATCTGTCGTGCTTCTTTTTCTATCACTATCTTATCTATCGATGGCTTCTGTATTGCATAAGCAAAAACATTTTTTTCGAGTGCTTCAATCTTTTTTTGCAGTGCAGCAATCTCATTCTC
>NZ_DAHVYG010000029.1 GCF_027327745.1 Geobacter sp.
CAGAATGAGAGGCGTGTAGTATGGTGCTCCATCCGTTTCCTCCTGGTTTCCCAGCGTAATATACGGGAAGCCGAAGAGGATGTCCAGCATTTATTTATCGCAGGGGATCAAGCTCCGTCAAAAACGGGTAATGCTCCCATCGTCTGTCGGGCCGATTCGATGGCCGCCTCGATCCGGGCCAACTCCTCGGCCGGCTTTTCCCACCAGTCGGTGGACCAAACTCGATGGATAGTCCAGCCAAGACCGATCAGGATGCTTTCCCGCAACTTGTCCCGGTCCCGGGCTGTCTTGGATCGATGGTAGTTCGCCCCGTCGCACTCTATCCCCAGCAGGTAACGCCCCGGCCGTTCCGGATCGACAATGCCGAGATCGATCCGATACCCGGAGCAGCCGACTTGTGGATACACGGTATACCCCTTGTCCCGTAGGGCATCACAGACCTGGACCTCGAAGGGGGATTCGCACTCTCCTTCACCTTCTGACGAGCGACGCTCAGCAATAGCTACCGGGCCACGTTCGGCATAATCGAGGAAGCATTTGAGGTCGGCCACCCCCTGCGATCTGGTCTTAGAGAGGTCGATATGTTCGGCACGGAGGGTGGAAAAGACGATCACTTCCTGACGCGCCCTAGTGATGGCAACATTGAGACGCCGTTCACCGCCATCGCGGTTCATGGGGCCGAAGTTCATCGAGACCCGTCCCGTGGCATCGGGACCGTAGCAGATGGAGAAGAGGATCACATCCCGCTCGTCTCCCTGGACGTTTTCCAGGTTCTTGATAAAGAGCGGCTCGACCGCTCCGTCGGCGAAGTATTGCTCGATCTCCGGATTCTGCCGGCGTGCCTCCTCCAGCAGATCGTCGATAAGCTGCTGTTGGGCCTGGCTGAAGGTGACAATGCCTATGCTGAACTTGGCTTGCAGAGGATCGAGCAGCCTGTTCAACACCTCGCTCACGACTGCTGTGGCCTCGGCCCGATTGGTCCGGCTCTTGCCCTTGTCATATTCACCAGTGACAGGGCGGAACGATACCCCCAGCTCCTGGTGGGGCGAAGGGAAAGTAAGCAGCCGGTTGCCGTAATAATGGTAATTACTGAAGGCGATCAGACTTTCATGACGGCTGCGATAATGCCAGTTGAGATGTCTCTCGGGAAGCTGGGCAGCAATGCAGTCGTCAAGGATGCTTTCCAGATCATCCACAATACCGTCATCCGCGTCGGCGCCATCATCACTATCTGCCCGCGAGAAGAAGTTGGTAGGCGGCAGCTGTTTCGGGTCGCCTACGATAATTGCCTCCTTGCCGCGAGCAATGGCGCCGACGGCATCCCAGACCGGAATCTGCGAGGCTTCGTCGAAAACGACAATGTCAAAGGCTGAATGGCTTGGGTCGAGGTATTGAGCAACGGAAATCGGACTCATCAGCAAGCAGGGCTTCAACCGCGGGAGCAGGTTGGGAATTTTCTGGATCAGGGCTCGAACGGGCAGATGGCCGACTTTTCGCTGCAGCTGATGGCGAAGAAGTCCCATCTCGGAGTTAGGGTTATTCGCCTGCCCTTTGGGAAGCTTTGCGGCAACACGCATCTGAATTTCTTTTCTCGTCAACAGGGTGTACTTATCGTCAATTTTCTTGAATTGCCGGATCTTATCCTCGAAGGCACTGCTGAAGAACCCGCACAGGGCAGGTTCAGCGCCGATGATGGCATCGCACCACCACTGGTAATAACCTCTTGTAAATGTTTCCTGAAGCTTCTCCGTCGCCAGACCTTGAGTCTCATAGGCGTCGATCAACGGTTGCAGATTGAGCGAAAGCGCCTCCCTACGCACCGACCGCCAGTAGCACCATGCTTTCAGGCCATTCAGCTGCTGTTGCCACAGGATGCAGCGCTCCTGGAGAGCGGTCAGATAGTCACTGGCTGCGGATGATCCCCAGGCGGTTTGCGGATCGAGTACCAGCATCGACGTCAGGGCGCTTTCAACCTTTGTGAAATGCTCGAATGTTTCAATATATGCCTGAAGGCGCTGGCCGATCGGACCTTCATTGCTGAGCTGCTCCCGCCCTTCTGCTATCAGGTTTGCCCATTTCGTGCGGAACTGAATGGTCCGCTCAAAGTCGATACCAGCCACGCGGGATGCCACCTTACGCAGGGATTCCGTCCGCTCGATGTAGTCTCCAACGGCATTCCAATCGGCCTCCCCACCTTGCCAATAGACGCCCAGAATCCCTTCGGCGCGGGCCGCGGCCTGATTGATGAACTGCTCTTCCTGCCTCAAGGCCAGAGCCTGTTCAATGTCGGCGGGGATCTCCGTATTCTGGGGGCTATGCTCAGGGCGGGCGACAGTGCCGAGGGTCTTACGCACCTTGCGGCAGCCGAACCAGCGTGGCAAAAACCACGATTTCTGGGCTACCGACCACTGCTGGAGCAGCCCATCAAGATCCATGGCAAGGATACCGGGGTTGAACCGTTTGTAGAGCCTTTCCCTCTGCTGATTCCGTTGCAGGCCGTGGGCCGCGATTTCCTGAATCGTCGCCTTGAGCGGTTCCCAGTCGGAGGACGACAGGAGTGCCGGCGGAACGGATGGGCAGTTAAGCAGTGCCGCTGCAATTCCGGCCAGGTTGTCGAAATCCTGGCGGCTCCAGGGGCTTTGCGTCATGCCAACGATGGACGAGATTTTGCCGGCTGCCTCTTCCAGGGCCGGAGCGGCACTCCGCAGTTCCTCCACGGTGCGCTCAACGGAATTGCGAAACTCAGGTGTCCAAGTTTCACATGCGGCTGGTGCCCAGGCGTTGGTCGCCGGATGGCCGATTTGTGCGCCCGCCAGTTGCAGCTGGCGTACCGTTTCGCGAAGGGCATTCAACTGCTGGCGATCAATGTGGGCCGAGGAAGGCCAGACGAATTTAACGAGAGCAATATCACGGTGGCCGATGAGTTGGGAGATGCCGTGAAAGATCGACTCCCCGGATTCGCGAACCGCATGCAGGGCCGATACAAAGGCGTTCAACTCCTTGCGGGTTGCCGCAAGTTTTTGCGCCTCCGCCAGCCATTCTTCCGCTGAGTGGCCGACGTGGGCGTTCAGCGCCTGTTCAAGCTGGCCCAGCACCCCTTTTTTGTGGCTTTTGTTGGAATGCAGCTCCAGGCAGAACGGCCCCAGGCCGGACTCCGTCAGGCGACGGTGGACAACCTCCAGGGCGGCCCGCTTTTCAGAAACGAACAGGACCGTTTTCCCCAGTGCCAGATTGTGGGCGATGATGTTGGTGATGGTCTGGGATTTGCCGGTTCCAGGCGGACCATGGAGTACAAAGCTTTTTCCGGCAGCCGACGCGTGAACAGCAGCGAGCTGTGACGAATCGGAACTGAGCGGACAGAAAGTCTCTTCCGGGCTGTGTGTCTCATCCAGACGGTCGGGATCAGGAAAGACGCCATCATCGGGGTACACCTCTGACGGGGTGTGAATCAGGTGCTTGACGATGGCGTTTTTCTGTAGGTCATCGGCACGGATCTCAAGGTCGCGCCACATGAGGAACTTGGTGAACGAGAAATGGCCGATATAGGCGGATTCAAGAACCTCCCAGCGGTCGATGTCGACAACGGCTTCCCTGAATTTCCGGAGTATCAGCGGAACATCGATACCATGTTCATCCATGGGGATCGGGTCGAGGCCGGGAATCGACAGTTCAAAATCCGTAGCCAGATGGGCCAACAGGGTGACGTTGACCATAGGTTCATCATCACCCTGTTTGATGCTGAACCCCTCCTGAACGGAACGGCGCTCGATCTCAAGAGGTATCATGATTATCGGGGCCAGCCGACGTTTAGGGGATGTGGTTGTCTCGTACCATGAGAGAAACCCAAGGGCCAGATAAAGCGTGTTGGCTCCGTTCTCTTCAATGCTCAGCTTTGCTTCCCGGTAAATTTCCAACAGACGTCGGTTGATCTCTGCTTCGGTTTCATCCGCGTGGAGCCGGCGCGCAACCAATTCCTCCCGGAGCATCTCGTCCAGGGACTCTTTCCCCGTCCGGCTGCGGTGGACATCGGCATTGCGGGAGTTGTTCTCGCCCAAATCTCCAAGCCTGGGGAATATTTTGAATGTCTTCCCATCCGCCAGGGCATCTTCCAGTGAACCTAGGTCGGGACAAAGAATAGGCAGGTTCTTTTTGGAATCCCGGAAGTTCAACTGCCGGTTATTCAGGGTAAGGTCGAGAAGTTTCCGTTTCCAGCGGTCAAGGCGGGTTGCCGGAGTCTCGACAACGGCTTCCGGCTGCTTCTCATGCTGGGTAACGAAGGTCGGGAGATTGATTGTTGGTGCAGCCGCGGGATCAGACGCGTTTTCCGTGGCCGCCTCAGATGGGGCCGAAGCAGGTTCAATGCGCAGCGGCAGGGGGCGAATTCGGCTCTTTCTCGCCCGACGTATATCGAGCACGCACCGAAACGCCGATTCGTTCTCAAGGTGCTTCGAGGCTTCTTTCACCGCCTGCTCGAATGGAACAGTTGGTTCATTGGTGAGGAGCGTGGTTTCAAAAAGTGTTATCTGGCCCAGCTCAACCCGCTTGCGTAGCCGCAACAGGTCATCGGTAGCCACGTCGGCAAAGGTCTCATCTTCCAACCATACACCGACGAAGGCGTGCCCGGCGGTGATGACCACAAGGGAATGGAGCCCGGCCTGCTCCAGACAGGAAGCAGCGAGGACGGTAAGATCAAGACAGGTGGCCAGCCTGCTATCCAGTATCCGATCCGGCAGGCGGATCTTCTGGCCGGTTTCTTCAAAGCTTGCCGGCGGATTGATATAGCGGATGTTGCGCTGTTGGAGCGCCGCATAGACGGCAGCTGCGGTAAGGGCAACACGCTGAGGATCACGGGACTGGTAACCGGAGATTGCGGAGTTCCCCGTCCAAGTGCCAAGAATGCCCGCGACATCCGAAAGCACAGATTCCACCATGGGATGGTTGGGGGTCACGAATGCCGCAAGGATTTCAGGGATTGATTGAAGACCGTTCCATTCGTCGTAAGCCAGCACATCTATCCTCTGGCTGGACGTGCTCAATACGGCATTATCCTGCGAGACTTCCACGAGAAGAGAGCCGGCAACCCGTTCAGTTAGGCGGGCAAGGAAATCGTGGGACAGCGGTAGATCAATAACCCCAAGGTTGAATGTCTCACCGGGGTTAACAGCAGTGACCCGGCCTTCCCACGAGGCGGCGAAGGCGGGTTCAGTGGTGATTCGGACGTTCAGATCACGCAGGGCGGCATCGGTTCCGTTGCGAATCCGCAGGGCCTTTACCACCGGCACGTCATTCTGCTGCATCGCGTAATTGACGGTCCGGTCATAGTCCAAATCGACGGAAATCGTCTTGCTACCCTCGTCCGGATTCGTTTCTTGGTCCGCTCCTTCCATCACAATCCTCCCTCGATCACCATGAATCTCTCTATTGGATGGCAACCGTCGTTGACGTCATCCAGCAAGATACAAAAAAACCGCTTAATCAGCCCAAACGCTGATCCAAGCGGCTTTAGAGTAATATCTGGTCTTTCCCGGAAAACATTCGATCACTCCAGAAGGCTTTCAATGCACAGCATTCAGCGGTTCGCTTGCAGTTAATGAGAAGAACGAGTGTCGCCGGACAAATATCGCTTTCTTATCGCACAGATACGCCATTAAGTCAATGAATCTCATTCTGTCTTGCCTCTAATGTCGCGCATGATGGGGATGGCGCGGGGACGGACGTCAAACAACTGGAAAAACCTCTTGAAATCTGTTATGTTTTGACGATTTTCAACAACTGACCTCCGGCTCGAATTCCAAGCGTCGACAATAGAGAGGCTTGAAGATAAATATGCTTACCGGCGACATCCGCAGTCAAATAAACTCCATCTGGGACGCCTTCTGGTCCGGCGGGATATCCAACCCCCTGGAAGTCATGGAGCAGATCACTTACCTGCTCTTCCTGCGTCGTCTCGACGACCTGCACACTCTTGAGGAGAACAAGTCGGCCCGGTTGAAGCGTCCCATGGAGCGGCGCATTTTCCCGGAAGGAAACGACGACCACCCGCGCAAGCCACGCCCCTATGAGGACCTGCGCTGGTCACGTTTCAAGCACTTCGCCCCGAAGGAGATGTTCTCCGTGGTTGGCGAGCATGTCTTTCCGTTCCTCCGCAACCTGGGGGGCGACGATTCCACCTATGCCCACCACATGAAGGACGCCCGCTTCACCATCCCTACTCCAGCGCTGCTGGCCAAGGTGGTGGATCTCTTGGACAAGGTGCCGATGGAGGAGCGGGATACCAAGGGGGACCTCTACGAGTACATGCTTGGCAAGATCGCCACTGCTGGGCAGAACGGCCAGTTCCGCACCCCGCGCCACATAATCCGGTTGATGGTCGAGTTGACCGCCCCGCAGCCTAGCGATGTAATCTGCGACCCGGCCTGCGGCACGGCCGGTTTCCTCGTGGCTGCCGGCGAATACCTGCGGGAGCGCCACCCGGCCATACTCCACGACGTCAAGCAGAAGGAGCACTTCCACCACCGAATGTTCCACGGTTTCGATTTCGACAATACCATGCTCCGGATCGGCAGCATGAACATGCTCCTGCACGGGGTGGAGAACCCGGACATCCGCTACCGCGACTCCCTGGCCCAGGACCATGCCGGCGAAGAGGAGAAGTACACCCTGGTTCTGGCCAATCCTCCCTTTGCCGGGTCGCTTGATTACGAGAACACCGCCAAGGACCTCTTGCAGATCGTCAAGACCAAGAAGACTGAACTCCTCTTCCTTGCTCTGTTCCTGCGATTACTGAAGCCGGGCGGCCGGGCTGCGGTCATCGTCCCGGACGGCGTCCTCTTCGGCTCGTCCAAGGCGCACAAGGAGCTGCGGCGAATTCTGGTGGAGGAGCAGAAGCTCGATGCGGTGATCTCGCTTCCCGGCGGCGTGTTCAAGCCATATGCCGGCGTCTCCACCGGCATTCTCGTCTTCACCAAGACCAATTCCGGCGGCACAGATCATGTCTGGTTCTACGACGTGACCGCCGACGGATGGAGCCTGGATGACAAGAGGACGCCGCTCCTACCCGAGGAGAAGCTCGGCCCAGTACCCACCGCTACCCTGTCGCAGGAAGACCACGACCGGAACAACCTGCCTGATCTTCTCGCCCGTTGGTCGCAACGGGACAATGAGGAGAAGAAACGTCCCCGCACCGCCCAGAGCTTCTGCGTGTCCAAAGCCGACATCGCCGCTCAGGGGTATGATCTCTCCCTCAACCGTTACAAGGAAGTGGTGCATGAAGAGGTTGAATGCCGCAATCCGAAGGTTATTCTTGCTGGCTTAGCGAAGCTGGAGGAAGAGATTCAGAAGGGGATGAAGGAACTTGAAGGGTTATTGGGATGAGTGGGTGGAAGGCAGTCGCCATTGGGGATTTGGTTAGCAGTGCCAAGACATGGAATCCTATGCGCTCTGCGATGGATGACGTCTTTAGCTACATCGACCTGAGTGCCGTTGATCAGGACGCCAAGACCATTGTCGGTGCGCGTGAAATTGTCTGTGGGGACGCGCCGAGTCGTGCCCGTCAACTCGTAGAGAAAGGCGATGTTCTTGTCTCGACAGTGCGTCCCAACCTGAATGGCGTGGCACGAGTGCCTGAAGAGCTCGATGGAGCAACTGCTTCAACAGGCTTCTGTGTCCTTCGACCACGTAATCACTCTATCGACGGTGCCTACCTGTTTCAGTGGGTAAAATCGCCGATGTTCATAAGCGACATGGTGAGGAAAGCGACTGGAGCAAGCTATCCTGCTGTTTCGGATCGAATTGTCGCTGAATCAAGAATTCCTCTTCCAGTCTTGCCCGAGCAACGGCGGATTGCCGAAATTCTGGACAAAGCCGAGGATCTCAGGACAAAGCGCCGCGTCGCTCTTGGACAGCTCGATACCCTCAACCAGTCCATTTTCCTGGAGCTGTTCGGAGATCCGGTGGCGAATCCGAAAGGGTGGGCAAAACGAGCTTTCGGTGAAATCTGCGAGTCACGTCTTGGTAAGATGCTCGACCAGAAACAACAGACTGGCAAGCACTTACATCCATACCTTCGAAATGCAAACGTTCAGTGGTTTCACTTCGATCTTAGTGAAGTGTACGAGATGGATTTCGATTCAACGGCCCGTGACGAGTTTCGCCTGAGAGATGGTGATTTGCTCATATGTGAAGGAGGAGAACCAGGGCGTGCTGCAATTTGGAGAAGTCAGCTTCCCGAATGTTATTATCAGAAGGCATTGCACCGAGCTCGTCCTCGCGAGGGGCAGGCAAACTCTGAATATCTTGCTTGGCTTCTCTGGTTTCTCTCAAACCGAGGCGGGCTTGGAGACCATGTGACGGCTGCAACAATAGCTCACTTGACTGGCGAAAAGCTGAAAGCTATGCGAATTCCTCTCCCGCCGTTCCCTCTGCAACAGGAATTCGCTCGCCGTGTAGTGGCCGTTGATAAACTGAAAACGGCCCACCTCGCCGCACTGGCAGAATTGGATGCGCTTTTCGCTTCCCTCCAGCATCGAGCCTTCAGAGGGGAGTTATAATATGGCAGGTTTTCCCGTCTTTCCAGAAGGACAAATTGAGGCGCTGGCTCGCGTTCTCGGTGAATGCGGGTCAGGGACTGATATTTCGCGGGTTCTGCACGATCGTGGCATGATCGACAATTCAGGCGAATCTACCAAGTGGCGACGTCTGTATTCGATTTTTCTCGACTGTCAGCGCCTGGATGGTTGTGCAAATCGGGTCGTGGACTTCATTCAATCTTTTCTGATACCCTCGCGATTCGTTGGGCGGATTCAAGAGTTCGAGCAGCGACGGCTAGAGCTGAACACCATCCTTGCTTTTCCCGGGCTGGAATACGGGAAAGATGGCAAGTTCCGTCATTGCAATGCTGTGCAGACTCTTGATGAAGCCGAACAAAGAGTCCAAACGCTGCGGGCCAAGTTCCAGGGAAGGCGTATTCACCCCGAAGTGCTGAAATACTGCCGTGCCGAGCTGCTCCACGACAACTACTTTCATGCCGTTTTCGAAGCATCCAAGGGCCTGGCCCAGCGGATTCGCGAGATGTCCGGGATACACACCGATGGAGCTGCCCTTGTCGATCGGGTCTTTTCGATAGAGCGGCCGGTTGTGGCGTTTAATACCCTGCAAACCGAGACGGAGAAGTCAGAGCACAAGGGGTTTGCTTCGCTTCTGAAGGGTTGCTTTGCCGCCGTCCGCAATCCATTGGCGCATGAACCGAAGGTACTTTGGCAAGGCGAAGACGATGCTGCTGACTACCTCTCCCTGATCTCGCTCCTGCATCGAAAGCTGGATGAATGTGTGCCTACAGGACTGGCATGAATTTGAGATGAAGTAGCTATTGTCCTTTCAGGAGGGAACTATAGCGATGCAACAGCAAAATATACCGATCAGCACCTTGGTGGACATGTATAAGCGTGGGGAGCTTCGGTTGCCGGAGATCCAACGTCATTATGTTTGGCAGGGCACACGGGTTCGCGATCTGCTGGATTCCCTCTATCGAGGGTATCCTAGCGGCTCCATCCTGGTCTGGGAAACCGATGAGCCCATACCTACGCGCGACTTTGCCATTGCTCAGGATACAACCGCCTTTGCCGGGCGCAAACTGCTTCTTGATGGGCAGCAGCGGCTAACTTCCTTGACGGCTGTACTAAATGGCGAGGCGGTCACGGTTCGAGGACGAAAACGCCCCATCGACATATTGTTCAACTTGGAGCACCCGGAGGGCCCGCCGACAGAAGTGGTCGAGGTGGAGAGTGATGAGGTTTCACCACTTATCCCTGACGATGAGTTGGAAGATACAGACCAGTCTGATGAGGCAGATGACAACGAGCAAGGGCTTTTGGAACGCCTGAAGCGCCGTACCTTTGTGGTGGCAAGCAAGAACCTGCTCGCACAGCCGAACTGGGTGTCTGTAAGCGAGGTTTTCAAATCAAGCGACACCACAATTCTGGAAAAGGCAGGAATTGAGTCGTTTAAGGATCCCCGTTACCAGAAGTACAGCGACCGTCTGAATAAGCTGCGCCAGATCAGGAACTACCAGTATGTGGTGCATGTTCTTGAACGCGAGATGGATTATGAGGAGGTCACAGAGATTTTCGTTCGGGTCAATTCGCTGGGTGCCAAATTACGCTCCTCAGATTTGGCCTTGGCCCAGATGACCTCCCGCTGGCCAAACCTGCTCAAGAAGCTGGAAGAGTTTCAGGATGAGTGCGAGAGAGTCTGGTTTACCATCGACCTGGGCCAACTGGTCAGGAGCATCGTGGTCTTTGCCACCAAACAGTGCCTATTCCGCACCGTTGCCTCCACGCCGATTGAGCGCCTGAAAGCGGGGTGGGAGGAGGCAAAGGAAGGTTTGCGCTTTGCCGTTAATTTTCTGCGTACCAACGCAGGTATTGAAGATGAGACCCTCTTGTCTTCTCCCATGTTTATCCACGCACTGGCTGCGGTCAGCCGGGTTAAAGACAACAGGCTCACCCAGGCTGAACAGCAATCTCTCCTTCATTGGCTGCTGATTGCCAATGCCCGGGGCCGATATTCACGTGGTTCAACTGAGACACTCCTGAACGAAGACCTGGCCATCATCTTCCGTAGCGGTGACATTTCGGCTCTGCTCGAACCGGTAGAACGGCAGTTTGGGCGGCTGCACATTGAAGCAAATGACTTGGCAAGCCGTGGCGCCAACAGCCCCCTCTTCTCGCTTTCCTATCTCGCATTGAAGGACAATGGCGCCAAGGACTGGTTCAGCGGGCTGGGATTGTCGCTTACCCATCAAGGGAAGATGCACTTCATCCAGTGGCATCACATTTTCCCGAAGTCTCTCCTCAAGGAGCGCGGTTTTGAAACTGGCGAGATTAACGAAATTGCCAATATGGCATTCATCACAGGCCAGACCAACCGCCGAATCAGCAATAAGCCGCCGGTTGAATATCTGCCGGACATCGTGAGCAAACAAGGGCAAAAAACGCTAGAGGCTCAATTTGTTCCCTGCAATATGGATATGTTGCAGCTCGATAACTATCGACAATTCCTCAAGGCACGACGCGAGGCGCTAGCCGGGTGCATGAATAGCTTCATCAAGCGTAAAGCTGGGTTATCAATTCGAACAAGGTATCCCTCTGACACGGATGCATCACTCACTTCGCAACTGCCCGACTTTGTGCCTTCCGGTGAGGGGTTGTGATTCATGAAATGGACAAGCCAACATGACTCTACTCCTCAGTCCGCTCGACTTCCTGACACGGCTGAAATTGTCGCCAATCTTTGGTATGTGATGGATAATCAGGGTTTCATTTACAGCCTTCGAATCAAGCCCTATGTTTGCGGAGGCTCAGATGAAGTAAAACTGGCTTTCCTAAAGAGTCGTGCATATCTGGACTATCTGATAGCCCGTCCATTTTCAGTGCCGCAACGCTTTTGTACCACAATTGTCGAAGGCGATGGGAGTGAAACGACGTACGCTGTCATCCACCACGACGACGCCATTCGATTAGGGGGCATCGATCAGCTCTTTTTCGAAGGTTTGGATGAGTTGCAGAAAGACCTGCCCGCCCAGACGGAATTGAAGATCCCCGAATCCCCTTTGATAAAGGTGACGGCTTTGACTGTCGATGAAAACGGGAAGATCGTCCCGTGCGATGCCCTGCGCGGCCAAGATAGCTTATCTACATAATGATTATGAACTGCAGATGGACATCCTCCGCATTCAGGGAGCATCCGTATGAGCCTTACTCATACAACTTACGAACAACTCCAACATTGGCTGGCTGAACCCGAAGGAACCAACATCGAGTTCAAGGAAGCCAAGCAAAACTACCACTTCGAGAAGCTGGTGGACTATTGCGTGGCGCTGGCCAACGAAGGTGGCGGCAAGGTCATCTTGGGGGCGACCGACCGGCGGCCACGCCAAATTGTCGGCACTGCCGCTTTTGCCGAGCCGGGCCGGACAGAGGCGGGCTTGCATGACCGGCTTACGCACCGCATCCCGGTGGAGGAAATGTTGACTCCCGAGGGCCGCGTGCTGATAGTGCATGTTCCTGGAAGGCTGTCTGGCACTGCCTGGCAGATAAACGGCCGCTACCTGAAACGGGCCGGCGATGACCTGGCGGCAATGACCGATGCCGAGTTGCGGGCCATCTTCGCGGAAACAGGACCGGACTTTTCCGCCGAGACATGTCCCGGCGCCACACTGGCCGATTTGTCTTCGGAAGCGATTGCCGCATTCCGTCAGCGTTGGGCGAAGAAAACCCGCGACGAGCGCAAAGATAACTGGACCGACGTTGAGACGCTGACCAACGCCGAATTGCTCGTGGATGGGCAAATCACCTATGCCGCCCTGATCCTGTTCGGCACCCGGTCCGCCTTGGGGCGCTGGCTGGCGCAGGCGGAGCTGGTTTTTGAGTATCGCTCCTCCGAGGCGTCCGGACCGGCGGCGGACCGCGAGGAATATCGGGAGGGTTTCTTCCTCTGGCAGGACGCCATCTGGAACAAGATCAATCTGCGCAACGACCGCCAGAGCTACCAGGACGGGCTGTTCCGGATGGACCTCCCCACGTTCGACGAAGTGGCGGTGCGCGAGGCCCTGTTGAACGCGGTTGCGCATCGTGACTACCGTCTTGGCGGCTCTGTCTTCGTTCGACAATATGCCCGCCGCCTGGAAGTGGTCAGTCCGGGCGGCTTCCCTACAGGGATCACCGCCGAAAACATCCTCGATCAGCAGAACCCGCGCAATCGCCGGCTGGCCGAAGCCTTGGCCAAGTGCGGGCTGATCGAGCGGTCCGGGCAGGGGATGAACCTGATCTTCGAGACCGCCATACGCCAGGGGAAGCCGCTGCCAAGCTTCACCGGCACCTCCGCTCACGAGGTGCGGCTCACCCTGGAAGGGATGGTGAAGAGCACCGCCTTTGTGCGCTTCATGGAGCGGCTCGGCGAGGAGACGCTACGGTCGTTTTCCACCTGCGATTTCCTCGCGCTCGACTATCTACACCGGGAACAACCGCTGACCGAGCATCTGAAGGGCCGCCTTCCTGGTCTGATCGAAGCGGGCGCCGTCGAGACAGTCGGACACGGCAAGGGTACCCGTTACCTCCTCTCCCAGCGGCTGTATGCAGCACTTGGGGCAAAAGGGGTGTATACCCGCAAGAAAGGTCTGGATCGAGAGACGAACAAGGCCCTGCTCCTTAAGCATATCAAGGACAATGCGGCTTCCGGTTCCCGCATGGAAGAATTGCGGCAGGTGTTGCCGTCACTTTCTCGAAGCCAGATCCAGGTGCTCCTGCGCGAGCTGGTGAAGGCCCAGGCCGTCCACAGCGTCGGGGCGACCAGGGGAGCACGGTGGTATCCCGGTCCTGAACGAAAAGATTGCAACTAATACGCGGAAATGCGTAATAATTCCAATGACCCCAATGAGGTCAAACGCAATAAGTCATGATATTACAATAAATTATGCGGCGGAATAGATTGCAACCAGGTTGCAATAAGTTGCAATCCTGAGTTTATGGCAGTTGCAAAGGACAGGGTGTCTTTTTGAGGTCTATAACCCAAAACAACGAATAGCGCAGAAAAGGTTTTATCCTTTTTAGCCATAAATCCTTTTATTTCAGTAAGTTCTATAGCCCAAGAAACGAATCTTTGTCCTTTAGAATGTCCTTTAGAAGGGGTTAAAAGATGACCCACTTCACCTTCCTCCAAACGGAATGGCCCGCCATTTTCGAGGCGTCGGCGAAAGCCGAGGCAGCGGTGCATCCCGATCCGCGCACCGCATGTTTCTACGCCCGCCGGGCGCTGGAACTGGTGGTGGCATGGCTTTACAAGCACGACTCTTCTCTGCGGCTCCCCTACCAGGACAATCTGAGCGCGCTGATCCACGAACCGACCTTCAAGGCGTTGGTGGGTGAGGCGATCTTCAACAAGGCAAGGGTGATAACCAGGCTCGGCAACCAGGCGGTCCACAGCCCGAAGCCGATCCAGCAGCTCGACGCCCTGACCTCCGCGCGGGAGCTGTTCCACGTGGGCTATTGGCTGGCCCGCACCTACGGCCGGGAAGCGCGACCGGAACCGGGGCTGGCCTTCAATCCGGAAGCGCTGCCAAAGGCTGCGCCCCTCCCCAGGCAGACCATCGATCAACTGCAACGGCTGGAAACCGAACTGCAGGAGCGGGACGAGAAGCTTTCTGTGCTTCTGGCCGACAGGTCGGCGCTCGACGAGGAACTGAAACGTCTGCGGGCCGAGGTGGCGGAAGCGAAGAAGGCCGCGGCGGCCCAGCCCGACACCCACGACTATTCCGAGGCCGAGACCCGTGATTACTTCATCGACCTGCTGCTGAAGGAAGCCGGCTGGCCGCTTGATCAGGAACGGGACCGGGAGTTTCCGGTCACCGGCATGCCGAACAAGGAAGGGAAGGGCTTTGTCGACTACGTCCTGTGGGGCTATGACGGCAACCCGCTCGCCCTGGTGGAGGCAAAGCGCACCCGCCGCGATCCGCGGGTGGGGCAGCAGCAGGCGAAGCTGTACGCCGATTGCCTGGAAAGGGAGTTCGGTCAACGGCCGGTGATCTTCTACTCCAACGGCTACGAGAATTGGCTCTGGGATGACACCGGCTATCCCCCCCGGCAGGTGCAGGGATTCTACAAGAAAGACGAGCTGGAACTCCTCATCCAGCGGCGCGCAAGCCGGAAATCCCTGGCCCAGGCCGGGATCGACGGCACCATCGTGGAGCGCTACTACCAGACCCGCGCCATCCGCCGCATTGCCGAGGCGTTCGAGCGGGACAACGATCGCAAGTCGCTTCTGGTCATGGCCACGGGTGCGGGAAAGACCCGCACGGTTATTGCCCTCTGCGACCTCCTCATGCGCTGCAACTGGGTCAAGCGCATATTGTTCCTTGCCGACCGGGTGGCGCTGGTCAATCAGGCGGTCGGCGCATTCAAGAGCCATCTCCCCGATGCCGCGCCTGTGAACCTGGTCACCGAGAAGGATGCCGAGGGGCGGGTGTTCGTTTCGACCTATCCGACCATGATGGGGTTGATTGACGAGACCCGCAATGGTCAGCGGCGCTTCGGTGTGGGGCATTTCGACCTGATCGTCATCGATGAGGCCCACCGCTCGGTCTTCCAGAAATACCGGGCCATCTTCGACTACTTTGATTCCCTGCTGGTGGGGCTGACTGCCACCCCGAAGGACGAGGTGGACCGCAACACCTACACCCTGTTCGACCTTGAGAACCGCGTGCCGACCGACGCCTATTCCCTGGATGAGGCAGTGAGTGACCGGTTTCTCGTGCCCGCCAGGGCGGTATCGGTGCCGCTCAAGTTCCAGCGCGAGGGGATCCGGTACGACGACCTCTCGGAAGACGAGAAGGACCAGTGGGACGCCCTGGAATGGGACGAAGAGGGGAACACCCCCGAGCGGGTGGAGGCGGAGGCGGTCAACAAGTGGCTCTTCAACAAGGATACCGTGGACAAGGTGCTGGAGCACCTGATGACCCGCGGCCTGAAGGTCGCTGGGGGCGACCGGCTGGGGAAGACGATCATCTTCGCCAAGAACCAGGCCCACGCCGAGTTCATCGCCGACCGGTTCAACGTCAACTATCCGCGCCACAAGGGGGAGTTTGCCCGCACCATCACCTTCAAGACCGAATACGCCCAGAGCCTCATCGACAACTTCTCCGCCAGGGAGAAGGCGCCCCACATCGCCATCTCGGTGGACATGCTCGACACCGGCATCGACGTGCCGGAGGTGGTGAACCTGGTCTTCTTCAAGCTGGTCCGCTCCAAGACCAAGTTCTGGCAGATGCTGGGACGCGGCACGCGGCTCTGCCCGGACCTGTTCGCACCGGGCGAAGACAAGCGGTTCTTCTACGTCTTCGACTACTGTCAGAACTTGGAGTTTTTCAGCGAGAACCCGGAAACCACCGAAGGTGCGCTGGGGGCGTCACTGGGGAAACGGCTGTTCACAGCGCGGCTGGAGCTGATCGGCGAGCTGGACAAGAAACTGATCACCGGCGGCCAGGCCGGAATGGTCAAGGAGCCGCCGTCTTTGTATGGGGTCGTATTGAGCGATGGCGAGATGCGCCGCGATCTTGCGCATCTTCTGCACGGCGAAGTTGCGGCGATGAATCCGGACAACTTCGTGGTCCGCGCCAAACGACGGCTGGTGGAAAAGTACGCGGCCCCCGAGGCATGGACGACCTTGACCGGCGCGGCCTTCGCCGAACTTTCCCATGAAGTCGCCGGGTTGCCGTCGGAGCTGGAGCCGGAGGCGGAGGAGGCGAAGCGGTTTGACCTGCTGGTGCTGAACCTGCAACTGGCCCTGCTTCGGTCCGAGCCTGCCTTTGAGCGGTTGGCGGAACAGGTGAAGACCATTGCCGGACTGCTGGAAGAGATGGCGAACATCCCGATGGTGCGGGAGCAGATGCCGCTTATTCAGGATGTCCAGACAGACGAGTGGTGGCAGGGTGTTACGGTACCGATGCTGGAGGTGCTCCGCAAGCGGCTACGGGCGCTGGTGAAGCTGATCGAGAAAAAGAACCGCAAGCCGCTGTTTACCGATTTCGAAGACGAGTTGGGGGAAGAAACTGGGATCGAACTCCCAGGGTTCACCGCTGCGGGGGATTTCGAGAAGTTCCGCGCCAAGGCGCGCGTTTTCCTCCGCGAGCATCAGGACCATATCACCATCCACAAGTTGCGGATGAACAAGGTCCTGACCGCGACCGACCTTGTGGAGTTGGAGCGAATGCTCGTACAGAGCGGCATCGGCGACAGTTCGGATATCGTCCGCGCCAAGGAGGAAGCCCACGGGCTCGGCCTGTTCGTGCGGGCGCTGGTGGGGCTCGACCGGGAGGCGGCCAAAGAGGCGCTGGCCGGGTTCCTGGTCGGCAAGACCCTGTCCGCGAACCAGATCGAGTTCGTGAACCTGATCGTGAACCACCTCACCGAGCACGGCGTGATGGATGCCGGGCTCCTCTACGAATCCCCCTTCACCGACATTTCCCCGCAAGGCCCTGACGGGCTTTTTACTTCTCCGGAGATAGACGAGCTAGTGGCGCTTCTCGACGATGTGTACGCCCATGCAGTGGCGTGAGTATCTTGGTGCACTTTTTGGGTACTTATTTGGCGCCTTCCGTCCTGGTTGCCTTTTGGGTTGATAAAACGGCGCCATCAATGGTCATATCCGTACGTACGACGGTTTGGACAGGCAACTGAGCCTCGTCCCCTTGTTCAGAAAGCCACGTATTCGCGCCCTCAGAACTTTCAGCTCATCAGAGGTGATCTCAACCTCATTGGGAACATGCCAGTCCGGAATCATCTGCAGCTCCAGGATAACATGGCCGGCCCGGGCCAAGGCTTTTCTCTTAACATGCTTTGTCTTGTGAGTATCGGTCACCTCGACCCCTATGATGCCGAAGGTTTCGCAGAAGAGATCAGAGTCAAGGGTCAGAACCAGCTGACAATCCACGGCGTATTTGATTCCGGTCTGCTGGTCCTGAACACGCCACTCATCAGAGGCTGATTTGATGCGGAGCAGGAAATCTTTCCCGAACACCCTGATCCGCCAAGTCTGCAGCTTGCACACATAATCCTGTACCAGTTCATGGGCAATGCCCTTGGAACCACTGCCATGGCCGCCTCCGCAACCTCCCAGAAAGGCAAAGCTGGACGATTTTTCCCCTCGGTCCACCGGCACCATGGGCCTCAGCTTGATGATGTCGTAGAAGTGCCTCCCTTCCCATTCCTCCGGAAAATTGCGTCTCAACCGGAGAGCCTCGTGGACGGTGATGATCGGACTGTCAAAATCAGCTGCTTTGTGGGCAAGTAGTTTCATGCTCGTTTCCTTTCGTACAGTTGGGTAGATTGGACAAGATTCTCAAAATGGACTTGCCGTGACAGCATCGCTCTCGATCACAGCCGGCGACAAGAGGCTGATCGCCTTGGCGATGGCGATGTCCAGCATGATCACCTCCTGGCCGTCGAGGTAGCACTCGTTGACCGTGGCACCTCTCTGCTGGAAACATATCTGGAGGAAATGTTTCTTGTTCTTCTGCCGGGCGATGAAGAAAAGCTTTTGCTGGCCCTCTTTTTTGGTTTCATGGCAAAGGAACTTTGCCAGTTCGATCTTGCTCCCTTCCTTGCTGGTCCGCTTCCAGTAGCACTGCATGAAGTAGTTCAACATGGACTTCACAAAGGCGAGCTCGGTCAGATCACCATCAATGGTGAAACCCCAGAAACGGGCTACTACCTTGCCGTTCCTGTCGGCCCGCGACCGGTAATGACCGCCTGAGTCCCGGTAGTCGTGCTGTTTCATCTCGACCGTGGCCTCAATTTTGATCCCATTGAAATCGAACTTAATCATTCCCTTCCATCTCCTTCCATATCTTGACCAGGTAAGACGCAGAGGTCTTGACCTTGCGGGCCCGGGTCAGATAATCGGCTATGGGTCGAAACCCCATGCCTTCAGCCTTCAACTCTTTCACCTCGCCCCAGTGGGCCAGGATCTTCTTCCGAAGCACCGGTGTCCGGCCGCGCTGGATCAATGTGGCCGCTCTCGCCTTGCGCAGGTGGGAGAAATCGTCGTACTGCTCCTTTTCCGCCACCCGGTAGCCTTTCCCTTTCAAGGTGTCCCAGCCGGCCTTGCGGGCCGCCACGATAAAGGCGCAGTACTTGCCGATCCTGCCGGGGAGGTCGGGGCGTTCCTCCTTGATCTGGTAGGCCTTCTTCACCCCATCCTGGAAGATCTCGATGACCTTCTCCTCTGGCAGCGACGCCACCCAGGAGAGGACCTGTTTTCGCTCCCGGTCGGTCAGGCCGGTTATCTGGTTGAGCAGGTCATTCATAAATCACCCTCTCGTGTAGGTCAGGGTCTCCCGCAGCCGGAAATGTGAGGTTTCCAGGGAGGTCTGCTGCAGGGCCTGCTCGTGGCTCAGGCCGTGGCTGATGCATTCCAGGTAGCGTTCCTGGGCGAAGTTGTGTTTGAGGCCGTGACTGCCGCGGCCCGGCGCATACTGCCCGGTTTCCTGCGCGGCCCGGTTGATCGCATCCACGCAGTCGAAGTAGTCGCTTTCCAGTTTGCCATTGCTCTGGATGTACCTTTCCAGCCGCCGGTAGGTCTCGACGGAAACGTAATGCTCCGTTTCCTTCCCTCCCTTTTCCACCGAAGCGACAATGCCCACGGCTCCACCGGTAACCGGATCACTGCCGATGCCGTGCAATCCTTCGCCGGTCAGGGGATTCTTCACCCGGCGGTTGCTCGGCGCCCCCACCCCCTCTGCCCGCAATCCCCCTTCGTATTGCAGTGACGCCTGCAATTGAAAAGTTCCGTCGTGGATTGCCTCGATAAGACGCACCGGGTCGGGATAGGCCCGGGTGTCGAATACCCGGCTCGATTTTCGTAGCAGCTTCCGGCTCCGGGCGTAGAACTCACGACGAAGCGCTTCCGTTTCCAAGGGGTGAACCTCTAAGCCATGCTGCTCAATGTAGTGGTTGACGGCATACTCGAATTTCCCAAGGGCCGAAAGCAGGGTTTCCATGGTCTGCCGTGACCGTTTCCTTTCGACATAGTAAGAAAGCCTCTCTTCGAGATACTCCGCCATCGCGTTTCGCACCGACAGGGTGTCAAGAAGGGTGATAACGCCCATAGTGAGCAGAAATGCCACGAAGCGGTGGGCTTCGTACTTGTAGACCTTCCATGATCCGAAGGATCGAAGCCCCAGGGAGGAGTCCGTTTTCGCCGCCCGAAACGAGCGGATAGCGTGGAATATCGCCTCCACTTGGGAATGGAGTGATCGCGGCCAGCGATGCTTCATGGTTCTTGGTACCTCTGGCCGTTGCCGGCCCGCGTGGTGAGATGACATGCTCTTTTTTCGGCATCGCCATGCCGGCGGTTGCAGCTCCGCCTTCCTGCTCTCTTTCGAGTCTCCTCTATCTGGACTGGGAGATCTTCGGACCTTGTCCGATATCTGCCGACTGTCCGTTGTCTGCTGTGAACCGAGACTCGATTGTGATTCACGCCAGACAGGTCCTCGATTGTGCTGCTCCGGGAAACGCCTCGCCACTGCGTCCTGGACTCAGGGGCCGATACCTGGTCCGCCACATAATGGTATCCGGTGCAACGTGCGATCACGCGAGGGGGAGGTGCCGCTTACCTCGATCATGAAAGGGCTCTGCTTAGGTTGGCCAATCCCGTGGGTGGTGTCCGGCCAGGCCAATGGGCGCGACGGCTCTGAGTACACCTGGCAATGATGCTACATAACTCTATGATCAAAACAGCTTCCAACTGTTTTGTTTGTTTCCTGTAAGTCCGCAACACGTTGACAGCATTGCTGTTTGTTCTCAATCACGGAAGGAAGGGGATCTCGTTTGTGCCCATTCGTGAACACCGTTCCCATGCCATGGATTTCGCTATCGCAGTGATCGCCACCTCCGGCCATTTAATGCCGGGGCTCATCGAGGCGAGGGCCGCGGTGCGAAAGTTTTCCCGGTCGGCATCGGACAGGGAAGCCCAAAAGGACTCTTTCGCCTCCACATCTTTCTCCATCGCGGCCTTCTCCGCTTCTTCCGCCTTCTTCCTTGCACTTCGCAATTCTTCAGCCTTCGCCGCCTTGGCCTTCCGTTCTTCAGGAGTCTGATACCAGGAAGGCACGATAAGGGAGTCGCACAGGGAGTGTAGGTAACCAGCCGGGTTACGGATCTCCTTGGGCTCCCTTCGCCACGTCTCGGTGGCAACATCGCCAACCAGCGTCATCCGCTCAATGCCGTGCCGCCTTAGCAGGACCTGCAGCTCCGGGTCCGAGATTTCAGACAAGGGCGTTCCGGACAACAACAAGCGGACAAGTTCTGTTGTTGTTTCTTCCTCTCTTGTCTGAATCTCTTTGGGTGTCACAGCCGGCACTACCTGGTGTCGCGGATGACACTGGGGAGTGGTGTCATTGGTGACACTACCCTTGGCGCCGTTCTTGCCACCGGAGGGTGGCGAGCCGTCCTCGGAGAAAATCGTGTGCCAGAGGAAGACGTAGGAGTTGGAGCAATGACTTCCGTCATCCCGCCGCCGGGCAACTGCCCGAATCAAGCCGAAATCCTCCAGTTCTCTTATCGCCCGGATTGCCTGCCGGCGTTCGATGCCGACCTCCTGGCCGAGGGTGCTGTAGCTCGGGAATGCCTCCCCGTCCGCTCCGGCATACTGGCAAAGCCGGCCGAAGAGCAGTTTTGCCGTTGCCGACAGCTCCCGGCACTTCAGGATCGCATTCGGGATAAAACTCCCGTTGAACATGCGCCAGGGATTATAGATTTCGCCGTTTGCGGGCATCTATCTCTCTTCACGCCTCTGTCGTACCCAGACTGACTGGCTCCGCGGCGCGGATTTCTTCTGATCAATGATGCGGGGATTACCACGCGCGTGTACCCCTCTATATATAAATTCTGCAGGGGGGAAGTATCCGGGCGATTTTTCTCCCCCCTTACTATGAATATCTTGCAGGGGGGAAGCGGTTTTACGGCTTTTCAAAAAAATTTTTCACAGACGCAACAGGACTTACATCTCCCATATGAATAATCACGAGGGGGGGAAGGTTCATGGACGTATACCCCTCATATACACAATCTATGAGGGGGGCAGGTCGCGGGTGGGGCTAGGCTCGTTGAAATTTAGCCGTGATTATGAGGGGAGGGCAGGCAACGCCTGCCCCCGCAGGATTGGGAGAGTGTCAGAGGGGGGATTATACGGACTTTACTTTGATGGTGCTGCGCAGGTGATGCGCCCAGAGTATCAGCCAGCGGCGCTTTTCCCGGTCGTAACGGTGCCGGTTGTAGACGCTGATGATGCCCTTTTTCTTGTGATTCAGTACCTCGTCAATCACCTCGTCCGGGCATCCGAGCCGGGCAAGGCCGGTCGCCATGGTACGGCGAAGATCGTGCGGGGTCCAGCGGGGGAGCCCGAAGTAGTCGTTATCGGTGAGGTTATGCGAAAGAGTGGAAGGCCTCATGCTGCCGTCAGCACCTATCCCCCTGCCGCGCCCCCGCGCCGGGAAAACGTGGTCGTAATCATCTGCCGGCAACGCCAACAGCGACTTTGACAGGCCGGTGAGATAGACGCGGTTCTCCCGGTCATTCTTCTTGGCGCGCTCCGGCGGTATCGTCCACCACCGCCCGTAGATCTCATCCCGGTGGATTCCGGTCACCTCGCCGGGCCGCTGGCCGGTGGTCAGTATCAGCAGAGTTGCCCGTCCGATTTCGCCATCGTTCAGCGCGGCCCATACCTTCCTGACCTCATCGTCGCTCAATATCCGTTTCCGGGCTTTCGGCGCCGTCACCGGTACGGCCCGGCCGGCGCCGGCAAACGGATTCAGCTCCACCAGTTCCCGGGCCAGGGCAAACGAATACATTGACCGAGCGGTCTTGATGACGTTTCTGGCCTGTCCGGGCGCTCTCCGCGCTACTGTCTCGACCAGGGCGATGGCGTCCTTCCTCCGGATCTCCGCCGCCGGCAGATCTCCGATCACGGGCACAACATCCTTGTCCAGGGTCCGCTCCTGCTGCACAACAGACCTTTCCACCAAATGGCTCTTGATATGTTTCACATAGAGCGCCTTCAGCCCGGATACGGTGAGCACCTCCGGCTTTGCCGGTTCGGGCTGGGGTTCCGGTGGCGGGGTCTGGGGATCGATGCCGTTTGCGAGCAGTTTCGCCGCAGCGAGGTATTTTTCATGGGCATCGGCAAGGGAGACATGGGGATAGTTCCCCAGATTCAGTTGCCTCCGTGTACCATTGATCGTGTAAATGTACAGGAAGGTCTTGACCCCGGACGGCAGGACCCGCAAAGCAAAACCCCTTTGCTCCCGTACGTAGTATTGCTTCTCTTTTGGCTTGAGACTCTTCAGGTAACGGTCAGTGAAAGTCATTGTGCAACCTCCATGCAACCTCTAACTGCTTGGCAAAGGCATATACATTTTTTCACACTCCGAAACAAAAATAAACCATATTACCTTACAAGTCAACATGTTATAAAATGAGGTTGCTACAGAGAGAAACATTAGGATACGTCATGAAATGAATTTTATAGGACTGAAAATCCTCGTGTCGGCGGTTCGATTCCGTCTGTGGGCACCATGAAAAAACTTAAGAAGTACAGATAGATAGCAAAAGGCTCCCGATGCCGACCGGGGGCCTTTTGCTTTTGGAGTAACCTTTCGAGTAACCAGAGTAACCGGTTTAAAAGGTTACTCTCGACTTTTTCTATGATTCAGAATGAAAGGTCGCTTTCGCCTCCCTTCAGCATCGCGCCTTCCAGGGGGAGTTGTAAAAAACCTTGTTTTTGACACAAAAAATATATATTATTTGTGGCAAAACTGTATGGGAAAACATGCACAATCCATAGACTCCTTGATTCTGGAGCGCATTTACAGCCACGGGCCGGGGTGGGTCTTCACACCGAGCCATTTTACCGACCTGGGAAGCCGAACCGCTGTGGCGTCTGCACTGAAGCGCCACAAACAGGCCGGCGCGATCCGCCAGATCGCCCGCGGCCTGTATGAAATTCCGCGTCAGGATCAGTTCATCGGCCAGCTCTCCCCTTCGGTTGACGCCATTGTCGAGGCATTGCAGGGGCGCGATGCAATACGCCTGCAACCGTCCGGCGGCTATGCGGCCAACCTGCTGGGGCTGTCGGAGCAGGTGCCGATGAAGATCGTCTTTCTTACCGATGGACCGGCACGACGGGTTCAACTCGGCAAGCAGCTCATCCTGCTCAAGCACACAACCCCTCGGGCCATGGCCACTGCCGGCCGGGTAAGCGGCCTGGTCATTCAGGCCCTGCGCCACATCGGCCAGCGCCATGTTGACGACACGCTGGTGGCCCGGCTGCGAAAGCGCCTTTCCGACGACGACAAGCAGCAGTTGCTTCAAGATATCCGCTATGCCCCGGCTTGGATCGCCGCCATCATGCGCCAGGTCGCCGAACCGTAAAAGGACTGAGAGATGAACACATTCCTGCACCTCCCGGCAGAACGTCGGCGCCTCCTGTGCGAAGAGGCTCAATCGCGGCTCGGCCTGGCGCCTTCCAGCATCGAGAAAGATTTCTGGGTCTGCTGGACGCTACGGGAGCTTTTCAGCCTGCCGGTGTGGGGCGAACAGCTGACCTTTAAAGGCGGTACCTCCTTGTCCAAGGGATGGAAGCTGATCTCCCGCTTCTCCGAAGACATCGATGTGGTCATTGACCGTGGCTTCCTCGGTTTCGGCGGTGAGGACCTTGGGAGCAAACGGCAGAAAAGACTCCTCAAGGAATGCAGCCGGCGTATCCAGGAAGAGCTGCGGCCGGCACTGGAAGAGCTTCTCCGTAAAGCCCTGCCCGCTGATCTGGCTTGGGACTTAATACCGGCGGACGAAACGGAAGACCCCGACTTGCAAACCCTCCTCTTCCATTATCCTGCCGTCTTTGCCGACAGCCTCGCCTATGTGCGGCCGGTGGTCAAAATCGAGCTCGGCGCCCGTTCTGACACAGAGCCGGTCGAGACCCCCGCCATTCAGCCTTACCTGGCAGAGGCATTCCCCGACCTGCTAAAGGAAAGCACCTTCCCCATCCGCACCGTGGCGGCCCGCCGAACATTCTGGGAAAAGGCGATGCTCTTGCACGAGGAGACATTCCGGCCGGCTGACAAAAAGCGAAAGGCCAGGCTCTCCCGCCACTACTATGACCTCTGGTGTCTGATCCGGAAAGGGATCGCGACGCAGGCCATGGCCGATCCCGACCTGTTCGAGCAGGTGGCCCGGCATCGCCAGATGTTCTTTAAGCAAAGATTATTCCTATTAAACATCCACAAGTTACAACAACGGTTAGAACTCGTCCCTGCCATAAAAAATAAGGGGGTTGCGCCACTGCGTAACCCCCTTTTCGTTTTTCGCTGGCGCAGAACGACGTCGGCTTACCCAGCGCTTTTCCGCAGATACTCCACCAGGAGCCGAACCCCCACCCCCGTGGCCCCCTTGGGGAGGTAGGGGCGCCCTTTCTCCTCCCATGCCGTGCCGGCGATGTCGATGTGGACCCACTTCGCCTTCCCCGCGAACTGCTTGAGGAACCACGCCGCCGAGATGGTGCCGGCGTGGGGACCGCCCGCGTTCTTCAGGTCGGCCACGTCGCTCTTCATCAGCTCGCCGTACTCGTCCCAGAGGGGGAGTTCCCAGAGCCGCTCGCCGCTCGCCTCCCCGGCCGTCTTCAATCCCTTGATCAGGGCGGGGTCGTTCCCCATGGCCCCGGTGGCGATGGCGCCGAGGGCCACGAGGCAGGCGCCGGTGAGGGTCGCCAAGTCGATGAGGGCGGCCGGTTTGTAACGCTGGGCATAGTGGAGGGCGTCGCAGAGGAGCATCCGCCCCTCGGCGTCGGTGTTGACGATCTCCACGGTCTTTCCCGCCATGGTCCGGACGATGTCCCCCGGCTTGTAGGCCCCGCCGCCGGGGAGGTTTTCGGCGGCCGGGATGAGCCCCACGAGGTTCACCGGGAGCCGGAGTCCCGCGGCGGCCATGAAGGTCCCCATCACCGCGGCGGCTCCGGCCATGTCGTCCTTCATCCGCTCCATCCCCTCCCGGGGCTTGAGGGAGATCCCCCCCGAATCGAAGGTGACCCCCTTGCCGACGAGGACCGTGGGGCGCTTTCCCGCCGCGCCCGCCAGGTATTCGAGGATGATGAAGCGGGGGGGCTGGTGGGACCCCTTCGCCACGGAGAGGATCCCTTCCATCGAAAGCCGCTCCATCTCCTCGCGATCGAGGACCCGGCAGGTGATCCCGAGGCGGCCGGCCATCTCCAGGGCCTTTTCGGCGAGAAAGGAGGGGGTCGCCACGTTGCCGGGGTGGGAGACGAGGTCCCGGGCGAAACAGACCGCCTCGCAGAGGGTGGCCGCCTCCCCCGCCTCCCGTTCGGCGTCCGCCGTGGCGGCGCCGGCGGGAAGGAGGACCGTTACCCCCTCCACCGGCCGCTCGTCGGGGGGAACGGTCTTGTAGTTACTGAAGGAGTAACCGCCGAGGATGAACCCCTCGACGCTCGCCCCGATGGCACCGTCAACGTCCCCCGCGCGGTGCAGCACCGAGGAGAGGCGGGTCACACCGGCGACGCCGGCCCCCTTGGCCGCACTTCCCGCCGCCTGGCGGAGCCGTTCGGCGGTGAGTTCCCCCCGCTTGCCGACCCCCACCAGGATGAGCCGTTCCGCCGGAAGGCGGCCGAAGGTGTGGAGCACCTTCACCCGGTTGAGCCTGCCGGTGAACTCGCCGCTTGCCCGAAGTGCGGCGATGCCGCCGCCAAGAAGCCGGTCCAGGGGGGCCAGCAGCCCGTCCGCCGGAAAATCGTCCTCGACGCAGCCGACCACGAGCGCCGGACAGGGGTGGGTCGTGTGCTCCTCGGCGGCAACAGAAATGTTCATCGTCTCTCCTCCTTCTGTTTCGGTTGATGATAAAAAAAAGGGTGCCGCCCCGCAACGGCACCCCCGAGCAGATCCCCGGTCACTCCACCCTGAGGGCGAGGAAGTAGTTGCCGTCGCCCCGCCGGAGGAGGAACCGGATCACGTCCCCCTTCTTGTACGAGCGGATTGCCTTGTCGTAGTCGGCGACGGTGGCGACGGGGCGGCCGCCGATCTCGCGGATGACGTCCCCCGGCTGGACGCCGGCCCCTTCGGCAGCGCTCCCCGACTCGACCGCGGTGACGACGACCCCGCCGGACTCCTTGAGGCCCATCTTCGCGGCAAGCTCCGGGTTAAGCTCCCGCACCGTCATGCCGAGCTTCTCCTCGGCCACCTTCGTGCCCCCCTCCTCGCCCTCGGCAAGCCGCCCGACGGTCACCTCCACCTCACGGGGTTTGCCGTCACGCAGGATCTTCACCTTCACCGTCCTGCCGACGGGGGTGGCCGCAACGATGCGCGGCAGCTCGTTCACCTCGCGGATCTTCTTCCCGTCGAACTCCAGCACCACGTCGCCGCTTTCGAGCCCCGCCTTGGCCGCCGGGCCATCCTTCACCACGTCGGCAATGAGGGCACCCTTCTCGTTTTCGAGGCCGAAGGAGCGGGCGAGGTCAGGGGTGATCGGCTGGATGGTGACGCCGAGCCATCCCCGGACCACCTTCCCCTTCTCCTCCAGCTGCGGGATCACCTCTTTGGCCATGTTGATCGGGATGGCGAAGCCGATCCCCTGCCCCCCCGCCACGATGGCGGTGTTGATGCCGATCACCCTGCCGTCGGTGTCGAAGAGGGGGCCGCCGGAATTTCCGGGGTTGATGGAGGCGTCGGTCTGGATGAAATCGTCGTAGGGGCCGCTGCCGATGACGCGGCCGGTGGCGCTCACGATGCCGGCGGTGACGGTCTGGGCGAGGCCGAAAGGGTTGCCGATGGCCATGACCCACTCGCCAACCTTGATCTCGTCGCTGTTACCGAGCTGGGCCACCGGCAGGTGGTCCTTCACCTCGATCTTCACCAGGGCGAGGTCGAGCTTCTCGTCGGCCCCCTTCACCTCCCCCTTGAACTCGCGGCCGTCGGAGAGACGGACCTTGATCTCGTCGGCGCCGGCAACGACGTGGTTGTTGGTCAGGATATACCCCTCGGCGCTGATGATGACGCCGGAACCGAGGCTGCGCGCCCGCTGGGGCCGGCGGGGGGCTTCCTCGAAGAAGCGCTCGAAGAAGTCCTGGAACGGGTCGGCCGGCTGGCCGGGGTAGCGGCGAAACCGCTGCTGGGGCTGGAGACTCTTGGCGGTGCTGATGTTGACTACCGTGGGTTTCAGCGTTTCCGCCAGGGTGACGAAGTCGGGGGCAAGCACCTTCGCCGGCGACTCCCCCGCCGCCAGAAGCGACAGGGAGAGGGCAACGGCAAGCACCTTCAGAAACTGCAGTGAACAGAGTTTCATAGGGACCTCCGGGAGATGAAATTGTCTGATAAATGTAATGAGCACCCGTCGGTTTGTCAACGCCTCCCATTCTGCGGTAAAATGAGCAAAAACTCAGGCACGGCACGGACTTCTCCCGTATTTTCTCTTGCCTGCCGACCGTTTTCGTGTATGTTAACTGGGGCACGATTTGCAACGCCAACGAATTGACCTTATGAAAAAGATTCACCTTTTCACCGCACTCCTTCTCGTTGTCAACTGCCTGGCGGTTGCCCACATCGCCGCCGGCGTTGTATCTTACCGTCTTTCCCACGCATTTCCGGAAACCGCAACGGCACCGAAGGCCACGGCCCCTTCCGCCGCATCCGAGGAGCTCTCCGCCTTCTCCCCGATCCTGGAGCGGGGACTCTTCGGCAGAGGGACCCAGGGGAAGCTGACCCCCATCAGCGCGGCCACTCCCGCCAAGGGGCCCCAGGCCCCGGCCCAGGGGGACCTCACCCTCGTCGGGACCGCCCGGGGGTCGTTCCGGGAGACCTTCGCCCTGATCCGGCGCGCAACCCCGCCCGAGGAGCGGGTCTTCCGCCTCGGCGACCAGGTCTTCGGCCTCGGCCCCCTCGTCTCGGTGCAGAAGGAGAGCGCCGAGATCCTCGTCGGCGGACGGCGGGTCAAACTCCTGACCCCCACGTCCCCCGCCGGAGAGCAGCCCCCGCCGCCGGGCCAGCCCCAGGCCGGCGCAGGCGCCGTCCAGACCGGCGCCGGGAGCTATGTCGTCGACCAGAAGGTCCTCAACGCCGCCCTCGACAACCTGGGCCAGGCGATGACCGACGCCCGGATGCTCCCGAGCGTCAAGGACGGCAAAGTGGAAGGATTCAGGGTTTCGGAGGTGAAACCGACGGGGATCTTCGCCACCATCGGCATCCGCAACGGCGACGTGCTTCAGCGGATCAACGATCTGCCGGTCGACTCCCCGGAACGGGCGATCCAGGCCCTCGCCTCCCTCAAGGGGCAAAACCGGATCAAGCTCGACCTGATCCGGGACGGCCAGCCGACGACGTTCACCTACGACATACGATAACGCAGACAACGGGCGACAGGTGCGGAAACCCGGTCCCGCCGCTCCCCGCACCGGCCCGTGCAACCCGGAGGGATTCGTGATCACGCGCATCGGTTCAAGGCTCGCCACGGCGGCGCTCCTCCTCTCGCTCCTCGCCCCCGTGCCGGCGCTGGCGAAGGGGGTCATCCTCAACTTCAACGACGTCGACATCGCCACCATGGTCAAGTTCATCAGCGACCTGACCGGCAAAAACTTCGTCATGGACGAGCGGGTGAAGGGGAAGATCTCGGTCTATTCCCCCTCGAAGCTCTCGACGGAGGAGGCGTTCAACGTCTTCACCTCGGTGCTGGAGCTCAAGGGGTTCACCGTCGTCCCGGCGGGGAAGGTCTACAAGATCCTGCCGACGGCCACGGCCAAGCAGGCGGGGATGCGGCTCCTCACCGAGAAGGAGCGGCTCCCGGTGAACGACGCCTACGTGGCGCGGGTGATCTCCCTTGAGCGGATCTCCTCCCAGGAGGCGGTGGCATTTCTCCAGCCCATCGTCTCCAAGGATGGCTACATCGCCTCCTTCGGCGCCAGCAACATGCTCCTGGTGGTCGATTCGGCCCTCAACATCCGGAAGCTGACCGGCATCCTCGCCCTCATCGACACCCCCCAGAAGCGGGAGGGGGCCGAGCTCATCTTCCTCAAGAACGCCGCCGCCGACAGCGTCGCCAACGTGATCCGCGAGTGGCTCGGAAGCAAGGACCGGCCCCCTCGCGCCGTCATCCCCGGGCAGGCGGCCCAGGCTGCCACCACCACCCCCTCCGGCGCCCTCATCGTCCCCGACTCCCGGCTCAACGCCCTCATCATCTTCGGCTCCGAGCGGGACAAGGAGGACATCAAGAAGCTGATCGAGCTGGTCGACGTCACCCCGCCGACCGCCAGCAGCAAGATCAACGTCTACTACCTGGAGAACGCCGATGCCACGGAGGTGGCCAAGGTCCTCGACTCCCTCATCAAGGGAACCCCCGCCATCCCCGGCCAGCCGGCGGGGACGGCGGCCCCGGTGCAGTCCGCCTTCGAGGGGGGAAAGATCTCCGTCACCCCCGACAAGGCGACCAACTCCCTCGTCGTCATGGCCTCCCCGGCCGACTACCAGAACCTCCTCCAGGTGATCCAGAAGCTCGACAAGCGGCGCCGTCAGGTCTTCGTCCAGGCGGTGATCGCCGAGGTTTCCCTCGACAAGCTGAAGGATGTGGGTGTGCAACTCGGCATCACGGGGGGGGGAGTCAGTGGAAATACCGCTGGGGCAGGCGCTTTCGATCCGTTCAACTTCATTGGCTCAACCGATCCGGCCCAGGTGGCCATCTTCACTGTCCTGAAGAGCCTCGCCTCCAGCCCCGGATCAAACATCCAGATCGCCGGTAATCTCAGAGCACTGATTACGAACGGCGCGATCAACGTCCTCTCCACCCCCAACATCATGACCTCCGACAACAAGGAGGCGGAGATCTTCGTCGGGGAGAACGTGCCGTTCCTGACCCAGACCAATCTCAGCTCAACGGGACTTTCCCAGCAGTCGATCGAACGGAAGGACACCGGCATCACGCTGCGCATCACCCCCCAGATCAGCGAGGGGGAATACGTGAAACTCGATATTTACCAGGAAATTTCTGCGGTCAAGGATCCGAACAACAAAGGTGCCGCTGCCGACATCACCACTACCAAGCGGTCGGCCAAGACCTCCATCGTGGTGAAGGACAAGGACACGGTGGTGATCGGCGGTCTGATCCAGGACCAGGACACGGAGACGGTCAACAAGATTCCGATCCTGGGCGACATCCCGCTCCTCGGCTGGCTCTTCAAGACCAAGTCGTCCCGGCGGCAGAAGACCAACCTGATGATCGTCCTCACCCCCCGCATCGTCCGCGGCGGCGAGGAGATGGCCGAAGTCACCTCTCTCCAGAAGCAAAAATTCGGTGAGGCGCTGAAACTGGACGCCCCGTTCGACCTCGACCGGGAGCTTCACCTCGAAAAGAAATGACCGACACGACCGACATGGAACAGCTCGCCCGGCGGCTCGGGATCCCGTTTGTCACCGAGATCGAGGAGGGGGAGGCCGATCCGGCCATCCTCGGCCGGCTCCCCCTCGCCTTCGCCCGGGGACGCCTCGTCCTGCCGCTGCGGGAGCGGGACGGGAGGCTCGTGGTGGTGACCGGCAACCCGGCCGACCTGGCAGCCATCGACGAGGTGCGGGGCGCCTACGGGATGCCGGTGGAGCTGGCGGCGGCGCCGGCCCGGGTGGTCCTCGACGCGGTGAACCGCCTCTACGCCCGGGTCGGGAGCACGGCCCAGGAGGTGGTGGAGGAGCTGGAGGGTGAGGACCTCTCGGTCATCGCCACCGAGCTCTCGGAGCCGAAGGACCTCCTGGACCTCACCGAGGAGGCGCCGGTCATCCGGCTCCTCAACTCCATCCTCTCCGAGGCGGTGAAGGAGCGGGCGAGCGACATCCATATCGAGCCCTACGAGCGGGAGCTGGAGGTCCGGTTCCGGATCGACGGGATCCTCTACAAGAAGCTCGCCCCGCCGAAGGTGGTGCAGGACGCCCTGGTCTCCCGGGTGAAGATCATGGCCGGGCTCAACATCGCCGAGAAGCGCCTTCCCCAGGACGGCCGGATCCGGGTTATCGTGGCGGGGCGCGACGTCGACATCCGGGTTTCCATCATCCCGACCTTCTTCGGCGAGCGGGTGGTGCTGCGGCTCCTCGACAAGCAGAAGGGGATCATCTCGCTTGCCGCCATCGGGATGTCGGAGACCGGGGTGAAGGCGATGGAGCGGCTCCTGTCGCGCACCAGCGGCATCGTACTCGTCACCGGCCCCACGGGGAGCGGCAAGTCGACCACCCTCTACGCCTCCCTCAACTGGCTCAACTCCCCCGAGAAGAACATCATCACCATCGAGGACCCGATCGAGTACCAGATCAAGGGGATCGGCCAGATCCAGGTGAACCCCAAGATCGAGCTCACCTTCGCCCAGGGGCTGCGGGCCATCCTGCGGCAGGACCCGGACATCGTCATGGTGGGGGAGATCCGGGACGCCGAGACGGCGGAGATCGCCATGCAGGCCTCCCTTACAGGGCACCTGGTCCTCTCCACCCTCCACACCAACGACAGCGCCACCGCCATCGCCCGCCTGGTCGACATGGGGATCGAGCCGTTCATGGTGGCCTCTTCCCTCTCGGCGGTCCTGGCCCAGCGGCTGGTGCGCCGCATCTGCCCCCACTGCCGGGAACCGTACACGCCGGAGCGGGAGTACGCCGGCATCACCCTCCCGCCCACCCTCTACCGGGGCAAGGGGTGCGAGAAATGCTTCGGCCTCGGCACCCTGGGGCGGGTCGGGATCTACGAGCTCCTTCCCGTGGACGGCGAGATCTGCTCCATGATCATCCGGCGCACAGCGGCGGGGACCATCAAGGAGTACGCCATCTCCAGAGGGATGCGGACCCTGCGGGAGGACGGCCTCGCCAAGGCGGCCGCCGGCATCACCACCATCGAGGAGGTCCTGCGGGTGACGCAGGAGGAGTATGCCGACCTTCCGGTATAGCGCCTATACGGCCGCAGGACGCGAGACCGCCGGGACGGTGGAGGCGGAGAGCCTCAGGGAGGCCCGGCTGCGGCTCAAGCACGACGGCCTCTTCCCCCGGGAGCTGGCGCCGGCCGAGGAGGAGGTCCGGGGTCCGGCCCGGAGCCTCTTCGGCAGACGGGTGGGGCTCGCCGAGCTCTCCCTCGTCACGCGGCGGCTGGCAACGCTCGTCGCCTCCCAGGTGCCGGTCTTCGAGGCGGTCACCACCCTCTGGGAACAGGAGCCGGCCAGCGAGCTGAAAAAGGCCCTCGGCCGGGTCCGGGAGCGGCTGGCGGAGGGGGGGAGCCTCTCCCGGGCCCTGGCGCTGGAGCCCCGGCTCTTCAGCGAGAGCTACGTCAGCATGGTGGCCGCCGGCGAGGCGAGCGGCGCCCTGGACGCGGTCCTGGAGCGGCTGGCCCAGTTCCTGGAAGAACAGCGGGCCATCAAGGGGAAGGTGACCGCCGCCCTTGCCTATCCGCTCCTCATGACCGTCGTGGGGGGAGGGGTCATGCTCTTTCTCCTCGCCTTCGTCATCCCCAAGATCGTCACCATCTTCCAGGACAACAAGGCGGTACTGCCGCTCATCACCATCGTCGTCATCAAAACGAGCAGCTTCATCCGCGGCTTCTGGTGGGCGCTGCTGATCGCGGCGGCAGTCCTGGTCTGGCTCTACCGGCGCCTCATGACGCGGGAGGAGCACCGCCTGCGGCGCGACCGGCTCGTGCTCCGCCTCCCCCTGGCGGGGCCCCTTGTCCAGCGGCTTCTCCTCTCCCGCTTCGCCAAGGTGCTGGGGCTGCTCCTCGCCGCCGGGGTCCCGGTAATCCGGGCGCTGGAGATCACGGGGGACGCGGTGGTGAACCGGGAGTACCGGGGGGCCCTCCACGGCATCGCGGCGGAGCTGGCCGAGGGGGGAAGCCTCTCCGGGGCCATGAAGAGCCGCCACCTCTTTCCGCCGCTTCTCGTCCACATGGTGGCGGTGGGGGAGAAGGGGGGGGAGCTGGAGGGGATGCTCGACAAGGCGGGAAGCGCCTTCGAGCGGGAGTTCGAGTCGGCGGTGAGCTCCGTCATGTCGCTTCTGGAGCCACTTCTCGTCCTCGCCATGGGGCTTGCCGTCGGCATCATGGTGGTGGCGGTGCTGCTGCCGATCTTCGAACTGAACCAGCTGATCAGATAGGAAACGCGCCTTTTCCGCAATCTCTGCGTTGGGCTTCAGGATTACTTGTGCGGCGTAGCGCTGCTACGCCTCCGCGCAATCCCTTGCCCGCCTTGACCTTGCGAAAAAATCACGTTTCCAGGTAAGGTAACAAAACAGGGAGGTTTTCCGATATGAACAACAAACCCATGAACAACCGCGGCTTCACCCTCATCGAGATCATGGTCGTCATCGCCATCCTGGCGCTGCTGGCGGCGCTGGTGGCGCCGAGGCTCATCGGCCGCTCCGAAGACGCCAAGATCACCGACGCCAAGGTCCAGATAAAGAACCTGGAGACGGCGCTCAAGCTCTACAAGCTTGACAACGGCGTCTACCCCTCCACGGAGCAGGGGCTGGCGGCGCTGGTCGCCAAACCGACGGTCGGGGTGATCCCGAAGAACTATCGGGAGGAAGGATACGTGGAGAGCAAGAAGGTCCCCCAGGACCCGTGGGGAAACGACTTCGTCTACCTCTCCCCCGGCGAGCATGGCGACTATGACCTCTGCTCCTACGGCGCCGACGGCGTGAAGGGGGGCGAAGGGAAGAATGCCGACATCGAGAGCTGGAATCTGCAGTAGCGTGCGACGTTCAGCGTGCGACGCGCAACGCAACTTCAGGACCGTCTTTCGCGCGTCTCCCGTCCCGCGTCCCACGGACCACGGCTTCACCCTGATGGAGCTGGTGGTGGTGATCGCCGTCCTGGCCCTGGTGGCGGCCATCGTCCTCCCGCGGCTCACGGTGAGCCGCGCCGTGGAGCTGAGACGCTCGGCACGGACCCTGGCGGCCACGATCCGTTACGTCCAGGACCGCGCCATTACGAGCAAGACCCCATACCGGATGCGGATCGAGATCGGCACCGGCACCGTCAGGGTGACGAAGCTCTCCGCCGCCGGCACGGAGGTGGCGACGGGGGATCCCTCCCTCGACCGCCCGCTCCTGGCGGAGGATGTGACCGTGGCCGATGTCCTCACCCAGCGGGGGGGGAAGCTCACCGAGGGGGAGGCGGTGCTCCGCTTCGACCTGGGGGGACTGGACGACTTCGCCGCCATCCACCTGAAGAGCGTCGACGGTGCCACCGTCACGGTCATGGCCCTCCCCTCCTCGGGGAAGGTGACGGTGGCCGACGGCTACCAGGAGGAACCCCGGTGACCCCGGCCCCCGCCGCAGCGGCACGGAGAGGCGACCACGGCTTCACCCTGCTGGAGGTGATGGTGGCCCTTGCCATCATCGCCGGCACCGTCTTCACGGTGATCAGCGCGGTGAACTACCACCTCTCCATCATGGCCCGGGACCGGGACGAGACCGCGGCCGTCCTCCTCGCCCGGCAGAAGCTGGACGGGCTGGAGGAGGAGAAGGAGCTCCCCGAGCACTCGAACGGGACCTTCGCCCCGGCCCATCCCGACTACGCCTGGGAGATGGCGGCGGTGCCGACGGAGATTCCCGGCTTCCGCAAGGTGACCCTGACCGTTTTCTGGGAGGCGAAAAGAAGGAGCGTGGCGTTTGTCCGGTATCTCCAGAAATAGGGCGACGCCGGCGGGAGGATTCACCCTCCTGGAGCTGCTGGTGGCGCTGCTTTTGCTGGTCATCGTCGCCGGCGCCCTCTACAGCAGCTACTTCTCCGTAGTCCGGGCCCGGGAGCGGGCGGAAGAGGGGAGCGAGGAGCGGCGGGAGCTGCAGGAAACCCTCGACCGGCTCCACCGGGAGCTCGATGCCGCGTATTACCAGGGAAGCGACAAACGGACCCGCCTCGTGGTGGAGGACCGGGACAGCTACGGTAAGCCCGCCTCGACCCTGGAGTTCGTGACCGTCGCCCCCCCTGCGGCCGACGGGCGCCCCGCCTCGGACCTGGTGGCCGTGAAGTACGCCATCAGGGAGAAGGAGGGCGCCCTCACCCTCACCCGGGAGGCGACCGATCTCTACGGCAGCGTGAAGCCGATTCCCTACCCGCAGATGGAGAGCATCCGGAGCTTCCTCGTGGAGTGCGACGACGGGAGCCAGTGGGTCCGGAGCTGGGACACGGCCCTCAACCCGCGGCTTCCGAAGCGGCTCCGGATCACCATCGCCGTCAGGGAGGGCGAGAAGACGGTGGAGTTCGCCACCCTCGCCCGGCCGAGGATGCGATGAAGGGAACGGGAAACGAGCGCGGCTTTGCCCTCGTCCTCACCCTGGTGGTGACGGCGCTCCTGGTGGCGGTGGCGGCGGAGTTCATCCACCAGGTCTACGTGGAGACCTCCCTCCACCGCAACTTCCTGAACCTCCAGCAGGCGAGCCTCATGGCCCAGAGCGGCGTCACCGGCGGGGTCGAGCTGGTCCGCAACCTGCGGCTCGCCGGCGACCAGGCCCCCCCCCTGCTGCAGGTGATGGCGAAGCCGCTGGAACTGGAGGACGAGAAGGGGCACATCTCGGTGACGATGGAGGAGGAGGACGGGAAGCTGAACCTGAACTCCGTCACCCTCCCCAACGGTCAGCCCAACGACTTCTTCGACCAGGCGGAGCAGCGGCTCCTGAAGCGCCTCGGCCTGCCGGCGGCGCTCCACGACACCCTGGCCGACTGGGTCGACGAAAACGACGACCCCCGCCCCGACGGCGCCGAATCGGCCTACTACCAGGCGCTCCCGGCGCCGTACCTCCCCCGGAACGCCCCTTTCGCCACCTTCGGCGAGCTGACCCTGGTCAAGGGGGTCACCCCGGCGGTGCGGGACGCGCTTCGCCCCTACGCCACCGTCTACGGCACGGCGGGGGGGAGCATCGACATCAACACCGCCCCGACGGCGGTCCTTCTCGCGCTGGACGACGACATGACCGAAGGGGTCGTCAAGGGGATCGACGACCGCCGCCGCACCACCCCCTTCAAGACCAGGGGGGAGGTGGCCAACCTCCCGGGGATGGAAGCAATCGCCCAGCGGCTCGGGACCAGGATCGACGTGAAGGGATTCACCTACCGCTTCGTTTCCACCGCCACCGTGGGGGACGCGAAGCGGGTCGTGGAGGCGGTCTACACCTTCGATGGGGCACCCCGCTACCTCTACTGGAGAGAGTATTGATGACCTACCTGATTCTCGAATGGACCGGCACCGAACTCCTCGCCAGCCGCTTTCTGCAGCGGCGCGGCGAGTTCCTCCTCCAGGGGAGGGAGCGCCGGCCGGCCGGCGACGAACACGCATTCGGCGAGGCCCTCCGGGCACTCCCTCCCCCCGGTGACGACTGCCGGGTCGTCCTCGCCCTCCCCCTGTCCCACCTCTTCGCCCGGGAGATCGAGCTCCCGATCCGGGAGCGGCGCAAGCTCCGGGAGGTGCTCCCCCTGGAGCTGCGGGGCGAAACGGTGCTGGAGACCGAAGAGCTCGTCTTCGACGGCCTGCCGCTGGAAGAGGGGAAGGTGCTGGCGCTCTGGGGGCGGAAGCGGGAGCTGGCCCTTCACATCGCCGCCGCCGCGGCAGCCGGCTTCGAGCCCGAGGTGGTGACCGCCGCCCCCCTTTCGTGGGGACTCCTCCTCCCGGAGGAAGGGGGGACGGGGACCGTGGCCCTGACCGACGGAAGCGCCCTCGCCCTCTTCCGCGACGGGGCCCCCCTCTTCTATCGTCCCCTCACCGAGGGGAGCGCCGAGATCGGCCAGACCCTGGCGGCCCTGGAGCTGGGGCGGGGGATCACCGTGGAGCGGCTCTGGTACTTTGGCCCCTTTGCCGGGGAGGAGGCCCCGGAGGGGATGGCCGCCGCCCCCCTCCCCGTTGCGTCCTCCCTCGCCGCCGGGTTCGGCGACGATCCGGGCGCCGCCCTGGAGGGGGCCGGTGCCTGGGGAGTCGCCCATGCGGTCGCCGCGGCCGAGGCGGTCGATTTCCGCAGCGGCGAGCTCGCCTACACGAAGGGGAGGGAAAAGGCCCTGAAACGCCTGCGCCTCCCCGCCATCCTGGCGGCGCTTCTGCTCCTGCTCCTCGTGGCCGACGCGGTGCTCCGCTACACGCTGGTGCAGCGCGATCTCAAGTCCCTCGACGCCTCCATCGCCACCCTCTACCGCGAGCTCTTCCCGGGGCGCAAGATGGGGCCCGATCCGGCGGCGGAGGTCCGGGCCGAGATCCGCAAGCTCGGCGCCGGCAGCGGCGGCGGCTCGGTCCTCGGCACCCTGAACGGGCTTGCCGGCGCCAAGGGAGACGACATCGCCGGCCTCTACGAAGTGGAGATCGACGGCACCCGGCTCCGGGCCAAGGGGGACGCCCGTTCGGCCCAGGCGGCGACCGCCTTCCGGGACCGGCTCGCCGGGCTCTTCGGCACGGCGGAGCTGGGACAGATCACCTCCAAACCGGACGGCAGCGTCAGCTTCACCCTCCGGGCGAGCATCAAGGAGGGGGGACGATGAACCCGTTCGACCGCATCCGCACCGCCTATGTCACCCTCTCCCCCCGCACCCGTCTCCGGGCGGGGTACGGGGTGATTATCCTTCTGGCCGCCGCCATCGCCTGTTCGGCCGTGGCGGACCGAGTCGCCGCCCTGGAGCGGAAGCGGCGGCAGCGGGAAGGGGATCTCGTGGAGATGATGAGCCTGAAAGGGCGCCTCCTGGAGGCCCGCGCCCTCTCCCAGCGCTTCACGAACCGCCTCGCCGCCACCCGCGGCGACGACACCCCGGCGAAGATCGTCGAGGAGACCGGGATCAAGGGGAAGTCGCTTCGGATCACGCCGGTGAAGGGGGAGGAACGGCCAGGCTTCGTGGAGGATGCCGCCGAGGTGAAGATCGAGGGGGTCAGCGCCAACGAGGCGGTCAACCTCCTCTACCGCCTCGAAAAGGGACCCCGGCCGGTGATCGTCCGAAAGGCGCTCCTGAAAACCCGCTTCGACGACCCCTCCCGCCTCGACCTGACCCTCACCGTGGTCCTGCTGAAGGCCGCCCCGGGGGGACGATGAACCACCGCAGGATTCTTCTCGCGGCGGGGGGGAGCGTCGCCGCCGTCGCCCTCACCCTCGCCTTCACCCTCCTCCTGATCCCGTCCCGCGAGATCGAGGGGGTGGTGACGCGGCTTCTGGCCCGGGATGGGTACACCTTCCGGGCCGCGCGGTTCGGCAAGGCGTTTCCCCTCGGCGTCTCCGCCCGGGGGGTGACCGTCGCCGGAGCCCGCGGCGAGCTGCTGCGTCTCGACCGGGCGACGGTCCGCCTCTCCCTCCTCCCCCTCCTGGCGGGGCGGGTGAGGGTCTCCTTCGCCGGGGAGATCGGCCCGGGGCGGATCGGGGGGGAGGCGTCCCTGCGGGGTAGCGGCCCGACCCGCGCGACCATCACCGGTGTCCGCCTCGAAGATATCCCGTTTTTCCGCAGCGTGACCGGTGCCGACGCCAAGGGGCTCCTCACCGCCGCCCTCTCGCTTCGGGGAAGCGGCCCCGCCGCCGCGGGGGAGCTGAAGCTGGAGGTCGCGGGGGCCGACCTGCGGGGGATGAAGATCGGCGAGACCCCCCTTCCCGACGCCCCCTACGACACCATCCGGGGGATGCTCCGCCTCGGCGGCCGCCGGGCGACGATCGACAGCTTCACCCTCCAGGGGAGGGAGCTCTACGTGCGGCTCAAGGGAGAGTTCCCCCTCACCGACCCCGTCGGCACAGCCCCCCTCAACCTGACCCTGGAGCTGATGCCGAAGCCCGAGCTCCTCGACCGGCAGAAACTCGTGTTCGCCCTCCTGACCAGGTACCTCGTCACCCCGGGTCATTATCAGCTGCCGATCCGCGGCACCCTGGCCAAGCCCCTTCTGCAGTAGGATCCCCCCGTCACAACACGAGTCTCCCTGCGGCCACCTGTCGATCCAGCGCTGCGGCGAAGCCCCCATATCTCCGACAAAACCAAAGGTATGTGCGAATATGGGGTCTAAGCTGAATGGCTTGGGCCCATATTTTGTCACAGAAGCGGATGACGGCGGCAACTACCGCTCTCGCCCCGCTTCCTGGAACGCCTTGCTCACTGGCGAGAACAGGTACTCCAGCACGGAGCGGGTTCCAAGCTTTATTTCCGCCGCGACCTGCATACCCGGCGTCAGCTTATGGGTTTTGCCGTCGGTGACGAGTTGCTGACTGGAAAGCGTGACGATCGTTTTGTAGTGTAGCCGTGAATCGCCTATACCATGGGCGCTTTCCCCCTTCTCCGGAGCGATTGCAGAGCCATTACCATCGCTCGCATCAGCGCTGACTTGTTCTACCAAGCCATCAATCATGCCGTATTTTTGGAAGGTGTAGGCGCTAAGCTTAAGCTTCACCTCCTGGTTGGGCCGAACAAAACCAATATCTTCGTTAGTGACCCACACCTCCGCCTGAAGTGGCTCATCAAGCGGCACCAGCGTCATGAGGATCGTTCCGGGATTCACGACGGTGCCTGCCGTATGGGTGGCAAGATCCTTGACGACGCCGTCCTGGGGTAGATCCTGCCGCACTACCGCGAGCAGGAGAAGGCCTACGAACAACTTTTGAAAGACGGGCACGTGGCAAGGCTAAGCAGCGGGAGCGTATCGAGAAGGAGCAGGACCTCAGGTCCCAGGAATTCGTCATCAAGAGCCAATCTCGGCAAAGCCGGCGTGGGGGTTGGCGTAGCTCAGGTTGTCGTAAATCGTGCCGGCAAAAAGGACCGTCTCCTGGGGGACCACGCCGAAGATGCTCCGCAGTTCGTTGGCCGACATGTGGCGGATGTCGCCGCCGTCGATCCTGATCTGGCCGTCGGTCGGCTGATAGAACCCGAGGAGAAGCTTGGCGAGGGTGCTCTTGCCGCACCCTGACGGCCCCATGAGGACACTCAGGTGCCCCGCCTTGAAGGTCAGATTGAGGTTGCGGTAGAGGTAGGGGTGCTCGCTACTGTACCGGAAGCTCACATCCTTCAACTCGATGGTGCCCCCTTTCTGATTGTTGGCCCTGGCGGGGGTGAGGGCGTAGGGCTCGGCGGGCATGTCCATCACATCGCCCAGACGCTTGACGGCGATATCGGCCTGCTGGAACTCCTGCCACAGCCCCACCAGCCGCAGCAGCGGCTGGCTCATCCGGCCGGCGAACATCTGGAAGGCCACGAGCTTGCCGATGGTGAAGCCGTCGTTGCGCATGACGAGAAGCGCCCCCACCACCAGGATGGCGAGGGTCATCGCCTGTTCCAGCGCGTTGGCGACCACGTTGTAGGTATTGGAGAGCTGGCGGGTGGAGAAGCCGGCGGCGAGGTAGGAGGCGAGATAATCGCCGTAGCGCTGTTCCAGGACGGGCTCCATCTGCAGCGACTTGACGGTGCTCATCCCCGAGACGTATTCGGTTACGAACGCCTGGTTGCGGGCGCCGAGCATGAACTGGTTGTTGAGCTTCGCGCGGAAGACCGGGGTGACCAGGACGCTCAGACCGGCGATGAGGCCCATGACCCCGAGGGCGATCAGGGAGAGCTGCCAGCTGTACCAGAACATGACCGCCAGGAAGATGACCAGAAACGGCAGATCCAGGACAAGCGTCACGGCGGCGCCGCTTACGAACTGGCGGATGTTCTCCACCCCTTGCAGACGCGCCACCAGCGTACCGGTGGGGCGGTGCTCGAAGTACGGGATGGGCAGGCGGAGCAGGTGCCGGAACACCTGGCTCCCGAGGACGGCATCGATGCGGTTTCCGGTGTGCAGCACGAGATACTGCCGCAGCCAGGTCATGATCCCGCTGAAGACCATGAAGAGGAGCATTCCCGTGGCGATGACGATCAGGGTGCTCTGGGTCTGGTGGACGACGACCTTGTCGATCACGACTTGTGCAAAGAGGGGAGTGGCGAGGCTGATCAACTGTATAACGAGCGACGCCAGCAGCACGTCGCGCCAGATGCGTTTGTGCTTCAGCAACTCGGGAATGAACCAGCGGAAACCGAACCGTTTGGCATCATTCGCTACAGCAGTCTCGCCGTCTGCGGCATTGGCGGGTTCGACACGAGAGACCAACATGATCTCCAGCGCGAAATGATCTGCCAGCTCGTGGCGCATGGCGGTTTCAGGGGACTGTGATCCGGCACGAAAATAGAGAACCCGATCACCGTCAACTATGACGATGAGGACCGGCTTGATGGCAGGGGGAATTGCAGCAGACGGCGAGAGTTGCTCTCCCTCGGATATTTTGGTGGAAACTTCAGCTTGCTTCAGAAAACCGATTGCCGGCAGTGGAAAATCGACAAGGCCATTGCCGGCGGTCAGCCGTTCAATCGCTCCGACCTTGAAGCCGAGAGTATTGAGTGCGGTCTGCAGCGTAGCCTTTGAGCACGGCGGCGGAAACTGACGTTCGATGAGCACCGGGTCGAAGGGAATGCGGTGCAGTTGGCACATGCTGCCGAGCACCCAGAGGAGATCGGTACCTTGAAAATACTTCGTCCCATCGTTGCGCTTGGTTGTTATGGCGGGTTTTATTCCTTTCAAGCAAACCTCACACGGAAGGCCCATCAATCCCTGGTACAAAAAATGCCCATTTCCGCTGAGCTTCACTGCTCACAGGACATGGGCATTCGCCCTTCCGACAAACCATCCATGATTTAAAACCGCATTATGTGTATAGCCGACGAAGGTTAAGCTATATTCACAATAGGCTATTTGTCAACTATTTTTTCATTAATCAATTCGCAATTCCTGTTCTCCATTCGCATCTACTTTCGGTAGTGCCATCCCCCGCAGCCGCCGCACCCGCTCCACCACCGGCGGATGGGAATAGTAGAACGCCGCATAGAGCGGGTGGGGATGGAGGTTGGAGAGGTTCTCGGTGGAGAGCTTCACCAGGGCCGAGGCGAGTCCTTCCGGGTCGCCGGTGAGCCCGCAGGCGAAGCGGTCCGCCTCCCGCTCGTGGCGCCGCGAGAGCCAGCTGGAGAGGGGGGTGAGGGGAAACGCGGCAATGGAGGCGAGAAAGCCGGTGATGACGAGCCGGGCGGCGAAGGAGGCCTCGGGAAGGCCGATGAGCCCGGGGAGACCCTCCCACCCCGTGAGTTTCCAGACGAGCCACGAGGCGGCCAGGGCCCCGACCTGCGTCAGGATCAGCCGCCGGCGGATGTGCCCCTTCTTCCAGTGGCCGATTTCGTGGGCGAGGATCGCCAGGATCTCCCGGTGGTCCATCTGGGCGAGGAGGGTATCGTAGAGGACGATCCGCTTCACCCGGCCGATGCCGGTGAAGTAGGCGTTGGAGTGGCGGCTGCGCCGGGAGGCGTCCACCTGCATCACCCGGCTGACCTTCAATCCCGCCCGCCGGGCCATGGCGCGGATCTCGTCCTCCAGCCCCGGGTCGGTGACCGGTTTGAAGGTGTGGAAGAGCGGCTCGATGAGAACGGGTGACAGATACATGAGGACGAGGGAGACCGCCGCGAAGAAGAGCCAGACCCAGAGCCACCAGAACCGCTGGCTCCACGCCACGAGGGCGAAGGCACCGGCCGTCAGGAGAGAGGTGAGGATCAGGGAGAGAAGGGTCGTCCTGGCGAGGTCCGCCAGCCAGAGCCGCACTCCCGTGGTATTGAAGCCGTAACGGCTTTCGAGCCGGAAGGTGCCGTAGAGGCTGAAAGGGATGGCGAGAAGGGTCTGGGCGACGGTGAGGATCAGGAAGAAGAAGACGCCGGCGACGACGAAGGAGGCGCCGAGGGAGGCGAGCCACCGGTCGTAGGCCGACAGGATGCCGCCGTAGAGAAAGGCGAGGAGGAGGGCACCGTCGAAGAGGGTCTCCGCCACTCCGAGGCGGCTCTGGTCGATGGTGTAGGAGACGCTCTTGCGGAGCGTCCCCGGCTCCACCGCCCCCTCGAATCCCGGGGGGACGGTGGAGCCGTGCCTTTTCAGATGACAGAGGTTGAGGGCGCGGAGCCAGAGCCCCGCGACGAGGGTGGCGAGGTAGGCGGCGGCGAGAAGAATGCCCATCGCAACCGCACCCTCAGTGCTTGACGCTCCCTTCTTCCACGATCACCTCGTATTTGTACCCGCCGCCGAAGTTGCGGTCCTTCCGGAGGGTGCCGGAGATGGTGACCACCTCCCCCACGGCCGGGAGATCATGGGAGGTGACGGTCAGGTCGTGGGTTCCCTTCTTGACCTCACCGGAGCCGTCCTGGAGATGGATCCAGTTGCGGTCCATGATCTCGGCGGAAACCTTCGTCACCTTTCCCCGCACGACCACCTTCTTGCCGTCGAGTTTCTCCTTCAGCCGATGAATCTCGGCCACCGTGTACGCATTGGGCCCGGAGGCCTTTTCGACCGAAATCTTCTCCGCCGGAACCACCACGCTCCCCTTGCTCCCCGGCGAGGGTTTCCCCGTGGTCGCGGCGGCTTTCGCTGCCACCCCTTCGGAGAAATAGATGCTTTCGAAGGTGCGCTTGAGCCCCTTGCTCTGGAAGTTCTTCATCTCCATCCCGGGCTTGAGGGAGATCTCCCGCCCCACCTCGACGGGGGTCTCCGGGATGGCGGCCCAGCGCTTCTTGCCGTCCTTTTCCAGGCAGATGTAAGTGTACCCACCCATGTTCGCGGTCTCGACGACCTTTCCCGACAGCGGGGTGAACTGGACCCCGGTCCCGGCAGCCGCCCCTCCCCCGGCAGAGGGGGCCGCCATGTGGCTGAATCCCCGGGCCGCGAGGGGGGTGAGCGGCAGGAGAGCGAACACGAAGAGGCGAAGCAATGCTTTCATAGATGACTCCTTGCAGGATTGATGGTCGCGGCCGCCGCCACGCCCTTGCAACAGACTACCGGCTTCACGGAAAATTCACAACCTCTTTTCCTCCCCGGCGGACGGCCCGCCGGCCGCATCAGGTCATGAGGATCTTGTTCCTGAGGATCAGGATCTCGAACGCCATAATCCCCTTGCGGGCAATGCTCCGGAACTGTTCGAGCCCCGCCCCGAGCCGGTCCGGGTCGTCGGCGGCGCAGAGGACCGCCACCACGCGCCGTTTCATCACCATCGGCACGAGGAGCACCCCCCGGGGCGCCCCCCCCAGGGCATCGAAAAAGCGCCGGTTGGCCGGCGTTTCAGGCGCCGCCCCGAGAAAGATCCCCCGGTCCCGCACCACCGTCTGGAACACCGACGGCTCGTCGAGCCCGATCCGCAGCTCATCGAACCGTTCAAGCCGCTCCCCCCGGGCGTAGGCCTCCCACCCCTTCACCATCTCCCCCGCCACCACGCAGAGGGCGGCCCGCTCGCACAGGCCTGCCCCCCATCCGACGAGGGCCGCGGCCACGGCATCCCGGTCCCGGGCATCGGCCAGCTCCTGGGAGACGGCATCGACCCCGCACCGCTCCAGCGCCTCGGCCCGGGCGGCCTCCCCACCCTCCCCGCTCCAGGGATAGAAATCGGCCTCGCTACCCTCCAAGGCGGAGAAGTCGACCACCTCGCGGGGAGAGGCCGCCACCACGTCGGCCGGGGTGGCCTGGTAGGAGCAGACCCGTCTTCCCCCCAGCTCCTTGGAAACCGGCAGGTAGCGGATCTCCCGCTTGATCCCGTAATACTTCTCCAGCGCCGCAATGAGCCGGATCTCCGGGGTCACCATCGGCTGAACGACGTAGCCGGTCCGAAACGCGATCTCGTCGATGGCCGGGAGGTCCGAAGGATCGGCCATGGCGATGCTCAGCCTCCGCCCTTCGAGCCGCAGGGGGACGAGGCGGTAGCTTTCGGCCATCTCCTCCGGGATGAGCGAGATCACCTCCGGCGGGACCTCCATGAGCTCCCGGGGGTCGACGTAGGCGACCCGCAGCTGGCGGCTGAGCATCCGGGCCAGTTCCTCCTCGTCGAGGCACCCCATCTCGATGAGGTTCGTGCCGAGCTTCCCGCCGAAGATGACCTGGCTTTTCAGGGCGTCGTCGAGGGCCGCCGGGGTGACGAGTCCGGCCTTGACCAGCATTTCTCCAAGCTTGATCGGCATCGGTTTCCTTTCGTATCAAAATAACGGGGCGCGGAGGCCCCGCGGGGAGAGAGCCCGCCTATGACTGTAGCGCGTGAGCCCAGGCGGTGCAAGCCCCGGTCACGGCCGGGGGGAGGGGACCACCGGGGGAGCCGGAGCGAGGGGAACCTCGGGCGCCGTCGGGGCGAGGGGGGCAAGGGGCGCCGCCGGAACGGCGCGCGCTGCCGGAACGAACGACTCCTCCCCCGGGGCCCCGAACCCGCCGAAAGAAAGGGGGCGTTCCCCTCCCGAGGGCGAGAGATCGGCGACCCCTCCCCCGGCCGGCTCCCCTCTCGGCATCGTGGGGGCCGGCGAACCCTCCATCACCGCCACCACCATGGCGGCGACCGTGAAGCCGACGTAGGCCCATCTGAGCCCCCCCGCCCTTCGCGCCGTCATGTTCCAGGCAACGGAGAAGAGGAGCGGAACGACGGTAAGTTCCAGCAGCGACGTCCACCCCCGCAACGTGGCGCCGAACCTCCCGACCGCCACCGCCGCGCAGATGGCGACGGCGAGGAGAAAGAGCATGTTGGGGCCCGCGACAACGGAGAAGCCGGGGGGCGACGGCTTCATCCCCGATGGACGCTGCGGCCCCGCCGGTGGCTCCCCCCCTTCGAGGTGGGCGACGACACGCCGATGGGCTTCGATGATCAGGCGCAGCCGTTCCTCCGCCTCCCGGAAGCGGTCTGGATCACCGGAAAACCGGTCGGGATGCCAGCGGGAAACCAGCTCCCTGAACCGGTGCCTCACCTCCCCGGCCGAGGCACCCCGTTGGAGTCCCAATAGTTCGTAACTGCGTTTCAGGTCGTCCATCGCCTCCCCGCCTGCATCTTCTCCGGAGCATCGCCCCGCCGTTCCGGCTCCCGACGGCCCCGATGGGGGCTACCTTTCGCTTTTGCCGCAGCGTGCTATACTTTCGTATACCAAACAAAACAGCACCGGTCAGTGGAGGATGCCATGGAAACTGGAACAGGGCAGGAAACGTGCCCCGTCTGCGGCGGCGCGTCGGTGGAGACACGGAATCAGGAGCTTTTCTGCCGGACCTGCGGGCCGGTCGGAGAGCGGGCCGCACCGATTCACCACGAGCATTTTCCCCATGCGGGACAGACGCCGGAACCGGCTGCCGGCACGGAGCAGCATGAGCGGGCCGTGCACCACGAGGGGTTCCCCCATGTGGTTTCCGACGAGCCGGAACCGTGACATCAAACAGATGCAGTCATGATACCAACTTCACAGAGGAGGGAACGGCAATGAAAGGACGTGACATCATGAACGAGATCCGCAGCGTCAAGAGGGGGGATCAGCATTTCATCAAGTGGTGGCGCAAGGAGAACGACTTCGTCGACTACGAGCTGGTCGATTCGTTCCTTGAGGGTGCCCGTCATGACGACGAGTTTTCCGGCTATGAGCTCCTGACCATGGAGCAGATGTGGGAGGCCCTCAGGGAGTTCGACCCGCAGGGGGTCTCGCGGGGCGAGAAGGAAGGGCAGGAGGTCATTTACTGGGAGCAGACCCTCGCCGACGGTTCCACGAGGAACCGGATCTGCCCCTTTGCCCCCGATTCGCTCATCTCGATTTTTGACGCCGTGACAAGGGGGAACCCGGTCGACTGAACCCGTTACTTTCCGCGGGGGGAAAGCGGCTGCGCCCCTTCCTCCTCCGCGCCACCTTCCTTCACGTAGCCGTAAAACTCCTCGATGACGCCGGTGCGGTCGCTCCCCGCCGTGGTGACCGTCAGGTCGGAGCCGGCCAGGGAGTCGATGTCGATCTTGCGGAAGCTGAGGCCGATCCCCTCCGCCGTAGCCCGCACGACGGTCGCCTCCAGACTGAAGGAGAGTTCCGCCGAAGTGCCGTAGAAAAACATGGAGACATCCACCTGCTCGCCGAGGGGGAGCTGCCGGTCGGACTTGACGAAAAGCCCCTTGAGGCTCAGGTTTTCCACCTCCCCCTTGAACGTCACCCCCCGGTGACGGATGATCGCCTCGGTCTTCAAGGCGACCCGCTCGAACATTCTCTTTTCCACTCCCCCCTCCTTCGCTCTTCTGCATCCTGACATCGTATCGTCCGGCCCGGCAAAAACTTGAGACTATTTCTGGCGGCCCCGTCAGATCCCCCACTTGTAGCGAAGGTACTTGAGGGCCTGCTGGTACCCCTGTTCGTAGAGGAACTCCTTCTCCTCCCCCGTGAGGGAAAACGAGAGGGGAGGGACCATGCCGCAGTGGATGGTCACCGTATCCTTCCACCGTCCCCCCTTGAGGAACTCCCGGTCGGTGGCGTGGCAGAAGGTATTGAGGAGGTCGGCGGCGTAACGGCGCAGGGTGAGGACCGGCGAGGCCGGCTGGTTCATGCTCCGCTTCGAGAAGGTCTTGAAGACCAGGGTCCGCCCCCCTTCGGCGCACTGGGTCTCGATGACGTTCGCCATGAGGGTACCGTCGATGAAGACGTGCTCCTTTCCCCGATGGGAGAACTTTTTCCAGGCAAAGACGAAGGGGATCCCGACCGAGAAGCGGACGGCGGCGGCGATCTTGAGCTCGGGGTACTTTTCGGTGGAGAGGAGATGGGGTGAGTGGTTCAGGATGTCGGTGGCGACGACGGCCAGGGGAAACCGGAGGGAATCGCTGAAGCGCCGCCCCCCGAGCTGGCGGTCGAGCCACTCCTCCAGCGCATCGCCGGCACAGACCCCCATGCCGCCAAAAATCCCCCGGGGCCGAAAATCCCGAAACGATGCGGTATCGGTGGCGAGGGAGAGGCGGTGGATCTCGGCGGGGGTCATCCCGGCGGCGTAGAGTGCCGCGACGATACTCCCCGCGGAGGCGCCGATGACCCGCCCAACCGAGATGCCCAGCTCCTCCGTCGCCCGGAGGGCGCCGATGAAGGCGGGGTACCGGATCCCGCCGCCGACCAGCATGAGGGTGAGCGGACCGTTCATCGGTCCGCCGGTGGTAGTGTGATGTTCGTGCATAATGCCCCGCAATTCGTCAGCCTTGCCGCAATTTCAGCAGATCCGCGGCAGCTGTTCTCCCGCCAGCATCTCCACGGCGCGGAGCCCCCCGACGGCGGTCTCCATCTGCACCTTGCCGCCGCCGTCGCCCACCTCGCCGATTATGGCCGCCCCCCGGCCCAGGGGGTGCCGTTTCATCCGCGCGAGGACCCGCTCCGCCGCCTCCGGTGCCACCACCGCCAGGAGCTTCCCCTCGTTGGCGACGTAGAGGGGATCGAGGCCAAGAATCGAGCAGACCCCCTTCACCGCGCCGTTGAGCGGCAGGGCCCGTTCGTGGAGTGTTATTACCTTATCGGACTGGAGGGCGATTTCCTTGAGGGTTGTCGCGACACCGCCGCGGGTCGGGTCCCGCAGGACGTGGACCCCCTCCCCCCCTTCGGCCAGGATCTCGGCGACAAGGCCGTTCAGGGGGGCGCAGTCGCTCAGGATGCCGGTCTCCAGCTCCAGCCCCTCGCGCCTGGCCATGACCGCGATGCCGTGGTCGCCGATGGTGCCGTTGACGATGACCTTGTCCCCCGTCCGGGCCCCGGCGCCGGAGATGACGAGGGAGTGCTCGACGGCGCCGACCCCCGAGGTGTTGATGAAGATCCGGTCCGCCTTCCCCCGGGGGACCACCTTGGTGTCGCCGGTGACGATCCGGACCCCGGCGGCGTCGGCGGCCGCGCGCATGGAGGCGAGGATCTCCGCCAGGGCGGTGCGGCTGAACCCCTCCTCGATGATGAGGCCGGCGCTGATGAAGAGGGGACGGGCCCCCATCATCGCCAGGTCGTTCACCGTCCCGTTCACCGCCAGGCTCCCGATGTTGCCGCCGGGAAAGAAGATCGGGTCCACCACGTAGGAGTCGGTGGTGAAGGCGAGGCGCTGCCCGCCGTGCTCCACCACCGCCGCGTCGTTCTGCCCGGCAAGCGGTATCCCCGAGAGGGTCGGGATGATGAGGTCGTCGAGGAGCTGGTGGGAGAGCTTCCCGCCGCTGCCGTGACCGAGGAGGATGAGGTCTTTGTTCACTGGATTCTCCGCCGTGTTATTTTTTCGCTTCGCTTACTGCCCATACTTGTACGCCGCCGCGCAGGTCCCCTCGGAGGAGACCATGCAGGCGCCGACGGGAGATTCGGGGGTGCAGGCCCCGGCGAAGAGGGGGCAGTCGAAGGGGGTCACCTTTCCCTTGAGGATCTCGCCGCAGAGGCACCCCTGGTGCTCCCGGGTCTCCTCCACCGCCACGGGGAGCGCCTTCTCGGCGTCGAATTCGGCATAGGCGTCGGCGATCCGCAGGCCGCTTCCCGGAATGACGCCGATGCCGCGCCACGGCGCGTCGAAGGGGGTGAGGACCTCGGCGATCACCTCCTGCGCCCGCCGGTTTCCTTCCCGCTTCACCACGCGGCTGTACTGGATCTCCACCCGCGGCTTCCCCTCCATCACCTGACGGACGAGCATCTCCACCCCCTGCATCACGTCCACCGGCTCGAAGCCGGTGACGACGCAGGGGACGCCGCGCTCCTCCGCCAGGAACCGATAGGCGACGGCGCCGATCACGACGCTCACGTGGGCCGGACAGAGGTAGCCGTCGACCTTGAGCTCCGGGTCGCTGGCCAGGACCTCCATCGGAATCGGGATCGTCTTGTGGGCGGCCAGCACGAAGTAGTTGGCGAGCCCCTGCCGCTTTGCCGCCAGGATGCTCCCGGCAATGGTGGGGGCGGTGGTCTCGAAGCCGACGCCGAGGAAGACCACCTTCCGCTCCGGGTTCTTCGCCGCCAGGGCCACGGCGTCCAGGGGGGAGTAGACGATCCGCACGTCGGCCCCCCTGGCCCGCTCCTCGATGAGGGACGAAGAGGAGCCGGGGACCCGGACCATGTCGCCGAAGGTGGCGACGGTGACGCCGGGGAGCCGGCAGAGGGCCACGGCCCGGTCGACGTAGCCGTTGGGGGTGACGCAGACCGGGCACCCGGGGCCGGAGATGAGCCGCACCCGGGGCGGCAGGAGGCTGCGGAGCCCGTACTGGTAGATCGACATGGTGTGGGTGCCGCAGACCTCCATGAAGGTCATCGGCTCGGTGCGCCCCGCCACGAGCTCCCTGATTCGCGCGGCAAGGCCCAGCACCACGCTGCGGTCGCGGAATTCGTCCTGGTAGTTCACGCCATGTCCTCCGGCGAAAACACCTCCCTCATCATTTTAAGGGTCTCCCGCGCATCCTCCTCATCGAGCCGGGAGATGGCGAAGCCGGCGTGGACGATAACGAAATCCCCCACCCGCACCTCCTCGTCGAGGAGCATGAGGCTCGCCTCTCTCCTCACCCCGTCGATCTCGGCGACGATGTCGCCGGCGCCGATGCTCACAACCTGCATGGGTACTCCGAGACACATGAGTCTATTCTCCTTTTCGTGCTGCGTATCCTGCGATTATCGCCTGCCCCAGGGCCACTCCCCCGTCGTTGGGGGGAACGAGGCGGTGGGTGAAGACGGTAAGCCCGCGATCCGTGAGCGCCCGGTGGATCCCCTCGGTCAGGAGCCGATTCTGGAAGACACCACCGGAGAGGACCACCCGGTCGAGGCCGGTGCTGCTCCGGAGCTGGCCGCAGACTTCGGCCACCGCGGCGGCGACGGTGGCGTGGAAGGCGCGGGCCATCTCACTCCCCGGCCGGCCGGCGGCCGCATCCTCCGCCAGGGCCCGGATCATCATCCGGAAGTCGACGGTGGCAAAGCCGTATCTCCTCACCACGGCGAAGGGGTAGAGCTCCCTCGTGTCGCTCTCCTCGGCCAGGGCCTCCAGCTCCAGGGCCGCCTGCCCCTCGTAGCTCACCCGCTCCCGCACCCCGATCATGGCCGCCACGGCGTCGAAGAGCCGGCCGCAGCTGGAGGTGAGGGGGGAGTTGATCCGCCCCTCCAGCATCCGGAGGTAGAGTTTCCGCTCGGCAGCGCCGATCCCGGCGAGCCAGGGGAGCGCCAGGTCGAAGAGCCCGGTGCCGAAGGCGTCGTGGAGATGGGCAAGCGCCATCCGGAACGGCTCCCGCACCGCCGCATCGCCGCCGGGAAGGGGGACCTGGCGCAGATGGCCGGCGCGCCGGAAGCCCCTGTACCCTCCCACCAGGAACTCGCCACCCCAGACGGTGCCGTCCTCGCCGTAGCCGGTGCCGTCGAAGATGACTCCGATCGCCTCCCCCTCCAGGCCGTTCTCGGCCATGCAGGAGGCCATGTGGGCGTGGTGGTGCTGCACCCCCACCCGCGGCAGGCCGGGGATTTCCTCGGCGTAGGAGGTGGAGAGGTAGTCGGGGTGGAGATCGTGGGCCACCAGGGCCGGCTCGATGCCGAGGAGCCGCCTGAGATGGCCGTCCGTCTCCTCCAGGGAGGCGAGGGTGGCGGCGTTCTTCAGGTCGCCGATATGCTGGCTCATGAACGCCCGGTCCCCGGCGGCGAGGCAGAGGGCGCCTTTCAGCTCCGCCCCCACGGCGAGCACGCTTGGCACCGGCGCCGGCAGCCGCACCTCCCGCGGCGCGTACCCCCGGGAACGGCGCAGAAAGAGCGGATTCCCCCGGAAGACCCGGATGACCGAGTCGTCGGTGCGGGTCCGGATCTCCCGGTCGTGGACGAGGAAGGCATCGGCGATCTCCCCGAGGCGCTCCCGGGCCTCGTCGTCACGGTGGGCGATCGGCTCGTCCGAGAGGTTGCCGCTCGTCATCACCAGCGCCGGGAACCGCTCCCGCAGCAGGAGATGGTGGAGCGGCGTCGACGGGAGCATGGTCCCGAAGTAGCCGTTGGCCGGCGCCACCAGGGGGGAGAGCCGGTTGCCGGGAAGCTTTCGCAGCAGCACGATGGGGCGCTCGGGGGAGGCGAGGAGCCGCTCCTCCAGGGGGTCGACCCGGGCGAAGCGCCGCACCGCCTCCAGATCGGGGGCCATGAGGGCGAAGGGCTTTTCGTCCCGCACCTTCCGGCGGCGCAGCTCCCGCACCGCCTCGTCGTTCAGGGGGTCCACCGCCAGGTGGTAGCCGCCGACCCCCTTGATGGCGACGATCTTCCCGCCGGCGAGGAGCACCGCGGCCTCCTCCACCGGATCCCCCGGCAGCTCGCACCCCGTGGCGTCCACCAGCCGGAGCCGCGGCCCGCAGGCGGGGCAGGCGAGGGGCTGGGCATGGAAGCGGCGGTCGCGGGGGTTTTCGTATTCGGTCCGGCAGGCGTCGCAGAGCGGGAACCCCGCCATGGTGGTGCGGGGGCGGTCGTAGGGAACGGCGGTGATGATGGAGTAGCGGGGGCCGCAGTTGGTGCAGGTGATGAAGGGGTAGCGGTAGCGGCGGTCGGCCGGATCGAAGAGCTCCCGGAGGCAGTCGGGGCAGACGTCGCCGTCGGGGGCGACCCGCACCGTCCCGGCCCCCTCCCCGCTCTCGACGATGGCGAAAGTGGTGTCGCCGGCAACAGGGATCTCCTCGGCGGCGATCCCGGCGATGACCGCCAGGGGGGGGGCCTCCCCCTCCAACTCCGCCCGGAAGGAGCCGAGGCGCCCGCCGTCCCCCTCCGCCTCGATCACCACGCCGGCGGTGGTGTTGCGCACCCACCCGGCGATGCCGTGGCGCTCGGCAAGGCGGAAGACGAAGGGGCGGAAGCCGACCCCCTGCACGATCCCTTCGACGGTTATCCTGATGCGCCGGGCGTCAGGCATGGGTCGATCCCCTACGCGTCACCCTTCACGGCGGCGATCCGCTCGGCGAGCCAGCCGTACCAGGCGTCCATCCCCTGGCCGGTGCGGCTCGATATCTCGAAGATGGTGATCCCCGGGCTCACCCGGCGGGCCATCTCCTTGCACTTCTCCACGTCGAAGTCGACATAGGGGAGGAGGTCCACCTTGTTGAGGAGCATCACGTCGGCGGCGTGGAACATCTGCGGGTACTTGAGGGGCTTGTCCTCCCCCTCGGTGACCGAGAGGAGCACCACCTTGTGGTGCTCGCCCAGGTCGAAGGAGGCGGGACAGACCAGGTTCCCCACGTTTTCCACAAGCAGCAGGTCCAAGAGGTCCAGATCGAACCCCTCGGCGGCGTGTCCCACCATGTGGGCGTCCAGGTGGCAGCCGGCGCCGGTGTTGATCTGCTTCACCGGCACCCCGGTGGCGGCGATGCGCCGGGCGTCGTTGTCGGTCTGCTGGTCCCCCTCGATGACGGCACAGCGGTATTTCCCCGCCAGGTCCTTCAGGCTCCGCTCCAGGGTGGTGGTCTTCCCCGACCCCGGGGAGCTCACCAGGTTCAGGACGAAGATCCCCTTCTCCGCGAAGCGGGCGCGGTTATGGGCGGCGAAGCGGTTGTTCCGGGAGAGGATGTCGGTCTCCACGGCGATCCTGCGCGCCTCCTGCTCCTCCCCGTGGTGGTGATGGCCGTGGTCGTGATGGTGGTGATGGGATTCGGGCTCGCAGCCGCAGGTGGTGCACATGATCGGGATCGTCTCCTGTCCGTTATGGCTTTCGCGGATAGTGTATTCGTGCGGATGGAAGTGACACTGACAAGGCGTGGCGGGCGAAAAAACGGAAAACTGCCTTATCTCATCGCCGGTTACGGGCGAGCCTATCTTATTCGCCGCAAAAGGTCAAGCATCCTGCCGGACAAGGCGGCACGCACTCTTCGGGTTTGTATTGCCCCTCCTTTGTGCTATGCTTTGGTGCATCGTTTCCCCATTCTCCACAGCCACGGAGCCGTTCCATGCGTAAGATCGCCCTCCTCGTTCTCGCCTGCGCCCTCCCCCTGACCTACGGCTGCGCCATGTTCATGTCGTGGAAGAGCATCCCGCCGCCGGGCGGGTGCGACCAGTGTCACACGGTGCCGATCAGCGCCAACTGGCAGGTGGCATACCAGCCGGTGGCCCTCACCGACGAGCGCGGTCATCTCTATTTCCAGACCCCGCAGTACGTCATGCCCCAGACCTCCAAGCCGGCCTCCCCCCTGGACCTCAAGAAGGTGGAGGAGCTCCCCTGCTTCGAGTGCCACAAGGAGCCGACCCCGGCCCACAAGGGACGGATCGGCAGATTCCACCACTAAACCGAATCCCCCCCTCCTCCGCATGATACCGGCCCGCGGTCCCGCGAGGGGGGCGATACCCGATCGGACCATCGCCATGGACAAATCGCCGCGCAAGACAAAGATCATCGCCACCGTCGGCCCGGTCAGCTCCTCGCCGGAGATGATCGGCAAGCTGATGGAGGCGGGGGTCGACCTCTTCCGCCTCAACTTCTCCCACGGCTCCAACGACCAGCGCCGGGAGGTGATCGCGGCGATCCGCCGGCTCTCCGCCCAGCGGGGTAAGGAGTGCGGCATCCTCGCCGACCTCCAGGGGCCCAAGATCCGGACCGGCCGGATGGAGGGGGGAGCGATCCAGCTGCTGAAGGGGGAAGGGCTCGACATCACCACCGACGAACTCCTGGGGCGCCCCGGGCTCATCTCCACCATCTACCGGGCGCTCCCCCGCGACGTGAAACCGGGCTCCCGCATCCTGATGGACGACGGCCTCATCGAGCTCCGGGTCCAGGCGGTGGAGGGAAACCGGGTCCACTGCACCGTGGTGGAGGGGGGGGTCCTCAAGGACCTGAAGGGGATCAACCTCCCCGGCGTCCACGTCTCGGCCCCTTCCCTCTCCGAAAAGGACCTGGCCGACGTCGATTTCTCCCTCGCCGAGGGGGTCGACTACATCGCCCTCTCCTTCGTCCGGACCGCCGCGGACGTGGAAGAGCTGAAGCGGCTCCTCTTCGAGCGCGACGCCCGCATCCCGGTGGTGGCGAAGATCGAGAAGCCCGAGGCGCTGCGCAATTTCAGGGAGATCCTCGCCGCGGCCGACGCCGTCATGGTCGCCCGGGGTGACCTGGGGGTGGAGATCAGCCCCGAGAAGGTCCCCCTCTACCAGAAGAAGATCATCCGCGCTTGCAACGAGGCGGGGAAGCCGGTCATCACCGCCACCCAGATGCTGGAGTCGATGATCAGCCACGCCCGCCCCACCCGGGCCGAGACCTCCGACGTCGCCAACGCCATCCTGGACGGCACCGACGCGGTGATGCTCTCCGGGGAGACCGCCTCGGGGCAGTTCCCCCTGGAGGCGGTCCGGACCATGGTCAAGGTGGCCCTCGACGTGGAGCGCTACGCCCAGGTGGAAGGGGGTGCCCGCCCCCGGCGCCACAACCCGAGCATCGCCGAGGCGGTGGCCGAGGCCGCCTGCCATGCCGCCACCACCCTCGACGCCCGCGCCATCGCCGTCATGACCCAGTCGGGGAGCACCGCCGCCCTCATCTCCAAGTTCCGACCGCCGCTGCCGATCATCGCCTTCACCCAGTCCTTGGAGACCAGGCGCCGCCTCGCCCTCTACTGGGGGGTGAAGCCGTACCCCATCGGGAGCATGACCGGCACCGACGAGCAGATCCGCGCCGTGGAGACGACGCTGCTGGCCGCCGGCTACCGCCGGGGGGACGTGGTGGTGATCACCATGGGGGTGCCGGTGGAGGCCCGGGGCTCCACGAACCTGATGAAGGTGCACAAGCTCGGCACCGGCGAGTTCTTCGAGATTTTCTGATTACTGTTCTGATTTTGATTCCGTTGCAGCAGGAGGAGCAGGGAATGCGCGGCATTTTCGACGAAACGAGGATCAACCACCTGGCGCTCCACAACCGCCTGGTCCGCTCCGCCACCTGGGAGGGGATGTGCCGGGACGACGGCCGCCCCACCGAGAAGCTCGCCGCCTGTTACGGGACCCTGGCCCGGGGAGGGGCGGGGCTCATCATCACCGGCTACGCCTTCGTCCGCCCCGACGGGAGGCAGCTTCCGGGCCAGCTCGGCTGCCACGACGACGATTTCGCCGCCGAGGGGAGGCGTCTCGCCGAAGCGGTCCACCGCGAGGGGGGGAAGATCTGCCTGCAGCTCGTCCACTGCGGCGGCCAGAGCACGGAGCGGGCCGCCGGGCGCCAGCCGGTGGCCCCCAGCGCCGTGAAGGTCGACCAGTACCCCGAGCTGCCGCGGGAGCTCCCCGAGGAGGAGATCGCCGAGCTGGTCCTGCGCTTCGCCGACGGCGCCCGCCGGGCCCGGGAATGGGGGTTCGACGCGGTGCAGTTTCACGCCGCCCACGGCTACCTCGTCAACCAGTTCCTCTCCCCCCTCACCAACCGCCGTGAGGACAGCTACGGCGGGACCCCGGAGAACCGGGCGCGGTTTCTCCGGGAGATCGTCCGGGCCGCCCGCTCCGCCGTGGGGGACGACTTCCCGCTCCTGGCAAAGCTGAACGGTGACGACAACCTCCCGGGGGGGCTGGCGCTCGACGAGGCGGTGCAGGTGGCGCGGATGCTGGACGAGGAGGGGATCGACGCCATCGAGGTCTCCGGCGGCACCCCCGCCTCCGGCGACCGGGCCCCGGTCCGCCAGGGGATCGAGACCCGGGAGCAGGAGGCGTACAACCTCCCCCTGGCGTACCGGATCAAGCAGGCGGTCTCCTCCCCGGTGATGGTGGTGGGGGGGATGCGGACCTTCGAACTGGTGGAGGGGATCATCCGCCGGGAGGAGGCCGACTACGTCTCCCTCGCCCGCCCCTTCATCCGCGAGCCTAATCTCCCCCGGCGCTGGGAGGAGGGGGACGAAGCCCGCGCCCGCTGCATCTCCTGCAACGGCTGCTTCAGGCCGGGGCTGAAAGAGGGGGGGATCTACTGCGTGGTGGACAAGATCGAGCGGGAGAGCCGGGGGTTGACCCTCTAGCCGATGGCGAACATCCTCCTCCTCATCGTCTGCTTCGCCGCCGGGATGATCCTGCGCCGGACCGGCCGCTTCCCCGAGAGCACGCCGGCGGCCCTCAACGGCTTCATCATCCACGTCTCGCTCCCGGCGGTGGCGCTCCTCCACATCCACAACCTCCGGCTCGACCTCTCCCTGGTCTACACGGTGGCGATGGCCTGGCTCCTCTTCGGCGCCGCCTGGCTCCTCTTCCGCCCGGCGGGACGGCTCCTCGGCCTCTCCCGGGAGACGGTGGGGGCCCTCATCCTCGTGGGGGGGCTCGGCAACACCTCCTTCGTGGGGCTTCCGATGATCGAGGCGTTCTACGGCAAGGAATTTCTCGGGGTGGGGCTCATCGCCGACCAGCTCGGCTCGTTCCTTGTTCTCTCCACCCTCGGCATCCTGACCGCCACCCTCCACTCCTCGGGAGAGCTCTCGGCGCGCCAGATCGTCCGGAAGATCCTCTACTTCCCCCCCTTCCAGGCGCTGGTCCTGGCGCTTCTGCTGCGCCCCGTGCCGTTTCACCCCTGGGCGGTGACGGTCCTGCAGAAGGTGGGGGACACCCTCACGCCGCTGGCCCTGGCGTCGGTGGGGTTCCAGCTGCAGCTCGCCCACATGAAGGGGGAGCTCCGCCCCCTCTCCCTCGGCCTCTGTTACAAGCTCCTCCTCGCCCCGGCCCTCGTCGCCCTCCTCTTCGTCGCCCTCTGCGGCGCCGGGGGGAAGGTGATCCAGGTGACGATCTTCGAGGCGGCCATGGCCCCCATGATCTCCGCCGGGATCATCGCCGTCGACCACCGCCTCAACCCGCCGCTGGTATCCCTCATGATCGGCATCGGCATCCCCCTCTCGTTCCTGACCCTGACCGGCTGGTGGTGGCTGCTGCAGCGGGTATGAAGCCGCGACATATTGTGTCACACCCCTTCGGTACCGTGTAACCATGCCGGAACTCACCCTTGCCGAAAAGCTCGAAATCCTCGCCGACGGCGCCAAGTACGACGTCTCCTGCGCCTCCAGCGGCAGCTCCCGCCGAAACCGTGACGGCATCGGCAACGCCGCCCAGTGCGGCATCTGCCACTCCTGGACCGCCGACGGCCGCTGCGTGTCGCTCCTCAAAATCCTCCTGACCAACGCCTGCATCTACGACTGCGCCTACTGCGTGAACCGCCGCTCCAACGACACCCGCCGGGTGATCCTCACCCCCCCCGAGGTGGCGGAGCTCACCATCGGCTTCTACCGCCGAAACGCCATCGAGGGGCTCTTCCTCTCCACCGGCGTGGTGAAAACCCCCGACCACACCATGGAGCTCCTCATCGAGGCGACCCGGCTCCTGCGGGAGGAGCACCGCTTCAACGGCTACATCCACGTGAAGGTGGTCCCCGGCGCCGACCTGCTCCTGGTGGAGCGGCTCGGGCGCCTGGCGGACCGGGTGAGCATCAACATGGAGCTCCCGACCCGGGAGGGCCTGCAGCTCCTGGCCCCCGACAAGAGCCGGGAGGCGATCGTCGCCCCCATGCGGCGGGTGGGAGAGCTCATCGTCCAGACGAAGGAGGAGCGGAAGGTCTCCCGGAAGATCCCCCCCTTCGCTCCGGCGGGGCAGAGCACCCAGCTCATCGTCGGCGCCGCGGGGGAGAGCGACCTGCAGATCGTAACGCTCGCCGCCGGGCTCTACGGGCGTCTTGCCATGAAGCGGGTCTACTACTCGGCCTTCATCCCGGTGAACCGGGACGAGCGCCTCCCCGCCGTCGTCGGCACCCCGCCCCTGGTGCGGGAGCACCGCCTCTACCAGGCCGACTGGCTCATGCGCTACTACGGCTTTGCCGCCGGCGAGCTCCTGAACGAGGAGCGCCCCAACCTCGACCTCTCCCTGGATCCCAAGGCGGGGTGGGCGCTGCGCAACCTCCACCTCTTCCCGGTGGAGGTGAACCGGGCCGACTACGAGACCCTCCTGCGGGTGCCCGGGATCGGGGTCCGCTCGGCCCAGCGGATCGTCCGGGCCCGGCGCGGCGGCCACCTCTCCCTGGACGACCTCCCGAAGCTCGGGGTGGTGATGAAACGGGCCCGCTACTTCGTCACCGCCCGGGGACGCTTCGCCGCCGATCTCGCGCCGGACGCGGCGGGGCTCCGGGCGCGGCTTCTGGAGAAGACACCGGCGCGCCCGCGCTGGAACCAGCCGTCCCTCTTCGAAGGCGGCGCTGCCGGCATCGACCTGCGGTCGGCCATCACGGGGGAGCTATAGGATGATCTACCGCTACGACGGCACCTTTGCCGGTTTTCTCTCCGCCGCGGCCCGGGCCCGGGAGCCGGGCGCGCGGCCCGAGGCGATCACCGACCGGGAGCCGGAGCAGCAGGGGCTCTTTACCGCCGTCGTGGAGGTCCCGACGGACCGGGACCGGGCGGAGGAGCTGTATGCCCTCATCCGCCGCACCCTCTCCCCCGGAGCGCTGCAGACCCTCCGCCATGCCTTCCACGCCGGCGACCCCGGCCGGGAAATCCTCATCTTCCGCTACCTGATGCTGGGTCTGGCAACGGGGCGGGATTTCGATGCCATGCTCGCCCACCCGGAGGTCATCCCCGTCTGGAAACTGGCCCGGGCCGTGGGGCGCGAGGCCCACCGCTACAAGGGGCTTGTCCGCTTCCGGCACCTGGAGGGGGATGTCTGGTACGCCGCCCTGGAGCCCGACCACCGCATCCTCCCCCTCATCGCCCCCCACTTCGCCGCCCGGTTCGCCGACCAGCGCTGGATCATCCACGACCCGCGGCGGGGGGAGGCGGTGGTCTTCGACCCGGCCCGCCGGGAATGGGCCGAGACCCCCCTGGAGGCGACCGGCCCCCTCCCCCTCTCCGCCGGCGAGGAACTCTTCCGCAATCTCTGGCAGCGCTACTTCGAGCGGCTCGCCATCGCCGAGCGCCGCAATCCGAAACTCCAGCGGCAGAATCTCCCCCTCAAGCACCGGCGGCACCTGCCGGAGTTCGGCGAGACGTAAGCTCGTGCTCCTATCTGGATTTTTTCCGCGATACTGGTATCCTGTTGAGGTCGTGAACAAGCACCAAAGGAGACGAGACGTGAAACCAACGAAGGAAGAACTGGCGCTTCAGGTGGACGTGGCGGAGTGGGGCTGGCTTCGGGCCCACCTGGAGCGGGGTGGCCTGATCGTTGTCGACCGGGAGCTGGACATCACGGAGGTGGGGGAGCGGATCGCCCGGGACGACACCGCCACCGTGGGGGCCTGGATCGAGGCGGGAAAGCTCTCCAAGCCGAGCGACGGACAGATAGCCGCCTGGAACGCCGACGCCGCCGCCCGCTTCAGCACCCTCATCATAAGCCCCTATATCCTCATGAAGGAGCAATGACCATGGCCAACAACGAAACGACCCCCTCCTGCGCCAACTGCAGCGCCGTCTGGGGAAAGAGCGGTGCCACCAACTGCTGGAGCAGCCCGGAGAACCGTCCGGGGCAGCCGGCCAACTGCCCCTCCCGGACCTTCCCGGACCTCATCGACGAGAGCTTCGCCGAGTATCGGGGCGACAGAGAGGACGCCCGCCTCGCCCGGATGGCGGCCAGGGTGGAGGGGCTCTGCTACCGGAAGACGCCGGGGAGCGACGCCGTGGTGGCCCGCTGGACCCGGGTGGAGGATACCGTGGCCCTGGCGCGGCTCATGGGGTGGCGGAAGATCGGCATCGCCACCTGCATCGGCCTTCTGGAGGAGACGCGGCAACTGGCAGCGATCCTGGAGGCCCAAGGGCTTCAGCCGGCCAGTGTCTGCTGCAAGTCGGGAAGCATCGACAAGCTGGAGCTGGGGCTTGAGGAGAGCGACAAGGTCCGCCCCGGCACCTTCGAGCCCGCCTGCAACCCCATCGCCCAGGCCGAGATCCTGAACCGCTGCGGCACCGACATGAACGTCATCGTCGGCCTCTGCGTCGGGCACGACATGCTCTTCACCAAGCACTCCAACGCCCCGGTCACCACCCTGGTCTGCAAGGACCGGGTCACCGGCCACAACCCGGCGGCGGTCCTCTACGGCCAGAACTTCTACTACAAGCGGTTGCGGGTGCAGCCCGTGGCCATCCCCGGAGGGGAGGAGTAACCCTCCTCCCCTTTCCCATCCCCCTCCCCCGCGCCCCGCAATGTCAAAATGCAACAAATGGGTATTGCCGAAAATACACCCTCCTGCTATCTTTGGTTCAGGAGGTATCGAACCATGCTTGTTCAAACAGATTCCAGAAGACGCGTCACCCTTCCTCCGTCACTCGGCATCAAACCTGGCGACGCTCTCGACCTTGAGGTGCTGGAAGACGGCCGAATCATCCTGATCCCGGTGGAGCCCATACCCCGGCACCAACTCTGGGCCTGGACCACCGAAACCAAGGAAGCCATCACCGCCTCCCTGACCGATACGCGCCCCTCCATCGTGGTCAAGACCGCCAAGGAAACCGAAGCCGTTGCCAAGAGGTGGGCCGGTGAGGATTGAGATCCGTCCCGCCTTCGACGAGGCGGTCATGGCGGCCGAACTGCCGGTACGCAAGGCGGCCGCGAAGATGCTCCAGCTGCTGCACTCCCTGACCCTGCAGGAGCTCTGGCGCCATCCGGGCCTGAACTTCGAGAAGCTCCACGGCATGATCGAACCGACCACCGGCGAACAGCTCTACTCCCTCCGCGTCACCGGCAGCGCCCGCGCCATCACCTGCCTGGTGAAGGGGCCGACCATCGTCCTTGTCACCCTGCATCTGCAGCATGACAAGGCGTACCGGAAGTAGTGAAACACCCTCCATTTATTAAGGTTGCTTTATGCTGCAAATTTTCTTAGCATCCCCTTGAATCATCCAGCGGGGAGGGGGCATGGGAGACCGTCTTTACTTCGAGCGTTTCGTCTGGTTCGACAGCCAGATTCGTAAAGGACGCTATCCCAACGCCACGGCGCTGGCCAGAAAATTCGAATTCGACATCAAGACCGCCCAGCGATCGATCGAGCATTTCCGCGACCGCCTCGGCGCCCCCCTGGAGTACGACCCGTCCCGCCGCGGCTATTCCTACCACGACCCCGACTTCCAGCTTCCCGTAACCCACCTTACGGAAAACGAACTCGTGGCGCTTCTGGCGTCGCGAAAACTTCTCACCGATGCCGCGGCCGGCCCCCTCGGCGATGAGCTCGAAAAGGTCTCCACCCGCCTCGGCGCGCTTCTTTCCGAAAATCTCGCAGGGAAGATCAGTCCCGAACGTGCCTTCTCCTTCCGCTGGAACGGCATGGCCGCAAGCGATCCCCTCATCTTCAAGCAGACCGTCAGTGCCCTCCTTTCCTGCCGGCTGCTCACCTTCTGCTACTACTCCCCCCTTGCCGGCGCCTGCACCGCCCGCACCGTCGAACCCCACCACATGGTCAACTACATGGGGGCTTGGCACCTCATCGCCTGGTGCCGCCTTCGCAACGACTGGCGCGACTTCCACCTGGCGCGTGTCTCGCTGGCCCATCTCGAAGACGAAACCTTCACCCCCCGCCATGAATCCGCCTGGCGCCCCCTTCTCGACGACACCTTCGACATCTTCCAGAACCGGGAGCGGTTCGAGGTGACGATCAGGTTTTCGGCCGAACGGGCCCGCTGGGTGAGGGATGAGCTCTGGCACCCGGATCAGCGGCTGACGGAACTGGAAACGGGCGAAGTGGAGCTGACGGTTCCCGTCTCCCACGAAGCGGAGATCCTCATGGAGGTCCTCAAACACGGCTCCCATGCCGAGGTCATGGAACCGGATTCGTTGCGGGTACGGATCAGGGGAGAAATCGAACGGATGATGAAAAAATATTGAACCTGGGGCGCTGGATGGGGGAGGTGGGGTGGTAGGATGGCAGGGAACGGTGGAGAAGGGGAAGGTTTGGCCCGTAGGGGCGGGGCCGCGGGGCCGCCCGGGTCTTGGTGCCAGTTGCAGTATGAAAAAGGAGGGAAGTGCTAGTGAGTGAATCAAACTCGGAATTTATTGCCAGATACAGGGAGTCAGGCGGCACCCCCCAAAGTCTGATGGATCACCTTGAAGGTGCTTCTGTCTTTGCTTCTGCATTTGCCGGGAAAATCGGCCTCCCTTCGTTTGGTGAGTTGATGGGACTGCTTCACGACTTCGGTAAGTATTCCAAAGCATTTCAGGACTATTTAAAATCATCTGAAGGAAAGATCGAGCCGGACGACGAAGAATATATAAAAGCTGGCCGGATGAAAGGGAAGATTGATCACTCAACTGCCGGGGCTCAATATCTGCATGAGCACAAGGGAGATTCCAAGGTATGGCAGATAGCTGCTGATATCATGGCGCTTTGCATTGCCTCCCACCATTCCGGCCTGATCGATTGCCTATCGCCAGATGGCACGGATGTTTTCAGTAAACGCATGGGAAAGCCAAAGGAACAGACACATTATGTTGATGTCGAAAGAAATCTGGAAGAGCCGATTCATAAGCATGTTGAACGCTTATTGGCTTCATTGAACATGGAAGATGAACTGGCTCATCGTTTTGAACAACTTCAAAAAGGTGCACAGTCACTGGAAATCGGCCAGTTCATGCTTGGTTTCCTGACGCGTTTCCTTTTCAGCGCCCTGATTGATGCGGATCGTCTGAACTCAGCAGAGCGAAAACCTGCGGCCATGCCGGATTGGCGGCTTTTGATTGATGTGCTTGAAGCCAATCTTGCAGGGTTCACAGTAAGAAACCGTATCGACGAAATTAGGGCTGACATTTCCTCATCATGTTTCAATTTTGCCGCCAGGGAAAAGGGACTTTATCAACTCACCGTGCCCACCGGCGGCGGCAAGACTCTGGCAAGCCTCCGTTTTGCACTTCACCATGCAGCAAGGCACAAAATGGATCGCATCATCTACGTCGTTCCCTATACCTCGATCATCGACCAGAACGCCCGTGTTGCCCGGTCGGTGTTCGCTTTCCTTGAAGAGAGCGGCCGGCAGATCGTGCTGGAACACCACTCGAACCTCACTCCGGAGTTGGATACGTACGAAAGCAAGCTACTTGCTGAGAATTGGGATGCCCCCATAATATACACCACTGCCGTGCAGTTTCTGGAAACCCTTTTTGCCGCCGGAACCCGTGGTGTGCGGCGGCTGCATCAGCTTGCCAACGCTGTCATCATCTTCGACGAGATCCAGACCATACCAATCCGCACCGTTCATCTCTTCAATAACGCCATTAATTTTCTGGTCGGGCAATGCTGTTCAACGGCTGTGTTCTGCACGGCAACGCAGCCGATTCTGGACAGAGTTAACCCGAAGAGAGGGGCGGCGCGGTTTTCCGCTGATGCGCAAATGATGCCGGATGTGGGCGCCCTTTTCAGAGAATTGCACCGTGCCAGGATTGAAGACCGATGCAAAGATGAAGGCTGGACGGACGATGAAGTGGCGAAAACCGCGTTGCAAGAGCTTGAAGCATCCGGCAGTGTTTTGATCATCGTCAACAAAAAGGCCCAGGCGCGGGAGCTGTATCAACGCCTGTATGGCAAGGTGGAGAATGTCTACCATCTGAGCACGAGCATGTGTCCCGCTCACCGTATGGCGGTACTCGACAAGGTTAAATCCTGTCTCGATCCAAGGAATCCGTCGCCCGTCATCTGTATCAGCACCCAACTGATCGAGGCCGGGGTGGATGTGGATTTTGGTACGGTCATTCGTTACCTGGCCGGGCTCGACTCAATTGCCCAGGCAGCCGGACGTTGCAACCGCAACGGTTTACGGGAGATTGGCAGGGCCTTGATTGTGAATCCGGCGAACGAGGGACTGGACAGACTACCGGAAATCAGATTGGCGCAGGATGTAACGAAACGGGTTTTGCGCGAGTTTCGGGAAAATCCGGCACTTTTTGACCATGATTTACAGAGCCCGAAGGCCATGGAGCGCTTTTATCACTATTACTTCTTCCAGCGTGCCCATGAAATGGGTTTCCCCGTATCCGACAGGGACATCAAGGAGATGCCCAGGCAACAGGATACTCTCTTGGCCCTGCTTTCCATGAATGTTGACTCTGTCCAGATTTACATGAACGAGCGGAAGCAAGCGCCGCCGCTCTTTCTCCGTCAATCGTTCATGAGCGCCGCCAAGGCATTCAAGGCCATCGACTCTCCGACCGAGGGGGTTATTGTGCCGTACGGAGAAGGTGAGCGGATCATCGCCAGGTTGTTGAGCGCCGGTTATGAGGAAAAGGGCCGTCTGCTGAAGGAGGCACAGCGATTCTCAGTAAACCTGTTTCCCCACGAAATGGTGAAGTTGAAGGAGAAGCGGAGGTTGTACGAGGTTTGGGAGGGGAGTGGCGTTTATTATCTCGACGAGCGTCACTACAGTGAGCAGTTCGGGGCAAGTACGGATGAAGTTGCGGAAATGAAGGCACTAATCATATGAGGAGGTGTGCATGAGAAGTCGGATTGACTTCAAGGTAACGGGGCGTTTCGCGCTCTTTACAGATCCGCTGACCAAGATTGGCGGGGAAAAATGCTCGTACCATATCCCCACCTACGAGGCGCTCAAGGGGATTGCCAAATCCATCTACTGGAAGCCGACCTTCGTCTGGGTAATCGACAAGGTTCGGATCATGCGACGCATCCGTACCCAGTCGAAGAGCATGAAACCGTTGGTTTTCAGTGGCGGCAACTCGTTGGCAATCTATACCTACCTTGCTGACGTGGAGTATCAGGTCCAAGCACATTTTGAGTGGAACCCACATCGCAACGACTTGGCGGATGACCGCGACCCCGACAAGCACTGGCATGTGGCCAAGCGGATGGTGGAAAAGGGAGGGCGTCAGGACATCTTTCTCGGGACTCGGGAGTGTCAGGGGTATGTGGAGCCTTGTACGTTTGGTGAGGAGAAGGGTGAGTATGACCGGTACGGAGACCTGGAATACGGGCTGATGTTCCACGGTTTCGATTATCCCGACGAAACAGGCACTAAAGAGCTTCATAGCCGGTTCTGGCGACCGACCATGAAAGATGGCGTAGTGGCGTTTGCCAAACCAGAAGAGTGTACGATACGTAAGTTCGTGCGGGAGATGATCCCCAATCCGCCCAGTTCGAATGGGTTGCGAGAGGAGGGGCTATTAGATGAGCTGGATTGAGAAGTTGTATCAGACTTATGAGAACAACCCGGGCAATATCGCCAATCCAAATGATGCCGTTCCTCTGCTGCCGCTGTTTCATAGCACTCAGAATGCACAGCTTCATGTCGTGCTCGATAGCGAAGGAAATCTTGTGGACGCATCTGTCGTCACGAAGGACGATGCCCCGACTATTATCCCGGCTACAGAGGGTTCCGCAGGCCGTGCCGGGGCCAAGATTGCCCCGCATGCCCTCTTCGACACTCTTCAATATGTAGCCGGCGATTATCTCGAATATGGAGGTAACCCCAACAAGAAGAAAAACGAATCAGGTTTCGAACCGTACATCCAAGCATTGCAGGGGTGGGTTGAGAATTCTGGAAATCGCAAGCTGCAATCGGTTTTCACCTATCTGAAAAAGGGGCACCTGATAAAAGACCTGATTGAGAAGACGGTACTTGTTGCAGGAAACAACGGCATGCTTGCCGAGGAATGGACGGAACCAACGGATGCACCGCCGATTTTCAAGGTGATAAAGCAGTCCAACAAAAAGGGACAATTCGAAGCATTTGTTCGGTTTTCCGTCGAAATTCCGGGAGATAACCCTTCCGAGCTTTGGAAAGATTCCAAGTTGCGAGAATCTTGGGGGAGTTACTACGCAACCCTCCAAAGCAAGAGCGACCTTTGCATGGTGACGGGCGAGATGACCAATGTTGCATCCAATCATCCCAAAAATATTCGCTATCCCGGCGATGGTGCAAAGCTGGTCTCGTCGAACGATACGGAAGGTTTTACCTATCTTGGGCGGTTTACCACCGATGCGGAAGCATGCTGCATAGGGATCGAGGTAACCCAGAAAGCGCATAGCGCGCTGCGCTGGCTTATTGAGCGCCAAGGCAGACGCGACGGCGATCAAGCAGTGGTTGCCTGGGCTGTTTCCGGCGCGGAGGTTCCCGACCCACAGGCGGACACCTTTTCCTTCTTGTTCGGCAGGGAGCAGGCATCGACGCCACCAAAGACCGGGTATACCGCTCAGGAAGTCGGTGCTGCGTTGTCCAAGAAGATCGCCGGATATGCCGCGAAGCTGAAATCAGCCGATGAGGTTCTTGTGTTTGGCCTTGATTCGGCCACACCTGGGCGCATGGCCATCAGCTATTACCGGGAACTGACTGGCTCTGAATTCCTTGAACGAATCGAAGCATGGCATACCGGTTGTTGCTGGCAGCAGTATTTTGGCAAGGACCGGGTGTTTTACGGTGCGCCTGCGCCGCGTGACATTGCCGAAACAGCCTTCGGGACGTGGCGTGAAGGTAAAATGTACGTTGACGAGAAACTCAGAAGAGCAACTGTCGAGCGTTTGCTTCCCTGCATCGTCGATGGTGCCTTAATACCACGTGATCTCATGGAGTCCTGCGTCAGGAGGGCCAGCAGCAGAAATGGTATTGAAAACTGGGGATGGGAAAAAGCCCTTGGAATAGCATGTGCGCTTTTCAGATATCACCATAAGGAAAGGAGTTATTCGATGGCCTTGGATCGAGAACTAAGAAGCAGGGATTATCTTTACGGACGCCTGCTTGCGCTTGCTGAGCACCTGGAGGAGCGGGCGCTGTACGTGGGGGGCGAAAAACGGTCAACGAGCGCGGAGAAGCTGATGCAGCGTTTTGCGGATCGTCCCTATTCGACTTGGCGTATTTTGGAAACCGGCTTGACGCCATATAAGGTCAGACTGAATTCCAGGCGGCGGGGCTTTCTCAATGCTGTTCAGCAGGAAATTGACTCTGTTTGCGTCCTGTTTGAAACAGATAACTTTACCTCCGACAAGCGGTTGAGCGGCGAATTCCTGCTTGGCTATCATTGCCAGCGGGCCGCCCTGAAGCCTGTCGTCGGTCAGGATGCACCCGATGAGGCTGATGAAACAATAAATTCAGAGGATTAACGACACTCTACCCATAAAAGGAGAACGAGCATGAGCCTGTCCAAGAAAATCGATTTCGCGGTTGTCTTTAAGGTTGTCAACGCAAACCCGAATGGTGATCCCCTTAACGGTAATCGCCCCCGTACCATTTATGAAGGTAATGGCGAAGTATCTGATGTCTGTATCAAACGCAAGATCCGCAATCGACTGATGGAAACACTTACAAAGGTAAAGGTCCCAGTCAATGGCAACGAATTGGAAATTTGCCCTATCTTTGTCCAGTCCGATGACAACAAAAATGATAAACACCCGAGCCTTAAATCAAGAGCCGATGAAGTTCTGGCGGGTATCAAGGCTCCTGAAGGGATTGCCAAAAAAGCCTGTGAAACCTGGTTCGACGTTCGGGCGTTCGGGCAGCTGTTTGCTTTCAAGGCCGCTGGAGGCAAAAAGGGTAAAGGTGAAGATGGTGGTGGTGACGACAAGGGGGTGTCCATAGGGATTCGTGGACCGGTCAGCGTCCAATCTGCGTTCAGCGTGTCGCCGGTCAGCCTGACCAGCACGCAGATTACCAAAAGCGTCAGCAGCGAGGGCGATGGAACCAAGCGCGGTTCCGATACCATGGGGATGAAGCATCGTGTTGATCGCGGCATCTACACCTTTTTCGGCAGCATGAATCCTCAACTTGCAGTGAAGACAGGGTTCAGTGACGATGACGCCGTGGTTATTAAAGCCGTTCTGCCGCGCCTGTTCGAAAACGATGCATCATCCGCCCGCCCCGAGGGGAGCATGGAAGTCTTGAAGGTTGTGTGGTGGGAGCACAACTGCGCCAGCGGCCAGTGTTCATCTGCCAAGGTGCATAGAAGCCTAAATGTGGCGGATACGGATGATCTGGATACGTTGATCACATTCAGTGCACTGAATGGACCGACACCTGAAATAATTGACGGGGTTTGAGGCTCGGGCAATTCATGAATTGCCCCTACACCAATTGATGCAAAACCGGAAATCAGGGCGAACACGAGGTTCGCCCCTACGGGATGGGGCATGACCTATAATCCTGACGCCCATCATCGCCGTTCCATCCGGTTGCGCGAATATGATTATTCCTCATCCGGGGCGTATTTCGTGACCGTGTGCGTGCAGGGGAGGGAATGCCTGTTCGGCAGAATCGTTGAGGACGACATGGTATTAAACGAGGTGGGACGAAGGGTGGAGGAGGTCTGGCGGTCATTGCCTGAGCGATTTCCGAATGTGCTGATCGATGAATTCGTGGTCATGCCGAATCATGTGCATGGGATTATTCTGTTGAACGAACGTAGGGGCGAACCTCGTGTTCGCCCGAATTTCCGGGGCGATGATGAACAGGGCGAACACAAGGTTCGCCCTTACGGGACCGCTGATTTTTCGTTGGGTCGGATCTGTCAGGCGTTCAAATCGTTGACCACGGTTGAATATGTGCGTGGGGTTAAAGACCATGATTGGCCACCCTTTGCCGGTCGATTGTGGCAGCGGAATTATCATGAAAGGGTCATCCGCGACGAAAGGGAATTTATTGGAATCCGCGAATACATCCGAAACAACCCGCTTAAATGGCATGATGACGAAGAAAACCCGGCGAATGCCCCGCCATAGAGGGGTGCCCCTGGTGTTTTCCGATTTATTGTCCCGATGTAGGGGCGAACCTCGTGTTCGCCCAGTTTGAGATCGCATACGTAGGGGCGAACCTCGTGTTCGCCCGTGAATGTCGCCGTCGATAAACAGGGTGATCAAGGATCGCCCCTACAAGGATCGTTTTATGAATGACCCCATCATGATCTCCGCCCTGGAGCATTTCAGCTACTGTCCCCGCCAGTGCGCCCTCATCCATGTGGAGCAGGTCTGGGGCGAAAACCTTTTCACCATGCGCGGCCGCGACGTGCATGAAAACGTGGACGCGGAATCTTCCCACGATGTGGCGGGAATTCGCTACGAGCGGGCGCTGCCGCTCTGGTCGAAGAGGCTGAACCTCGTCGGCAAGGCCGATCTGGTGGAATTCCACGGGGAGACTCCCTATCCGGTGGAATACAAGTCGGGCAAACACCGGGCCGGCCGCCACGAGGCGCTGCAGCTCTGCGCCCAGGCGATCTGCCTTGAAGAGATGCTGGAGGTGCCGGTGGAGAAGGGGGCGCTCTTCTGGCATGGTTCGCGGGAGCGCCGGGAAGTCGTCTTTACCGATGCAATGAGGGTGCACGTTGAGAAAGCAGCCGACGGCGTCCACTCATTGCTCGCCCAATCCAGCATCCCGCTGCCGGTGAACGACAAGCGCTGTACCCATTGTTCGCTGAAAGAATCCTGTCTCCCATCCGTCGTTGCCGAAAAGGACAGGAGCCGAAAGGCGGCGCGGGAGTTGTTTGCAATCTGAGGAGGGATGGATGGAAACGAAGCTGGTGGTTTTTCAAGGAAAGGAAATCCGCAAAACTCTTCACAATGGAGAATGGTGGTTCTCTGTTGCGGATGTATGCGGTGTGCTGACTGACAGCGCGGATGCGGGTGCCTATTGGCGGAAGTTGAAACAGAGGTTGAACGAGGAGGGGAGTGAAGTCGTGACATTTTGTCACGGGTTGAAACTGGTTGCTCCTGACGGAAAGCTGAGGGCGACTGATTGCGCCAACACCGAAGGCATCTTCCGCATCATCCAGTCCATTCCTTCCCCGAAGGCTGAGCCATTCAAGCGCTGGCTGGCCAAGGTCGGCTACGAGCGGGTTCAGGAGATCGAAGATCCCGAGCTGGCCACGAAGCGCACCCGTGAGCTTTACCGTGCCAAAGGGTATTCCGAAGCCTGGATCGAGAAGCGGATGCGGGGCATCGCCATCCGGGCGGAGTTGACGGAGGAATGGAAGAACCGGGGCGTAAAGGAAGAGCCGGGGTACGCCATCCTGACCGCCGAAATCTCCAAGGCCGCCTTCGGCATGACCCCCGGCGAATACAAGCAGTTCAAGGGGCTGGACCAGGAAAACCTGCGGGACCACATGACCGATCTGGAACTGATCTTCTCGATGCTGGGCGAGGCGGCCACGACGGAAATCGCCCGCAAGAAGGATGCCCGGGGCTTTCCCGAAAACAAGGTGGCGGCCCACAAGGGGGGACGGATTGCCGGCGAGGCGCGGGAAAAGCTGGAGGTGGAGACCGGCGGGCGGGTGGTGACGCCGGAAAATTTCCTGGTGGAGCCGGAGAGCCGGAAGCGGCTGGGAAATCCCCCCCGGCCCCCCTTTCAGAAAGGGGGGAGAAAAAAATGAAACAGATCCTCAACACCCTCTACGTCATGACCCAGGGGGCCTACGTCTGCCTCGACCACGAAACGGTGAAGGTGGAGGTGAAGGGCGAAATCCAGATGCAGGTGCCGCTCCACCACCTGGGGGCGATCGTCACTATGGGGAACGTCATGATGAGCCCCTTCATCATGGCCCGTTGCGCCGAGGACGGCCGGGCCGTGGTGATCCTCGACCGTAACGGCAGGTTCAAGTGCCGCGTCGTCGGCAAGACCAGCGGCAACGTGCTCCTGCGCCAGACCCAGTACGAGGCGGTGCGCGACCGGGAGCGCTCTGCATCAATCGCCCGGAACATGGTGGCGGGGAAGGTGAAGAACGCCCGTCAGATCCTGATGCGCGGGGCGCGGGAAACCAGCGATGCCGATGAAAGCGCCGCCCTGCGCAAGGCGGGGGACATCCTGGCCGACGCGCTCTTTCATCTCAAGGATGCGGTTGATATCGACCACGTGCGCGGGCTGGAGGGGGAGGCTGCCAACGCGTACTTCGAGGTGTTCGACCGGATGGTGAAGGAGGAAGACCGGCAGGCCTTCAGGATGAACGGCCGCAACCGCCGGCCCCCCCTCGATCCGATGAACGCGCTTCTCTCCTTCCTCTATACCCTGCTCCTCAACGACTGCATCACGGCGGTCGAGGGTGTGGGTCTCGACTCGCAGTTCGGCTTCCTTCATGCGTTGCGGCCGGGGCGGCCGTCGCTGGGGCTCGATCTGATGGAGGAGTTCCGCGCGGTGCTGGCGGACCGGCTGGCGCTCACCCTCATCAACAGGAAGCAGATCACCGGAAAACACTTCGAGGTGCGCCCCGGCGGGGCCACGTATCTGGATGACGCGGGCCGGAAGGAAGTCATCATGGCCTACCAGAAGCGCAAGCAGGACGAGTTCCACCATCCGGTCCTCGACCAGAAAGTCCCCTTTGGGCTCCTCCCCCATGTCCAGGCCCGGCTGCTGGCGCGGCACCTGCGGGGCGACCTGGAGCAGTACACGCCGGTGCTCTATTCGTGAGGTGATGATATGTGGGTAGTTGTCTGCTATGACGTGAACACCGAGACAAAAGCCGGGCGCCGAAGGCTTCGGCGGGTGGCCCAGGCGTGCAAGAACTACGGCCAGCGGGTCCAGAAGTCGGTGTTTGAATGCCAGGTCAATGAGATGAAGTTCGAGGACCTGCGGCGCAAACTGCTGCGGGAGATCGACAAGGCGCTGGACAATCTCCGCTTCTATCGCCTGACCGAGCCGCGGGAGAATCACGTGGAAACCCATGGACTGACCAGAACGATCTTCTTCGACGAAGAGCCGCTGATCGTCTGACCCGCGAACCTGGTGCACATGAGGAAAACCGGGGGGATTCGCGGTGGAAAGAACCATTGGATTTTGCAAAAAGATCGAAAGGAGTGTGCCCGAGTGCCGGTGCCCTGCTCAGGCATTTAATGGCAGGTTCGCGGAAATGCATGCGTAACCAGCCGAAACTGTTGGCCCGATGAGGGAGACAGTAGCGCCCGCCTTTCGGGGCGGGCGAGGATTGAAACCAATGGCTTTAAGCCGCTCCATCCCTTCGGCCACTGTAGCGCCCGCCTTTCGGGGCGGGCGAGGATTGAAACACCAATGAATGCTCGGACATCGCAGAAGATGGGGTAGCGCCCGCCTTTCGGGGCGGG
>NZ_DAHVYG010000031.1 GCF_027327745.1 Geobacter sp.
TTGATTTCCGGTGCCGCTCCAGTCGAGCTACGCTCTCCTTCCGCTGCACCGGAGACATTTACATCCTTTGCCATTGACGACCTCCTTGAACGCGTACATTTACCTCATTTTCGTGTCCAAGAAAACCGGGGCCGCCATACCCCTAGCTTAATTCAAGGGGTTGATTATGAAGTTCTTCCTATGGAATTTGATAATAACTAGCCACAATAAAACGCCGTAAGCCCGGATTAGGCGGGGCTTTACGGCGTTTTTTCTTTAACCGGGTTTGCCTTTCCAGGGGCGGGCGGTCGGGGGGCTTGGCGGTTCGTCCCATAATCAGACAGCATTATGTAAGATTCCGAAAAGCAAAAGCCGTGACGGGGTGGAGTTTCCCGGCACGGCTTTTTTGCTTCGGATGATTACATAGTGCGGATTATCGGATGGCCTGCCAAGGCTGGCGGGAGGGTTTACGCCTGCATTGCATAAGCTCTCTTGGCCTTGGCATCCCGCAGCAGGCTGTCGATAACGCGCAGAATGGTATTCTTGTCTTCCTGGTCCAGATGCTCGATCTCAACAATCCTGTTGAAGGAAATTAGAAGGAAATTAGGGACACTCCCCAGATTGTTTGAGGGTCGAGCGAGAAAACTCAGGGCAAAGAAAGCCGGTTGGCCATGGCTGGCGAGGAACTGCTCATGGGGCCAAGGTACCGGAAGGAGAGGGGAAGTGTCAAAGGGTTTGGGGGGAGCGGATCCCGTCGAGATGCGAAAGGCTCTCTTCGGGCTCCCCGGCCTCACGGATCCAGGTGCATCAGCAGTGTGCCCAGCTCATCGATGAAGCCGACCTGCCCCTTCAGGATCTTCTTCCTGGCCTCATCCACACTGAACCATGCCGCCCGGTCGACCTCCGGAAACTCTCTCTGTTTCCCCGACCCGGGGGGCCATTCCATGGTAAAGGAGTTGCTTCTCGCTTTGCCGGGATCACACTCTCCCTGGAACGCCCAGGCAGTGACCACTTTTCCGCTCGCCTGCCGGAGTGGGGTGAGCCCTATGAATTCCCCCTTCGCCTCGAAGCCGGTTTCCTCGAAAAACTCGCGCTTCGCCGTTTCAAAGGGGTCCTCTCCCTCCGAGTACTCCCCCTTCGGTATCGACCAGGCGCCCGTATCCTTTTTCTCCCAGAAGGGTCCTCCCGGATGAACGAGAAGGACCTCCATCTGCCGGCCGCGAAAGCGGTACATGAGCAGCCCCGCACTCCTTTTTCTCATTTCGGGCTCCTTCTGCGCGCACCCCACGGCGCCTGTTGCCCCAGAGGTGAAGGGCTTTTTCCGGATCAGTCGCCCGTGGCTTCGGAAGTTTCCCTGGGACGCCGAAACAGGTGGGAGACGAGATCCCTGAAGTGGCGCATGATCTGTCTTGGCCCGGGCCGCATTACCAGCACGGGAAGTCCGGCGCGATTGACGATCTCGCGCGTGACATCGCCCATAACGTATGTGTGCAGCATCCCTTCGGCCGGCGATGAACCGCACACCACCAGATCGTACTCGGTCCGCCGCAACTCCTTCAATAGCTCCGGCACCACCAGCCCATGGCGCAGCCGGAACTCACCGAAGACCCCCGGCTTCTCCAGCACCTCCTTCTGATGGCGCAACCTCAGACCGAGGAGCGAGTTCGACGTCAGCACGCGGTCGGTGTCCTCCTCCAGTTCGATCAGATCGGCAAACATCGCCGGCGGTTCTGCCATGACGTGAAACAGGTCCACCACCGCCTTCCCGCACCGGGCGATCTCGCCGGCGAACTCCACGGCCGTGTCGGACTGCATCCCGTCGCCGGTGCAGAAGAGGATGCGCCGCAGGGAGGGGCGATCTCCAATGACCACGAGCACCGGCGGCTCGACGGACTCGATGATCTCATAGGCCAGCGCAGACATCCACACAGGGCCGTGCGTCCCTTTGCGCTCGGCGCCGATCACCACCAGGTCATAGGTGCTCTCCCGGGTCCGTTTGACGATTTCGTGCACGGGACGGCCCGCCTTGGTGATCAATTCGGCGTTGAGGCTGTGTTCTCTGAGAATCTCCCGTGCCCGCCTGAGGGCCTCAAGGAGTGGATCTTCGTGCCCCGGTTTTTCCGCAATGCCGAGGATCGAGGTTTCCGCCCCGCAGGCGGCGGCGAACGGCGCGCCGAAGCGGACCGCCTTTTCCGCCTGGCTCGAACCATCGCTGCAAAACAGAATCTTCATCGCCTTGCCACCCGTTACTTGAAATGGTGTCCCGTCACCAAACTGTAAATCACCACCCCTGCGCCGATGAGCGGCAGAGGGACAAACGCCAGCCTGATGCGCGTGCCGTGGAAGTATTCGGTCAGGGTAGCGCCGATCTGGGCGCCGATGGCCGCGCCGGTATGCATGACCAGCGCCAGCAGAATGTCCACGTTCCCTTTGACCGCATGGGTGAGTGTTCCGTAGCTGGCGGAGATGACGATCTCGAACAGATCCGTCCCCACCGCCACGTGGGTGGGGACCCCGAGCAGATAGACCATCGACGGCATTCGGATGTACCCCGCACCGCCGCCGAGAAAGCCGCTGAACACCCCACCTACAAACGCCACGCCCAGAATCGTCCAGAGCGAGATCCGCGCGATACCCGAGTTGGGGAGGCGGACCATCGGCGGCAACTGGAGGTGGTGGATCCGTTGCGGGATATGCGCGATGATCGACTCGTCCCTCTTGACCCGTACCGCTGCGTCACGGCTCGATTTCAGATAACGGCGGAACCGGGACGGGACCGGCTGTGGCCTGGTTAAGCCTGTGGACGACTTCCTGGTGTCGCGTTTTTTTTCCATCTTCAGCGTCTGCCAGCTCTCCCAGCCGATGAACGCGGAGATCGAGACGAGCACGCAGATGAAGCCGATCCCCACCACGGCATCCACGTTGGCCTGGCGTTTCAGGTACTGAATGAGCTGGGCGCCGGTTTCCACGCCGGCGATGGTGCCGCTGACCATGATCATGCCGAGCTTGATGTCCACGTTGCCGAGCACCCGGTGTTTCTTGGCCGCCACGATGGATTTGCCGACGATGTGCGCCAGATCGGTGCCGACCACAAAATTCATCGGCACCCCCGCCGCAAAGAGCGCCGGACCGGCCAGGAAACTTCCCCCGACGCCGAAGAAACCGCCCAGAATCCCGACGACAAAGCCGATTCCCATCAGGTAGAGGGGATGGATATGGGTGCCGGAGATCGGGAAGTCCATGGCGTTGCCCTCACCTCACCTTGCGGCGAATCATGCGCAACAGCGCGCTGGTCACCACCTCCAGGGTAACCCCCTGCACGATGATCAACGCCAGCGCCACGAGCGCGTAGAAGTTTTTGTTCTCGTCGAAAACCTGCTTCAGCCAGTCCCCCAGAAGGTGCAAGACCAGAAAGAAGTACCCCACCACGAAGATGGCATACACCACCAGTTCCACCAGGAACCACCTGAGCGATGCGATCTTTTGTGAGAGTCTCTCTACTCGGTTTCTCACCCGATTTCTCCGTTTCGCAGGTTCCGTTTTTTCAGAGTATACTACAGGAATGCCCGGAGAACCGAGGCGCTGAGCCTCGTTTGTGGCCTCCATTGCCGATGTCGAGGGTCCAGATGCCGGAGTTGTTCTCTCGGTTCGCAAGTTAATGCTTGACAATCTCCGGCTCGCTGGGCAACTATAGCCCCCATGTTCAACAAAGGCTTCGTTTCCTACTTTAGCTTTTACTTCTGGTACGGCTTTTATTTTAGGCCGTCTGCCCGGGGTTGAGGTTTATCGTAGGGGAAGCTGAACAGACCATACACTAAACCGGAAGCCGAGGGTGGACAGGAAACTACCCCCGGCTTTTTCGTTTCAGGAGCAGCAAGCACGACAGGCCGGGGGAGAAATCCTCCGGCCTGTCGCGTTTCCGGGAAAACCAGGGAGGAAAGGATGATCATCGTAATGAAGTCGGGAGCGGCGAAGAAGGATCGGGACGAGGTGCTCAAGCGGATCAGGGAACTCGGTTACAAATCCCACGTGATCCACGGCACGACGCGGGACGTGATCGGCGCCGTGGGGGACGAGCGGGGGAAACTGGTGCTGCAGTCGATCGAGTCGATGCACGGGGTGGAAAGCGTGGTGCCGATCCTGAAGCCGTACAAGCTTGCCTCCAGAGAGGTGAAAGGGGAGCCGAGCGTCATCCGGATCAGCGACACGGTGGCGATCGGCGGCCCGGAGATCATTGTCATGGCCGGCCCCTGCTCGGTGGAAGGTGAGGAACAGATCATCGAGACGGCGAAGGCGGTGAAGGCGGCCGGGGCCCAGGTGCTCCGCGGCGGGGCGTTCAAGCCGCGGACCTCCCCCTACTCGTTCCAGGGGCTGGAGGAGGAGGGGCTGAAGCTCCTGGCCAAGGCCCGGGAGGTGACGGGGCTCCCCATCGTGACCGAGGTGGTGAACCCGGAGACGGCGGAGCTCGTGGCGGAGTACGCCGACATCCTCCAGATCGGCGCCCGTAACGCCCAGAACTTCGCGCTCCTCAAGAAGGTGGGGCAGCTCAGCCGGCCGGTGCTCCTGAAACGCGGGATGTCGATGACGATCCAGGAGTTTCTCATGAGCGCCGAGTACGTCATGAGTGAGGGGAACCAGCAGGTGATCCTCTGCGAGCGCGGCATCCGCACCTTCGAGACCGCCACCCGCAACACCCTCGATCTCTCGGCGATCCCGGTCCTCAAGCAGATGACCCATCTCCCGGTGGTGGCCGACCCGTCCCACGGCACCGGCAACTACCACTACGTGGCCCCCATGGCGCTCGCCGCCGTGGCCGGCGGGGCCGACGGCCTCATGATCGAGGTCCATCCCGATCCGGAGCGGGCCTCCTCCGACGGCCCCCAGTCCCTGAAGCCGAAGAAGTTCGATGCCCTCATGGCACGGCTCAGGCTGGTGGCCGGGGCGGTGGAGCGGCGGGTGTGACTGGAAACCGCTTGCCCTTTCGGGTTTGCTTCCCTATTATGAGCGGGACTTAACCGTTCCGGGAGGAAACCATGAAATCGTTGCTGATTGTGCTGTCGACCCTGCTTCTCGCCGCCCTCGCCCTGCCGGCGCAAGCCCGCAGGGGGGAGCCGGCGGACCCGGCGGTGGCGGCCGAGGCGCGCCAGAGCCTGGACGGGATCCTCGACCTCTGGCGCGCGGGGAACTACGAAGGGGTCTATGACCGGACCTCGGTCTCGGGACGGGAGAGCCGGGAGGCGTTTGCGCGCAAGCTTGCCAACGCCTCCCGGCGCCCGGCCTGCTGCTGGGAGAAGATGCAGGAGGTGCGGGTCACCGCCGGCAGCGGCGATGCCGTCACCATCCGGGCCCGCTTCGGGCTGGAGGGGCCGGGGGAGACCGAGTACTCCACCCGCTCCGTCCGCCTCGTCCGGGAGGAGGGTGGATGGCGGGTCGCCCAAGCCGACCTCCTCGCCCTCGCCGGGGCGAAGAAGAAACGGCATCGACATTCCCGTAAGACCTACACGGAGCGCGGCGGCCGGTAGCCGCGCTCTTCCCTCTTCCTTTCCCTCCTCTTTCTGTCGCCCCGATGATTCGGTGGTATAGTTGTACCCCATGAAGTCCTTTCTTCATCTCACCGTTTTCATCCTCTTTCTCGGTCTCTCCCCTGTGGCTTGCGCGATGCCGATCGAGGCGCGGGTCGTCCGCCAGGAGATCCGGGTCCGCCTCCTCCCCGAGCGCCATCTCCTGGAGGGGGAGAGCGTCCTGGAGCTCGCCCCCGGCGCGGTCGGCACCCTTACCCTCTCCCTGAACCCGGCGGCGGAGATCGAGACGGTGGCGGCGGCCGGAAGGGGTGCCCCGTTTCGCCGCGGAGACGGACGGATGCAGGTTGATCTGCCGCGGACGGAAGAAGGGGCGGCGCTCCGGGTGACCGTACGGTACCGCTGCGTCTTCAACGATCCGGCCCCCGAGCGCCCCGCCGTGACCGAAGACCCCTCCTACGGGGTGAAGGGGGCCATCACCTCGCGGGGGAGCTACCTCGGAAGCGATGCCGGCTGGTACCCCGCCCCGGCCGCCGGCCCCACCCGGCGAACCATAGCCGTCAGCGCCCCTGCCGGGATCGAGGCGATCACCGCCGGCAGGCGCGTGATGCGAAAGACAGAAGGGAGGATCACCCGCTCCGTCTGGGAGGAGGCCCACCCGACAGGGGGGGTATCGCTTTCGGCCGGTCCCTACGTGATCGAGGAGCGGGACGCGGCCGGCATTCCCCTCTACGCCTACTTCCATCCGGAGGATGCGCACCTCGCCCCCCGCTATCTGGAGGCGGCCGCCGGCTACCTCCGCTTCTACGCTGCGCAGTTCGGCCCCTACCCCTTCGAGAAGTTCGCCGTGGTGGAGAATTTCTTCCCTACCGGCTACGGCTTTCCCTCCTACACCCTGATCGGCGCAACGGTGATTCGCCTCCCCTTCATCGTCACCACGAGCCTTCCCCACGAGATCGCCCACTCCTGGTGGGGCAACGGAGTGCTGGTCGATTACCGGGAGGGGAACTGGTGCGAGGGGCTCGTGACCTATCTCGCCGACTACCTGCAGGAGGAGCGGAAGTCGGCCGCGGCGGGGCGCGATTACCGCTTCCGGATACTTGCCGACTACGCCTCCCTCGTGGGGCCGGTAGAGGATTTTCCGCTCCGGCTCTTCGTCGGGCGGACCGACCCCGCCTCCCGCGCCATCGGCTACGGCAAGGCCGCCATGCTCTTCCACATGATCCGGATGCGGATCGGCGACCGGGCGTTTTTCGGCGCCCTGCGGGAGCTCTTCCGGAAACGGTGCTTCACGGCCGTCTCCTGGGACGATCTCGTCCAGGCCTTCTCCACGGCGGCGGGGGAGGAGCTCTCTTCCTTCGTGAAGCCATGGCTCGACCTGCCGGGGGGGCCGCGCCTGGCCCTTGCCGAGGTTGCGGCAAGGCGGCAGGGGAGGCGCTGGCAGGTGCGGGGGAAGGTGACGGAGGAAAGGGGAGCGTATCCGCTAACCGTCACGGTCCGGGTGGAGGGGAAGGCGAACCGGTCCGATACGGCGCTGCGGCTTGCCGGCGGGCGGACCCCGTTTGCTGTCGCCACGGTTTGGCGGCCGGCGCGGGTCATACTCGACCCCGAGGTCGACGTTTTTCGGCTCCTGGCGCCGGCGGAGCTTCCCGCCACGGTCAACCGGATCAAGGGGAGCCGGGAGTTGACGGTTGTGGTGACGCGGCGCTGCGCCGCTGGCGGCGGGACCCTGTCGCTCCTGCTCCGCTCCCTGGGGCAGGAGGGGGCGAAGCTGCTGCCGGAAGAGAATGCGGACCCCGCGGCCCTCGCCGGGCGGGACCTCCTCGTCTGCGGTATGCCGGCGCACCGGGAGCTTCTGCCGGAGCTCCCCGAGGGGGTTTCGGTTGCGGCGGACGGCTTTGCGGTGGGGGGGAAACGATACGGCGGGGAGGAAGACCTCCTGCTGGCGATGGGGGTGCGCCCCGGCTCCCCGGGCAGGGTGGCGGCCCTCCTGCTGCCGCTGTCGGCATCGGCGGCGGATAAGGCGGCCCTGAAGATAACCCATTACGGTCGCTACGGCCTCCTCGTCTTCAGCGGCGGGGAGAACCGGGTGAAGGGCACCCCTCCACCGGCGGGGGGAGAAGGAGTGGTGATCCCGCAGGGAGTGAGACGGTGAGACGGGGGACGGCGATAGGAGTTTCGGTGCTGCTGGCAGGGATCTTCGTGGCCCAAAGCTGTGTCGGTCATGACCTGATCGTGCGGGTGAAAGACCGCCGGGAAGTCACCTTCGGCGAGATGATGACGGATCTGAAAAAGGCCCGGGTCGTCTACGTGGGAGAGAACCACGACGAGCCGGCGCATCATCTCCTCCAGCTCCGGATCATCCGGGACCTCCACGGGGCGGGAGTCCCCCTTGCCATCGGGATGGAGATGTTCACGGCGGCGGACCAGCGGGAGCTCGACCGCTGGGTGGAAGGGCGGGTCGGCCTCACGCAGTTCCAGAAGTTTTACCTCAGGAGCTGGACACTGCCGTGGTCCCTCTACGGTGACATTCTCCTCTTCGCCCGGGACCACCGGATTCCGCTCGTCGGTCTCAACGTCCTCCGGAAGATTGCCCGGAAGGTGGCGACGACGGGGTTCGACTCCCTCACCCCCGAAGAGCGGCGCGCGCTCCCTCCCTCCATCGCCTGCGACGTCAGCGACGCCTACCTGGCGATGATCCGGCGCTCCTACGCCAACCACGACGCCGGCCAGCGCAGCTTCAGGAATTTCTGCGAGGCCCAGATGCTCTGGAACAAGGCGATGGCGTATCACCTGGTGGCGTTTCTGCAGAAGAACCCCCGGAGGACGGTGGTGGTGATCACGGGGGGAGGGCACGCCATGCGCGGCGGGATGCCGACCGAGGTGGAAAAGGAGGAGCCGGCGCTCAAGGGGGTGATCGTTCTCCCCGACCCGGCCATGCCCCTTGACACGATTACCCTCGCCGACGCCGACTACCTCTGGATCTCCCACTGATCCCGCCGCCTCTCACGCCGCCTCGCTCTGGCGCATGACCGGAAGCGACACGTAGAACGTGCTTCCTCCCCCCTGCTTGCTCTCCACCCAGACCCTCCCGCCGTGGGCGGCGACGATCTCGCGGACGAGGGTGAGTCCCAGCCCGGCCCCCCCCATCTTGCGGCGGTCGGTGTTGTCGACCCGGAAGAAGCGCTCGAAGATCCTTTCCTGGAACTCGGGGGGGATCCCGATCCCCTGGTCCTTCACCCAGATGGTGATGTTTTCCTCCCCCGCCCGGGCGCCGAGGACCACATCCCCTCCGTCTGGCGAGTACTTGATGGCGTTGGAGATGAGGTTGGAGAGGACCTGGTAGAGCTGCTCCTCGTTTCCCCGGACCTCGCCGATATCCGGCGGGCACTCCACCACCACCCGGTGGTTCTTCGATGCCGCCGCGTAGAGCGCCGCGGCGTCGGCCAGAAGAAGCCCCACCGGCACCGGCCTGATCCGGAACTTGACCATGCTCGCCCTGAGGCGCTGCAGCTGGAGGAAGTTGCTGATCAGCTCGCTGAGCCGTTCGGTCTCCTTGTAGATGGTCCGGAGGCAGTTCTTCTGCTGTTCGCGGTCCACCTCGTTTTCCAGGAGAAACTCTGTGAATCCCATCATGGCGGTAAGCGGGGTGTGCATCTCGTGGCTCACGGCGGAGATCATCTCGTCCTTCATCCGCTCCATCTCTTTGCGCTCGGTGATGTCGATGGCGATCTCCATCCGGACGAGCCGCCCGTCGGTCCAGCGGATCGCCTTGTCGATGCACTGGTACCAGCGGCCGCTGACGGCGTTCTGGTACTCCCAGATGTAGGGGGGGAGCGGCCGACCGTCCAGCAGGAGCTTTTCGTTGGTGCAGAAATCGCACGGCACCGTCTTCCCCCCCTGGATTATCTCGTAGCAGGGGCGCCCCTCCCACTCCTCGCCGAAGAGCTGCATGCCGTAACGGTTCAGGTAGAGGAGCCGGAAGTCCGCGAGGTCGACCACGTAGACCAGGGCGTTGAGGGAGTCGAAGATGGTGCTGATCTGGACGAACTGGGTCCGGATCGCCTCTTCGGCCTGGTGGCGCCGCCGCCGTCCGTCCGCTTCGCGGAGCTCGCGCTCGATGGCCGGGACGAGCCGGGAGAGGTTTTCCTTCATCAGGTAGTCGTGGGCGCCGGCCTTCATGGCGGCAACGGCGGTGTCCTCACCGATCTTGCCGGAGACGATGATGAACGGGATGTCGAGGTTGCGCTCCCTGACGAGGTCGAGGGCCGCCAGGGCGCCGAATCCCGGGATGTTGTAGTCGGAGATGATGGCGTCCCAGTTCTGGCGGTCAAGGGCGGCGCGCATCCCTGCGGCGCTGTCGACACGCTCGTATTCCGGGGCGATGCCGCCGCGGCGAAGCTCGTGGAGCATGAGGAGAAGGTCGTCCTCCGAGTCTTCGAGTATCAGGAGTCGAATCTGCTGGTTCATGGGGTGGATCCTGTCTCCCCGGAGAGGGGGGGAAATGGTTGGGCGACGGCCTGCGGGACGCGGCTAAAGCGGCGTCTGCCAAAGACGATTGTATCGTCATTCACCGCGCCGGTCAAACGTTGGCAACGGGTTGGCAACACCCCTTCCGCATCCCCTTTGACCTTGACTTTTCAGCGGAATGTCAGTAGCGTTAAGCGTTTCCCCGGCCCGCGCCGCCTCCCGCCTGCGCGGCCGATCCCCATCCGTTGCGGAGGACGTTCATGGAATACAAAAACACCCTCAACCTGCCGGTCACCGATTTTCCGATGAAGGCCAACCTTCCCCAGAAGGAGCTGGAGATCCTGGAAGGGTGGCGGAAAGCCGACCTTTACGGCGCCCTTGCCGCGGCGGGAGAGGGCAAGCCGCGCTACGTCCTCCACGACGGTCCCCCTTACGCCAACGGCCACATCCACATCGGCCATGCCCTCAACAAGATCCTCAAGGACATCATCCTCAAGAGCAAGCGGATGCAGGGGTTCGGCGCCCCCTACGTCCCGGGGTGGGACTGCCACGGCCTCCCGATCGAGCTCCAGGTGGAGAAGAACCTGGGGTCGAAGAAGCATGAGACCACCAAGCTCCAGATGCGCAAGCAGTGCCGGGAGTACGCCGAGAAGTTCGTGAAGATCCAGCGGGAGGAGTTCGAGCGCCTCGGCGTCCTCGGCGACTGGGACCGCCCCTATCTCACCATGACCGCCGACTACGAGGGGATCACCGCCCGGGAGCTGGCCCGCTTCGCCGACAACGGCGGCCTCTACAAGGGGAAGAAGCCGGTCCACTGGTGCTCCTCCTGCGTCACCGCCCTGGCGGAAGCCGAGGTGGAGTACGCCGACAAGACCTCCCCCTCCATCTACGTGAAGTTCCTCCTCCAGGACGACATCTCTGCCTCGGTCCCCCCCTTGGCCGGGAAGAAGGTGTCGCTGGTCATCTGGACCACCACCCCCTGGACCATCCCCGCCAACCTGGCCGTAGCCCTCCACCCGGAGCTGGAGTACGCGGCCCTGGAGACAGGGGGCGAGGTTCTCGTGGTGGCCGAGGGGCTCAAAGACGCCTTCATGGCCGCCACAGGCCTTGAGGGGAGCGTCGTCGCCACCTTCCGGGCCGACATCCTCTACCGGAAGCGGTGCCGGCACCCCTTCTACGACCGGGACTCCGTCGTCCTCCTGGGGGAGCACGTAACGCTCGACGCCGGTACCGGCTGCGTCCACACCGCGCCGGGTCACGGCCAGGAGGACTACGAGCTGGGCCTCAAGGAGGGGCTCGACATCTACAACCCGGTGGACAACCGGGGGCGCTACATCCAGAGCCTGGAGTTCTTCGGCGGCCAGTTCGTCTTCGACGCCAACGCCAGCGTCATCGAGAAGCTGCAGGAGGTGGGGGCGCTCGTGGGGCAGGGGACGGTGGAGCACTCCTATCCCCACTGCTGGCGCTGCAAGAAGCCGATCATCTTCCGGGCCACGGAGCAGTGGTTCATCTCCATGGAGAAGAACGACCTGCGGCGGAAGGCGCTGGAGGAAATCGACCGGGTCTCCTGGGTGCCGAAGTGGGGACGCGAGCGGATCCACGGCATGATCGAGAACCGCCCCGACTGGTGCATCTCCCGCCAGCGCTCCTGGGGGGTCCCGATCACCGCCTTCTACTGCACCGAGTGCGGCGAAATCCTCGCCGACGGCAAGACCATGCACCATGTGGCCGACCTCTTCATGGAAGGGGGGGCCGACCTCTGGTACGAGAGGGCGGCCGCCGAGCTCCTTCCTCCCGGCACCGTCTGCCCCAAGTGCGGGAAGCACTCCTTCGAGAAGGAGATGGATATCCTGGACGTCTGGTTCGACTCCGGGGTCTCCCACGCTGCGGTCCTCGAAAACCGCCCGGAGCTCGGCTCGCCGGCCAGCATGTATCTTGAGGGGAGCGACCAGCACCGCGGGTGGTTCCACTCCTCGCTCCTCGCCTCCGTCGGCACCCGCGGCACCGCGCCGTACAAGGAGGTCCTCACCCACGGCTTCGTCGTCGACGGCGCCGGCCGGAAGATGAGCAAGTCGGTGGGGAACGTGGTCTCCCCCGAAGAGGTGATCAAGAAGTACGGCGCCGAGATCCTCCGCCTCTGGGTGGCGGCCCAGGACTACCGGGACGACGTCCGGATCTCCCAGGAGATCCTGACGCGGCTTGCCGAGGCCTACCGCCGCATCCGCAACACCTGCCGCTACCTCCTGGGGAACCTCTACGACTTTGACCCGGCCACCGACAGGGTCCCCTTCGAGGGGATGACGGAGCTGGACCGCTGGGCCCTGCACCAGCTGGAAGTGCTCAAGGAGAAGGTGTTTGCCGCCTACGACGAGTACGAGTTCCACATCCTCTACCACGCCGTGAACGGCTTCTGTACCGTGGAGATGAGCGCCTTCTACCTCGATATCATCAAGGAGCGCTACACTAGCCGCAAGGACGCCCCGGAGCGCCGCAGCGCCCAGACCGTCATGTACCTTGTGCTCGAATCCCTCGTGAAGCTCATGGCGCCGGTCCTATCCTTCACCACCGACGAGGTCTGGCGGTACATGCCGAAGCGGGCCGAGGCGAGCGTGCACCTGGCCGGCTTCCCCGAACTCCACCCCGAGTGGAAGAACGAGGCGCTGGTGGAGCGGTGGGAGCAGATCATCAGGGTGCGGGGAGAGGTCTCCAAGGCCCTGGAGCAGGCCCGGGTGCAGAAAGTGATCGGCCACTCCCTCGACGCGGCGGTGACGCTTGCGGCGGAGCCGCAGCTCCTGGCGTTCCTGAAGGAGTACGCCGGTGAGCTGGCCACCGTCTTCATCGTCTCCAGGGTGGAGCTGGTGGCGGAGCCGGCCGGCGGGTTCACCGAGGCTGAAGGGGTGAAGGGGCTTAAGATCGGGGTGGCCGCCGCTCCGGGAGAGAAGTGCGAGCGCTGCTGGCACTATGACGAGGAGATCGGCGCCGACAGTGACCACCCGACCCTCTGCCCGAAGTGCGTGGCGGCGGTGAAGTAGGGCGATGAGACCGAACTACCGCATCCTCCTTGGCGTGACGGCCGTCGTCCTCGTCGCCGACCAGGCCACCAAGATCCTCATCGACCGGACCATGGAGCTCTACCAGTCGATTCCGGTCATCGACGGCCTCTTCAACATCACCTACATGCGGAACAAGGGGGCGGCGTTCAGCTTTCTCGCCAACTTCAGCTACCGCCTCCCCTTCTTCATCGCCGTGTCGCTGGTGGCCATCGCGGCGATTGCCTTCACCTTCCGCCGGCTCCGGGACGACCAGCGGCTCGCCGCGGCCTCCTTCGCCCTGATCTTTGCCGGGGCCATCGGCAACCTCATCGACCGGCTCCGCCTCGGCGAGGTGATCGACTTTCTGGACGTCTACTGGAAGGGGCACCACTGGCCCGCCTTCAACGTGGCCGATTCCGCCATCTGCGTCGGGGTGGCGCTCCTTGCCCTGGATGCCCTGCGGGACGAGCGGCGGAAAAAGGATGTGAAGTAGGCGCGTCGCCGCCATCGGAGCCGCAAAAGAGAACGGGCCCCTCGCGTTCTATCCGAACGCAGGGGCCCGCTTTTTTTCGCTGAGGCGGAAACGGTCGGCTCAGAACCGCTGGGTTAGGGCCAAGTGGAACGCCACGTCGGGGGAGGTCTTGACGTTCAGGTCTTCCGAAACCCCCAGGTCGAGGGCGGTGCTCCTGGTGAAGGCGATGGTCCCCCCGCCGATGATCTGCAGGGTGTCGGCGTCGAGCTCCCGCAGCGAGCTCCCCCGGTAGAGGGCCGAGTGCCAGTTCGTCTGGACCTTCAGGACGAGCCAGTCGAAGGGGCTCCAGCCGGCACCGAGGGAGCCGAATGCCGCCACGTTTTTCTGCTGCCCCTCCAGCACATCCCCCTTGCTCATCACCGTTGCGCCGGCGGCGGCGAAGAGGGTCGCGTGCCCCCACCCCCCGAGCCGGTAGTCGTCGCTTCCCGTGAGCCAGAGGGAGCCGTCGACGCTGCCGCTTCCGCGCAGCTTTGCGCTGTTGCCGGTGGGAAGCTTCAGGGCGGCCCGCAGGGCCAGCGCCCGCGGCGCGGCGCTCTCGTCGTCGTAGAGCCGGATGCCGCCGGTCAGGCGGATGTCGCCGATGCCGCCGTTGGGGTGGTCGACCCGGAACTGCTGTACGCCGTCCCGGGTGTAGGCATAGAGGAGGCGCCCCTCCGGGGCCTGGTCCCGGCCGCCGGTGCCGAAACCGAAGGAGTCGTGGAACCACTCGACGAAGCCGTCGAGTTCGCCGCCGCTGTGAAAGACGAAGGGGACCTCGATCCCCCCCTCGATCCCCCGGGCAATGCCGTAGCGCAGTCCGAGGGCGAGCCGGTAGGTCTCGCCGTCCAGCACGATTTGCTCCCGCGGGGTCTCGTCGATGGCGAAGTTGTTGGCGGCGTCGAAGACGAGGCTCGCCTCGCCTCCCCCTTTCGGCAGCACCGTCGCGGTCCCGATGGCCGGCAGCCCGAAGATCTGGACGACGGGGCTCAGGTTGACGGTCCTGAAGGGGGTGATCTCCGCCCCCTGCGCCGGGGGTGTCAGCGCGACCACGACCCAAAGGGCCACCGCTCCCCCCCCGAGGCAGAGATTTCTCGCCCGATGTCCCCACCTGTTCACTCTCACCGCGCTGCACCTCCTTCTGCGGGGATGGTGGCCGCCAGCGGTCCCGTTCCCCGTCGATAAACATCTTGAACTGTGCCGTTCATCTGCGCTAAGCTTCCTCTTTGTTGCTAACCACGCGAAGTTCAGCAGGTTCGGAGATCCTTTCATGACGCTCACCGGCGGCCGTCAGACCCCCCCCTCCCGGAACATAAACCGGCGGCAGGGGAAAAGTCCATTAAAAATTGTTGTTGTTTCCCTTGCCGTTATCGCCCTGGCGGGACTTCTGGCCCTTTCCGGGTACCTCTTCTACCTCTATCACTCCCTGCCCCGGGTCGACCGCCTCGCTGACTACCACCCCCCCATCGTCTCCCAGGTCTTCGGCGACGACGGCAGTCTCGTGGGGGAGTTCTACCTGGAGCGCCGGGTTGTGGTGCCGGTGGATAAGATCCCGCGCAAGCTGATCCAGGCGTTCGTGGCGGCGGAGGACTCGAACTTCTACCAGCACAAGGGGCTCGACTATCCCGGCATTGCCCGGGCCGCGGTGAAAAACCTCCTCTCCATGCGGAAGAAGGAGGGGGCGTCCACCATCACCCAGCAGGTGGCGAAGTCGATGCTCCTCACGCCGGAGAAGAAATTCTCCCGCAAGTTCAAGGAGGCGATCCTCGCCAAGCGGATGGAGGAGCAGCTCTCCAAGGACGAGATCCTCTACATCTACCTGAACCAGATCTACCTCGGGGCCGGCTCCTACGGCGTCCAGGTGGCGGCGGAAACCTACTTCGGCAAGAACGTGGACCAGCTCAATCTGGCCGAGATGGCGATGCTGGCGGGGCTCCCCAAGGCCCCCAACAGCTATTCCCCCATCAAGCACCTGGACCGGGCGCGGGAGCGGCAGGCCTACGTCCTGGAGCGGATGGTGAAGGAGGGGTACATCACCCAGGCCGAGGCCGACCACGCCCGGGCGACCCCCATCGTCATCAGGTCGATGAAGAAGGTGAACGGCGACCAGTCGGCCTACTTCCTGGAGCAGATCCGGATCCAGCTCGAAGAGAGGTACGGGGAGGACAAGCTCTACAAGGAAGGGCTGAAGATCTACACCACGATGAACGCCGAGATGCAGAAGGGGGCCTACGAGGCGGTGGTGAACGGTCTGAAGGCCGTCGACAAGCGGCAGGGATTCCGCGGAGCGCTGAAGTACCTCGCCGAAACGGAGGTGGACGACCTCTGCCGGAAGGTGGAGGACGGGATCGATACGGCCTCCCTCAAACAGGGGACCACCTACCAGGGGGTCGTCACCGCCGTGGACCCGGCGAAGGGGGATGTGACGGTGCGGGTGGGGGACCGGGCCGGGATCCTTTCCCGCCGGAACATGGCCTGGGCCGGCAAGGTGAGGCTAGTGAACGCCTGGGGGAAGCAGGAAGAGAAGGGGAAGTCGCTCCCCCTCGGGAGCGTGATCCTCGTGTCGGTGCAGAGCCCCGACGCCAACAAACAGGGGGCGGTGTTCGCCCTCGACCAGGAGCCCGAGGCCCAGGCGGCGGTGGTGGCGATCGACCCCCGCAGCGGTGCCGTGAGGGCGATGGTTGGCGGGTATGATTTCCGCAAGAGCCAGTTCAACCGGGCGGTCCAGGCCCGCCGCAACCCCGGTTCCGCCTTCAAGCCGCTCATCTACGCCGCCGCCCTCGACAAGGGGCTCACCGCCGCCACCATCATCGACGATTCGCAGGTGGAGTACGAGAGTGGCCGGGAGAAGGCGTGGAAGCCCAAGAACTATGACAACGTCTACCGGGGACCGGTCACCATGCGCGAGGCCCTCACCAACTCCATCAACGTGGTGAGCGTGAAGATCCTGGAACAGATCGGGGTCGACTACGCCATCGAGTACGCCAAGAAACTCGGGATCACCTCGCCACTGGCGGCCAACCTGACCCTCGCCCTCGGTTCGTCGAGCGTCACCCCCCTGGAGCTCACCTCCGTTTATGCCGTATTCGCCTCGGGTGGGTACCGGACCACGCCGTACTTCATCACGAAGGTCGAAGACAGCGACGGCAAAGTCCTGGAGGAGACGAAGGAGCCGACCGTGCCGGTCTTCACCAACCAGTCGTCGGCGCCGCCCCCCCTCGACGGGGAGGCCAAGCCAGCACCCCCCGGAGGTGGCGCCGGTGGCCCCGCCGCGGTGCCGGTCATCTCCCCCGAAACCTCCTTCATCATGACCAACCTGCTGGAAGGCGTCGTGCAGAGCGGTACCGGACAAAGGGCCCGGGCCCTCGGCCGCCCCGTGGCCGGCAAGACCGGCACCACCAACGACATGAAGGATGCCTGGTTCATCGGCTATATCCCCCAGCTCGTGGCCGGGGTCTGGGTCGGCTACGACCAGGAGCGCTCCCTCGGGGCCGGAGGGTCGGGGGGACAGGCGGCGGCCCCCATCTGGACCGAGTTCATGCAGCGGGCCGTGGCGGGGCTGCCGGCCCAGAACTTCCCAGCGCCGCCGGATGTCACCTTCGCCATCATCAACCCCCGCACCGGAAAGCTTGCCCATGAGGGGAGCGAGGGAGCGATCGCCGAATGCTTCATCGCCGGTACCGAACCGAAGAGCTACGACGGGGAGGCGGGGGAGTACCTCCCCGAGCTGCAGCAACCCTAGTCATTACGGCATGTTACGCTGTGCGATCGGGCCTGAATGGCCGTCCGACGGGGGGGTTGCCCACCCCCTGGAGGATAAACCCTTGTGGGACAACGGTTTCCGGCGGTGAAAAAATTTGGTTTCCCGCAAATAATCCCTTGCAAAGTGGAAATTTCTGTCTATAGTATTCGCCAGAATTACCTAATAAAGGAGGGTTTACCATGACCAAAGCAGAACTTGTGGATGCCGTTGCGAAATCCGCCAATCTGACCAAGGCCGCAGCCGACAAGGCTGTTGGTGCGTTCATCGGTGCTGTTAGCGACGCGCTCAAAAAGGGGGACAAGGTGACCCTCGTCGGCTTCGGCAGCTTCGAGGTATCCACCCGCAAGGCCCGTACCGGCCGTAATCCCCAGACCGGCAAAGAGATCAAGATCGCTGCCGCCAAGGTTCCCAAGTTCCGTCCGGGCAAGGCTCTCAAGGACGCCGTTGCCGGCAAGAAGAAGTAGCTTCCTTCTGCCGCTGTCTTCTGGCGGAACACGGTTTTTGCAGTGAAAGAAGCCCCGTCCGGACGGGGCTTCTTTCGTTTTCCGGCGCCCCGCGTGCCACCGTTTCCGCCCCCTTGCCAACATCCCCCTGTCCGGTTAAAGTCTCCTTGCAGAAGGATTCGTTTCCGGGAGAACCAGGCCGATGTCACAAACCCCGGTCCCCGCACCGACATCATCCCCACGTATCCGCCGCCGCACGGTGTGGTGGCTGGCTATGGGTGCGTTCCTGGTTCTCGGCGGGAGCACCTTCCTGTTCCGGTATCTCCCCTCGCCATCGGCCGCCGGCCAGCTCTCCCGTTTCCTCACCCGTCTCCTCCATGTTCCGGTGTCAGTATCCTCCATTGAACCCCGTCTGGGGGGGGTGGTGATCCGCGGCTTGCGCATCGGTAACCCTCCAGGGTTTCCGGCCGCCCCCCTGGCGACGGCCGAGGCGGTCACCATCATCCCCCGCTGGCTGGCACTTCTCCGCGGGGAGCGGGATTTCCGGCGCGTCGAGCTCGACGGGGTACGGGTGTCGCTTGCACGGAACCGCGAGGGGAAGTGGAACGTCGCCCACCTCGTAATAAGGAAGCCGGGGCGAAAGCCGGCGCCGGAGCTCCGGATCGGGGAGCTCGTGGTCCGTGGCGGTGCGGTGACGGCGGAACGATACGCCGCAGAGGGGATTGCCCTCCGGCTGCGGGACCTTTCGACCCGGGGGAGCGCCGATTCGCGCCTGGAGCTGGCCTTTTCCGATATGGGGGGAAGCCGGTTCCGGCTGGCAGGGAATATCCGTCCCGGTCCCACCCCCGGCCTCGACCTGACCCTCACGGCCCCGAGCGTCTCACTGGCGCCCTACGGAAAGATGCTCGGGACGCGGGCTTTCTCCATCGGGGGAGGGACGGGAAGCCTGCAGCTGACGGTGAGATATGCCGGCGGTCTCCTCCGTACCGAGGGGCGCGCCGAGGCCCGCGGGGTGCTCATCGACACCGGCGCCGGGCGGCTCTCCCCCCTGACCGGCAGGATCACTCTGGCGGTTGGTTACGAGCCGGCGCGGGACAAGGCGTGGGCCGAGTCGGTCCGGGTGGATCTGGCCGACACCTTCCGGCTGCGGGCGAAGGGGGAGGTAAGCCGTCTGCGCGCCGAGCGGCGGTTTGCCGCCGAGCTGGAGGTGGATGATCTCGATCTCGGACGGCTCTCCCGGCTTCTGCCAGCGGCGATGCGGCGCGACACCGCCGTCGGCGGCACCCTCGGCGGGGGACGGTTCCGTCTTGCAGGAAACGCGCGGTGGATCACGCTCCTGAGTGGCGGGGTCCGGCTCCGCGACGGGTCGGCCTCCCGCGGGGGGAGGACCTTTTTCCGGGGACTCGCCGGAACTGCCACCCTCGGACGGGGCGACGGCGGATTTGTGGTGCACGGAAAGCTCACCCTTCCCTCCCAGGGGGGGACCTTTCCCCTGGAACGCCTCGACCTCCCCTTCACGCTTGCCATGACGGAGCGGTTCGCCCTGCGCCGGGTAGAGGCCGCCCCGCTTACGGCGCGGGTGTCCGGGATTGCGGTCAACGGAGGTGCGTCCTTCCGTCCTGCCGATTCGCCCCCCCTTTCCCTCTCCCTCTCGACTCCCCCCACTCCACTGACGGTGCTTGCTCCCCGGCTCGCCCCTCTCGGCATCCGGCTGACGGGGGGGGCCGCCGCCCTTGCGCTCCACGTGGCGGGGCGCGGGACAGGGGAGATGGGGGGGGAATTCTCCCTGAGCGGGGATGCCGTCACGGGGGAGATCAAGGGGCGGAAGGTTTCGCTGCGAAAGGGAGTGCTGCGGACCGCCTTCGAGCGGAGGGGGGGGAGGGGCAACGCCGCCGGGGAGTGCCGGTTCGACGGCGTGCTCATCGACGGCCGTGCCGCGGAGGCCAGGTTCGGCTGGCGCCTGACCGACCGGACCGTCACGCTGAAAGATGCCCTCTTCCGCTTTGCCGGGACAACGATGGAGCCGGGGCCCCTGTCGCTGACGGTCGGTGCCGCCGAGGGGAGCCCCGCCGCAGGGCGCTATCCCGTCTCCATCACCCTGGCGGGGGGGAGGATCCGGGGGGCGTGGGGAGAGGTTGCCGGCTTGGCGGCCGCGTTTCACGGAGATTTCCGGAGGACGCCACCGGTGAGGTGGCTGGAAGGAAACGGTGTCGTGACCACCGGCGGGGCGATGCTGCGCGGTGCCCCCCTCGGGGCGCCTTCGGTCCGGTTCGCTCTCGGGCGCGAGGCGGCAACGGTCGAGCTTGGCGGGACCGTCGCCGGCGGAGCCCTGGGCGGCCGCCTTGCGTTCGATCCCCGTGCCACCGCCAGGGGGGTAACCTTTACCGTCACTCTTCGCGATGGGGACCTGGCGACGCTTCCCCCCCTTTTCCCCCGCCGGCCGGCCGTTGTCCCCTCCGGCGGATGGGTGACCATCGCCGCCGAGGGAACATTCGTCCCGGGCACCGGCGTTACCTGTCGCGTGGAGGGAGAGGCCCGGGAAGTCGCGCTGGCCAGGGAAGGTGGTAAGAGCATCCTCCACGGGGGTGGCGCAAGACTTTTCGCCGCCATCACCGGGGAAAAGGCGACCATCCGGGATGCCGCCATCCTGCCGGGGCCGGGGGTTGCGCTCCGGATCCGGGGAGAGGTGGACCACGCCTGGTCCCCCCGGCGGCAGGGGGAGCTTTCTCTCTCTCTCTCCCGCACTCCCGTTGCCGGCATCGTCGATCCCCTGGCCAACGCCCTCCCCCGTCTCCTCCAGGAGGCTACGGTCGGCGGAGCGGTGACGGCCCGCGCCACCCTGGCGCTCAAGGGAAAGTCCGCCCTCGCCGAAGGTGCCGTCCTGCTCGACGGCGTCTCCCTCGATGTGGCGTCCCAGAAGCTCACCATAAGCGGTGTGGGGGGGACGGTCCCGTTTTCCCTTCTCCTTGGTCCCGGCGGTGTGCCGCGCCGCCCCCCCGAGGCGCACCGCTTCACGAAGGAGAACTATCCCCAGCTTCTGGAGTCGCTGCGGAAAACCCCGGCCGGGGGTGAGGTGCTCACCATCGGTGCCGTCCGGTTCGGTCCCCTGGAGCTGGGGGAGACGGTCCTCCACCTGCGGGCCGCCCGTGGCGTCACGGAGCTCGCGGCGCTCCGCTCGTCGCTGTACGGGGGGGCGCTCTTGGGCAAGGGGTTCGTGGCGGTACAGGGGGGACTCTCCTACGGTGCCGATATCCTGGTGAACGACCTGAGCCTTCGCCGCCTCTGCAACGCCATTCCGAAGATCCGTGGCTACGCCTCGGGGCGTATCGACGGCGTCGTGAGCCTCTACGGTGAGGGAAAGAGGGAGGAGGGGCTCGTCGGCTTCACCGACCTCTGGGCCCGGGAGTCCAGGGGGGAGAAGATGCTCCTCTCCAAGGAGTTCCTCCAGCGGCTGGCCGGCAAGAAGCTTCGCGGCTTCTTTTTCCGCGACGACCGCCCCTATGACACGGGGGAGGTGAGCGCCTACCTGGAGAAGGGATACCTAACCTTCACCACCCTCGATATCTCCCACACCAATTTCCTGGGGATACGGGATCTGAGCGTGTCGGTGGCGCCGCTTCAGAACCGGATCGCCCTGGATCACCTCTTCGGCGCCATCAGGGAGGCGGCGGCCCGGGGGAAGGCGGTGCGGGCCGGCGAGAAGCCTGCGGAGGCCCCCACGCCCCAGACCGAGTTCCAGTGGCAGGAGTAAAACTTCCATTGCCCGGCCGATGTGGTATAGTGCTGGAGAACAGATACCCGAGGAGGAGACCATGACGCGAAGTGTCCTGAAATGGAGTGCCACCGGCCTGTGCGGGTTGCTCGCCGCCTGCGCCATCATTACGGTTAACGTCTACTTTCCCGAAAAGGCGGTGAAGGAGGCCTACAAGTCCCTCGACGAGATGCTCCTGAAAAAGGGGGAGGAGAAGCCGGCCGCAGAGCCGAAGCCGGCCGAGGAACCGAAGGGTGAGGAGGCCAGGCCCCAGAGCAGGCTTTTCGAGCAACTCCCGCGAGTGTCGCTGGTTTCGGAGGCCTGGGCCGCCGAAAATTACGCCGACGACCTGGCGGTGGAGCTCTCCAGCATGCCCGACGTCCTCAAGGCCTACGACGAAATGAGCTCCCGGTTGCCGCGGCTGCGCGCCCTCTTCGACGCCGGGGCGATCGGGGTGAACAGCCAGGGGCTCATCGAGGCGCGGGACAAGGGGAAGGTGGCCCCCCCGGACGAGGCCCTTATCAAGGCGGAGAATGCAAGCCGCAAGGTCGTCGTCACCGGCATGGCGAAGGCGATCCTCAAGCTCAACAAGCAGAAGGAGAGCAGGGCGGCCATCAACCAGGTGCTCCCCAAGGCGGCGGCGACCTACGCGGAGATCAAGCGCGAGGAGGCGAAGCCGGGATGGTGGGTGCAGCTGCAGAACGGCCGCTGGGTGCAGAAGTAGCGACACAGACTGCGGCAGGTTTTGGACGGAAAAGGCGGGGAGAGATCCCCGCCTTTTCACGTTTAGCCTATATTCGGCAGTTGCCGGAAGCCCTGCTCCGCTCAGACGGCCTATTTCTGCTGCTCTAAGGCTCACTCGCAACAGCCGATCAACTCAGCCTGCGGCTTCGGACAGGATCGGCTGTTTATGCTCCGTTTCGCCAAGAGCAGCAACGAAATACGCCGTCTGAGCGGAGCAGATCTTCCGGCAACTGCCGTTTTCACGTTTAGATGACCACCGCGTGCAGGTCCCGCCGGCGTCCCCACGCCTCCCGGTCAGTCGCCGAGCTCCAGCTCCCCGGCAAGATTCATCACGAAATTCTTGGCCCGCCCCGACGGCGCGATGATGCCGTAGGCGAGGGCTTCCTTCAGTTCGGCGTCCGTAGCGCCGGCTTCCTTCGCGCCCGCGAAGTGCTTCTTCAGTCAGGTGGGGCACCCCACCGCCGCGGCGCAGCCGACCCGGATCAACTCCCGGGTCCGGGGGTCGAGCACCTCTTCATACTCGAAATCGAGAATCTTCTTCCTGATCTTCATCGGCAGCCTCTCCTTTCCCCGGGAACGCCCGGCGGTCGCGGGTCCCGGTCCGAAAACTATGGGGCGGGAAAGGGTGATTTGCAAGCGTTTTTTGTATCCGGGATCCGCTCTCACCACTGAAACGCAGAGAGGCAACCGTGTGGTTGCCTCCCGGTGCTGCAGGCTGGATTTTTCCCGAAAAAAAATTTAGAACGGAATATCGTCGTCCGGGTTGAAGGCCGGCTCGTCGAAGCCGGGGGCACCGCCGAAGCCGTTCTCCTGACCGCCACGGCCGGCGGGGCGGCCTCCCCCCTCGCCGCGGGCGCCGAGCATCTGCATCTTCTCGCCGACGACCTCGGTGGTCCACCGGTCGCGGCCGTCCTTGTCCTGCCACTTGCGGGTCTGGAGCCGCCCCTCGATGTAGACGGTCTTTCCCTTGGAGAGGTACTCGCCGGCCACTTCGGCCTGACGTCCCCAGAGGACCACGTTGTGCCACTCGGTCTTTTCCTCCCACTCGCCGTTCTTGTTCTTGAACCGTTCGCTTGTGGCAAGGGAGAAACTGGCCACCGCGGTGCCGGCGGGGGTGTAGCGGACTTCGGGGTCTTTGCCGAGGTTGCCGATCAGCATGACTTTATTGAGGCTGGCCATGGGGCCTCCTTTTCCGGGGTGATGTAGTATACCGAAAACCGTTGCAGTTTAGAGGATTCAGGCCCTTCTGGCAAGCGATATTTGGTTTGACTAGCCAGGGAAAAAACAGTAAGGTAAATCGGATTTGTAACCGGAGTTCTGGATGCTTAATGGCTTGATTTATTTGGTGTTTTTTGTGCCGCTCACCGGCATCTGCAGCCTTTTGGCCGTGGTCGGCAGCCTCGTGGATTCCAGCGGGGCCTTTGCCCATCGCTGCGCCCTTTTCTGGAGCCGCGTCGGCCTCATGATGGCTGGTGTGCGCCTGGAGGTCGTCGGCTCGGAGAACGTGCCAGCCGGCGAGCCGGTCATCTTCATGGGGAACCACCAGGGAAACTTCGATATCCTCGTCCTCTCCCGCGCGATTCCGCGCCGCTTTTCGTGGCTGGCGAAGGAGGAGCTCTTCCGCATCCCCCTGTTCGGTCCCGCCATGCGGCGCGCCGGCTACATCCCCATCGACCGGAGCGACGGCCGCAAGGCCCTGCGCAGCCTCGATGCGGCGGCGAAGCGGATCAAGGCCGGGGCGAGCGTCATCGTCTTTCCCGAGGGGACCCGCACCGCCGACGGCTCCCTCCTCCCGTTCAAGAAGGGGGGATTCGTCCTCGCCGAGCGGGCCGGGGTGCCGATTGTTCCGTTCACCATCAACGGGAGCCTGCGGGTAAATCCGCGGAATACCGTGAAGCTTGTGCGCGGGGCCGGGATTGTTGTCCGGTTCGGTGCGCCGATCCCCACCTCCGGCGACGGCGCTCTCAAGGGGGCTCCCCTCATGGAGCGGGTGCGGAGCGCCATCGAGGCGGGGCTGGAGGGGTAGCGTGACGGTGCTCTCCATTGCTCTCATTCTGGGGGGGGGGGCCGCCGTGGCCTGGGGGCTTCCGGCCGCCCATCGCCTGGCGCGGCCGTGGGATATCGCCGCAGCGCTTATTTTTCTCCTCGGCCTGACGTCGACCCTTGTCGGCGTGCTCCTGGCATTCGTTCCCGGGTTTTTCGGATAACAGATGATCGAACGGACCAAAACCATCGTCGTCAACGTGGCGGTCATTGCCGTCATCTCCCTCGTCCTCATCGGCGGAAACACCTGGTGGCGCCAGCGGACTCAGTTCCAGCGGGGCGAGGCGGCCCTGGCGAAGCAGGATTACATGGCGGCCATTGCCGGCTACGAGGCGTCGATCCACATGTACACCCCCGGCAGTGCCACGGTGGAGGCGGCAGCCCGGCGGCTGTGGGAGATCGGGGAGCTCTTCGAACGGGCGGGTGACACGGAGCGGGCACTGATCGCTTACCGGGCGCTGCGGAGCTCTTTCTACGCGGCCAAGTGGCTCCTGCAGCCGGGGGAGGAGTGGATCGCCCGTTGCGACCGGAAGATCGCCGAGCTTCTCCAGCGACAGGGGTACGCGGCGCTCCCCGCCAGGTGAAATCGATTATGGATCAGGATATCGTCAGCACTCCGGCCGGTCTCAGGATCATCCCCCTCGGGGGGCTGGGAGAGATCGGGCTCAACATGGCGCTCTTCGAGTACGGCGACGATATCATCGTCGTTGACTTCGGCCTCATGTTCCCCGAGCCCCACATGCTCGGCATCGATCTGGTGATCCCCGACATCGCCTATCTGCGGGAGCGGGCCGAAAAGGTGCGGGGGATCTTTCTCACCCACGGCCACGAGGACCACATCGGCGCCCTCCCCTTCGTCCTGCAGGAGCTCTCACCCCCCCTCTACGGCACGGCCCTCACCCTCGGCTTCGTCAGAGAAAAGCTGAAGGAGTTCGATCTCGACGGACTGGTGGACCTGGAGGTGGTGAAGCCGCGGGAGAAGGTCGCCGCGGGGTGCTTTGAGGTGGAGTTCATCCGGGTCTCCCACTCCATCGTCGACGGCTGCGCCCTGGCGATCCGCACCCCCGAGGGGGTGGTGATCCATACGGGGGACTTCAAGATCGACCACACCCCCGTGGATGGCTAGCTGACCGATCTCGCCACCTTCGCCCGGTACGGGAGCGAGGGGGTCCTGGCGCTCATGGCCGATTCCACCAACGTGGAGCGGGAAGGGTTCACCCTCTCGGAACGGGTGGTGGGAGAGGCGTTCAACGAGATCTTTCCCCGCTGCCCGGGACGGATCATCGTCGCCGCCTTCTCCAGCAACATCCAGCGGGTCCAGCAGGCGGTGGACGCCGCGGCCCGCTGCGGCCGCAAGGTGCTTCTGAACGGCCGCTCCATGGTGGCCAACGTGGGGATCGCGCGGCAGCTGGGGTATCTGCGGATCCCCGAGGGGATCCTCATCGACCTCAAGGAGCTTCCCCGCCTCCCGAAGGAGGAGGTCTGCATGATCACCACCGGCTCCCAGGGGGAGCCGATGAGTGCCCTGGCCCGGATCGCCATGGACGACCACAAGCAGATCAGGCTGGAGCCCGGGGATACGGTGATCCTCTCCTCCCGCTTCATCCCGGGAAATGAGAAGACCATCTCCGACCTCATCAACCACCTCTACCGCCGGGGGGCCGAGGTCTACCACGAGAAGGTCTCCGAGGTGCACGTCTCGGGGCACGCCTCCCAGGAGGAGCTGAAGCTCATGCTCAACCTGGTGAAGCCCCGCTTCTTCATCCCGGTCCACGGCGAGTACCGCCATCTCGTGAAGCACGGGCGGCTGGCCCAGATGGTGGGGGTGCCGGCGGAGCGCTGTCTTCTCGCCGTCAACGGTGACGTGATCTCGTTTCGCGACGAGCGGGGAGCAATCGCCGACCGGGTGGACACGGGACGGGTCTTCATCGACGGCAAGGGGATCGGCGACGTGGGGGAGGTGGTCCTCAAGGACCGCCGGCATCTCTCGGAGGACGGGATGGTGGTGGTGATCATCGCCATCAGCCAGCATTCCGGCGAGGTGATCTACGGCCCCGACATCGTCTCCCGCGGCTTCGTCTTCGAGGACGAAAGCCAGGAGTATCTCGACGAGACGAAGAAGATTGTCCTCGACACCCTGGCCGGCATGACCACCGAGGCCCGGGCCGACTGGGGTGAGGTGAAGCAGGAGGTGCGGCGCATTCTGCGGCGCTTCTTCAACAAGACGATCGAACGGCGGCCGGTGATCCTGCCGCTGATCCTTGAGATGTAGGGGCGAATCTGGTATTCGCCCTGATCCCGAAAGATCGGGCGATCACAAGGATCGCCCCTACGAAATACCCATGACAGAAACAGACAGCCAGATCGACAGGAAAGAAAAGCTGAAGAAGGAGATCCAGGGGATGGCCCTGGGGGCGGTGGGGCTCTTCATTCTCATTGCCCTGGTCTCGTTCAGCGCGGGGGACCAGTCGTTCAACACTTACTCCTCCGAGGGGAAGCTCCACAATTTCGGCGGCCGGCTCGGCGCCGACCTGTCGGATCTGCTGCTGCAGCTCTTCGGGCTCGCCTCCTACGCCCTTCCCGTCGGCCTCCTCTACCTCTCCTACAAGCTCCTCCGCTTCAAGGAGCTGCGCTGGAAGTCGTACAAGGGGATCGCGTTCGCGACGCTCCTGGTCTCCCTTGCCGCCCTCTTCGCCTTCAACCTGGAAAAGACCGTCTTCCTCGGTCAGCCGGTCCTGACCGGCGGCGCCGTCGGCTACAAGACGGCATCGTTTCTCAAGACCTACTTCGGCATCACCGGTGCGATCCTGATCATTCTCCCGCTCCTGGCCGCCTCGGCCATGGTGCTGTCGCGCTTCTCCTTCGTCCTCTTCGCCGACTGGTGGTTCACGAACCTGAAGGAGCGCTGGGCGCGCCGCAGGGAGCGGCAGGCGCTTAACCGCCAGCTCCTGGATGCGGGGGAGAAGCCCGAGAAGAAAAAGGCGCCGGAGATCAGGCCGGTCCACGTGGCTATCCCGGCGCCGGAGCCGGTCCGCAAGAAGGAGAAGAAAAAGGAGGAGGCGAAGAGCGCCCCCCTTCAGGAGGCCTTCGATTTCATCAAGAGCGAGGGGGATCACCGCACCCCGCCGCTGTCGCTCCTCGATGCCCCCCCGGCCACCGAGAAGCGCCTCGACCGGGACATCCTCACCATGAACGCCCGGCTCCTGGAGAAGAAGTTCAAGGACTTCGGCATCGACGGCGAGGTGGTGGAGATCTGCCCCGGCCCGGTCATCACCATGTACGAGTTCGCCCCCGGCCCCGGCATCAAGGTGAGCCGGATCGCCTCCCTTTCCGATGACCTCTCCATGGCACTCCAGTCCATGTCGATCCGGATCGTGGCCCCCATCCCCGGCAAGGGGGTGGTGGGGATCGAGATCCCGAACCGGGAGCGGGAGACGGTCTTTCTCAAGGAGATCTTCAACGGCGAGGAGTTCCATGGCAGCAAGATGAAGCTCCCCCTGGCCCTGGGGAAGGACATCGCCGGCGCCCCGGTGGTGGCCGATCTCGCCAAGATGCCCCATCTGCTCGTGGCCGGCGCCACCGGCTCGGGGAAGTCGGTCTCCATCAACACCATGATCCTGTCGCTCCTCTACACCGCCACCCCCAGGGACGTGCGGGTGATCATGGTGGACCCGAAGATGCTGGAGCTCTCCATCTACGAGGGGATTCCCCACCTCCTCCTCCCCGTGGTCACCAACCCCAAGAAGGCCTCCCTCGCCCTCAAGTGGGCCGTGGAGGAGATGGGGCGCCGCTACCGCCTCATGGCCGACAAGGGGGTGCGGAACATCGGCTCCTACAACCAGTGTCTCGAAAAAGAGGAAAAGGAGGCCGAAGAGCTCAAGGCCCAGGGGACCGTGGTGCTGGACGAGGTGGTGGACGAGCCCGCGGACGACGAGGAGGCGATTCAGGAGTTTCTGGCCAAGCAGGAGGAGCTGGAGCACGGGCACCTGCCGTATATCGTCGTCATTGTGGACGAGCTGGCCGACCTCATGATGGTTGCCGGCCGGGAGATCGAGGAGTCCATCGCGCGGCTGGCCCAGATGGCCCGGGCCGCCGGCATCCATCTGATCCTCGCCACCCAGCGGCCGTCGGTGGATGTCATCACCGGCCTTATCAAGGCGAACTTCCCGGCCCGGATTTCCTTCCAGGTCTCCTCCAAGATCGACTCCCGGACCATCCTCGACACCAACGGCGCCGAGTCGCTCCTGGGTGCCGGCGACATGCTCTTCCTCCCCCCCGGCACCGCCAAGATGCAGCGGGTCCACGGCGCCTTCGTCTCCGACGCAGAGGTGCAGCGGGTGGTGGATTTCCTCAAGAAGCAGGGGAAGCCGGTCTACGACAAGTCGATCCTGGAGATGAAAGAAGACAGCGGCGCTGGCGGCGGGGACGACGAGGACCTGATCGACGAGCGGTACGACGACGCGGTGGCCCTGGTGGCCGAGACGCGCCAGGCCTCCATCTCCATGGTCCAGCGGCGGCTGCGGATCGGCTACAACCGCGCCGCCCGCATCATCGAGCGGATGGAGCAGGAGGGGATCGTCGGCCCCTCCGACGGGACCAGCAAGCCGCGGGAGGTTTTCATCAACAAGATTTAGCCGTCGGCCCGGGAACGGCCGGCGGCGGGCGTCTCCGGGCTGATTTGTGATATCATGGAACCAACATAATCTTTGCACCGGGAAGGTTGACCCATGAAGACCATCATCTCCATCCTCGCCGCCCTCCTCATTACTGCGGCAACGCTGCCGGCCTTTGCCGCCGATCAGCCTCTCCCGAAAGGGAAGGACCTCTGTCTCCTCAACGACGAGAACTGCCCCGACCGCAAGGACGACATCGTCGAGCTGATCGCGAAGCTCAAACACGAGATCGCCCGTGGGACCGAGGTCTATACCCCCGCGGAACTTAAGAAGCTCCAGAACAAGCTCGAAGAGTACGAACGCCTGCTTGATGTCCTGCTGTACCACAACACCAACTGACCCGCATCCCTTCGCCATTACCCCTCGTTTTTAGCGAATGGCTCCCTTGGCTTTTGCCGCAGAATTTGTATACTTGAATTAAAAAACGCTGCTTCCGTTCGCTGTTCCGGTCGAGACGACGCGCCGCGGGGCGCGCGCCTTCAAGTGCCGGGAAGGGGTTTTATTCATGATGTATCACTTTTCGGAGCTGATCGACGTTCCCCGGCTTCAGGGTCTGATGGAGCAGTTTCAGGCCATGACCGGCGTTCCGGTCGGCATCGTCGATGCCGAGGGGCGGATCCTGGTCGCCACCGGCTGGCAGGAAATCTGTACGAAGTATCACCGCGTCAACCGCACTACCCGTGAGCGGTGTCGCCAGAGCAACGCCTACATCAATTCCCACCTGACCGAGGGAGCCTACGTCCCTTACAAGTGCCTGAACGGCCTGTGGGATGTCGGCGTCCCGATAATCATAGCCGGAGAGCACGTGGCGACCCTGTTTCTCGGTCAGTTCTTCTTCGAGGGGGAGAGCCCCGACATCGAGTTCTTCCGGCGGCAGGCCGGCGAATTCGGGTTCAACGAAACGGATTACCTGGCGGCCCTTGCCTCGATCCCGGTCTTCAGCCGGGACCAGGTCGACCGGATCATGCGCTACTGCGAGAGTTTCGTCAGCTTTGTCGTCGATATGGGGCTCGCTACCCTGCGTCAGCGGGAGGCCGAGTTGGCGCTGCGGGAGCAGGAGTCGCAGCTGCGGCTGATCTTGAGCTCCACCGCCGAGGCGATCTACGGGCTCGACCGGGAAGGGCGGTGCGTCTTCTGCAATCCGGCCTGCCTGCAGGTGCTCGGCTACAGTGACGAGGGGGAGCTGCTCGGGCGGCAGATGCACGAGGTGCTCTGCCACACCCGGGCGGACGGCACGCCGTACACTTTGGAAGAGTGCGCCGTGGTGCGGGCGTTTCGGGAAGGCGAATGCATCCACTACGCCGACGAGGTGTTCTGGCGGGCCGACGGCTCTCCCTTCCCGGTGGAGTACTGGGCTTATCCCGTGCGACGGGAGGAAACCCTGGTGGGGGCGGTGGTCACGTTTCTGGATATCACCGAACGGCGGCGGGCCGAAAAGGCTCTCGCGGCGTCGGAAGAGAAATTTTCCAAGGCCTTTCGGACATCGCTGGTGATGCTCGGGATCACGACGCTGGCGGAGGGGCGGTTCATCGAGGTCAACGAGGCCTTCAAGCGGACCTTCGGCTATCGGCGCAGCGATGTGGTGGGGCGGACTTCCCTGGAGCTGAACATCTGGCAGAGTCCGGCGGAGAGGGAGTGGATAGTGGGGCTCATCCGTGCGGAGGGGGCGGTCCGGGAGCAGGAGGTGACGTTCCGGGACCGGTCGGGGCGGACCTTTACCGGTCTCTACTCGGCGGAGATGCTGGAGCTCGACGGCGTCCCCTGCCTGATCAACATGGTGGTGGACATTACCGACCGCAAGCGGGTGGCGGAGCGGATCGAGATCCTCAATTCGCATCTGGCGGCCCGGGCGGCCGAACTGGAGGTTGCCAACGGGGAGCTTGAGGCGTTCAGCTATTCGCTCTCCCACGATCTGCGCTCCCTCGTGGGGCAGATCAGCCTTTCGGCCCAGCTGCTCAGGGAAAACAACGGCGGCGAGTGCCGCCGGGAAACCCGACTCCTCCTGGCGGACACCATTTACGATGCCACGGAGCGGATAATCGAGCTCGTGGAGGCGATGCTCGTTCTTTCCCGCGTTACCCAGAGCGAGATGCGCAACAAAGAGGTCGATCTCGGCGTGCTGGCGGGGGAGATAATCCTGGGGCTCCGGATGGTCGAGCCGGAGCGGTCGGTCGAGTTCGAATCGTCACCCGGCCTCGTGGTGAAGGGTGATCCGCAGATGCTGCGCATCGCACTGGAGAACCTGATCGGCAATGCCTGGAAATACACCCGAAAGACCAGTGGCGCCACAGTCGGGATTTCGGCGACCACGCGAAACGGAGAACGGGTCTTTTGTGTGCGGGACAACGGGGCGGGGTTCGACATGCGGGAGGCGGGAGAGCTTTTTCAGCCGTTTCGCCGGCTCCACCGGAATGAAGAGTTCGAGGGGACGGGCATCGGCCTGGCCACCGTCCGGCGGGTCGTCCAGCGGCACGGCGGCAGGATCTGGGCCGAAGCGGAGCCCGGGAGAGGGGCCGCCTTCTTTTTCACTCTCCCTGGGGGAAGGGGATGAGCGGGGTACCGTTTCCCTATTCGGGGGTGGGGGCTACGTGGCCGAGCTTGACCGATATCGCTTGGGCCGTCTTCTGGGCGAGGGGGGCAAGGGTATTCCGGATCCGTTCGTCCGAGAAGCGGATCGACGGGCCTGAAATGATCACGGCGCCAACGACGGCGGTGCGGTAGTCGAAGATCGGTGCCGCCACCCCGCGGACCCCGATCTCCAGTTCCTCATTGTCGACGGCGTACCCCCGGGTGGCCACCTCGCGGAGGTGGTCGCAGAGCTGTTGCCGGTCGGTGAGGGTGTGGGGGGTGAACCGGGCGAGCTCGGCGCGGGCCAGGTACCGTTCCAGCTCCTCGGGGGGCAGAAACGCGAGCTGGACCTTGCCAGCGGCGGTGCAGTAGGCGGGAAGTCGCGAACCGAGGCGGGAGACGACCCGCACCGTGGCATGGCTCTCTACGCCGTAAAGATATGTGCTCAGATGTTCTTTGAGAACGGCAACATAGGCGGTTTCGTCGCATTCGCGGACGAGTTCCTCCAGCGCCGGTTTGGAGTACGGCAGGAGCGCCATCTGTCTGATCATGGTCTGGCTGATCTCAAGGGTCTTGAGGCCGAGGCGGTAGTTGCCGGTTATGCGGTTCTGCTCAACGTAGCCGCGGGCCTCCAGGGTGGCGAGAAGGCGGAACACGTTGTTCTTGTGGAGCTTGAGCCGCCGGGCCAGTTCGGTGACGCCCAGCTCGGACGCATCTTCCCCGTGGAACTGCTCCAGGAGGTCGAGGGCGTGGGAAACGGCGAGGATCATGTAGTCGGACTTGTCTTTTTTCTGCACGGTGGATGCCTCTGTCGGGCGTGATGTGCTGTCGGGCGGGGCTCTTCGAGAAGGGTCGCCCCGAGGTGAAAAAGTCCCCGACAGGCTTTGTGGTCTGACTGCTGGGACTATAGTGCCAGGCGCCGCGACGTGTCAACTGCTAAATCCGCCCGTGACGCGGGAGAATTCCTCCTCACCGGTCGAAGGGGGCGTCTGGATGGCAGGGTTTCCGGCGGCTGCCGGAAAGGATAATTAATGTTGACAAGCCGAGGGGATGGGGTTTATAAACAAAATATCCTCAATTCGACTCCAGTTTTGCCTCCGGCGCTTCAGCCGAACTGCTCAGTTGCACGACACCTCATCACAGCAACAGTCATCCATTACAGACACATAACCCAGGGTATCAATTCCCCTCACGCTAGCGTATCCGCATAAATATGTCCATACCCCGTGCGCCCGAACCGGCCGCAGCTTCCTGCTGCCGTCGCCGTCGAGCGCTCCGACCAGGAGAACCGATGAACCTGCAAGAACTGAAAGGGAAGAAGATCAACGAGCTTACGGCGATAGCCAAGGGGCTCAACATCGAGGGGGCATCGAGCCTGCGCAAGCAGGATCTGATCTTCGCCATCCTCAACGCCCAGACCGAAAAGAACGGGATGATTTTCGGCGAGGGGGTCCTGGAATGCCTTCCCGACGGATTCGGTTTTCTTCGGGCGCCCGATTACAACTACCTGCCGGGCCCCGACGACATCTACGTTTCCCCCTCCCAGATCCGCCGCTTCAACCTGCATACCGGCGACACCGTCTCAGGCCAGATTCGGCCCCCGAAAGAAGGGGAGCGCTATTTTGCGCTCCTGAAGGTTGAGACGGTCAACTTCGAGCCCCCCGAAGTGGCCAGGGACAAGATCCTCTTCGACAACCTTACCCCCCTCTATCCCGACGAAAAGATCAGGCTGGAGACCGCCCCCGACAACATGCCGATGCGGGTCATGGAGCTGGTCTCTCCCATCGGCAAGGGGCAGCGGGGGCTCATCGTCGCCCCTCCCCGCACCGGCAAGACGATGCTCATCCAGAACATCGCCAACTCCATCGCTGAGAACCATCCGGAGGTTTACCTGATCGTGCTGCTGATCGACGAGCGTCCCGAAGAGGTGACTGACATGCAGCGCTCGGTGAAGGGGGAGGTGGTCTCCTCCACCTTCGACGAGCCCGCCACCCGCCACGTGCAGGTGGCCGAGATGGTGATCGAGAAGGCGAAGCGGCTCGTGGAGCACAAGCGGGACGTGGTGATCCTTCTGGACTCCATCACGCGGCTCGCCCGGGCCTACAACACCGTCATCCCCCCCTCCGGCAAGATCCTCTCCGGCGGGGTCGACTCCAACGCCCTTCACAAGCCGAAGCGCTTCTTCGGCGCCGCCCGCAACATCGAGGAGGGGGGCTCCCTCACCATCATCGCCACGGCGCTGATCGACACCGGGAGCAAGATGGATGAGGTTATCTTCGAGGAGTTCAAAGGGACCGGCAACATGGAGGTCCACCTCGATCGCAAGCTCGTGGAGAAGCGGACCTTCCCGGCCATCGACATCAACAAGTCCGGGACCCGGAAAGAGGAACTCCTCATAGAGAAGAGCTCCCTCAACCGGATCTGGATTCTCCGCAAGGTGCTCCACCCGATGAATGTGGTGGACAGCATGGAGTTTCTCCTGGACAAGCTCTCCGAGACGAAATCGAACCAGGATTTCCTCGATTCCATGAGCAAGTAATCCGTGGGGAGCGCCGGAAAAAACTCTTGAAAAAATAAGCTGGTGGTGCTAATTATAAAACTTTCCAGCGACTGCATATTACCGCAGGGAGCCCCTGCAAGGAGGACACATATGAAAGAGGGAATTCATCCCAAGTACACCGAAGTGACGATCAAGTGCGCCTGCGGCAACAGCTTCCAGAGCCGCTCCACCACTTCCGAGATCAATACCGAAGTCTGCTCCGCCTGCCATCCGTTCTTCACCGGCAAGCAGAAGATCCTGGACACCGCCGGCCGCGTCGAGCGCTTCAAGAAGAGATACGGCCTGTAAGATCGGGCCCTCGGCCTTTCGGATTAGTGGAGGGGATTTTGTCCATGGCGAAATCCCCTTATCTGTTTCTGATGACGCACACTTTCTCGCTTCACCAAGGGATTGCATGAAGGTTACGCTTCTCCAGCACACCCCCGACCCTGAAACCGCCGTTGCCCTCGCTGCCCGGCTCTGCTACTCGCCCGTCGGCATCGAGGCGCTGCGCGAAAAACTCTCGAAATCGGACATCGCCGCGTTCCTCGACAAGATCATGTCGCTGGGGCACCAGTCGGTGCTGGAGCACGCCTCCTTCACCTTCGGCATCGAGGGGATTTCGCGGGCCACGAGCCATCAGCTCGTCCGGCACCGGCTCGCCTCCTACTCCCAGCAGTCCCAGCGTTATGTCACCCATGTCGAGCGATTTTCCGCCGTGGTGCCGCCGACCATTGCGGAACGGCCGGAACTGGCCGCGCGCTTCGAGGAACAGCTCCAGGCGCTTCACGAAACCTACGCGGCGCTGGTGGCGGCGGGGATCCCGGCGGAGGATGCCCGCTACATTCTTCCCAACGCGGCCGAGACCAAGATCATCGTCACCATGAACGGCCGCGAACTCCTCCACTTCTTCGAGCTTCGCTGCTGCGAGCGGGCCCAGTGGGAGATCCGGTCCATGGCGGTGGAGATGCTGCGGCTCGTGAAAGCGGTCGCCCCCACTATCTTCCGGGATGCCGGCCCGGGGTGTCTCTCCGGCCCCTGTCCGGAAGGAACCATGACCTGCGGCAGGATCGTCGCGGTCAGGGAGAGATTCAAGGAGATGTCATCGTGATAAAGTGGTTCAGCTCGGTACTGGTGCAGCTGTTCTTTCTGGCGGAACGGATCAACGTCGGCGGCCAGGCGGTCCTCGAAGGGGTGATGATGCGGGCTCCCCGCTCCATGGCGATCGCGGTCCGGCGCCCCACCGGCGAGATCTCGGTGAAGCGGGAGGAGGTTCCCCCCCTCTCCGAGCGCTTTCCGATCGTCAAGCTTCCCATCGTCCGCGGTGCGGTGGCGCTCTTCTCCTCCCTCGTCATGGGGCTCAAGGCGCTCAATTTCTCCGCCAACGAGGCGATGGCCGAAGAGGAGGAGAAGGAGGAACTCTCGTCCTGGGCCCTCGGGGGGACCATGGCGGTGGCGCTCGGCTTCGGCGTCCTCCTTTTCTTCGTCTTCCCCCTCTACCTGACCAAGCTTCTCACTCCGCTCATCGGCAGCTCCAACATCGTCTTCAACCTGGTGGACGGCATCATCCGGGTGGCGGTCTTTCTCCTGTACATCGTCTCCATCTCCCGGATGAAGGATATCCAGCGGGTGTTCCAGTACCACGGTGCCGAGCACAAGACCATCTTCGCCTTCGAGGCGGGGGAAGATCTGGCGGTGGCCAACGTGGCCCGGCACAGCCGGCTCCACCCCCGTTGCGGCACGAGCTTTCTCCTCATCGTCATGCTGGTGAGCATCCTGGTTTTCTCGCTCATCCCGAAACTCTGGCCCTTCTATCTGAAAGCCGGTTCCCGGGTGGTGCTCCTGCCGCTCATCGCCGGGATTTCCTACGAGTTCCTCAAGTGGAGCGCCAAACACGATACGTCCCCCCTCGTGCGTATGATCATCACGCCGGGGCTGGCGCTGCAGCGGCTCACCACCCGGGAGCCGGACGAAAGCCAGATGGAGGTGGCGATCCGGTCGATGGAAGAGGCGCTGGACGTGAACGGCGGCTACCGCGACGACCGGTTGGTCGTATAACTCATAAAATCCGCTCCACGAGTGGGAGAAGCGGGGTCTGTCCGCCTCCCCGTATCCGCGGGGCCGACGTGCAAGGATTTGCAGAATGTTTGACAAGATAGCCGAACTGGAAGTACGCCACCAGGAGCTGGAAGCGCTCCTGGCGGACCCGGCAGTGATCGGGAACCAGCCGGAGTTTCGCCGGCTCTCCCGCGAGCACAACGACCTCACCCCCCTGGTGGAGGCGTACCGCACCTACCGGAAGGTTCTCGACGAGATCGAGGGGAACCGGGAACTTCTGGCCGACCCCGAGATGAAGGAGATGGCCGAGGCGGAACTGCCGGAGCTGGAGCGGCGCCGCGAGGAGCTGGAGGGAGAGATCAAGATCCTCCTCCTGCCGAAGGACCCCAACGACGACCGGAACGTGATTCTCGAGATCCGTGCCGGCACCGGCGGTGACGAATCGGCCCTCTTCGCCGGGGATCTCTTCCGGATGTACTCCCGCTTTGCCGAGCGCAACCGGTGGAAGGTGGAGGTCATCTCCGCGTCGGAGTCCGAGCGGGGGGGCTTCAAGGAGGTGATCGCCTCCATCGAGGGGCAGGGGGCCTACTCTAAGCTAAAATACGAATCGGGAACCCACCGGGTGCAGCGGGTGCCGGAGACCGAGGCCCAGGGGCGGATCCATACCAGCGCCTGCACCGTGGCGGTCCTCCCCGAGGCCGATGACATCGAGGTGGACATCAATCCTGTTGATCTCAAGATCGACGTCTACCGTGCCTCCGGGGCGGGGGGGCAGCACGTCAACAAGACCGAGTCGGCGGTCCGGATTACCCACCTCCCCACCGGGATCGTGGTGGAGTGCCAGGACGAGCGGAGTCAGATCAAGAACCGGGCGAAGGCGATGAAAGTCCTCAAGACCAGGATCCTCGACGGCCTCCAGCAGGAGCAGAACGCCCGCATCGCCGCCGACCGGAAGCAGCAGGTGGGAAGCGGCGACCGGAGCGAGCGGATTCGAACCTACAACTTTCCCCAGGGGCGGATGACCGATCACCGTATCGGCCTCACCCTCTACCGGCTCGAGACGATCATGCTGGGAGACATCGCCGAGATCGTGGACGCCCTGCGCGCCCATTACCAGATGGAGGCGCTGAAGGCGCAGAGCGAGGCGGCGTGAGCGAGGTCTGGACCATCCGCAGGGTGCTCGACTGGACCAGGGAGTACCTGGCGGAGAAAGGGGTCGGGAACGCGCGGCTGGAGACCGAGTGGCTCCTGGGTGCCGCCTTGGGGCTGGACCGGGTGGGACTCTACGTAAACTTCGACAAGCCCCTCAACCAGAACGAGCTCGGGGCGATCCGGGGACTCGTGGCGCGACGGGCCAAGCGTGAACCGCTCCAGTACATCCTCGGAAGCCAGGAGTTTTTCGGGCTCGATTTCGAGGTGACCCCGGCGGTGCTGATTCCCCGCCACGATACCGAGGCCGTGGTGGAGGAGGCGCTGAAGCGGGCACCGGCTGCCGGAAGCATCCTCGATATCGGCGCGGGGAGCGGCTGCATTGCCGTGGCTCTGGCAAAGAACCTCCCCGATGCCCGGGTCTGGGGGGTGGAACAGTCGCCCGCCGCCCTCGCCCTGGCCCAGCGAAACGTCGAGCGGCACGGCGTGCGGGTGACCCTCTTCGAGGGGTCGCTCTTCGAGCCCTTCGGGGATCAGCGGTTCGACCTGATCGTCTCCAATCCTCCCTACATCCCCACCGCCGACCTGGAGACACTCCAGCCAGAGGTGCGGGAATACGAGCCCCGCGCCGCCCTCGACGGCGGAGCCGACGGCCTCGATTTCTACCGGATCATCATCCCGGCCGCCCCGGAGCACCTGAACCCCGGTGGGTGGCTGCTCGTCGAGCTCGGCATAGGCCAGGCGGAGGCGGTGCTCGGGATGTTCGGCCGGGCCGGTTTCGGCGACTGCTTTACGGCCAGGGACCCCAACGGCATCGACCGGGTGGTCGGTGGACGGATTCCGTAGGGGCGATCCTTGTGATCGCCCAAAATCGGGCAAACACAAGGTTTGCCCCTACACCAATTTCAGAGGCATTCTTTTGGACAAGCTGATCATCAAAGGGGGAAAGAAACTGACCGGAGAGGTATCGGTCAGCGGCTCCAAGAACGCGGCCCTCCCCATCTTCATCTCCACCATCCTCGCGCCGGGGCTAAACGAAATCCGCAACGTTCCGTTCCTGCGCGACATCAACACCACCATCAAGGTCCTGGAGTCCCTCGGCGCCGTCGTCGAGGGGAACGGCAACATCGTCCGGATCGATACGACCCACGTGAACAACGTAGAGGCGACCTACGACCTGGTGAAGACCATGCGCGCCTCGGTCCTCGTCCTGGGGCCGCTTCTGGCGCGACATGGCCGGGCACGGGTGTCGCTCCCCGGCGGCTGCGCCATCGGCGCCCGTCCCATCAACCTGCATCTCAAGGGGCTCGCGGCCCTGGGGGCCGACATCCGGCTGGAGCACGGCTACGTGGAGGCCAAGGCGAAGCGGCTCAAGGGGGCGCGGATCAATTTCGACATCGCCACCGTCGGGGGGACCGAGCAGCTCATGATGGCGGCGGCCCTGGCCAAGGGTGAGACGGTCCTGGAGAACGCCGCCCGGGAGCCGGAGATCATCGACCTGGCCGACATCCTGAACAGGATGGGGGCGAAGATCGAGGGGGCCGGCACCGACACCATCCGGATCACGGGGGTGAAGGAACTGGCGCCGGTCACCCACGACGTCATGCCCGACCGGATCGAGGCCGGCACCTTCATGGTGGCCGCGGCCATAACCGGCGGCGACATAAAGATCAGGAACATGAAGTTGGAGCATCTGGACGCTCTCGTCTTCAAGCTCCAGGACGCCGGCGTTGAGATCACCAACCGCGACAATGTGGTGCGGGTGAAGGGGCCCCGGCGCCCCAGGGCCATCAATATCAAGACTCGCCCCTATCCCGGTTTCCCCACCGACATGCAGGCACAATTCATGGCCCTCATGTGCGTGGCCGATGGAGCGAGCGTCATCAGCGAGAACATCTTCGAGAACCGCTTCATGCACGTCTCGGAGCTCCTGCGCTTCGGCGCCGACATCACGATTGAGGGGAACACCGCCACGGTGAAGGGAGTGAAGAAGCTCTCCGGCGCGCCGGTCATGGCCACGGACCTCCGGGCCTCGGCCTCGCTGATCCTCGCCGGGCTCGCCGCCGACAACACCACCGAGATCTCCCGCATCTACCACCTGGACCGGGGGTACGACTCCATCGAGAAGAAGCTGGCCGGCCTCGGCGCCGACATCAAGAGAGTGAAAGAGTCATGACCGACTACATCACCATCGCCATCCCCAAGGGGCGCATCCTGAAGGAGTCCGTCGCCCTCTTCGGCAAGATCGGGATCAACTGCGACGAGCTTCTCTCCAACACCCGCAAGCTCATCTTCGAGAACCACGAGCAGCGGATGCGGTACATGATCGTCCGGGCCACCGACGTCCCCACCTACGTGGAGTACGGCTGCGCCGACCTCGGTATCGTCGGCAAGGACACCCTCATGGAGCAGGAGAAGGACCTGTACGAGCCTCTGGATCTGAAGTTCGGCTACTGCCGGATGATGGTGGCGGAGCCGGTGGGGCTTGCCCGGGACGACGATCCTTCCAGTTGGAGCAACATCCGCATCGCCACCAAGTACCCCAACGTGACCGAGAAGTACTTCGCCAAGAAGGGGGTGCAGGTGGAGATCATCAAACTCTACGGCTCCATCGAGCTGGCCCCTCTGGTGGGGCTCTCCGAGCGGATCGTGGACTTGGTCTCCACCGGCGAGACCCTGCGGCAGAACGGCCTCGTGGAGGTGGAGACCATCGCCGAGATCACCACGCGCCTCATCGTCAACCGGGCGAGCCTGAAGACCAAGCACCCCCGGATCACCGAGATCATCGAAGGGCTGGAGAAGCACGTATGAAATTCCTCGACATACGGGATGCGAACTTCGATACGGAATTCGCCGCCATCCTCGCCCGGGGTGAAGAGACCGGCCGCGAGGTGGAGCAGGTGGTCCTCGATATCATCGCCGATGTGCGGGGGCGGGGGGACGAGGCGCTTCTCGACTACACCCGCCGCTTCGACCGGCTGGAGGCCGATTCCGTTACCGCCCTCCAGGTGACCGATGATGAGATCGAGTACGCCTTCGCCCGGGTGAAGGACGAGGAGATTGCGGCCCTGAAGCTGGCGGTGGAGCGGGTGGCCCGCTTCCACGAGAAGCAGAAGCAGGAGACCTGGCTCTCCACCAACGAGCCCGACGTCCTTCTCGGCCAGATGGTGACGCCGCTGGAGCGGGTCGGGATCTACGTACCCGGCGGCAAGGCGAGCTATCCATCCAGCGTCATCATGAACGCGGTCCCGGCCCGGGTTGCCGGCGTCGGTGAGATCGTCATGGTGGCCCCGACCCCCGGCGGCGATATCAATCCCCACGTCCTGGTGGCGGCGCGGCTCTCCGGCGTCGATCGGATTTTCCGGATGGGGGGCGCCCAGGCGGTGGCGGCCCTGGCCTACGGGACCGCAACGGTGCCCAAGGTCGACAAGATCACGGGCCCGGGGAACATCTACGTGGCCACCGCCAAGAAGCTGGTCTTTGGCGCTGTGGGGATCGACATGATCGCCGGCCCCAGCGAGATCCTCGTCATCAACGACGGGAGCGGCACCCCGGCCCACATTGCCGCCGACCTCCTCTCCCAGGCGGAGCACGACGAACTAGCCTCCTCCATCCTCATCACCACCGACCGAGGCTTTGGCGAGCGGGTGGCCGCGGAGGTGGAGCGGCAGCTGGCGGAGCTCTCCCGGGAGCAGATCGCCCGCAAGTCGTGGGAAACCTACGGCGCGGTCATCGTGGCCGGAAGCCTCGACGATGCCATCGCCTTCTCGAACCGGATCGCCCCCGAGCACCTGGAACTGGCCGTGGCGAACCCCTTTGACATCCTGCCGCGGATCAGGAACGCCGGAGCCATCTTCCTCGGCCACTTCACCCCCGAGGCGGCCGGCGACTACCTGGCCGGTCCGAACCACACCCTTCCCACCGGCGGCACGGCCCGTTTCTTCTCCCCCCTGTCGGTGGATGATTTCGTGAAGAAGTCCTCCATCGTCTACTTCAGCGAGGGGGGGCTTAACCGCCTCGGCGGCGACATCGTCCGGATCGCCGAGCTGGAGGGGCTGGAGGCCCACGGCAGGTCGGTGAGCGTGAGACTGAAAGGGGAAGGAGAGGTACGGCAATGATTCCGCTTCGACCGAACATCGCCGCCATGAAGGGGTACGTTCCCGGCTACCAGCCGCCCGATATCGCCTCCTGGATCAAGCTGAACACTAACGAGAACCCGTATCCGCCGTCGCCGGAGGTGGTGAAGGCCATTCTTGAGGAACTGGGGCCGGACGGGGCCGGCCTGCGTATTTACCCCAGCGCCTCCAGCCAGAAGCTGCGCGAGGTGGCCGGGGAGCTTTACGGGTTTGATCCCTCGTGGATCATTATGGCTAACGGCTCCGATGAGGTTCTGAATAATCTGATCCGGGCCTTTGCCGCTGAAGGGGAGGAAGTCGGCTACGTTAACCCTTCATACTCCTACTACGGTACCCTGGCTGAGGTCCAGGGGGCCGTGGTACGTACATTCGGACTGACCGACGATTTCCGGATCGCCGGTTTTCCCGAGCGCTACGAAGGGAAGATTTTCTTCCTCACGACTCCCAATGCCCCGCTGGGCCCCAGTTTCCCGCTCGACTACATCGACGAACTGGCACGGCGTTGCGCAGGCATGCTGGTGCTGGACGAGACCTATGCCGAATTTGCCGAATCCAGTGCGTTGGAGCTGGTGAGAAAGCATGAGAACGTGGTGGTGACGCGCACCCTTTCCAAGAGTTATTCCCTGGCAGGCATGCGTCTCGGCCTTGCCATTGCCCGTCCGGAGGTGATCGCGGCCCTGGACAAGATCCGCGACCACTACAACCTGGACCGGCTGGCCCAGGCCGCCTGCATTGCGGCGCTCAAGGACCAGGCGTATTTTGCCGACTGTTGCCGCCGCATATGCGAGACACGGGAGTGGTTCACGCACGAGTTACGCGGCATCGGCTACAACGTCATCCCCTCCCAGGGGAACTTCGTCTTTGCCGCACCGCCGGACCGCCACGGCAAGCGGGTCTACGAAGGCCTGTATGCCCGCAAGATCCTGGTGCGTCTGCTTTCCGACCCGCTGCTGGCCCATGGCCTGCGCATCTCCATCGGTACGCGGGGGGAGATGGAGCGGACCTTGGCGGCAATAACTGAAATTGGCTGATCAAAGGAGGCGTCATGTCACGGACCGCCACGATTGAACGCATTACCAAGGAGACCAGGATCAAGCTTTCGCTGGATGTGGACGGCACAGGCCAAGCCACGATCTGCACCTCGGTGCCGTTTCTCGACCACATGCTCAACCTGTTCGCCCGCCATGGCCTGTTTGACCTGGAGGTCGAGGCCGCAGGCGACATCGATATCGATTTTCACCACACGGTGGAGGATATCGGGATCGTCTTGGGTGAGGCATTCAAACAGTCCCTGGGAGATAAGAAAGGCATCCGGCGCTACGGCCAGGCCACGGTACCCATGGACGAAACCCTGGCTAGCGTCAGCGTGGACATCTCCGGCCGGCCGTACCTGGTGTACAACGTCAACCTGCCCAAGGTGAAGATCGGCGAGTTTGATGTGGAACTGGCGCGGGAGTTCTTCCAGGCGTTTACCAACCATTGCGGCCTGAACCTGCACATCAACGTGATGTACGGCTGCAACGTGCACCACATCATCGAGGCCTGCTTCAAGGCCTTTGCCCGCGCCATGGATGCGGCAACCCAGCTCGACCCCCGGGTGGAGGGGGTCATGTCCACCAAGGGGCTTTTGTAGGCGGGCTTGTTCGGTTTTTCCTCGGGAGAACGAGAAAGGGGCGGTCCA
>NZ_DAHVYG010000036.1 GCF_027327745.1 Geobacter sp.
GACCTTGGGAGTGGATATGATCTTCACTTGGCCTGTCGTGGCCGCTGCGGAGAGTTTTAGATCAAGCGTCCCTCCAGAAATAATTTTGCCGAAAGTAATTCCAGTTGCCAAGCCCGGACCAAAAGTCCCCGTGGAACCGGCAGTACCAGACAATATTCCGCCAAAGCCCGCATCTGCGTTTGAAATGCCCAAGACATTGGTTGAGCCACTAGATTTGTCGGTGTGAAGCCCCCATTGCACACCAATGTCACGGGTAAAGTCAGACGATGCCTCCACGATGCGCGCCTCGATCATGACCTGTCTCTCTGGCAAATCTAGGTTCTTGAGCAGAAACTTCATGTCCTCTATGTTCGGTGCAATATCTTTCACGATGACCCGGTTGGTGCGTGCATCCTGAGTAATGGTTCCCCGGTCACTTTTCAAGGCGTTAAACTGGGTGACGACATCGGAAACGTTGGCGTAGTTGATATCAAACACCTTGGTCTCAAGCTCCATGGCCTTTTCCTTGGCCTTCCTCATCGCCTGCTCTTCGTCGGCCAGGGTCTGGATCTTGGACTTCGGCCTGATCTGGACGATGTTCCCCTCGCGCTGCATCCCGAGCCCCTTGTTCTCGAGGATAACATCCAGCGCCTGGTCCCAGGGGACATTGACCAGCTTGATGCTGATGGTGCCGGTTACGTCGTCGCCAACCAGGAAGTTGAGGTTGCTCACCTCGGCGATAAGCTGGAAGATCTTCCTGATGTCGGCATCGGAAAACTCGAGGGTGATGCGGCGGCCGGTATAGACTTTCTGGGTCGGTTTAGCCTCGGCCGTCACCGGCATTGCCTGCCCGGCGGGCACTGCGAGCTCCTTCTCCACGGCGGCGGATTCGAGCCCCGCCGGATTCTTGATTTCGAGGGCGATCACATCTCCGCGGCGCGAAAGCTCGAAGGGGACGCTCTGGCGCATCTTCACCTGAACCTTGACGTCACTGCGCCCTTTGGTCTTCACCTGGTACGGGGTTACCTTCTGGACCACGCTGGCAAAGGCGCCGGTGTCGAGGAAACGCTGCCATTTGACGGGGAGGGTGCAGTTTTTGAGGGTCAGGGCCAGACCGTCGGCAGTCCTGACCGGCTTTTCGGCGTCGCAGCCGCCGGAAACCGAGACAAGAAGACGCGACACGCCATTGTCCACCCTGAAATCAATCGACTCCACGGCGGCGTGCTCCCGGGCCGCGTGCTTTACTTCCGGCTGTTTGGCTACCCTCGGGGCAGGTTCTGCTTTCGTTGCGGACGGGGAAACGGCCTCTTCCTCAGGCTTCGAAACCGAGGGTGCACGGGGAGCCACCTGAACAACTTTGGGCATCTCGGGCGCGCCGGCAACCGGAACGATCTTCAGCCCCGCTTCACTCTTTTCGACAGACAGTTGCGGTAACGGGCCGCGCGCGGAATCGAATACGATCCGCACCTTTTCGGGATAGGCTCCGATGCGCGCCGTTCCGACGCCAAGGCTGTCCAGAGGAATGACCTTCGCTTCTATTCCCGCCTTCGCCCCCATGATATCGACGACCAGACGGTCGGGCTTCGAGAGGCGGAATGATTTGTACTCCGTCACACCGCCGGAGACCCGGATCTCAAGGGTATTGTCCCCGAAAGTGATTGCCGTGACCGTGCTGACACCGGACTGTGCCGGTGCGGCATGCTGCTTCGTGCCTTCAGCCGGAGCTGCCGAAGTTTCTGCCGGCGCTGGGGTTGCTGCCGCCGGGGCCGATGCAACCGCAGGTTTCGTTTCCACAAGCGCCAGCTGCGTATCGACTTTAGCCTCGGCCGCCGGAGTTGCGGTCGCCACGGGAGGAACCTCTTCAGCTGCGGTTACCGTCACCAGAAGAGTTCTCTTGTCACGGGGGTCGGGGGCCGCGGTCACATCCGCCCCCTTCGTCAGGGAGAGCTCCAGGCGGGTCATCGCCGTCCCCCCCTCGCCCTGGCGCACCGCCTCGATCTTCCTGACGGCACCCTTGTTCACCTCCAGCGGGAAATGAACCGCCCCCGGGTCGACCTGGGCAAGGTCAACCACGGCCATCGTGGGATTTTCGCTCATGTAGAAGGTATAGGCGACCGGCCGGTCGGTGGCGATCGCCACCAGGGTCCTCTTCCCCTCCCCTGAAATCCGCACATCCTGCAGTACCGAAGCCTTTGCCTGCTCGACCAGATCCCCACCCTTCGGAGAAGGACCGACACCGGCACAGCCGGACAAGGCCGCCATCAGGGCAAAAGATGCGATGCCAAGGGGTATGTTCATCTCGATTCTCATGGGGGAATCTCCTTACAGTTTCTTGGAAAGAGAAAGTTTGACCGTCCTCTTTGTCATTTTGCCGTTCTCGGCCCGGAATCGTTCCGAAACCTCAATGTACGAAGGGGCAATCCTGGTGATGACACCATTGTTGTTGCCAATACTCATCCCCACTTTAACTACGTACCCTTTGCCGGCAGGGTCAATGATCAAGGCCCTGTTCTCCCTCAGGCCGACGATGATCCCGGAAACCTTGAACTGCTCGACGGCATAGCTCTGGATCGGGAGAAGACCGCCAACCCGCCTACCCCGCAACGCCGGTGCCACCTTCGCCACGCTCTTCGGCTCGATAAACGGCTTGAACGGGTCCTTGCGGCTGGTAAAATCAAGCTGCGACGAGGTCGTCACAGCCGGCCTTGCGGATGAAGCCTGTTTCTGAATCGGGGGTTTGGCTTGCGGAGCCGGCGCCCCGGCGGGTGAAGGCTGCGGAGGCGGCACCTCCTCCTTCTTGCACCCCCCCGAAACCGCCAGCAGTGCAAACACCGGTGCCAGGATCCATAGAGATAGAGAGTTATTTTTTCTTCTCATCCTTGATCTCTTTCTTGTCGAGGAAACGGAAGGTGGTTGCCAGGCAGTTGACCCGAACCGAAGTGCGCCCCCCCGAAGACTTGATATCCGCAAAGGAGACATCCGTGATATTCACGATGCGCGGGAGGTTCCCCACCGCCGTGAAGAAATTGGCAACACTGTGAAACGACCCGGAAACCGAAATATCGACGGGGACGTCGGCATAGAAGTCCTTGGGTACTTCGGGCCGCGGCCTGAACAGGAGAAAATCCAGACCCGCATTCTTGCCGACGCTGGTGATGCTGGTCAGCAACGACGGAATTTCTTTCTGGTTCGGCAGTTCGGTAAGGGCGTTTTCCAGGTCCTTCTGCAACTGCTGATATTCTCTTTTCAGCTTCGGGAGATTGTTGGCTATCTTCTGTTTTTCCTGAACTTCCGTCTGCACCCCGTCCAGTTTCGTCCGAAGCTCCTGCAGCTCCTTCTGCTTCGGCTGGCAGAGCCCCAAGTAAAGCGCCGCCGCTTCGATCGCGACAACGGCGACCAGCAGGGCGATCTTCTGTTTCTTGGGCAGCTTCAGCAGCTTGTCAATTCTCGGATCCATGGGAAGTCCTCAACCGGGCTATTTTTTCTGCGGAGCCGGCTCTTCTTTCTTGTACGACTTCAGAGAGCAGGTAACCTCAAAACGCTTGGCCTTCACGCCGCTGAGCTCGGTCTGCTCCGAAACGACGAGTTCCACGTTCCCAAACTCATCGGAGGCCTGGAGATTCCTCATGAATGCCGCAATCAGATCTTCATCGACGGCAATCCCCCCGATGCTCACGTTCGGGCCGCTTTCGGCATACTTGGTCAGCCACAGCTTGTCCGGCGTCGAGTCACTGATGACTGCCAGCCTTTTCACCGGCCCCGTCTTCCCCTTGCGGAGCTGGGCGAGCACATCGAGCTTCTTGGCGACCGCATCCTTAAGCTTTTTGATGTTTTCCAGTTCACCGATCTTTGCCTTCAATTGGTCAAGATCGTTTTCAGCCCTGGAAATCTCCTCCTGTGTCGCCTTGATTCGCGCCTGTGCATAGCCGAACAGGCCAAGACCGGCGACCAGGACGACCAGAACGGAGACCAGCAGAATCAGCATCTGCTGTTTTGCCGTCTCCTTTTTCTTCGACAACCTGACGGGGAGAAGGTTGATCCTTACCATTTGTCTCCAACCCTCCTTGTGGCCAGTCCCACGGCAACGGTAACGAACGGACCGATCTCCCGGAGATATTCGGGGTCGAACTCCTTTTCGCTGCTGACGATTTTCCGAAGAGGATCCATCATTTCAACCGGCAGACCGAGTTTATTCTGGACGACCGCGGAGAGAGACGCTGTCTTGGCGGCGCCGCCGCTCAGATACACCTTGCTGATCTTCCCCTCGCCGGCCGTCGTATTGTAAAAATCAAGAGAACGGCGCATCTCGACGGCAAGGGTTTCGTTGACCTTGGCAATGACGTCCTGCAACCGTCCCTTGTCGGGGTAATTGCCGGTGATCTTCACCTGCTCGGCTTCATCGCTACTGAGACCGAGCTGCTTCTGAATCTCCTCGGTAAAGAGGTTCCCCCCCATCTGCACATCTCGGGTGAACAGCGAAATCCCACCCTTGACGATGTTCAGATTCAGGACGTTGGCACCGATGTTGATCAGAGCCACCACCTCTTCCGGACCTGCTTCGTAGTTCAGCTCGAAGGCATTCTGAACAGCGAACGAGTCGACATCAACCACCATCAGCTTGAGGCCGGCTTCGGTGAAGACGTTCACATAGTCGTTAACTATCTCCTTCTTGCTCGCCACAAGAAGCACGTCCATGCGGGAAGGATCATCCTCGTCGGGTTCCAGAATCTGGAAGTCGATATTCACGTCGTTGATGTCAAAGGGAATATACTGCTCGGCCTCCCACTGAATCTGGTCCTCCAGCTCGTCGGCCGGCATCGCGGGGAGTTTGATCTTGCGGATGATGACCGTATTGCCGGAGATGGAGCAAGCCACCTCCTTCACCTTCACATCGAGGCTCTTGACCAGGCTTTTGACCGCTTCGACGACGGAAGAGCTGTCCATGAGCGTATTGTCGACTATCGCCTCCGGCGGCAGTGGCACAATGCCTACATTAAGAAGCTGATAGACCCCCTTGTGCTCTTTCAGCTGCATGAGCTTCACCGAGCTGGAGCCGACATCTATGCCGACCAAATCCTTTTTCTTAGAGAAAAACATAGATGGTTCCCGTTCACCTGGTTAGTTGAGGAAGACCTGTTCCCTCTCCGACAAAGAAAAACCAAGAGCAAGAAGTATCTTTCTCTTGGTTTCCATGCGACATTCCTCGCCGCGTTCGATGCGATCGATGGTGGCAGGAGAGACGCCGGCAAGACGAGCCAGCTCGGCCTTGCTCATGAGTCTCTCTTCCCTGATCCGCTTTACGTTGTTTCGGTATTTCATCACATAATCCCATAAGAACAGGCAGTTTATGGCGAACTTTACTGAAATTGAATTATATGTCAAGAAATTAGTCGAAATTGAAATGAATTGAAACCATTTAGGTACAATTGCTCTGAACAGTAACCCTATCGGCAATATTAAAGCAAAACTTGAGAGTTTATTCTTCATATTACCTCCAGCCTCATCCGCAAACTGATCATCACTAGCGGAACACCCCGAAAACAAGAAAAGCCGGGGCCTCGTATCGTAGCGATATTTCGGCATCCCGGCTGTCTCGGAGAGACCCGTGGGCTTTCCGCCCCACCCTCGCGGGTGGTTTAGTCTTGTCGTGTATCACATATTTTCAAAGGTATTTACCTTGGTTCACTGCAAAAACCAAACCTGTACACTCAATGCCGACAAAAACGTCTAACTCCTGAAAAATTCATTCAAAAGGACAGGTCCGACATCATTCATACCGTTACCTACTGACAGTTTTGGTCAACTCCGGTCAAAATTTATGTGATCTGACAGAACACTTCTTATCGTACATCCCGTCGACCCTTGTCCAGCTTTTCAAGCGTCTTGATCGCAATTTCTCGGTACTTGCCAAGACGGTTCAATCTGTCATCAAGAGCAACCGCCTCGCTTAGCGCTTTCCGTGCCTCATCAGGTCGGCCGTGACGGAAATTGTACAGGCCATCCATGAACCGGGCGAACACTCTGTCCCTCCCGGCAAGCTCGCGATACAGCCGCTCTTCGTCCGCAAGATCTCCCCTTATCTCGTAGATGTAGCCAAGATAAAGGTATACCTCCTTGAAGAAGGTGAATGAGGTTCCGGCATGTGTACGAAGATAGTCGAGATCTTCGAAAGCCTGCGCATACTCCTTCTTGTCGAGTTTTCTTCGAGCCGCAAGAAACCGCTTGATGTTCCCCAGTTCTTCGGAACGCGTCGGGGGGAGTTGCTTGCCGAGAACTCTGTAAATCACCCTTCCGAGCGGGTTGTAGGGCCATGTGATTACTGTCACGACGGTTAACGCCGCAACAACGATTCCGGCAAGTGCCAACGCAATTATCTTAAGAGGGGCGCTCCGCCGAGGCGCGGGGGGATTAGACTTTCCCATGCAAAACTACTCCGGGGTAAGGTCTGAGACAAAATATGCCTTGTTTCTCAGACGGAAGACGACAGCTTTGACCTTTTGGCCCTTCTTGAGTCTAAACGATGCCTTTCCCGCCGGCACGCCGCCAATTTCGGTCTCCTTGAGAATGAGGTAAGTCTTCTCCCGCATCGAAAAGCGGTTGTTGGCATTCACTTCCATGATGACACCCTCATGGGTTTCCGGCGTTATGAGCTGCTCCATGCTTGTTCCCAACTGGGCCAGGGAAGGAAGATCCTGGCAGAAAACGCCGGAGGCCGAGAGAAGCGAAAAAGCAAAGACCCCGAAGGCGACCGCTCTCTTTACGATGGACATCAGAATACCTCCCGCCACGAGATTGGAACAATCCCGGTGACAAAATCGAAAATAGTTGAGATTGGAGTACTGTTGGGACCCGTTGCGTCAACGGCCACGGAAGACAGATTGACCACCCCCCCGCCGGCCCCGACAAAGGCTGTCGTCCCGGTCGGGCGGACCACCAGTACTGGCTCGGTGGGGATCCCGTTACCGAGGACGTAGCGGGTATAGAGTCCCGTCAAATAACTGACAGCGTACAGTTTCGCTCCTCCGCCGATGTCACAGATGGCGTTATTGGGGAGGAACGAGTCGAACAGGACGTATTTGTTGAAGAGGACCGGGGCGGCCAGGGACTTTTCCCCACTCGCCGCAGTGAGGCGAATGTACCAGCCGTTCCCTCCCAGGGGAGTCGTGGAAGTGCTGACCACCCCCGTCTGGTCCGTCAGGGTGCTCTCCGTGACGGTAGTAAAGCCGCTCGCCGGGTTAAAATCCTTGACGCCGTAGAGTCGGTCGACGGCGGTGGTCGACCGTGGGTTGTCCCGATCGCCGGTGGAGAAAAAGAGATAGTCGAAACCGTTCTCGAAGGCGATCTCGGGTTGATAATAGATCTTGCGGCCGCCGCTGCCGTCGGCACCGGGGTTGGAGGCGAAAAGCTTTCGGATGACCCAGTTATCGACCAGGTTGTCGTCGCCGGTGGGGGCGGCAAACCGCCAGAGGTTCCCCCCCACGTCACCGACGTAGACCCGGTCGACCACGCCGTCCGCATTCCGGTCCACTGCCGTAATGGTGCTCGGCATGGCGTAGTCGAGACTGTTTGTCGCACTGTGCAGGAAGCTTGCGAGGAGCGACCCGTCAAGGAGGTTGACCATGAAGATACCCCTTCCCTTGACCGAGGTGGTCACCGCCGTGTTATTGGCCTGGGCCGGGTCGAAGCCGGCGGCAAAGATGATCGCCTGATAGGAGGTAGGGTTGTTGCTGGCATCTTTTTTCCTTATCGTTGCCACTACCGGCTCGGACCAGGTCTGTCCCAGCTCGGAAAGTCCCGCCGTCGCGCTGTTGATCCGCCAGAGAAAACGGGGTGCCGAGGGTGTGGTCACGTCGAGGGCATAGTAGTTATCTCCCCCAGCCCGCTCGCCGAAGATGATGATCGCTTTGGTGATCACCCCCGTCGAATCCCGCTCCTGGTAAAGCTTCACCGACCCGTCAACGAAATAGGGATGCGACGTCCCCTCCTCGAAGAGCTTCAGCCGTGGCAGCGCATCCGGCGGCAAGAACGCCCACTCCTCGCTCCCGTCGACATCCGAGATGCAGTGCAGCATCCCGTCGTTAGAACCAAAGAAGATATGCCGGTTCGGGTCTACCGCCGTCGGCCCGTTGTAGTCGACCACCAGAGGTACGGAATGGAGGATGTCGCCAAGGATGAAATCGCGCTTTTCCGTCCAGTTAAGGTCACCGTTGTCGTCATAGGAGTCGTAGCCGTGGATGAAGTTGATCAGATCATCCCGCGCCGAGGTTGCCGGGTTGGCCGTGGCGATTTTCGCCGGGTTGCCGAAGGTGGCGGCAGTCAGAGAGGCGTTGCCGGTCGTGAAGGCATTCACACTGTTCGTCAGATCGGCGTTGGTGTCGAGATAGGTATAGATGTTCCTGGCCGTAGCCCTGTTCTTGAGGACCGTCGAGACGCTCCAGTAGGGGACCGCCGTGTCGAGTATGGCGCCGCTGGCATCGGTGGCGCTGTTGCCGGCGCTGTCGACAATCTGGTTTGACGATGAGAGACCGTACTTCTGCAGGTCGCCGACCCAGAACTTCGTGTAGGAGAGGGGCTTGAAAAAGGCGAGATACATCTTGTCGCCGCTCGACGTCCGGGTAATCGGAACAACGGGGGCGGTGTAGGTCTGGAGTTTCTTGGCGATGTCGTCCAAGGCCATCAAAAGGCTGTGTTCGAGCTCCGCTGCGTTGTTGGCCGGAAAATAACGCCCGCCGCCGTTCGGGGCGGTTTTCTGCAGGAGGGGGCTGTTGTGGGCAAAGCCAATGGTGTACGTCGTTATATTCTGTGTTCCCTGCAGATCGGGACGGAGATCGTGGGTGTTGAGGTACTTTGCCACGTCGTCGAGGAACGTCTGGGGAACGGTGTCGCTGTAAGTGTCGTCGGCGACCCAGACGTCGTTGTTGAGCGCATCGTTGACGTTGGAGCTGTGCTTGTAGTAGTCGCCGTCCTGGTCCCACTTCTGTCCCCGGTTTGAATCGGTGATCCCCGTCTGCCCCCGGTCGAGAAAATGGCCGATGATCGTGGCGTCGGTATCGTGGGTCGGCTCCCCGTCGGTGACGATGATCACGAAGGCCTTCTGGCACCAGTTGTTCGCGTTCCAGGGACTGTACTGACCGGTGTAGGTATCCTCAAAATACTTGCCGGCATCGGTCAGCGCCTCGGCAAGGGGGGTCCAGGTCGTGGCGTTTATAGCACTGATCTGGCCGTGCATGGCGGTCTGGGTCGCCCCGATCTTGGAGATGACGTTTCCCCCGTCTTCCGTATTGAACTTCATGAAGCCGAAATCGACGTCGTTGTACATGAGATCGACCAGGTTGTTGAGGACCCCCTTGGCGGTGCTCATCTTGCTGGTAACGGGCGTTGCTTCGTAATTGAGGCGGTTGCCGGTCTTGAGACTGGTGTTGCTGTCATCGATGCCGTCCTGGCCGGCAATGTCAATGCCGCCATCCCGGTTTACCTGGTCGGTAAAGGCTCCGGCATACACTTGCCACTGAGTGGCAGTGCACCGCCCCCGCTTGTTCCAGGCGGTGCAGGTATACTGGTAGACGGTGTCGCGGGCGTAGCTCCCCGCGTAAGTTGTCACGCTGTCATAGGGAACCGGGTCCCCCATGCTGCCGGAGTTATCCATGATGATCATGACCATCGGCTTCGTGGTGGCGCCGGCGGAATAGATCTCCGTGTCGTCGGCCCGCGCCACCCCGGAAAGCGAAACGAGGTGGGCAACCAAAGCCGGCACGACCGTCGCCCGCAAAACCTTCCTGAACAATTTACTGGTTATCATTTTGAGCCTCCGGTTGCATGGAGCACTGCCCGGGAAAGAGGTCCGTCACATCTCCTGTTTACCTGCCGCTAATGCATCCGTATCAGGGGGCAAGGTTGTACCCTTCGAACTCCACCGTTTTTCGCGAGGTGCCGATCACGGCATTGGACGTGGTCCTGCTCCGGTAGGGGGTCAGTTTCAAAGCCCCTCCCCCCGAACTCGTCGAAACATACTTGGCGCTGAAACCGCTTCCCGCAAGCAGGGAAGAATCGGCCCCCATTGACGACATATTGAGAAAGGTGATCTTCTGCCCCAACGAGGAGGGGAGTTGAGCCTGGACCGCTGAGGTGTAGTTTCCGGTCGACGAAGAGGAGGGAAACGAACTGCCGATGAGGACGAAGGTCCCCCGGACGTACTCGACACCGGAGTCGGCGGCGGCAAGGGTCTTCTTGCTGACCGTGCTCGCTCCCGACAGCAGGGTTTCGATCATGGTCGTGTTGAGCATCATCGTCATGACAGCCATGAGGACTGCCGTGAACGTAAGGACCGTCACCAGGGCAAAGCCGGCTTCGTCTCGGGTCCGCCGGCACGGTCGGCAGCCGTTTTCCTGTATCCGTGGAATCATGCCTCGGCCTCCCATCCTCAACTCCCGAAATAGTTACGAGGGTTGATCGTAGAGTTGTAGACCCTGCGCCGGAAACCGTCGGCATCCCGCACGATGCCGTTTCCTATCTGGGGGGGGGCGGTGGTATAGCTCGGGTCCTTGGCCACCGACCGGACCATGAGGTTCAGTACTACCTGCATGGCACCGCTTACCGGCACATCAGGGGTGACCGTGGCCTGCACGTCCTCGACGTTTGAAGCGATGACGTCGGTCGTGCCGCCGAGATTATCCAGTCTCACCAACCCTTCGCCGGTCTTGGCGACGTAGTACGTGAAGTCGCGGGACCCCCGAGTACCAGGGGTCGCGGCCGTGGAGTAGCGGATCTGGATCGCGTCGGTCCCTTTACTTCTAAGCGGGTCCGTATCCCCGGCATTGTCTTGCGCTGTAATGGCGGTCGCCTTGTTGACCCCATACCCTCCCATCCGGATATCCCGCTCCAGCAGGTCCATCGCTATCTGTCCGCTGATCTGGACATCACTCGAGGCGGTCTGGATATTCGCAATCTTGTTCTGGACAATGAAGGTGGTTACTGCCGCCATCATGACGAGTCCCGCAACGACCATCACAACCAGCAACTCAACGAGGGTGAATCCCCGGGTATCATTGGTGCGTATTGCCTCCATACCAAACCTCAGCGGGACCTGACCAACTGGAATCCCATGCCGTGGGAGCCAATCTTGTCGGTCCAGGTCGTCGAAATATTGATGAACACGGAATTCGTCGAGAGCGACGTCACCCGCCACTTCGTGTTGTAAGTGACGCCGTTGCTCGTTGTCTGGACAGGTGTCAACTGGCTCGTCAACCCTGCAAAGGATGATTTCAGCAGACTTTCCACCCGTGACTGGATGGTGGCCGAAGCGACGTACCGGTTGTTGCTTCCGGCACTGGTGGCGAGACCGTTGAACAGCATCGAAGCGGTCCCCAACAGGGCTACGGCAAGGATCGCAATCGCCACGAGCACCTCCATGAGGGTGAACCCCTCCTCGGACTGCAGCGTGCCTTGTACCTCTGGTACCACCTTCATATTCCCCTCTCAGTTGTATGCCGCTCCGGTCCACGACTTGATTCTGGGCCGTCCGGCGGCGGATACCTCGATTTCCCTTCCGTCGGCTGGAGTGCTGTCGCTCTTAAGGTAGAAACTCCCGGTAGCGGCCAATCCGCTGGGCTGCACCACGAGCTGGTCGCTGGCAAATGTTCCCGAATCAGGTGCCGGTGCCGCAGAATTAAGGCTGCCAAAGGAAACCCCCTTGAACGCCCCGAGATCGACGCTTTTCAGGACCGATCCGTTTTGTACGATCCGGTAACTGTCGCTGCTCGCGGGAAACTGCTGGATGGTGCAGGGCAAACCGTTTCGCACGGCGTAAATCCGCGCCGACTGGATGTCGTTGAAGAGCTCTCGTGTTGCATCCTTGAGCCGGTACTTGGGTAGATCACGCATGAACATGACCGTGGCGATGCCGGCCAGAATGCCCATGATCCCGACGACAACCACCATTTCGATCAAGGTGATCCCTTTGTTGTTTGCTATGCGAGTAATCATGCGTGCAGGGCCTCTTTGGTTTTTCTGCATAAGATGATGCAATATTAAAGCCATTACACTGAGCACAGGCGACGATACGCACAATCACTGAATTGCATTACGTATTTTCGGAACATCCCTACCCCCTATCATCATTAGGAACAAAAAGGCTATGCAATAATTGCATAGCCTTTTCCCAACAGCTCGATTTATGTCACATTGGCACCCAGTCCTTTCCATCCCATTTGCGGACGGTACAGCTGAAATCCATTGTGTTAAAGGTGAGGGCCATTGCCCCACCAGAAGAAGCCGACTGGATATACACGCTTCCCGAACTCCCTACCACCCCTTCCTCACTGGCAAAGCGGTTGTTTGCGAATGATATGCCGTCATCCGTATCTGCCAGTTTGTTCGGTTTTCGGACCGGTCCCCGGTTGCTGTACCCAAAACTCAGAGCACCTCCTTTGCTTGCAAGGCGCATTTCCCTGACAACCTGTTCATCGCCTGTATCCCACTTATCGTCATCCCCCCTGCCTGAGTAAAGCGTTGCCTTTCCATGAACGGGATCGAACGTAATGGCGCACGGCTTGTCCTGTATGCTCAGCAGCTTGGCGTCCTTGAACATATCCTTCAACTCCCACACCGCCGCCTTGAGGCAGTAGTCGCCATAGAGACTGCTGAACGCCGGCACCGCGATGGCGCTCAGGACGCTGATGATCGCCACGACGATGATGAGCTCAAGCAGGGTGAAACCAGATTCGCGGCCGTTTCCCGTCAATGGGAAAGAAATGCGCGCTCCGCACATTCCCCGCACCTCCCTGTACGCGAAAATGAAAAAAGCCGCGCAATAATTGCACAGCCTCCATTAAATTACAACTGTTTTATTAACTACAGCCAACCGTCTATTCGATGCCGAACTCCTTGAGCTTGTAGAGAAGCGCCCGGTGGCTGATTTCCAGGAGACGGGCCGCGTGGGTGCGGTTGCCGCCGGTCCGTTCCAGGGCGCGGCGGATGTATTCCTGTTCGAGAAGTTCTTCCGCCCTCTTGATCGACAGGGAGTCATCGGAAGACGAAAAAACGGATGCCGGGGCAGGCTGAGATCGAATGACCGGCGGAAGCGATGCGACATCGAGGGTGGCCCCGCCGCACAGGATCAGCCCCCGCTCGATGCAGTTCTCCAGCTCCCGCACGTTTCCCGGCCAGCCGTACCCCATGAAGAGCTTCAAGGCTTCGGGGGTCGCCTTTACCCCGGGCTTGCCCAGCTCCTTGCCGTGCTTGTCGAGGAAATGGTCGACCAGCAGCGGTACGTCCTCGATCCGCTCCCGTAGCGGCGGAAGGGTGATGCTCAGAACGTTGAGACGAAAGTAGAGATCTTCCCGAAACCTTCCGGCGGCGATTTCGGCCGGGAGCTCCTTCGCCGTGGCGGAAACGACCCGCACATCGACGCGGGTCGGCTTCGCGGCCCCGAGCCGTCGGACTTCGCCTTCCTGAAGCACCCGCAGGAGCTTGACCTGCAGAGAGACGGGCATCTCGCCGATCTCGTCCAGAAAGAGGGTGCCACCGTGGGCCTCCTCGAAGAGGCCGCGCCGGTCGGCGGCCGCGTCGGTGAAGGCACCGCGCACGTGTCCGAACAGCTCCGATTCCAGAAGGTTCTCGGGGATCGCCCCGCAGTTCACCGCCACGAAGGGGGCGGCACGGCGGGCGCCGTTGTAATGGATCGCCCGCGCCACCAGCTCCTTGCCGGTCCCCGATTCGCCGAGGATCAGGACGCTGCTCTTGACGTCGGACACCTTCCCTATGAGCTGGAAGACTTCCCGCATCCGGGCACTGCGACTGACGATGTTGGAAAAGGAGTACTCCCGCGCCACTTCCTCGCGCAGCCGCCGGTTCTCGTTCTTCAGCCGCTCCCGCTCCTCCGCCTTTTTCAGGACGAGAAGGACTTCATCGGTCTTGAACGGCTTGGAGACGTAGTCGTAGGCCCCCTCCTTCATGCAGTGGATGGCGGTATCGACGGTGCCGTAGGCCGACATCATGATGACAGTGCCGGCGAGCCCCCTCTCCCGGGCGCTGCGGAGAAAACCGGGGCCATCGAGCACCGGCATCCTGATGTCGCAGAGGATGAAGTCGTAGGGGATCCGCTCCGCCATGGAAAGGGCGGTCTCTCCGTCCGCCGCCTCGTCGACATCGTAGCCGTTTCTCCGGAGCATGACCCGGAGCATGTGGCGGAGGTTTTCCTCGTCGTCCACCACGAGCACGCGACTAGTCATCTTCCTCCTCCCCCCAGGGTTCTCGTTGCGGCGGAACCGGAAGCCAGACTGTGAAGCGCGAACCGGCGCCGGCGGCACTTTCGACCGTGATCCTTCCGCCGAAGGAGTCGACGAGCCGCGCCGAAATGGCAAGGCCCAGCCCCGTCCCCTGCCCCGGCTCCTTGGTGGTGAAGAAGGGATCGAAGACCAGCCCCAGGTTCTCGGGCGAAATGCCGCTGCCCGTATCCGCCACCTCGATCCGGATACACCGGACCTCCGCCCCCCCCGGTGCGAAGGGGGTCTGGAACGCAGCGCCGAAGTCGCTCCGGCGCCGCCCCACGACGGCGGGAGGTGGCGCCGAGAGAGACGGGAGATCGGGGAGGGGCTTGAACATTCCTTCGCGGGCCTGGATCGCCAGACGCCCGCCATCGGGCATGGCATCGCGGGCATTGATGATGAGATTGATCAGCACCTGCTGGAACTGGTGCGGATCGACGACCGGCCGCGGCAGCCCCGGCGGAAGATCCACCGAGACCTCGATCCGCTTGAAAAGACCCTGCCGCGAAAGCATCTCCACGGTGGAGAAGACGAGGGGGGCCACGTCGATCTCTTCCGCAGCGCTGGCGGCAGGGCGGGCAAAATCGAGGAGGTCCCGGACGATGCGGTCGATCCGCTCGGCGTCCTGGATGATGCGGCGCAGATAGTCCTCCGCCTCCGGATGGCCGGTCAGTTCGTCCCGCAACAGCGCCGCATACCCCATGATCGCGGCAAGGGGGGTGCCGACCTCGTGGGCGGTGCCGGCGGCGAGAAGCCCTACCGATGCCATCTTCTCGGAGCGGATCGTCTCCTCCCGGGCGACCTGGAGCTCCCGGTTCGCCCGCTCCAGGGAGGCGACGTAGCGCTCCGCGTCTTCACGGCTCGTCCGCAATTCCTCCACCATGGCATTAAACGACTCGGCCAGCTCCGCGACCTCGCGTCCCCCCGGAACCACGGCGCGATGGGTGAAGTCCCCCGCCCGCAGCCGTTCCGTGGCGGCAAGGAGCCTCCGGATCGGGGTCACGATGAACCGGGAGAGGATAAAGGAGCCGACGGCGAGAAGCAGGATGAAATCGAGGATGAAATAGGCAAGGAAGAGATGCCGCGACTGGCTGAGGAGCCGCTTCTCGCCCGCCAGGGAAAAGAGAAGCCGCGACGCGCCGACCACTGTCCCGTTTCGCACCACGGGCGCGTAGCTGCAGAGGCGTCCCCTCTCTTCGGCGACGAAGACCGCTCCATCGCCACCGGCCAGGGCCTCCCGCACCCATCGGTCCACCCCCGCCGGTTCTCCGAGCTCGAACAGCGGCGCACCGTCTTTCCCCACCACGAGGATGCCGATGAATTCCTTCTCCCGGGCGAGCCGTTGGGCGAACACGGCAGCCGGCGACTTCGGCGTGTCGGCAAGGGAGGGAGGAAGGAGAGTGACGAAGGCGGAGAGGAGAAGGCGCGCCTCCTCCCCCTTTTGCTGCAGGATGTCCTTTTCGGCGGTCCGGAACGAGATGACGCTCAGCAGGATCCAGGTCAGGACCAGGAGAAACGACAGCGAGGAGAGTATGAGAAATCCGAGGCTGAAGCGGAACTGCTTCATGGCAGGCCTCCCCTAGCGGGCGCCAAGGTTCAGATACCAGAGGATGATGGTCTTGCCGAAGAAGATGTAGAGAACGGCCCCAAGCGCGAGAAACGGACCGAAGGGGATGGCGAGCTTGGCATCCTTCCTTTGCACCACCATGAGCGTCACCCCGATGATGGAACCGATGAGGGAGCTGGCGAAGATGATGAACGGCACCGCCCGCCAGCCGAGAAAGGCCCCCATCATGGCGAGGAGCTTGACGTCCCCGCCACCCATCCCTTCTTTTTTCGCAAACAGCTCATACAGCCAGGCGACGAGGAGCAGGCTCCCCCCGCCGGCCACGATCCCGATGAGGGAGCTCTTCCAGCCGAGCCACGGAAGGAAGAACGAGCAGGCGAAGCCGACGGCGATCCCCGGGAGGCTGATCACGTCGGGGATGATCTGGTGGTCGAGATCGATGAAGGTGATCGCCACCAGCGCCGAGCAGAAGACGAAGAGAACGAGGAACGTGAGGGATGGACCGAACTTCAGGAAGAGGGCCAGGGTGAGGAGTCCGTTCAGAAGTTCCACCAGCGGGTACCGGGCGGAGATCCTCCCGCCGCAGGCCCGGCAGCGGCCCCGCAGCAGCAGCCAGCTCAGGACCGGAACGTTGTCCCGGGGACGGATTTTCGACCCGCACCCCGGGCACCGGGAAGGAGGCGAGACGACCGACTCCCCCGCCGGCAGCCGGTAGATGCAGACATTGAGAAACGAACCGACCGCGGCGCCCAGCGCAAAGGCGAAAATCGCGAAAAGGGTCATCTGTGGCACTGCTCTCTCCTCATCCTCTCCTCCCGTCTCCCGTCTCACGTCTCACATCTCACGCCTCACTTCCCTCAGCACCAGGTCCCGAAGTTGAGGCAGGCCCCGGCGACATTGCCGAGCATCGGCACGAGCTGCTCGGCGGGAGCCGGTTTGCTGAAGAGATGCCCCTGCATGTACCGGCAGTTGAGGGCACGGAGCACCTCCAACTGCTCGACCGTTTCCACCCCTTCGGCAACCACCCGGAGGTTGAGCCCCCTGGCCATGGTGATCACCGCGCCGGCAATCGCCTCGTCCCCCGAGCTGGAGGTGATGTCGCGCACGAAGGAACGGTCGATTTTCAGGGCATGGACCGGGAACTTCTTCAGGTAGTGGAAGGAGGAGTAGCCGGTGCCGAAGTCGTCGATGGCGATCTGCACCCCCATCCGTTCCAGGGCCCGGAAGGCTTCGATGGTGCTCTCGGCACAGTCCATCATGATGCTCTCGGTCACCTCCAGGACGAGCCAGCGGGGATCGAGCCCCGACTCCTGCAGCGCCCCCCGCACCGTCGCCACCAGGTCCCCCTGCTGCAGTTGGCGCGGGGAGAGGTTCACGGCGATCTGCATCGGGGGGTACCCCTCATCCTGCCAGAGGCGGTTCTGGCGGCAGGCGGTCCGCAGGACCCACTCCCCGAGGGGAACGATCAGCCCCGTCTCCTCGGCAAGGGGGATGAACCGCGCCGGCGGCACGATCCCCAAACTCGGATGCTGCCAGCGGACAAGGGCCTCCATGGAGGCTATCTGGCCATGATCCACGTTCACCTTCGGCTGGTAGTAGAGGATGAACTCCTCGCGCTCCAGCGCCTTGCGGAGGCTGTTTTCCATGGCGAGCCGGTCGAAGGCCCGCGAGTTCATCTCCGGGGCGTAGAGCTGGCAGTTGTTGCGCCCCTGCTCCTTGGCCCGGTACATGGCGAAGTCGGCGTTCTTGACGAGGGCCTCGGGGGTGTCGCCGTCATGGGGATAGAGGCTGATGCCGATGCTTGTGGTGACGAACAGCTCGTGGCCGTCGAAAACGAAGGGGCGTTGAAACCCCCTGATGATCTTCTGGGCGACCTTCACGGCGTCTTTTGCGTCGGAAACGAGCGAGAGGAGGATGATGAATTCATCACCGCCCTGGCGCGCCACCGTGTCCCCCTCGCGGCGACAGCACTCGCGAAGCCGCCGGGCGACCGCCGAAAGGAGCTTGTCGCCGGTGGCGTGACCGAGGGTGTCGTTGATCACCTTGAAACGGTCGAGATCGAGGAACATGACCGCCAGCGGCCGCTCCTGACGTTGGGCCAGGGCCATCGCCTGCTGGAGGCGGTCATTGAAGAGGCGGCGGTTGGGCAAGCCGGTAAGGGAATCGTAGTACGCCATCTGGCGGATCGTCTCTTCGGCGCGGGAGCGCTCGGCGATCTCCTCCTCCAGCATCACCGCGTGACGCCTCAGATCCTCCATCAGGCGGAAGTTCCGGATCACCATGGATGCCGAATGGGCATACTGCTGAAGGAGCTGTTCGTCGATCTGGTCGAAGGGGTGGCCAACCCGGAACGCCGAGATGCAGCCGGTGACCCGGCCGTCTTCGAACACCGGCACGAGGAGGACGGTATCCATCTCCATGATCTTGAAGAGTTCGCAGGTTTCGCGGGCCGAGGAGGATAAGCGGTCGATGCGAAGAGGTGTGCCGCAGCCGGCCACGGATGCACAGAGGCTTCCGTTTCGGAGCGGTTCGGTCACCCCGCTCACCATGTGGTTCCACTCCCCCGAGGCCGCGGTGTAGGTAATGCTCCTCCCCGGGAGATCGACGGTGGTAAAGACGGCGGTCTCCGCACGGACAATTTCGCACGCCCCGTCACAGAGCGCCGTATGGAGAAGATCCCATCCCCCCATGGCGAGCAGGCGCCTGATCCAGAGATCGAGCTTGAAAAGTCCGTCGTTGTACCGCTTCAGATTCGCCATGGGACTCCCGCGTCTTTACCGGTGCCGGAAACTGTCACTCCTTGTCCGGCTTTTGCCCGCTTTACCCTCTGATCGCAACGTGAAACACCTTGGGCAGCAAGAATCATTCCGCAAAGAAAAGAGATACAAAAAACGCCGTTGACCCTGCAATCAACGGCGTTCTCCCCGGCTATCGAAGCCTTCTGATCTTTTCGAGACTCGCCTGCAGAACCTGCTTTTTCTGGAGCGCCTCGGCGAGCTTCTCCCGCTCCTTCTCCACCACGTCGGCAGGGGCGCGCTCCACGAAGGATGGGTTGCGGAGTTTCTTCGCGAGGAACTCCTCGTCCTTCTCCAGCTTCCCGATCTCCTTGAGGAGCCGTTTCTCCTCCTCCTCGACGTCCACGAGCCCCTTGAGCGGGACGGCGATCTCCACGTCACCCGCCACCTGAATCGCCGCGTCGGCCGGCTTGTCGAGCCCGGTGCCGATGGCAAGGTCCGAGAGCCGCGCGAGGCTCATGACGTATACCTCGTTCTTCCTGAGAAGCCGGAGGCTAGCCTCGGAACCGCAGTTCAGAATCACCGCGATCTCCCGGGAAGGGGCCACATCCATCTCCCCCCGGATATTCCGGATCCCCCGGATCACCTCCATGACGAGCTCCATCTCGGCGGCGCCATCGGCAAAATCCCACGCCGGGTTCGGCACGGGCCACGCAGCGGTCATGATGGTCGGCGTCGGCCGCGTCCCGGGGAGCGCCTGCCAGATCTCCTCGGTTATGAACGGCATGAAGGGGTGGAGCAGGCGCAGAAGATGCTCCAGCACCAGCCAGAGGACGTAGCGGGCCGACTGCTGCCGCGAGGCGTCGCCGCGGTAGAGGTCGTCCTTCACGAGCTCGATGTACCAGTCGCAGAACTCGCTCCAGGTGAAGCGGTAGAGGGCACCGGCCGCGTCGTTGAAGCGGTAGGCCTCCAGCGCCTCCCTGGTCTCGGTCGCCGCCGCGTTGAACCTGTGGAGGATCCAGCGGTCGGCGTTGGAGAATTCGAGGGTCGCCGGATCGACGGCGTCCGGATCGAACCCTTCGAGATTCATGAGACAGAAGCGGGAGGCGTTCCAGATCTTGTTGGCGAAGTTCCGGTAGCCGGCGATCCGCTCCTCGGCCAGCTTGATGTCGCGCCCCTGGGCGGCGAAGGCGGCCAGGGTGAAGCGGAAGGCGTCGGTGCCGTACTGGTCGATGACGGTCAGGGGATCGATGACGTTCCCCTTGGACTTGCTCATCCTCTGTCCCTGGGCGTCGCGCACCAGTGCGTGGATGTAGACATCGCGAAACGGCACCTCGTCCATGAAGTGAAGCCCCATCATCATCATCCGGGCGACCCAGAAGAAGAGGATGTCGAAGCCGGTCACGAGGCAGGAGGTGGGGTAGAACGTGGCGAGCTCCGGCGTCCGGTCGGGCCACCCCATGGTGGAGAAGGGCCAGAGCGCCGAGGAGAACCAGGTGTCGAGGACATCTGTCTCCTGGCGGATGTTGGCACTGCCGCACTTGGAGCAGGCGCTGGGATCGACCTTGGCGACGGTGGTCTCGCCGCAGTGGTCGCAGTACCAGGCCGGGATCCGGTGCCCCCACCAGATCTGGCGCGAGATGCACCAGTCACGGATATTCTCCAGCCAGTCGTAGTAGGTGTTCTCCCACTGCTGGGGGATGATCCGCGTCCGTCCCTCCTTCACCGCGGCCAGGGCCCGCTTGGCCAGGGGGCCGACGTTCACGTACCACTGGAGCGACAGGTAGGGCTCCACCACCGTCTTGCAACGGTAGCAGCCCCCGACCGCCAGGGCGTGGTCGGCGATCTTTTCCAGGAGCCCCTGCTCCTCCAGGTCCGCCACGATCTTCTTCCGGGCGGCAAAGCGGTCGAGTCCCTCGTACTGGTGGCCGGCGGCGTTGATGAAACCCGACTCGTCGAAGATGTTGATCCGGTCCAGGTTGTGGCGCTTGCCGACCTCGAAGTCGTTGAAGTCGTGGGCGGGGGTGATCTTCACCACGCCGGTGCCGAACTCGCGGTCGACGTAGTCGTCGGCCACCACCGGAATCTTCCGGTTCACCAGCGGCAGCAGCACCGTTTTCCCTACCAGGTCGGCGTAGCGCCCGTCCTCGGGGTGGACCGCCACGGCGGTGTCGCCGAGCATCGTCTCGGGACGGGTGGTGGCCACCACCACGAAGCGCGCCGGCTCCTCAGCCACGGGATAGCGGATGTGCCAGAGGTGGCCGGCCTTCTCCTCGTGCTCCACCTCGATGTCGGAGAGGGCCGTGTGGCAGCGGGGGCACCAGTTGATGAGCCGGTTGTCCCGATAGATGAGCCCCTCCTCGTAGAGGCGGACGAAGACCTCCCGCACCGCCCGGGAGAGCCCTTCGTCCATGGTGAAGCGCTCCCGCTCCCAGTCGCAGGAGGCGCCGAGGCGCTTCAGCTGCCCGATGATCTGCCCCCCGGATTCCCCCTTCCATTTCCAGACCCGGTCGATGAATGCCGCCCGGCCCAGCTCGTGACGGTCCCTCCCCTCGCCGGCCAACTGGCGCTCCACCACGTTCTGGGTCGCGATGCCGGCGTGGTCGGTACCGGGCATCCAGAGGACATTGCAGCCGCTCATCCGTTTCCAGCGACAGAGGATATCCTGCAGCGTGTTGTTTAGGGCATGCCCCATGTGCAGCGCCCCGGTGACGTTCGGCGGAGGGATGACGATACTGTAGGCGGGCTTGTCGCTCGTCGCCTCTGCGTGGAAGTATCCCTCCCGTTCCCACGTTGCGTACCACTTTTCTTCAACGGCCTGCGGTTCATAGACCTTGGCAAGTTCCTTGTCTGCCATTGGGGTATCCTCTTGCTTTTCAAAATAAAAATGGGGATGAAGCATCCCCATTCGAAATCAGCCGGTTCCAGCCGTTCTCCAGCCGCCTGTGGCCGGCGCTAGCTCCCTTCCTTGATCTTGCGGATCTCTTCCTTGATGAGCGTCTCCGCAAGATCGGGAACTACCTCCCAGGCGATCCTCTCGATGATTTCCCGGGAGATCCGGGAGATGGCCGCCGAGAGCTGCTCCTCGGTAAGGGTGATGGTCCCGCCGGGCGCCTCGGCAGGCCCGGAGGGGGCCGCAGCGGCGGGGGAAGCGATCGCCTCCGCCGCCGGTACATACTCCTCCTCGGGTGCGACCTGCTGTTCGACCTCCGGCAGGGCCGGCTCCCCGAACAGGGGGACGAAAGCCTCGCCGCCTGCCGGCTCTTCCGCGGCCGGTGCGGCCGCCTCCTCCATCCCGAACGCGAAGGGCTCCGCGGGGGGGGCGGAAACGGATTCGAACGAGAAGGTATCGACGGAAAGCGCCTCGAACTGTTCCACAGCGGGGGATGACGGCGCGGCGGGCTCCTCCTCGACACCGAAGACGAACTCTTCTTCGGCCGGGATGCCGAACTCCACGGTCCCGGCCGGGGCGACCGCCGGAGCACCGGAAGAGACCTCCCCTATGGGCCCGGGGGCAGGCAGTGAGGCTTCGATCCCGACCTCAGTCTCGACCCCTCCCCCTGCTTCCTCCTCAACAACCTCTTCCACGAGTTCAAAAGCACCCCAGAGGTCGTCGGCAGGAGAAACTTCCTCAAGCTCGGCGAAAAACGCCGACTCCGGGGCGGCAGGGGTCTCGAAGAGCGGCTCGGCAAAGGGGGTGACAGGGGCGACGGGCTCTTCGGGCACCGGAAGCGGCGTTTCAAGATCGAGCGTAAAGAGCTCCTCGCCCGGGGCCTCCGGAGCAGCCTCTGCCGCCGGCGCTTCCGGCCGCGACGCGCGAAGCGCCATAAGGCTCTTTACCCTGTCGACAAGCTGCTGGGATTCGAAAGGCTTGGAGATGAAGTCGTCAGCCCCGCTTTCGCGGGCCTTCTCCTCGTCGAAGGGCTCGAAGGCACCGGTCATCAGGAGAATCGGGACATCCTTCAGGAGGGGATCCCTGCGGACCGCCGCGCAGACCTCGTAACCGCTTTTTCCGGGCATGACCGCATCCACCAGCATCACATCGGGGCGGACCTCGCGGGCCTTTTCCACAGCGGCGTCACCGTTGTCGACGACGGTCAGCTCATAATCCTCATTGGCGAAGATGATCCCTACGACCTTCTGAATGGTAATGCTGTCGTCGGCAAGGAGAAGCCTGCTGCCCATGAAATCCTCCTCAGGCGGGGGGTCTGCGGCCCGTTCAAAACAGTCTCAAACCGCGGACAATCGCGGGAAAAGCTAGCATAAGACCCCAAGGGTGTCAAGATATTTACCGGAACGGCGAAGGGGTCCCACCACCCTCCATGGCGCGCGCATGGAGAGTCGGCTCCAGCATCTCGAACGCAAGGGTGGAGATGTCGCTGCGCAACTTGCTGAAGGCGCGGGTATGCCGGTAATCGAGGCGCGCGGAGAGGAAAATGACATAGGAACCACTCTCCGGATCGAGCCATACCGATCCACCCGAATAGCCGGTGTGGCCGAACGAATACTCGGAGAAACCGTTGCCGCGCGGCGATGAGTACGGAGAAGAGATATCCCAGCCAAGCCCCCGCGCCACCTTCCCTCCGCGGGAAAAATAGGGGGCCGTCATCTGGGCGACGGTGCGCGACTCCAGCACCCGCTGGCCGTTGAGCATTCCTCCATTCAGGATCATCCGGCAATACACCGCCAGGTCTCCGGCCGTGGAAAAGAGCCCCGCGTGTCCGGCTACACCGTCGAGGAGCCGGGCCAAAGGGTCCTGGACCTTCCCGAACTGCGGCAACCCCGCGCTGTCGAGGGTTGCCGCACACCGGCCGACTGTCCCGGAGCCCGGATTGAAACAGGTGTCCCACATGCCGAGCGGCGCGTAGAAGGAGGCAGATGCGTACCTGTCGAGGGGGACCCCCGAAGCCCGCCGCACCAGCTCGGCCAGAAGGATGAAATTGATGTCCGCGTATCTGAAGCGATGCCCCGGCTCCCCCTTCAGTTTCTGGGCAGCGGCTCCCTCGATGGCACTTTGCAGGGGCGCACGGGGAGAGAGGGGAAAATCGTCAAGCCCCGAGGTGTGTGTCAGGAGATTGACCACGAGCACCTCGTCCTTCCCCTTGCCGGCGAACTCGGGAAACCATCGGCCGACGGGGTCGACGAGACTCACCTTCCCCTCCTCCGCCAGCTTCATGACGGCGGGTGTCGTGGCAATGACCTTGGTAAGGGAGGCGACGTCGAAGAGCGTATCACTGGTGACGGGGGGCGCGTCGGGTGTTCCCGCGGTCCGGCCGAAAGCGGTTTCGTAGACGACCCCGGTACGGTTGCCGACGAGCACGACCCCTCCGGCAACAAGCCCGTCCGCCATCGCCTTTTCCACGATCGCCCCGATGAGCCCCGCCTTTTCGGAGGTGACGACGAGCGGCACATCGCCGGCGAAAACCGTCAGCGAACTGAGCAGCACGCAGAGTATGACGAGAAGTTTTCCGTGTCTCACTGGCATTACACCATCTTCGCGCGGGGAGGAGGCCCCGGACTTTTGCGGTTACCTGGAAAGGACTGCAAAAGCCGGGCCGCACAAATGGAAAAGGGGAGCAGAGCCCCCCTCAGTTGATCTTGAATTCCACCGCCTTCAGAAGCTTTCCCCCGGCGTCGAGGGCCTCAACCCGCCACTTCCCCACCGATTCCCGGTCGATGGGGCGTTTGCTCCAGGTCCGCCACTTCTCTCCCTTCACCTTGAGCTCCTGCTCGCCGACCACCGCGCCGTTCCTGTACCAGACATGCCTGATGGCGGTATCCTGCTGGGAAGGGTTCACGAGGCGGGTAAAACAGTAGAGGGCCTTCACCGATGTTGACGATATCCGTTTCACCGAATCGATCGGATTGTTCCGGACGATCTTGGTGGTGACCGCCATTTCCGTGATCCTCAGGTCGGCCCCGAAAACGCGCGTCGCACCGCAAGTAAACAGAACAAGCACCACCAGACAAGCGAGCAGCCTACCCATCGATTTCACCTCCCGCATGCGGCTCAAGCCGGGATTATTTTCACTCCTCACTCCACACTCCTCACGAATCAGGTCCGGTAGTCGGCATTGATCTTTACGTAGTCGTACGAAAGGTCCGAGGTATAGACCGTGGCGGTGCCGCCACCGAGGTGGAGGTCTACGACGACCGTGAACTCCTTCTGCTTCAGGACCTCCGTACCTCGCGCCTCGGCATCGCCGCCGGCAAAGATACCGTTCTTCACCATCCGGACACCGTCGAAGAAGAGTTCCGCCCGCTCCGGCTCCACATCGGCGCCGGAATACCCCACCGCCGCGAAGATCCTGCCCCAGTTGGCGTCCTGGCCGAAGAAGGCGGTCTTCACGAGGCACGAGTTGGCAACCGCCATGGCCGCCCGTTTGGCGTCAGCGTCGGAGCGCGCCCCCAGCACGGTGATCTCCACGAACTTGGTCGCCCCCTCTCCGTCCCTGACGATGAGCTTCGCCAGCGCCAGGAGCACCTCGTCGAGCAGTCGGACGAAGTCGGCGGCCCCGTCGGCGGTGCCGGTAAGGGGAGGGTTGCCTGCCGCGCCGTTCGCCATGATGATGGCGGTATCGTTGGTGGAGGTATCGCCGTCTACGGTGATGGCGTTGAAGGAGCGCTCGACGCCGGCGGCGAACACCGTCCGGAGCCACGCCGGATCCACCGCCGCATCAGTGACGATGAAGGCGAGCATGGTGGCCATGTTCGGCATGATCATCCCGGCCCCCTTGGCGATGCCGGCGATGGTGTACTCCTTCACGCCGGCGCTCCCCTTCCGGCTCTCCAGCTTGGGGAACGTGTCGGTGGTCATGATGGCGCGGGCCACGCCATCCAGGGTACCGCCAGAGATCCCATCCACCAAGGGGCGTATCCCTCTCCGGATCCGCTCCATCGGAAGCGGCACGCCGATGACACCGGTGGAGGAGACGAGCACCGCCTCGTCGGGGACCCCGAGCCCCTCGGCCACCAGCCTGGTGGTCTCCCGTGCGTCGTCCATCCCCCGCGGGCCGGTACAGGCGTTGGCATTGCCGCTGTTCACGACAATCGCCTGACAGGAACCGTCCCGGCTCCGCTCCATGTCGATCAGCACCGGCGCCGCCTTCACCTTGTTGGTGGTATAGACCGCCGCCACGGCGGCCGGCGTTTCTGAAAAGATCAGCGCCAGGTCGAGCCGGCCCGGCTTCTTGATGGCCGCCTCCACGGCGGAGAACTGAAAGCCTTTGATGTTCATGATGCCTCTCCATGTAGGGGCAACCCCATGTGGTTGCCCCTGGGCGGCCACACGGGGCCGCCCCTACAAGACACAGATTATTTTCCGCAGCACTTCTTGTACTTCTTGCCGCTGCCGCAGGGGCACGGGTCGTTGCGGCCGGCGGTCTTCTTGCTCTTCACGGGCTGGGGCGCGGCGGCAGGCTCCTCGCCGAGGTTGAAGACCATCTTCTTCGGCTGCTGTTTCGGCAGCTCTTCCTCCATCTGCTCCACATCCTCCTCGCGGGCGATCTGGACCCAGAAGATCTTCTCGACGGTCTCCTCGGCGATGCGCGCCATCAGAGCCATGAAGAGCTCGTAGGCTTCTTTCTTGTACTCCTGCTTGGGGTCCTTCTGGCCGTAGCCCCGCAGGCCGATCCCCTCCTTCAGGTGGTCGATGGAGAGGAGATGGTCCTTCCACTGGCTGTCGATGGTCTGGAGCATGATCACCTTGATGAGGTGGTCCATGAGCTCGTCGCCGAAGGACTGAAGTTTCTCGTCGAAGAGTCGGTGGACGTTCTCCCTGAGCAGGGTCCGGAAGCTCTCGGGAGAGAGCCGCTCCATGGTCTCTGCCGGGACGTCAAGCTGGATGCTGAAGACCTTGTAGATCGCCTCGCCGATCGCCTGCCAATCCCACTCGTGGGCCGAGACCTTGTCGATGGCGTAGGCGGCGGCAACATCCTCGATGGTGTCGTCGAGCATCTGGGTGAAGTGCCCCCGGATATCATCGCCCCCCAGAATCTCGCGGCGCTGGGTGTAGATCACCTCGCGCTGCTTGTTCATGACGTCGTCGTACTCGATGAGGTGCTTGCGGATGTCGAAGTTGTGGGCCTCGACCTTCTTCTGGGCATTCTCGATCGCCTTGGTGATCATCCCGTGGGTGATCGCCTCCCCCTCTTCGATCTTGAGGAAATCCATGATCTTGGCGACCCGCTCGGAACCGAAGATCCGCAGCAGGTCATCCTGGAGTGAGAGGTAGAAGCGGGACGATCCCGGGTCCCCCTGGCGGCCGGAGCGCCCCCGGAGCTGGTTGTCGATCCGCCGCGACTCGTGGCGCTCGGTACCGAGGATGTGGAGGCCGCCGAGCTTCACCACCTCGTCGTGCTCCCTGGCGCTCTCCTCCTTGAACCGCGCCAGGACCGCCGCGTACTCCCCGTCGCCCGCCTCCGGGTTGGCCCGGCGCCACTGCTTGGCCAGGCTGTCGGGATTGCCGCCGAGGAGAATGTCGGTACCACGTCCCGCCATGTTGGTGGCTATGGTCAGCATCCCCTTGCGTCCCGCCTGGGCGACGATCTCCGCCTCCTTCTCGTGCTGCTTGGCGTTCAGAACGTTGTGCGGGATTCCCTGCCTGCGGAGCATTTCGGAGAGGACTTCCGACTTCTCGATGGAGATCGTGCCGACCAGCACCGGCTGTCCCTTGGCGTGGCATTCCCTGATCTCCTCGATGACTGCGCTGAATTTCTCCATCTCGGTCTTGTAGATGACATCGGGGAAGTCGGGGCGGAGGAGCGGCCGGTTGGTCGGGATGACCACGACGTCGAGCTTGTACATCTTGTGGAACTCCTCGGCCTCGGTGTCGGCGGTACCGGTCATCCCCGAGAGCTTCTCGTACATCCGGAAGTAGTTCTGGAAAGTGATGGTGGCCAGGGTCTGGTTCTCGTTCTCGATCTCCACCCCTTCCTTCGCCTCTATCGCCTGGTGGAGGCCGTCGGACCAGCGCCGGCCCGGCATGAGGCGACCGGTGAACTCGTCGACGATGAGCACCTCGCCGTCCTTCACCACGTAATCCACGTCCCGCCTGTAGAGGGCGTGGGCCCGCAGGGCCTGCTGCACGTGGTGGAGGATCTCCATGTTGCGCGGATCGTAGAGGTTGTCGATCTTGAGGAGCTTCTCGACCTTGAGCACCCCTTCCTCCGTGAGGGTGGCGGAACGGGCCTTCTCGTCCACCGTGAAGTCGCCGGTGTAGACCTTGCGCTTGCCGGAGAGGGTGTTCGCCTCCTCCTCCTTCACCTCCCCCTTTTTCAGGTTCGGGATGATCCGGTCGATGACGTAGTACTTGTCGGTGGACTCCTCCGTCGGGCCGGAGATGATGAGGGGGGTGCGGGCCTCGTCGATGAGGATCGAGTCCACCTCGTCGACGATGGCGTGGTGGAAGGGACGCTGCACGTAGTCGTCGAGGGAGAACTTCATGTTGTCCCGCAGGTAGTCGAAGCCGAACTCGTTGTTGGTGCCGTAGGTGATGTCGGCGCCGTAGGCGGCGCGGCGCTCCTCGTCGTCGAGACCGTGGACGATGACCCCCACCGAGAGGCCGAGGAAGTTGTAGATCATCCCCATCCACTCGGAGTCCCGCTTGGCAAGGTAGTCGTTCACCGTGACGACGTGGACCCCTTTGCCGGTCAGGGCGTTGAGGTAGGCGGGGAGGGTCGCCACGAGGGTCTTCCCTTCACCGGTCTTCATCTCGGCGATCTTCCCCTGGTGGAGGACCATGCCGCCGATGAGCTGCACGTCGAAGTGACGCATGTTGTGGACGCGTTTCCCCGCCTCGCGGCAGGCGGCGAAGGCCTCGGGGAGGATCGAGTCGAGGGGTTCCCCCTTGGCGTAACGCTCCTTGAATTCGAAGGTCTTATTGCGAAGCTGATCGTCGTTGAGTTTCGCGAACTGCGGCTCCAGACCGTTGATCTTCTCCACGACCGGCCAGAGGCGCTTCAGCTCGCGCTCGTTCTTGCTGCCGACGATCTTCTTGACGATGGTTCCGAACATTAACTAATCTCCTGTCGAAGGGTAGATTGGAACAAAAGTAACGGGAAACGGTACCACAACGGGGGGAAATGCTCAATACTTACGTTTGTCTGCCGGGGTACGCGCCTCC